>NZ_JAOVTR010000001.1:0-582255 GCF_027737365.1 Campylobacter sp. JMF_01 NE2 | reverse complement strand
TTAAGAGAGTTAATTATGGATAACACTGAAATCACCGAATTCCCAAGCGGTTTTGAAAATTTGCAAAATTTAGAACAACTGTATTTCAAAAACACGCCGATTAAAAATCAAGAAATTTTATCAAAAATGCCGAATTTAAGGATTATTGAGAAATAAATCAATTTCTACAACTAAATTCGTCATAGCCAAATTTTAATTTTCAAAATTTCGCTGTTTTCACTTCGTTAGCCTAGACAACTCATACTTCGATTTTTATTGCGAGGATACTAACCTAATGAATTTCTAAGTGCTTTATTTATGCTCTAATCCTTTTGCGATTAAAAAGAATTAGAAAGCATAATGGAGCAAATAAAAACAATTCAGTAGTACTCCTAGCCTCGTAAATAAGGGAAAAACAAATAAATAAAAGTAATTATTTAGAATTAAGAATAAACTTTAAAATAAACTTAAATGGTGGTTAGAGGCAGAATCGAACTGCCGACACGCAGATTTTCAGTCTGCTGCTCTACCGACTGAGCTATCCAACCACGAAATAAAGGGAGCATTGTATTCAAACCCCGCTTAAAATCTATTTAAACGAGCCAGAATACAAAATTTAAAAGGGAGAATTTCAAGAAAAAATCTTGAAATTCAAAAAATTATTTTAAAGCAGCCTTTGCTTTATCAGCTAATGCAGCGAAAGCCTTAGCATCGTTCATAGCAAGGTTTGCTAGGATTTTTCTATCTAATTCGATATTTGCAAGTTTAAGACCGTGCATAAATTTAGAATAACTAATATCGTTGATTCTGCAAGCAGCGTTAATTCTAACGATCCATAGTCTGCGGAAGTCGCGTTTTTTCGCGCGTCTGTCGCGGTAAGCATAAACCAAACTTCTTTCTAATTGTTCTTTGGCTTTTCTGAAATGTTTTCTTCTTGCGCTATAAAAACCGCGAGCAAGTTTTAAAACTTTATTGTGTCTGCGTCTTCTAACAACGCCTGTTTTTACTCTTGCCATATTAATCCTTTCTTAAATGGCGCCCATTTTTGGGTCTTTCCCTATCTTAGGGGAGTTTGAATGACTAGGTCAAAAACTAAAATTATTTACAAAGCATAAGCTTAACAGCTCTAACATTTGTAGAATCTACATAATGTGGGCCGCGCAAATCTCTTTTACACTCGCTAGACTTTTTAGTCAAGATATGGCTGCGGAAAGCTGAACCGCGTTTAATCTTGTTTTTGCCTACTTTAAAGCGTTTTGCTGCGCCACGCACACTTTTCATCTTTGGCATGTTTATCCTTTTTTTTAAGATAAGCTGTGATTATATAATAAAATTTTAAATTTCTGCTGAAATTTAAAAATATTTAAGCTACGCCGAAATTTAAGACTTTTTCGGCGTAATTAGCATACTCACATATCTTCCCTCTAAAATCGGGGCTTTGTCGCGTTCTGCGCTACCTGCGAAATTCTCTTCCCAAATTTTGTTTAGCAAATTTACGCCAATCTCGGGAGTGCTCATCTCGCGACCCTTCAAAAACACGCGAAGTTTGACATGTTTGCCAGAATCCAAAAATTCTTTTGCGTGTTTTACCTTGTAATTCACATCGTTTTGAGCGATTTTTGCCGAAAATTTTATCTCTTTAATCTCGATGATTTTCTGTTTTTTCTTGGTCTCTTTTAGCTTTTTTTCTTGTTGATAACGGAATTTACTATAATCCATTACCTTGCACACTGGCGGTTTCGCATCTGGCGCGATTAGCACGAGATCGACACCTTGTTTGCTTGCGATTTGCAACGCCTCATCTAGCGAGATTACGCCGTATGCTTCACCATCTTCGCCGATACACCTAACCTCATCAGCCTCGATTTCTTCGTTTAGAAAAACTTCTTTTTTGCTGCTCAAAAATTCACCTCATTTAATTTGTTTTGAACGAAATCCAAGAACTCGCTAAGCCCCAAATTTCGCTGTTCGCGCGCACGCCTATCACGCAATGCGACGCTACGATTAGCCACTTCGTTATCGCCAAGGACGATGATTAATGGCACCTTTTGCTTTTCGGCTGTTCTGATTTTTTTATTTAAAGTTTCGTTTTTGGTTAAAATCTCAGTGTCTATGTCCAAATCGCGCAACATAGCTGAAATCTCTTTTGCATACGCGCTGTGCGCTTCGCCAATCGGGATAATCGCCACTTGTGTCGGGCAGATCCAAAACGGAAGCTCGCCAGCTGTGTGTTCGATTAAAATTCCTATAAATCTCTCAAAGCTTCCCAAAATCGCTCTGTGAAGCATGACCGGCTGTTTTTTCTCATTGTTTTCGTCGATATAACCTAGCTCGAAGCGATTTGGCAGGTTGAAATCCACCTGCACGGTGCCACACTGCCATTTTCGACCCAAAGCGTCTGTGATTTTTATGTCGATTTTCGGTCCATAAAACGCACCGCCGCCCTCGTCGATACCGTATTTAAAGCCCTTTTCATCAAGCGCGTCTTTAAGCGCTTTTGTAGCGATCTCCCACACTTCATCATCGCCCACAGCCTTGGCGGGTTTGGTTGAAATTTCCATTTCGTAGTTAAAATCAAATGCGCCCATTAGCACATCGACAAAGTCCAAAATTTCATAAACATTTTCTTTGATTTGGCTTGGCATACAAAAGATATGCGCGTCATCTTGGGTGAATTCGCGCACTCTAAACAACCCGTGCAAAACGCCTGATTTTTCGTGTCTATGCACGACGCCGTATTCGCAAAATTTAAGCGGCAAATCGCGGTATGAGCGAATTTCGCTTTGATAAACTTTGATATGACCCACGCAGTTCATCGGCTTAATGCCGTATTCTTGCTCTTCGATCATCGTAAAATACATATTTTCTTTGTAATTTGTGTAGTGTCCGCTGATTTTCCACGCGTCAGATTTTAGGATTTCAGGGCCTCTGACTGGCTCGTAACCGCGACGGCGAAGCTGTCGATATAGCCTTTCTTCGAGTTTTACGCGCATTTTCGCACCCGCTGGTAACCAAATCGGAAGTCCAGCACCGATCTCTTCATCAAATGTGAAAAATTTCATCTCCGCACCAAGCTTGCGGTGATCGCGCTTTTTAGCCTCTTCGAGCATTGTTAGGTGATTTTTTAGGCTCTCTTTATCGGCAAAAACCACGCCGTAAATTCGAGTTAGCATTTCGCGTGTCTCATCGCCACCCAAATACGCACCCGCAATCCTAGTTAGCGCGAAATTTCGCAAAAATTTGGTATTTGGCACATGCGGTCCGCGACAAATATCCTCAAAATCGCCTTGCGCATACAAACTCACTTCGCCCTCTGGGATTCGTTTTAAAACCTCGACTTTTAGGTCGTCCTCGGCGTATTTTGCGCTAACAGCGCCTTTGGTAGAGCAAATTTTAACTATATCTTGTTTGGCTTCGGCTAGCTCTTTCATTTTTTTCTCAATCGCCTTTAAATCGTCCTCGCCAAGCTTCTCGCCGCCGTTTTTGCTCACGCGCATATCATAATAAAATCCATCTTCAATCGCAGGGCCCACGAAAAATTTCGCGTCTGGGTGGAGTGATTTGACAGCTTGTGCCAACAAATGCGCGCATGAGTGACGAAGCACTTTTAGCGCGTCAGCAGAGTTATCGAAAAATATCGGTTCTGCGCTGTTTGCGCCCTCGCCGATACTTTGGGTATCATAAATTTCACCATTAAATTTGTATGCGATAATGTCGCTCATTTTTTTCCTTTTTTACCAAATTTATCTTTTCTACAATAAAAGAATAAGCTGTAATTTTAGCCAATACAACCTTAACCGTAAATTTAAATTTGGCTAAATTTTAAGAAATTTTAAGCGAATTTTGAATTTTCATTAAATTTTGATTTGAAATTTAATTTTTTGGATTTTGTATTTTAGTGGTGACCCCTACGAGATTCGAACTCGTGTTACCGCCGTGAAAGGGCGATGTCCTAACCGTTAGACGAAGGGGCCACTTAATTCGGTTAAATTAAAAGGAACGATTATTTTATATAAATTGCGCTTAAATTTCACTTAATAAAGCTGGAATTTTTATAAATTTCGCTAAAATGAAAATATTAAAATTTAAAAAAGGACAAAAATGAAAAAAATAAATTTGATTTTTGCTGGATTTTTGGGAATCGGGGCAGTATTTTGTGGTTGCGCCAAGCTCGCCCCGCAAAAGACGCAAGCGGTGGCGTTTTCGATAATTTCGCCAAATTTGCGCCTAAACGACACGGGATTTATTAGAAGTTTTAAAAACCAAACCGAGTTGCAGGTCTATTCTAGCGGGGTTAGCGTGCTTTCCTTGGTCGCAAAAAACGAAAGTGTGTGCATGAATAATGCCTGCGATGATGAGCCAACTTTCAATGAGAAATTTTTCAAAAACGCCCATTATAAGGGCTTTTTGGGCGAAATTTTGGGCGCGAAGGCAATCTATGGCGCGAAAAATTTAGCCAAAACAGATTGCGGATTCGAGCAAAATTTGGGCGAAATTTCATACAGCGTCTGCGATGATAGCGGCAAAATTATCAAATTTAGCGACAAAAAAGCCGGGGTAAAAATCAGCGTAAGAGAGCTTTTATGAAGCGTGTCGGAGCCCATGTAAGCGCAGCTGGCGGGGTTTTTAACGCTCCGCTTAACGCGCAAAAAATCGGCGCAGACGCGTTTGCGCTTTTTGTCAAAAATCAGCGCCAGTGGAGCGCAAAACCGCTTAGCGATAGCGATATAGCGCAGTTCCGTGCAAATCTCGACACCACTGGCATACGAGCAGAGCATATCCTAGCCCACGATAGCTATCTCATAAATCTAGGCCACCCGGACCCCACGCTTCGCAAAAAAAGCCTTGACGCCTTTATCGACGAGATAAATCGTTGCGAAAAGCTTGGCATAAAACTGCTAAATTTCCACCCGGGCTCGCATTTAAATGAAATTTCGCCACAGCAGTGTCTGCAAAATATCATGGAGTGCCTAAATTTCGCTATCGCAAACACTAGCAGTGTCAAACTCGTCATCGAAAACACAGCAGGCCAAGGCTCAAATTTAGGCTTTGAATTCGCCCAAATCGCCTACATAATCGCGCGCGTAAGCGACAAGACCCGCATTGGCGTTTGTATCGACACCTGCCACGCGTTCGCCGGCGGATACGATTTTCGCACGAAAGAATCTTACGAAAAAACAATGGCCGAATTTGACCGCGTCATCGGCTATAAATTTTTATCTGGCATGCACCTAAACGACACCAAAAACGACCTTGGCGTGCGCAAAGACCGCCACGAGAGCCTTGGGCGCGGATTTTTGGGGCTGGCAAGCTTCGAAAACATTATGAACGACAAAAATATCGATGAAATTCCGCTCATTTTAGAGACGATTGATGAGAGTATTTGGGCAGACGAAATCGCGCTATTACGCTCGTTTGTGCGCTAAATTTAGCCAAATTTCGCTACCGCAAGTTTTTAAATACTGCGCCGAAATTTTGATTTTCTAAAATTTTACTATCCGTAGCCCCAATACAGCGTCTTAAATTCCCATACTCATTTTAGCAAACAAAGATACTAACCATAAAGAACTTCATCTAAAAGAGCATGAATTTAAACAGAAATGAAAAATTTAATATATAATATACTTTTGCGAAAATAATCAGAAATGAAAGTGAGAAAAAATAATGAAAAAAGCGATTTTAATGACAATTTTGTCAGCTTTTATGTCCCTTAGTGCGTTTGCGAAAGATAACTGCGAGTTAGACATTATGAAAAACATAGTCCTTGCCATAAACAATGAGGTTAAAATAAAAACAAACGACGAAAAGGCGACAATGACGGCTCGTTGTGAAGATAATATGATGATTTTTGACATCACTTACAAGGATAAGTATTCTGATGAAATTGAAAAAAGCGCAAACGCAACGAAATTAGAAAATGCAAAAAAAGAGTATCTAGCCAGAAATACATTGGATTATTGTTTCTACGATACATTTGGTCCTATTCGCCAATACGGCGTTGGGATTTTTTATAAAATTTCGACCAAAAATATGAAAAATGTTATAGAATTCAGTGTTAGACCACAAGATTGCGAACCAAATAAAAAGTCGTAGAGCGAGCATCCTTGCCCACCAAATTTATTATTGCAAGAGCTAAAAGACAGATGGCAATCCTCACGCTAACAAGCGTTTTAAAATTTAAACATTTTAGTAATTCTCTGGATTGCTTCGTCACTTCGTTCCTCGCAATGACATATTTAATAAAATTTCGGCGCAGTATTGCGAAATTGCGTAGCGAAAATTTAAAATTTAAATAAAAAAGGGAAATTTAGCGATTTGCTAAATTTCCCAAAATTTGCAATGAAATTTGCGTAAAATTTTACTTCGCCACAGCTTCGATTTCGATAGAAATTTTTATATCATCGCCTAGCATCGCAGTGCCGCTACCTGGGGCGAAATTAAAATCAGAGCGTTTGATTTTGCCCTCTAAACTAAATCCGATTTTAGCCTTATCGCCCTGCTTGGCTTCGCCACCAAAATCATAGTCAAACTCGACCTCTTTGCTCACATCGCGGATCGTTAGCTCGCCTTTGACCTTATCAGGCGCAAACTCTTTCATTTCAAATTTCATATCAGGGAACTTTTCTGAGCCGAAAAAATCGTCCGCTTGCAAGTGCGCGTCGCGTTTTTCGTTGTCAGTGAAAACAGAGGCGGTTTTTACCACGGCGCTTAGTTTGTTTAGCTTGCCGTCCTCGGCATCAATCTCTGCGCTAAAATCCTTGAAGTTTCCAACCACATTGCTAATGCTCATGTGTTTGATCTTAAAACCTACGCTAGAATGGGCGTTATCGACCTCGTAAGGGGCAGCGTTTGCTAGCATTGCGCCAAGCGCGCATGCACTTAGAATTGAGATAATTTTCATTTTTTCTCCTTTTGAAAAATTTAAAATTTGGATTTTAGCTTATGTTTATTAATAAAAATTATTTATAAGAAATTTTCTGCGAGAAAGGTGCGAAAAATATAGAAATCTATTTTTATCTTTTCTTTTGCAATTGATTTTTTAATTGATTTAAAAGCACAATATTTGAAAATGTGCAATACGCTACAATTAGCAATACATATACACTCCGTTGTTTGTATAATTTTTGGCATTGAATTTTTTAAATTCTTCCTCTAATGCCTGTATGTCAATATCGGTGTTTTGCATAATTTGACTTAATAAATATTTGAAATAAAATTTAGAAATTTAGAAGAAAAAGTTGTCTGCGAGGAAACTCGCAGACAAGAGCTATTACATATATCCGTAGAAGTGAGCTAGGATATAGCCTAGGAAGCATGAGCTGAATACGCCGATGAAACCAGGGATAATGAAGCTGTGGTTGATAACATATTTACCGATTTTTGTTGTGCCTGAGCGGTCGAATTGGATCGCAGCAAGGTCGCTTGGGTATGTAGGTAAGATGAAATAACCGTAGCATGCAGTTGCGAACGCAATGATTGTTCCTGGATTTACACCGATAGCAATCGCTAGTGGAACGAAAGTCGCAGCAGCAGCAGCTTGTGAGTTAAGGAATTTTGAAATCAACATACCAACTACAATGTATGTAAATGGATATGCTTGCATTACCTTACCAAGTGAGCCAGCCAGCATATCGATATGAGCGTGGAACATAGTATCGGCCATCCAAGAGATACCATAAATCGCAACAAGCGCAATCATACCGCTGTGGAAGATTTCGTTTTGAGCGATTGTGCCAGCTTTGATACCTGAATAAATCATCATAATAGCAGCAGCAAGGAGCATAAACATTTGGATAGTATCAACCATACCAAGAGTTTTTGAACCTTTTGTGCTTGTAGCTACATCAATTTTTGCGTTTTCGTAAGTTTTAGTTTCGCCTTTTGCATTTACATAAGTTACTTTTCCGCCGTCTTGGCTAACTTTGTAAGTTTTGCCGTCTTTATCTTTAACCTCGACACCTTGTGCAGTTTGAGATAGTTTAGATTTATCTTTTTTAACGCTCATTTTTGTCTCAGCACCGCTTAACATCATAGTTCCATCGCTGATTTTTACTTTGTCTAGGACTTTTGAGCTGTCGCCTGCATCTACGATATTAACGATAGCAGCGTCTTTTGAGATAGACCATGTCGGGCGAAGTTGTTTGTAATAACCCAAAACCGCAACAACAACGATTGCTGAAAGGAAGATATACATAACATTCCATTGTTTTTGTGGAAGTTTAACACCAACTAGTGATTTAGCGTCATCAGAACCATAGATGATTTTTCTTTGCTCTGGATCTTTAAGTTTAGCTTGGAATTCCTCATCTTTTTCAAGGCTTTTACCGCGGAATACTGAGTATGTGCTGATACATAGCATACCGAAGAAAGTAGAAGGAATAGTTACTTTAAGAAGGTCAAGGTAGCTAGAAAATCCCTCGATTTGAGCACCAGCGCCTAGCAATACAGCCACGATAGAAACACCAGCAACTGAAACTGGGCTAGCGATGATTGCTAATTGTGATGAAACGGTAGTAGCTGCCATTGGACGCTCTGGGCGCACACCACTTTTCATAGATACATCGTAGATAATCGGCAAAAGTGTATAAACTGTGTGACCAGTACCGCAAAGAACTGTCAAAGTCCAAGCACACATTGGTGCAACATAACAAACTAATTTTGGATTTTTTCTCAACGCTTTTTCAGCAAGTTGAAGCATAACATCCAAACCACCCGCAGCCTGCAATGTAGCTGAGGCGACAACAACCGCAAGGATTGTCAAAATAACATCAACGGCTGGTTTGCCCGGAGACATTTTGAATAAAAATACGAGTATAACTAAACCTATACCACCTAAAATACCAAGGGCCATACCGCCCTTTTTGGCACCATAAAACAGACACGCCAAAACTATTATCAACTGAATAGTAAATTGGACGCTCTCAGACAAACCTGTAAGAAACTCCATCGCTTCTTCCTTTCCTTAAAAAATACTTATTTTATTATATCAATATTTCTTTTAAAGAAATATAAATAAAATTCAAAATATTGAATTTTTATAGAATAAGTGTTAAAAATTTATTTATAATACTTATTCAAAATTTAGAGTTATCTTTTCTCTACATGTAATCCAGCCCAAGTTTGCGCTGTCGCCATAGCCTCGACGATATTTATATTGACATGATGAGGCATATTTATGCAGTTTAACACGATTTGTGCTATATCCTCTGCCTTAATCGGATCTGTGTTTTCATAGACCTTTTTCGCCCTTGCTTTATCGCCTTTAAATCTCACATCGCTAAATTCAGTCTCGCAAATACCCGGCGCGATCTCTGTTACGCGAATACCAGTGCCGATTAAATCGTTTCTGATATTTCTGCTAAATTGCTTCACAAACGCCTTGCTTGCGCCATAAACATGGCTTCCAGGATACGGCCACGCACCAGCAGTAGAGCCGATATTAAAAATATAGCCATTGCCACTTTGCAAAAGTAGTGGTAAAACTGCCTTTGTAGTGTAAATAACGCCCTTGATATTCGTATCGACCATAGTCTCTAAATCCTCGATTTGAGCATCTTTAATGCCATCTAGACCAAGCGCAAGACCAGCATTATTTACCAAAATTTCGACATCTCTAAACTCACTCGGCAAATTCTCCACAGCTTTAAAAATTTCATCTTTATTTCGCACATCAGCTGCGATTATATGGGTATTTCCTAGCTCTTTGACCAAATTTTCTAATCTCTCTTTTCTGCGCCCAAGAGCGATGATTTTATAGCCCTCTTTACTCAAAATTCTAGCTATCGCCTCGCCAAAACCACTCGTCGCACCTGTAATAAAAGCTGTTTTTTTCATAAATTTCTCCTATTTTATGAAGCTAACTTCTGGCAAAATTTCCGCTAACGCCTCATCTTTTTTCTTGTTAAATTCAACCTTATTTTTCTCAAAAAGATTATTGCCTTTCGCGTCGATTGATACGATTAGTGGGCCAAATTCTTTGACTTTGCAATTCCACAAGGTCTCTGGCATACCAAGCTCCATCCAATCAGCGCTTACAATCTCCTCGACCTCCATAGCAGCGATTACTGCGCACCCTGCCGGGAAAACGCAGTGCAATGCGCCAAAATCCTTGCAACCATTTTCTGTATTGCTAGCCATTCCCCCCTTGCCTACGATTACTCTAACGCCCGTTTTTTCGATAAATTCATACTCGAATTTCTCCATACGCATACTTGTCGTAGGTCCTACCGAGACGATTTCGTATCTATCCTCGCCACCAGCGCTTGTTTTTTTGATAATAGGGCCTGCGTGCAGTATCGCCCCACCACGGATATCAAGTGGCAAAGGCATATTTTTTTCGACCACGCGCCTGTGAGCCACATCGCGACAAGTTACGATATTTCCGCTTAGATAAATGATATCGCCAATTTTAATATCCTCTAAATCCTCCCTAGAAATCGGAGTTTGCAAAATTTTCTTATTCATATTTATAGTCCTTATGAGATGTCACGGTAAAGCTTAAATCGCCGTTCCAAACGATATTCGCGCGTCTGTGCGACCAGCAGCCTGTATTTACAGCCACAGCGATGACTGAGGGGTGACGGGCTGAGTTTTCGATATGCACGCCAAGCACCGAGCTGGCTCCGCCCATGCCTTGCGGGCCAAGGCCGATTTTGTTAATGCCATCTTCTAGCAATTTTTCGGTTTTTGCGGCGCGCTCGTTTGGATTATGCTTTCCAAGCGGGCGAAACAAAGCTTTTTTAGAAAGCAACGACGCCACATCTATCGAGGTTGCCACGCCCACGCCCACGACTAGCGGCGGACAGGCGTTTAGGCCATAGCTTGTCATTATATCCATTACGAATTTCACCACGCCCTCATAGCCCATACCAGGCATTAGCACGCCAGCTTTTCCAGGAAGCGTGCAGCCACCTCCTGCCATGTATGTGTCAATCTCGCATTTATCGCTACCTGGCACAATTTCCCAAAAGATCGAAGGCACATCTTTTCCGACATTTTTGCCAGTGTTGTATTCATCAAAGGTCTCGACGCTGTTGTGGCGAAGTGGAGCTTCTTTTGTCGCTCGCAAGACACTTTCACGCAAAATTTGCTCTAATTCGCCAATTAGCGGGAATTTCGCACCACATTTTACAAAAAACTGAATCGCGCCAGTATCTTGACAAGAGGGGCGATTTAGCTCTTTGGCAAGCTCTTGGTTTTTAAACATCGTCTCATAAATCGTCTTTGCTAGTGGCGCATTTTCTTTGCTCGCTAGCTCCTTTAATTTCGCCGTGACATCATCTGGCAAAATTTTGCCACTGTATCCGACGAGACTAGCCATGACGGCGGTCATTTTCTCTACATTTTCCACACTCTCTCCTTATAAATGGTTGATTATACTCGCATTATACGCTGCGCCGTATCCGTTGTCGATATTTACGACACTAATGCCGTTTGCGCACGAATTTAGCATACCAAGCAAGGCTGCCACACCACCAAAACTCGCCCCATATCCCACGCTTGTAGGCACGGCGATGACCGGGGCTTTGACAAGGCCTGCAATCACGCTAGGAAGGGCTCCTTCCATGCCTGCTATGACGATTAGGACTTTGGCTTTTTGGATTTCATCAAGCTTCAAAAACAGCCTATTTATCCCAGCCACGCCAACATCGGTGATTTTGCGCACATCATTACCCAAAAATTTCGCCGTCTCGTATGCCTCTTCCACAGCGTAAGAATCAGATGTGCCAGCCGAAATGATACCGATATAACTTTCGGTAAGTTTTGGCTCGTTTATGATAATGCTTATCGTGCGGCCGATCTCGTTAAATTTGGCAAGCGGGAAGTCCTTTTGCAAAATCTCAGCCACCTGCGAATTTGTGCGCGTGATTAAGACATTGTTGCCATTTTTCACACACTCGCGCGCGATTGCCAAAGTCGCCTCAGCACTTTTTCCCTCGCCATAAATCACCTCGCCTACCCCACTTCTAAGCTCTCTTTGCATATCGACCTTAGCGCAGCCGATATCAGAAAATGGGTAGTTTGCGAAATACTCGACGACCTTTTCATCAGAAATTTTGCCACCCTTGATTTGGGCGATTAAGTCCAAAATTTCAGCCTTTTTCATTTAAAACTTCCTTTCTAAAACCCTTTAAATCGAGCAAAATTTCATTAATTTGCGGAATTTCATCTATTTTTTGAATAATTTTTGCAAAATTTTCACTCGCCACAAATTCGCTCATCAGCGCTCTTGGCATTTCGATTTTTAAATTTCGCCCATTATAGCGCGCTCTGATATTTGCAAAGCCGTTTTGTATGAGTAAATTTTCCACACGCTCGATTAATCTCAAATCATCTGCGCTAAATTCGCGCCCGTGAGGCAAACGAGTTAGCAAACACGCAAAGCTAGGCAAGTCCGCACTTTCTAGGCGCAGGGTGCGTGAATACTCCCTAATTTGGGCTTTGGTTAAATTTATCAGTGGCGAAATGACGCCAAGCTCGCGCACGGCGCGAAGTCCTGGGCGATCTTCGCCTAAATCATCTTTGTTTGTGCCGTCTGCGAAATTTGAAAATCCCAAATTTCGCCCAAATTTAATTAAATTTTCGAATAAATTTTTTTTGCATAAATAACAGCGATTTTGCGGATTATTCGCGATTTCTTGCGGTGTTTGGAGTTCTAAAATTTCGTGGCGAAATTTGTGAATTTTAGCAAAATTTATAGCCTGCGAAATTTCGCGTTCGCTCATATATGGCGTTTTTATGGTAAGCGCGATGAAATTTGCGCCCAAGATTTCACTTGCCACGCAGGCTAAAAACGAGCTATCCACCCCGCCAGAAAAGGCCAGGGCGAGATTTTTAAGCCCTCTAATCTCTTCCTTTAAAGTTTCCATTTTCATACTCTTTGATCGCCGCAGCTCGCACCGTAGCGATATTTGTGCCAAATTTTTGTGCCAAATTTTTGCAATCATCAAATTCAGGTTTGATTTTTTCTCCGCCCTCAAATTTGCAAATTTTAATCCTAACCTCGCCAAATTTCGTATTCACAGCGCGAATTTGGCGTGGAAGCTCTGTTTTTTGCACAGAAATTTCACGCACCCCAATCGCCGTGGTATGGCGGAAAATCAGCTCTTTTAGCGCGGGCGCATCGCAAGATTTAGATAGCACGCTAAGCTTCGTGCCAAGGCGCGATTTTTTCATATTCACGGCCTCGCTAAACACATCAAGTGCGCCAGCATTTAGTAAAATTTCACTCGCTAGCGCCAAGCCCTCAGCGTCCATATCATCGATATTTGTCTCGATTAAAACCTGCCCTGATTGCCTCATGCCCTCATCTTCGCAAATCATAATTTTAAGCAAATTTGCAAATTTAGCTTCCTTGCTTCCAGCCCCGTATCCAGTGCGCAAAATTTTAGCACTAAATTCGGCGCAAAATTCGCTCGTTAGAGCCTTTGCGATACCTGCGCCAGTAGGTGTCGTCTGCTCGAAATCACCGCCAAATTTCACAGGCGCGCCAGATAAAATTTCACTCACCGCAGGCGCTGGCACGCTTAAAATTCCGTGAGCGCACTTCACAAATCCCCCACCAAGGGCAAGTGGCGAGCAAAGCACTCGCGAAATCCCAAGCGATTCGAAGCAAATTGCGCTTCCTACGATATCGACTATGCTATCTGTGCAGCCAACCTCGTGGAAATGGACATTTTCTAGGCTACTTTGGTGGATTTTTGCCTCCGCTTCGCCGATGATAGTAAAAATTTCGATTGATTTTTCTTTTACAAATTCGCTTAAATTTGAAGAATTTATTAAATTTACAATGTCTTTAAAAGTGCGTCCATGCTCATAGAAATGGGGTGTCGTGCTCCATTTGCGCTTTAAAATCACATCTACCTTCGTAGCGCTTATGCCGGATTTTAAAACCTTTTTGGCGCAAATTTCATACTCATTAGAAATTCCTAGCTTTGCAAGGCTGTGTTTTAAGAAGCCAAAATCTACGCCAAGGTCGATAAATGCGCCAAGGCACATATCTCCGCTAATGCCACTGGCGCAGTCTAAATAGATAAATTTACTCAAATTTTTGGAACCGTCATTGAACCAAATGGTAAAATCACAATCTTAGCGTCTTTACCCTTCTCACCAAGCGCGTCATCTAGGGCTTTTTGCAAATCATGATATGGCTTTAAATGCACAGCTCTCATCTCATCGTCGCTTAGATCGCTAACCGCCCAAGTCTGCGCCCAAAGCCCAATTTCAGCCATTTTGCCAGCTTTGTGATAGCCTAGGTGAAATTCCTCTTGGATTTTTTCTAGCACTTTTTGTGGCGTATCGGCTGATGCCATGAGGTTAAAAAACGGCTTAGGGCCGATTCCTGTGCGACATTTGGCTACCATGATAAGCACGCCACCCTGGGCTAGGGCTAGTTTGCCGTTATCTAGCGCTTTTTGCGCTTGGTATAGATCCACATCCATAGGATATGGTGCTACTGAGATTACGATATCAGCTTTTTGAGGGATTTTGACGCAAAATACCTCTTCTGCTTTTTCGATACAATCATAAAATGTATCGTTTAAATCGCCACTATTTACATAATAAATATTATGGTCACTATCTAGCACCGTCATAATCGCAAATACATCGATATGAGTTAGCACCTTCATCGCATCGACCATATCCTCATGCACGGGATTGCCCTCTAATCGCAAAGCCTGCGCGTCGTGGCTAAGGGCTAGTTTGTGGTTTTGCTCGATAGTTTCGTATTTGGCAACGCCTGGCAAAAACGCCTTTCTACCGCCTGTGTAACCCGCGAAATAGTGCGGTTCGACCGAGCCGATTGGGATAACCTTTTTCGCGTTTGCTACGATTTTGTTTAGATACATTTGGGTTTTGTTGCTACTCTCGCCCAAATAGACCATTTCATCGTTTTTAGAATCGTGGCTGTGAGCCTCGCCTTTGGCCTTGACCTCAGCCCAAATTTCTTTTGAAAAAATCATCTCATACTCATCTTCGGTCGGATCTCTGTGGCAGCCGTTTGCGATAATGAAAGTTTTCTTTTTATCGCGAATTTTTGGATAAATTTCTTTTAAAATTTTAGATGTCGGAGTTGGGCGCGTGCCGTCATTTACGATGATTACGATCTCTTCATCACCACTGATAAACTCATCAAAAGTTTTTTGATTTATCGGATTTTGCATTGCTTTTTTGATAAGCTCAGCCTCGTCAAATTTCTCAACCTTATTCGGATTGAAAATCCCCAAAAGATTTTTTTCGTCAAAATTTATGTTTAAAACATCATCTTTGCCATAACGAATTGGAACTTGCATTTTTCACCCCTTAAAATAAATTTAAATCATTAGATTGTATCAAAAATTTTATTTAAAAGAGATTTATGTCACAAAAATTTAACTTAATTATCAAAATTTAAGGTTTTTTAGCGATAAACAACCTTGCTAAACGCAAATTTAGCAAGGCGAAATTTTAAAAATTTAAAGCTTAAAGTAGATTATAAATATCATCTAGCAAGAAGTATTTTTTCTCGGCTGTGCCCTTGTAATATGGGGAAATGTGGTTGTTAAACTCTGTTTCAAAAAAGCCGGTTTTAGATAGCTCCACAAGCGCAGCGTCGATTGCTTTTAGCAAATCTGTGTTGCCCTTTTGCACGCCGATTGAGTTAAACTCAGAGGCTCCGAGGTTTTTTTGTGGGACTTCGACATTTCTATTTATCACTGGAAACGCCATTACGATGATGTTTTCATCAGCATAGGCATCGCCTTGATTTTCAAGTAGCGCCCTAGCACAGCCACCAGCGCTATCGCACTCTTTGATAGCATAGCCTTGTTTTTGGAAATATTTTTCGCCGATACTTCCTGGCATGGCTAGGATTGTTTTGTCTTTTAGATCTTTTATGCTTGTTATCGCGTCTGCTTTGCGGGTTAGGATACCGACATTTACGCTAAAATACGGGCTAGAAAAATCAGCGAGCTTCTCGGTCTCGGCGGTAGGGACTAGGGTCGAGACAGCCATATCCACAGCGCCATCTTGCAACAATCTATAAGAGGTCTCATCGTTTGCAGAGGCTACGAACTCCACCTTTCCCTCGCCGTCTGCGAAAATTTTCGCAGCCACAGCCTCGGCTAAGGTTATTTCAAAACCTTCGTATTTGTCACCATTTAACTTGCCAAATGGAGCCTCGTCATCATGGACGGCTATTATAATTGTTCCGCTAGATTTGATTTCTGCTAGGCTTTTGGCGCAAACTCCGCTAAAAAGTAGCGCACTAGAAGCAAACGCAAATAAAAATTTATTCATTTTTTTCCTTTTTTTAGATAGATAAAATTTAGGCGCTGATTATATACTTAAATTGTTTAATTAAATTTTAAAATACATAGTATTTTTATAAATTTACCAAAGTATTGTATTTTTACCTTTTAAAGCTAAATATTCATTACATTTACTAAAATGTCTGCACCCAAAAAACCCACCGCGCGCTAATGGGCTAGGGTGCGGGGCTGTGAGGATTAAATGGCGATTTGCGTCGATCAAATTTGCCTTTTTTATGGCGAAATTTCCCCAGAGCATAAAGACTAAATTTTCGCAGTTTTCGCTGATTTTGGCGATTATGGCGTCTGTAAATTCGCCCCAGCCAAGCTTAGCGTGCGAATTTGGCGCACCTTCGCTCACGCTTAGAGTAGAGTTTAGTAGTAGCACGCCCTGCCTCGCCCACGGGGTCAAATCGCCCCCACTTATGGCGCACGAGCCGATGTCTGCGATGATTTCTTTGAAAATATTTTTTAAGCTTGGCGGGATTTTTACCCCCTCTGGCACGCTAAATGCCAACCCCATAGCCTCGCCTGCGCCGTGGTAGGGGTCTTGACCTATGATTACGACTTTTAAGCTTGAAAGCGAGGTCAAATTTAGGGCGTTAAAGATTAAATTTAGCGGCGGGTAAATTTGGGTAGTTTGTGAAATTTGAGCTAAATTTCGCTCTAAATTTTTGAAATTTTGACTTTGAAATTCGGCGCGCAGTAGATCTCTCCACTCGCGCGCACTAAGAAATGAGGCTAAATTTAACACTAAATTTTGCCCCTAAATTTAGGCTGGTTTTGGTCCTACGGCCTTAGCCACGATATATCCGACCAGACCTGAGACGATAGAGCCGATGAAAACAGCGAGTTTGTCTGTGTGATGATAAATGTCGCTTCCGCCATAAGCTAAGCCATCGACAAATAGCGCCATTGTAAATCCAATACCGCAAATTATGCTTACAGCGTATAGTTGCGCCCAGTTTGCGTTTTCTGGCAGGTAGGCGATTTTGCCCTTGATAAGTAGCCAACTAAATGCGAAAATTCCAAATTGTTTGCCGAAAAATAGGCCAAGCGCGATACCCATTGGAACTGGGCCAAATAGATAGCTAGGACTCATGCCAGCTAGGCTTACACCCGCATTTGCAAAGGCAAAAATCGGCAAAATGAAAAAATTCACAGGATATGCAAGTCCGTGCTCCATATCTTTTAGCATTGAGCCAGAGCGAGTTTGCAATGGGATACAAAATCCAGCCACAACGCCAGCGATTGTCGCGTGGATACCAGAGTTTAGCACCATTACCCACAAAATAAGCGACATAATGACGAAAAGCAGTTTTTTATCTACCTTCATTTTATTCATTATAAACATAATCGCCACGCAAATTCCTGCGCCGATTAGGTAAGAGATATTTATCGTAGATGAGTAGAAAAGCGCAATAATCAAAATCGCGCACAAATCGTCCATAATCGCTAGTGTTAAGACGAAAATTTTAAGACTTGCTGGAATTCTTTTGCCAAGTAGTGCCATTACGCCCACGGCAAAGGCAATATCAGTAGCCGTAGGAATCGCCCAGCCTTTAAGCGCCTCGCTATCGCCCCAGTTAAGTATCGTAAAGATAATCGCAGGCGCCATAACACCGCCAAGAGCGGCAAAGCTAGGAAGCAAAATTTGAGAAAAATGGCGAAGCTGACCTTCGATTTTTTCGCGTTTTAGCTCCAAACCGATAGCGAAGAAAAATATCGCCATTAAAAAGTCGTTTATCCAAAAGTGCATATCCTCATCGAGTTTTAGTTTGCCGATACCCATGACGATGTGCGTGTGGATAAACTCGCGATAATACGGAGATAAAATATCGACATTTTGTGCGATGATAGCAAATACTGCGGATAAAAGGAGGATTACGCCAGCACTACTTTCGCTGGATAGGATTTTTTTGATTATGCGTTGCATGATTCTCCCTTTGAACAAATTTGTCTATTTTAGTATAAATTTCATTAAATTCTCATTGATTTGGCATGATTAACATAGCATAAAGTATGCCTATCATCAGAATCGTTGGAATTTCATTTAGCGCACGGAAATACTTGCCACTTTTTTTACAGGCGTCTTTTTCGAATTTAATCAAATAATAATGAAGCCAAAAATGATAAGCCACCATTAAAACAGCGCAAAGTAATTTTAGGTGGAAATAGCCCATTTTCATAAGTCCCGGATTTAGCAAAATCAGCATAACCGCGCTAAAAATCGTAACCGCCAAAGCTATCCAGCCAATGGCGTGATAGAGCATTTTTTCCATTTTTTTCACAACTTTGACAAAATTTGGATTGTCCAAATTCTCAGCGTGATAAACATATAGGCGCGGCAGATAAAACAGCATCGCCATCCACGAAATAAAGCCCACAAAGTGGATAAATTTAAACCAATAATAACTCATTTTCCTTCCTTTCAATCTCTCATTAAAATATCTTTTCTAGCTTCAAATTCTTCCTTGCTAATCGCCCCTTTTTGAAAAAGCTCGTATAGGGCCTCTACCTTTTTAAGACGCTGTGAATAATCCTCAGCCACGCCTTCGCCGGCTTCTTCGTTGATATCCTCGACCCAAATTCCTACGAAAAATAGGTCAAAAAGCACCCAAAGAAGCCAAATCGGCAAAATCACAAGCCCTAGCAAAAAATACAGCGTAAAAATCCCAGCCCAATACAGCCCGATTTGCGCAAATCCACTGACAAATTTACCACAATAAATTCGGTGCAAACCGCCACCAATCGGCAATCCCACAGCCCACGAAAAAGCTCCGGCAAACCACAGCGCATACGCGATATAATTGTTTCTTTTCAAATTTTGCCTTTCTTTGAAATTTTCAAATTTTGCCACAAAAATATGACAATTGCTAAATCAATCATCACATCGGCAAAGTTAAAAACCGCAAATTCAAACCATTTGTGCCACGCCACATAATCCACAACTCCGCCGTGGATAAAGCGATCAAGCACATTTGAAACCCCGCCTCCAAGCAAAATGCCAAAAGGCAGATAGTGCGCGTTAAAAAGCTCTTTTTGGCTAAAAACATACCAAGCCAAAAGCGCGATTAGCCCAAGCTGGATAAATTTCAAACTCTCGCCCAAAAAAGCTAACATCGAAAACGCTACGCCTCTATTAAAGGTCAGTATCAGCGAAAAATACTCACCCTCCCACGAAAAACCATTTAAAAATATAAATTTTATAAATTGATCAAGTGCCAAAACAAGCGTAAAAATCAGGACAAATTTAATAAATTTTCTAGTCATTTAACGCTTTTTTGAAAAATTTCTCTGCTTCGTTCGCCCATTTTTCCAGAGCTTTTGCGTTTTTGCCCTCAAAAAGCAAACGGATCAAATTTTCCGTGCCAGAGTAGCGAAACAGCGTGCGAATTTTATCTTTTTTGATCTCTTCTTCAAGCTCTTTTAATCCAGCGATTTTTTCAAGCGGTTTTTTATTTGTAATCTTTAAATTTCGCAAAATTTGCGGATACGGCTTGATTAAATTTGCTAGTTCGCTCGCTTTTTTATTCATACCGAGCATACACGCTGCAAATTGAAGCGCAGAGGCGATTCCATCGCCTGTTTTAGCATAATCGCCAAAAATCACATGTCCGCTTTGCTCGCCGCCGAAATTCGCCTTTTTCTCTTTCATCATTTCAAGCACAAATTTATCGCCCACACTGCATCTATGCACAGAAATTTTGTGTTTTGCCAAAAAATCATCAAGCGCGCCGTTACTCATCACGGTTGCGATGATTTGGTCGTTTTGAAGCTTGCCAAGCTCTTTTAGATACAGCGCCAAAACGCCAAGCAAAATATCTCCGTGTAAAATTTGACCGCTATCATCGACTACGACTAATCTATCAGCGTCCCCGTCAAAGGCAAATCCCACATCAGCGCGCAATCTTTTTACTTCGCTTGCCAAATTTTGCGGAGCCAAGGCGCCACAATTTTCGTTGATATTTTTTCCATTTGGCTCATCGCCTAGGACTATCACTTCTGCGCCAAGCTCGCTAAACACCGTCGGAGCGACCTTGTAGCTTGCGCCGTTTGCGCAATCAAGCACAATGCGAAGTCCATGCAGGGTTTTGTTTTTTGGAAATGAATTTTTAAGCTGGACGATATATCTGCCAATAACATCATCGACGCGCCTTGCCACGCCGATTTCCATCATTTGTTTTCTAGCCTCGGCGATTAGCTCGTCGCTAAAATAGATTTTTTCGATTTCAGCTTCCTCTTTTTCATCGAGTTTAAAGCCCGTGTGATCGAAAAATTTAATGCCGTTATCATAGTATGGATTATGCGAAGCGCTTATCATGATTCCGCCATCACAGCGCATATCCTCTGTCAAAAACGCGATTGCTGGGGTCGGCATAGGGCCTATTTGACGAACATTGTATCCCACGCTAGTAAGTCCAGCCACAATCGCAGTTTCTATCATATAGCCACTTCGCCTAGTGTCTTTGCCGACTAAAATCATATTTGTAACGGAATTTTTCCTAAAATAAATTCCAGCCGCCATAGCTAATCTCATAGCAAGTTCGGCTGTCAAAAACTCGCCCGCTCTGCCCCTGACGCCGTCAGTTCCGAAAAGTTTCATAAATTTAATCCTTTATAAATCAAAATTCTCGCAATATTAGCAAAAAAAGTTTAATAATCGAATTTCTTTTAAAAATTGCTTAATTTCAGCAACGCTTAAAATTTTTGTAGTATAATCACGAGTTTAATATTTTCATTTAAAGGGATAAAAATGGCAAATCACAAATCAGCCGAAAAACGCGCTAGACAAACTGTGAAAAAAACAGAGCGCAATAGATTTTACCGCACAAGAGTAAAAAACATGACAAGAGCGGTAAGAGAAGCAGTAGATAGTAAAGACCTAGCAGCAGCCGAGGCAGCGCTAAAAGTAGTTAATCAAAGCTTCCACGCTTTCGTTAGCCGTGGATTTTTGAAAAAAGAAACTGCAAGCAGAAAAGTTAGCCGCTTGGCAAAACTAGTAAATACACTAAAAGTCGCATAATTATCATTAAATGTTAGCCCAAAAATTACAACCCTTTTTAGACCGATACGAGGAGCTTTCACGGCTCCTTAGTGATCCAGGTATCGCAAGCGATATTTCAAATATGACAAAGCTTTCCAAAGAGCAAAGAGGTATCGAACCGATAAAAAACGCCGCAGATAGGTATATAAAGGTTGTCGCTGATATCGAGGAAAACAAAAATTTATTAGGCGATCCTGAGCTTGGCGAGCTTGCCAAAGAGGAACTTAAAAATTTAGAACTCGAAAAAGACGAACTCGAAGAGCAAATCAAAATTTTACTTCTTCCAAAAGATCCAAATGATGATAAAAATATCTTCCTTGAAATTCGCGCTGGAACTGGCGGCGACGAGGCCGCGCTTTTTGCGGGAGATTTGCTAGGGGCGTATTTGCGTTATGCCGAACTTCGCGGTTATAAATGCGAGATTGTCAGCCAAAGCGAAGGAAGCGTGGGTGGTTTTAAAGAAGTTATTTTGCTTGTTAAGGGCGACGGAGCGTATTCTAGGCTTAAATTCGAAGGCGGCACACACAGAGTCCAAAGGGTGCCTGAAACCGAAAGTCAAGGACGCGTGCATACCTCTGCTATCACGGTTGCTGTGATGCCTGAAATCGAAGATAGCGAAATCGAAATCAAAGATAGCGATTTGCGTATCGATGTCATGCGTAGCTCAGGGCATGGCGGACAGTCTGTAAATACAACTGATAGCGCCGTTCGTATCACGCATATACCGACAGGTCTAGTCGTAACCAACCAAGACGGTAAAAGCCAACACAAAAACAAAGAAGCTGCGATGAAGGTGCTAAAAGCTAGGCTTTATGATCTCCAAGAGCAAGAACGCCTAGAAAAAGAGCGCGCCGAACGAAAAGATCAAGTAGGCACCGGCGATAGAAGCGGTCGAATTCGCACCTATAACTACCCACAAAACCGCATTAGCGACCACCGCATAAATTTAACACTTTATCGCTTAGACGCGATAATGGCAGGCGGACTTTTTGATGAAATCATCGATCCGCTCATCACAAACGCACAGGCCGAAGCGATTGCAAACGCAGGGCTGTAAAGCTAAATTTATCTATAAATCAAATTTAATCAAAATTTTATCTGTTTTTAATGGGGAGAGCTATAATCCCCTTTTTAAATTTTAAAAAAAGGAAATTTTATGGGAATTTGGCAAAAAACTTTTGGCGGATTAGACAAGGCGTATTATTTTAGACATTTTATCTTTGGTGCAGTTTTGGCTGTGATTTTGATCTGGGCGCAAAGCTACTCAGCAGAAAGTATGAGCGCAAGGACTGGCAAGGAATTCGCTGGCATGGATTTTTTCATCTATGTATTTTATGCGATTTGCGCGTTACTCTATCCGTATGCGAGATTTGCGTATGAAAGTATCGTAAATTTCATCATTGGAAACAACTTTTTTATCGTAAATGCCGTGTTTTTGCTCATTTGGAAACTTGTAGTTATGATAGTGCTTTTTGCGTTTTCTATCATCATCGCACCCATTGGCCTAGCGTATCTATACTACTATCACACGAAAAACCGCACTTTTGATGAAAATTCGAGCGATTATTTTGAATTTATCGAAAAAGGCGATGAAAAATAAAAAATAGCAAAATTTAAACGAAATTTATTCTAAATTTTGCTATTCTCTTTCGAATTTTAATCAAAAGGATAGCTATGAGCAAAAAAGTATTTATCTGCGTTGATGAAAATGCGCTTTTAAAACCTGTTTGCGATTATGGAATCTACACTGCAAAGCGTCTTGACGCCGAGGCTGTGTTTATCCATGTAATCGAAACCCCAGAGCTTGGTCAAAATTTTTACGGACTTGCAGCTGGCGGGATAGTTTTGGGCGAAAATGATATGGTAATGTCGCAGTATGGGGCATTTGACGGCAAAGACAACGAAGTAGATGAGAGCAAAATCAAAGCATGGCTAGATAAATGCGTAGATGAGGCAAAGGCTCAGGGCGTGAGCGCTAGCGCGATTTTGCGCGACGGCGATTTTATCGAAATCATCGAAGAATACAAAGACGAGGCTAGAATTTTCGTGCTAGGCATAAAGGGCACAAACAGCGAAGATGTGGGCTTTAACGCAACTATGCTGATTAAAGAGATGAAAGTTCCGGCCCTTTTGGTAAATAAAGATTTCAGCCCAATAAACTCAGTGCTTGTGGCGTTTGACGGCACAGAGGCTGCGCAAAAAACTCTAAATTTCACAAAAGAGGCCAAGCTTCTAAAAGACGCGAAAAAATATGTCATAAATGTAAATAACGACGCCGAGGAATCGCAAAAAACGCTTGAAATCGCAAGAGAGATTTTAAAAGGCGAAAACGCCGAATTTGTAAGCGTCTCAGGCGATGTGCCGGGCGATGAGATCATCAAATATCGTCGCGCCAACAACCTAGATTTAATCGCGACTGGCGCATTTACGAAGAGTTTTTTCAAAAAGCTTTTTGTAGGAAGCGTTTCAGAGGATATCTTGCACAACGCTCTTGTGCCGATTTTAGTTTTAAGTTAAAATTTGGGGCAAATTCGCCCCAAATTTACCAAATTTCTTTAAATTTCAAAATTCTATCAAATTTCAAAATTTCACCAAATTTTGCGCCTAAATTTTAGCCTTTAAAACGGCAAATCACGCCCCGCTCACTCGCAAATAAAACTTTACCTTTTGCCTTTTTCTTAAATTTATCGTAAAGCCTGCCTGCACTCATGCTCTCGCCGATGACAGTTTTGGTGCTGTTTGCGACATAGCCGATTTTGCCAAAACCCTCCAATTTCACGACGATTGCCTCGCGGTCGTATTTATTATCTGGCTCTTTTTCGAGATTTACGACCATATTTTCCTTCAAAAATTCCCACCCATAGTAGAAATTCAGCCCAGTGATTGTGAAATAAATCTTTTTCATTTCGCGCTCCTTTCCTAAAATTTCCACTATTTTAGCGTGAAATTTTGACATATTATGTCGAAATTTAAATTTGTCCTTCCCATAAATCAAGCGCAGTTTTTAGCCTAGATAGACCATCAATCACATTTTTGCGCGAAGTTGCGATATTTAATCGCAAAAATTTCTCTCCGCCCTTGCCGTATTGCGCGCCATGGCTTAGGAAAAGCCCTGTTTTTTGGCGGATAAATTTGGCTAATTTCATGCTCTCATCGCAATACCCGCTTACATCAAGCCACATTAAATATGTCGCATTTTGCGCTACGCTACGCACTTTTGGCAGTTCGCGCGCGATAAATTCATTGGCAAATTTGCGGTTTGCGCTCACATACGCTCTCATTTCTTCTAGCCACGCTTCGCCCCTCTCAAACGCACAAATCGCCGCAATTAGCCCAAAAAAGCTAGGCTCTGCGATATCATCGCCATTTAGCGCACGGCTGACTTTTTTATGTAGTTTTGGATTTGGGGTAAAAACAGCCGCTGTTTGCAAACCAGCGATATTAAACGCCTTTGTGGGAGCTATGATATTTGCGCTTAAATTCGCGCAAATTTCACTCGCAGCGGCAAATGGAGTGTAATTTACGCCGGGCTCAGTGATATCGCAATGCACCTCATCGCTAATTACGATGACGCCGTATTTTTCGCACAACTCTCCGATTCTCATTAGCTCGTCCTTGCGCAAGGTCCTGCCGATAGGATTGTGCGGATTGCAAAGCAGTAATAACGATGTTTGCGGATCTTTTAGGCAAAATTCCAAATTTCCCCAGTCGATGAAATACTCGCCCTCTTCGTATCTAAGCTCGCAAGAAAGGGTATTTCTGCCCATATTTTTAATGCAGTAAAAAAAGCAGTTATAAACGGGCGTTAGGATTACGACATTTTCCCCGGGCGCGCTAAGCTTGCGAATTAGCGAATTTATCGCTGCTAGCGTGCCACCAGCGTAAGTTAGAGAGCCTTTTTTGATTTCGTAATTATGCCTTTTTTTCCACCACGAAGTATAGGCGTTTTCCCACTGCTCATCTAGCACGCTATATCCATACACGCGCTCTTCTAGGCGATTTTTTAATGCCTCGTAAATCTCTGGTGCTACGGCAAAATCCATATCCGCAACCCACATTGCAAGCTCGCCCTCACCTACTTCCCATTTTAGCGATTTTGTGCCAGCTCGGTTTGGCAGATTGTCAAATTCATACGCCATTTTACGCCCTTAATTCAGTGATAATCTCTGTTTTGCTCGCGTCTGTCGCGCCGTCTTGGATCAGCTCGCGGATTTTAGCGGCTTTGATTAGCCCTGAGCGCGGGTTTTTCACGCTGTCGATTTCGCCAATGATTTCGGCATGCACATCGCTAAATTCAAACGCCAAGGTCGTGTTTATGAGCTCGCAGTTTTCTAGGCGCAAATTTTGCATATAGCAAAATCCTTGCAGGCTTTCGATTTTGCAGTTTTTCAGAGTGACATTTTTGGAATTCCAGCCAAAATACTCGCCCGCGATGAAACAATCCTCGATTAGGATATTTTCGCAGTTCCAAAACGCGTCTTTGCTAAGAAGTTTTGAATTTTTGATTTTTACATTTTTGCAACCGTCAAAGCAATAATCGCCAAAAAGATTTAAATTTTGTATTTCTAAATTTTGGCAATCAAGCCCGAAATATGGGCCTTTTGCGCTGATATTTTTAAGCACGATATCCTCGCAGTGCCACAGAGTTTCTAGCGCGTCAGTGAATTGGACATTTTCAATGTGCGCATTTTTCACTCTGCGAAGCCCCTTTGGCGCGCCATAAACGCAATCGCTTAGCTTTAAATTTTGGCTATACCAAATACCTGCGCGCGCGATTTCATCGAAAAGGCAGTTTGAGATTTCGATATTTTTCGCATACCAAAACGGATATTTCCACTCAAATTTTGAGTTTTGCACGATTATGTCAGAGCTCTCTTTCAGCGGTGATTCGCCGTCGCAAAAAACGGAATTTTCTATTTTTAAATTTTTCGCGCCAAAAAGTGCTCTTTCGCCACTAAATCGCATTTGTTTTAATGTTTGCATAAATTTTCCTTGTGATAAATTTACCTTTTTATACCAAAATTTTTAAAATTTTAATAGAACAATATTGCAAATTTCTTGCCTAATTATGCAAAATTTGATTTATTTGTGTTTTGGCGTTTTGCGCAAATCAAAATAGATAAAATGCCCTGTGCTTTCGCCGTTTTCGAAAATTTCGAGCTTGTAGCGCATGATAGGGCTGTGGCAGGCTGCGACCATGATTTTAGCATGATATGAGCCGTCGTTAAAGCGGACAAGCGGGCTTTCGAAATTTCCCATATTCATGCTAATTCCTTTGATTTTTAGGGTTGGATTTTTTAGCTCGCGCAAAATCCCGCTAACCACAACCTCGCTCTCGCTCATCGCTACAATCGGCGCCGGTATGATTGCAAAGCTCGCACTCTCGCCGCCTGCATTGCTAATGCACGAGGCTGTGTTTAAATCGCACGGCAAGGAAATTTTAGTATCCCCAAATAGCTTGTCGCTATCCTCGTTTGCGTGAGTTAGACCGCATAAAAGCGCCAAAACAAGATAAAATTTTTTCATTTTTTCTCCTTGAAAATTTTTGCGTAATTTTAGGTAAAAAAGGTAAATTTTAATGATTGTTATTAAAATTTTGCTAAAATATCAGCCAAATTTTTAATGATAGGAGAGTTATTATGGATTTAAACGCACTTATGAAAATGGTTTCTGCGCTAAAAAGCGACGAGGGAAATGTCAGCAATTTCCAAGCAAACCCTACTGCATTTATCGAGAAATTTTTAGGTGTCGATCTG
Source organism: Campylobacter sp. JMF_01 NE2 (assembly GCF_027737365.1). Lineage (NCBI taxonomy): Bacteria > Pseudomonadati > Campylobacterota > Epsilonproteobacteria > Campylobacterales > Campylobacteraceae > Campylobacter > Campylobacter sp. JMF_01 NE2. The sequence goes on along the minus strand of NZ_JAOVTR010000001.1, from coordinate 555,184 downwards.
CCTGATGATCAAGTAAATGCCCTAATCGCCGGCGTTAGCAATAACTTTTTAAAAGGCAACACTGCAAATGCTATGGGTAATGGCGGCGGCAGCGATATGATTGGAGCTGTGCTAGGCGGACTTTTAGGCGGTGGAGAGAGAGCAAACGCAAACTCGATAGATAAATCAGGCGTAGATTTTACCGCGCTTATCGGCAAGCTTGCTGTGGCGAAATTTGACACAAACGGCGACGGCAAAATCGATATGAACGATCTAGGCGGAATCCTAGGCAATATCATCGGTGGCGGAAACAAGGCTGGTTTTGGCGCAGATAACGGCGGACAAGCTGGGCTTGATCTTGGCACATTGATGAAAATGTTTAAAGTCTGAAAATAAAAAAATATGCGAAATTCCCAAATTTCGCATATTAAAATATACTTAAATTATCATTTTTATATCACATATTAATCATTTATTTACCAAACTAGTAGTATAATCCCCCTGTCCGACAAGATAAAAACCTCCTTTTTGTATTTGCCTAGGCTTTCGGGTCTAGGCTTTTTTTATGCCCAAAAATTTGCTATAATCCCGCCAAATCAAATTCCAAGGAAAATCAATGCTAACACACATAGACGAAAACAATATACCACGCATGGTCGATGTCAGCGCCAAAGACGACACCCAGCGCTCCGCCACAGCCAGCGGGATAATCCACCTAAACGAGGCCGCATTTCACGCAGTCAAAGAGGGCGATGGCAAAAAGGGCCCCGTGCTTCAAACCGCCGTTGTAGCGGCTATCATGGGGGCAAAAAAGACAAGCGAACTAATCCCAATGTGCCACCCACTAATGATAAATTCGGTAAAAACGCAAATTGAAGAGTTACCAAACGCTTTTAAACTCTATGTTACGGTAAAAATTACTGGTAAAACAGGCGTGGAAATGGAAGCATTAACTGGCGTGAGCGTGGGCTTACTAGCCATTTATGATATGGTTAAGGCCGTGGATAAATCAATGCGCATTTCAGACATAATCTTAGAGCGCAAAGAGGGTGGCAAAAGTGGCGTGTATGTTAGAGAGTAAGCCTGTAATCGCCTATCCAGCACAGTGGAAATACAAGGTCATCATCGAGTGCGCCACGCAAAAAAAAGAAAAGATTGACGAGGTTTTAGCTAGCGAGGAATACAGCCTGAAATTTTCAAAATTTTCAAACGGCGGAAAATACGCAAGCTTCGATATTTCGGTCTTGGTAGCCAGCGAGGCTCACAGGCTGGGCGTTTTTGAGAAATTAAAGAAAAATTTTAAATTTGTATTATAGGAGAGAGTATGAAAGAGGAATTAGTAGCGAAATTTGGCGAGAATTTACGCAGCGCAAGCGAGGCGCAAATTACTGAAAGTATCGAAAATTTGGCATTTTTAGCGTGCGAAAGCGAATTTGGAAATTTAAGCAAAGATGAGAAAATCGCTAAATTTGCAACCCTTACTAGCGCGCTTTGCGCCGAGTTGCAGGAACTTAAAATTTTAAACAAATCAAACGCCAAATCTGTCATAAACGGCGCAAAAAAGGCACTTTGCGAAGAGGGCGAAAAGGAGCTTTATAGCCTGTTTTACGAATACGACGATTTGCGCAAAAAAATCCTAGCCTCACAAAGAGAGCTTTTAAATTTAGTCGAAAACGGCTACGAAAAAATCGAAAATTTGCTCCCAAATTTGGGCGAAAACGAAAAAATCATAGTCTCTGACGCTCTTGGCGAGCTTAGTAAAAACTCGCTTTTGCTTGCCGATGTTTTAAAAGAAGCTAGCGAAATGGCGTTTATCAGCGTGCTTGAAAACGGCGATGATATCGAGGATACGGCGCATTATACAGCGAAAAATATCGCATTTTACGCTATTAGCGAGGGCGAATTTACCCGCTTCCGCCTAAAAGAGATAGCCAAGCTCATCATCGAAAGCGCGATTTTCGTGGCAAACGAGAGCAAAAACACTGCCCCGGCTCTAATCCGAGGAGCCGTGCTTGGCGTGTATGATGCGATCACCAAAGTGGCTGAAAAATACCTAGACGATATGAGCGTGAGCCCTGATGAGAGCGTGCAGACCTTGGAGCAAAAAAAGGCGCAAATCGCCCAGACTAGCGACATTTTCACGGCTGTTTTAAGCGACGCAATCTCTCGCGCTGGCGAGCCAGCCAAAAGCGAAATCGAAAAATTAGCGCAAGAGGAATTTGGCGGATATTTGTCGAAATTTAAGAAAATTTATGGCGAGCTTGGCGAGGTGCTAAGCGATAAAATCAGCGAAATGAAATTTGGCGAAAAGGCCAAGGATCTAAGCGCACAATGGAAGGAAAAGGGCGAAAGGATTATCGAAAATTTCGAACTTGATGAGAAATTTGGTAGCTTTAAAAAGGAAATGAGCGAGAAGCTTAGCGAAATCAAAACGGATATGGCGAAAAATATGAGCCAAAAAGCGCGTGAAATCAGCAAAAAAGCCTATGAAAGCGCACTTGATGCGCTTGCGAAGATGAAAAACAAAGGCGAGAGCAAATGAGTGGCGAAAATAGCACCTATCCGCTAATGGGAACGAGATTTGTCCTTGACGAGGAAAAAATCCTGCGCGAGGGCAAATACCGCCCAGAAACGCTTTACGCACAGATTGACAAAATCGCTGCAAAGTGCAATATGCAAAAGGCGGATAAAAACACATATTATGCCATTAGGGGCGAAAATGGTTTTTCTGATTTAGGCAGTTTTGCTTATGTTTATTTGATAAAGGAAAAATGGTTTATCGATAATGTCAAAGAATGGTTGTGGCTTGATGAAGAAGAGGGCGATGAGGATATGATGGGAGATGTAATGGAGGTAAAACAATGGAAAAAATCCTAAATTTGGGTTAAATTCACGCTAAATTTAACCCAAATTTCATGGCTTACTCAGTCGGGCTCATCTGCTTTATCACAAGTTCTGGCGAGATTACACTTCTGAAATTATTTTTATTTATGCTAAAAATCAAATCCACTCTCTGATTTTCGCGTGGCAAAAAATCATAGTTAAACCACAGCGCCTCGACGCTGGCGCCGTTTTTTTGGATACTCATTTTGATATGTTTGCCCTCTTTGCCGATTTGGCGCACATTGCCCACACTCGCGCCACAGATATTAAAGACAGGCTTTGGATTTTTCTGCCCGTAAGGCTCGAAAAATTCCAAAATTTCAAGCAGTTCAAAGTCGATTTGCGAAACTTCTAGCTCGCCTAGCAAATCGTCCGCCGCTCTGAAATCCTCCAAATCATCAGGCGTGATTTTCGCATTTACCCTGCGCCTAAATTCCTCTAAATTCGCAGGCTCAATCCCCACACCAGCTGCACCCTTATGTCCGCCGTAAGTGGTTAAAATTTCAGCCTGCGATGAGATTAAATTTAAAATATCAAATTTCCCCACACTCCTAGCACTTCCCTTGGCGCGGTCTTCATGCACGCTAAAAACAATCGCTGGTTTTTTGTAAGTTTTGCTTAGGCGCGAAGCGACAATTCCGATAATCCCCTCGTGCCACTCATCACCCCAAACCACGATGATATTGTCGTCTTCGTTGATACTTTGCGCGATTTGCTCGTAAAGAGCTTTTTCTTCTTCTTTACGAGAATTATTAATATTATCTATCATTTTTAGGTATTGGTTTGCCTCTCTGATATCGCGCGCACACAGAAATTTATACGACATCGTCGCATCGTCCATGCGCCCCGTGCAGTTAATCAGCGGAGCAATCGTGTAGCTAATATCGTCGAATTCGAAATGTTTTTTGAAATAATGCTCTTTAATCGCCTTAAAACAAGCCCGATTTGAGTTGTTTAGCTTTTTGATACCATAGCGCAAAAGCGCCCTATTCATATCTCTAAGCTCCATCATATCGGCGATTATGGCGATGATTAGGATATCCATTAGGCTAGACATATCGTAATTCACGCCAAGGGTTTCTTTGAGCGCGCCCACTAGATACCACGCGACCTGCGCCCCGCAAATTTCGACATTTGGAAAGGTGCAGTCTGATTGTTTTGGATTGACGATAGCGTAGGCTTCTGGCAGGATTGGTGGTGGCATGTGGTGATCTGTGATGATTAAATCAATGCCCTTTTTAGCGCAAATTTGCGCTGCTTCTATCGCCGAAGTGCCGTTATCAACGGTAACAATCAGCCCGATACCCTCTAATTCGTCGATTATTTCGTTATTTAGTCCGTATCCGTCAGTGAAGCGGTTCGGGATTTTTATGACATAATCTGCGCCGATTTGGTTAAAAAAGTCGCTCATAATCACGGTGCTTACGATACCATCGACATCGTAATCACCCACGACTGCTATGCGTTCATTTTCATCAATGGCAGTTTTTATACGCAATGCAGCCTTATAGATATCTTTGAGCTGGCTTGGTAAGGGAATTTCACTAAGTTTTGTATGTTTATCATTTGCAAACCTCGATTGTAAAATTTCCCTTACTTCGTTTTTACCTAACATTTTTAATAGAAGCTTCGATAAAGCCCAAAATCGCAGGATTTGGGCGCACTAAGCGACTAGTAAATTCTGGGTGAAACTGCACACCTAGAAAAAACGGATGATTTTTTAACTCTACCGCCTCGATTAGGCCGTTTGATTCGCCACATACGATCAAACCCTCTTTTTCAAATTCGGCTCTATATTCAGGGTTTGCCTCGTATCTGTGTCTGTGGCGCTCTCTAATGGTCTTTGCACCATCGTAAATTTTGGCTAAAAGCGAGCCTTTTTTGGTATCGCAGTCGTATCCGCCAAGGCGCATAGTCCCACCTAGCGGGCTTTTGTGCGTGCGGATTTGTTTTTTGCCACTTGCATCGATAAAGCTATCGATGAGATAAATAAGCGGACTTTTGGTATTTTCGTCAAATTCGATTGAATTTGCGTCCTTTATGCCTAGCACATTTCGTGCAAATTCGATTATACATAATTGCATACCAAGGCAAATGCCTAAAAACGGCACTTTGTGCGTCCTAGCGTAATTTATGGCTAAAATTTTGCCCTCTACGCCACGCACGCCAAATCCACCAGCTACTAGCACGCCATTTACATCGCTTAGCATTTCATCTAAATTTGACTCTTCTATTTTTTCGCTATCAATCCATTTGAGATTTACCCTAGTATCCAGAGTAGCCCCTGCATGGATAATGCCCTCGGTTAGGGATTTGTAGCTCTCTTTAAGGTCGATATATTTGCCTACAAATGCGATTGTGGTCTCATTAGTCGGAGCGATTACACGCTTGACTAGACTGTCCCATTTGCTCATATCAGGCTTTAAAACCCCCAAATTTAGGAAGCTTGCAATCGGCTCTAAAATTCCTTGGCTCATAAATGCGAGTGGAATTTGATATATGCTTTGGCTATCTGGGCTTTCGATGACGCAGTTTTTATCCACGCCACAACTTAGCGCGATTTTATCCTTTAAATTTCGATTTAAAGGCATTTCAGAACGACAAATTATCATATCAGGACTGATACCGATACGGCGCAACTCGCCCACGCTGTGCTGGGTTGGTTTGGTTTTTAGCTCGCCAGCGACCTTGATATATGGAACTAGCGTTAGGTGGATATTCATGGTATTTGCGCGCCCAAGCTCCACTCTCATAGCCCTTATCGCCTCCAAAAACGGCAAGCCCTCGATATCGCCCACGGTTCCGCCGATTTCGACGATTAAAATGTCATTGTCTTCGCCCGCTTTTTTGATACGGCGCACGATTTCGCCCACGATATGTGGGATTACTTGAATAGTCTTGCCTAGATAATCCCCCCTGCGCTCGCGCTCGATTACTGCGCTATAAACTCTACCTGTGGTGAAGTTGTTATCTTGGCTTAAATTTTCGTCCAAAAATCTCTCGTAATGTCCCAAATCAAGGTCAGTTTCAGCCCCGTCATCAGTGACAAAAACCTCTCCGTGTTCTAGCGGGCTCATAGTGCCCGGATCGACATTGATGTATGGATCTGCTTTTAGCATGCGAACTTTTAGCCCCGAGTGCTTCAAAAGTGTCGCAATCGATGCCGCCGCAATACCCTTGCCAAGGGAGCTTAATACGCCACCCGTCACAAAAATATACTTCGTTTGTTTTGACATAGAAATATCCTAAATTTTGATTTTGATTAATGGCGAAATTATATCTTTGTTTTGGTTAAAGATAGATAATTTAAAATTTTATTATTTTTGGTTACAATGTCTTTTTGAATTTAATCCAAATTTTAAGGAGAAGCTGTGAAAAAATTTCTTGTTCCCATAGTGGCTGTAATCGTGCTAATTTTGGGTTTTGCCTTTTTGCCAAGCAAAGATAAGGGCGAGAGCCAAAACGAGCCAAAAGTAGAGCAAAGTGCGCCCGCAAACCCTATCGCTAAGGCTATTGATAGCGTAGTTGGCAACAAAGCAGGCGAGCTAGCCGAAAAATACATTAACCAAATGCTAGAAAATAGCCAGTTTTTCGAGGTCAAAGAGCGTAAATTCGACCGAGGCGACAGCTCGTCTGCTGGATATTTTATCGGCGTGATTAAAAAACAAACCCTAAAAGATCAGCTAGTCGCAGTCGTAGCTAGCGTGCATGGCGAGACAGAAGCTAAGGATTTGCAAAAGTTAAATTCCGAAATGGATGAGATTTTCCCGCAGGATTTGGAGTTTAGGTATGATTATACTATCGCGCACAGTGTCGCAAATATCGCTGATGGCGCGCAAATCGAGGGCAAAATCAAAGTTTTAACCCCACACTATGCTGAAATTTTAAAACAATTTTTCAAAACCGAGGAAATCGCTACAAACCGCGTCACAATCGCAACTGATATTAAATTTATCACTCAAATAGCAGACGCCGAATACTCAAACGAGGGGGTGATGATAAATTTAAGCGGGCTAAATTTTGGCGGAGTTAGCGATTTAAATGGCGAAATTTTTAAAACCCTAAATTTGAGTTTGGATAAATTTTTCGTTTATGGCGTAGAGGGTGTGGATATCGAAATGCAGGGCCTTAACTACGATATGAAATACAAAAACGGCGTCAAAAATGGCGCAGAGCTAGTGGATTATTTTTTAGCTGATATGAGCTATACTTCCAGCCTTAAAAACGCCCTAATCACCGTGGAGGGCGATAGATTTATCGTCGCAAATGACGCTTCTAGCGAGGGCGAGACTAGGATTAGTGGCGGAAAATACTTCATGGACGATAAATCGCGCATAGCAAGCCTCAAAGTCGCAGATGTGCTAGTGCGAAATGTCGCAATCGATAGCGACATCGCTATGAGCGAAAAACTTTACCGCGAGCTTGCATTTGCGAACCAAAACAAAGCAGAGGAACTAGCGAAAAATCCGCAAATTTTAAGAGATTTGCTCAAAGATGATATTTCGCTAAATTTGAAAAATTTATCCTTCGAAAACAGCATCGGCAAAAAATTTAGCCTTAGCGCAAAGGGCGTCGTGGGCGATTTCGTCGATGAGGAGACGCTGTTTGCGAAAATGAGCGCCAGCGGAAGTGCTAAAATCGACACAAGCCTTAGTGAGTTTATCTCTGATTACGATAGCCTGCGCCCGTTCGCACCGCTAATCGAGCTGTATTCGGCGCAGTTTTTACGCCCTGAGGGAAATGGCGTAAGGCTTGATTTTAGCTACGATAAGGCTTCAAATTTATTGCAACTAAACGGCGAAAATATCCCGCTTCAATAATTTTTAGGTCAAATTTATGCGCGCAGAGCGTTTAAATTTGACCATTACACATTTTAAATTTGTGAAAATTTGTAATTTAAATCAAATTTAAAGGATAAAATTTATTAATATTATTTTATAAAAATTTTAAAATTTCGCTAAATTTTAAAATTTTGTTACCATAAGTAACGCACAAAAAAATTTTCAAATTTTATTTAACGCAATTTTAATAAATTTCCAACCTAATTTTGTATTATTCATAAAATCTTACAAAAAAGGAGTAACATGCCTGATCAAATCAAGGTGCGTGGGCACAACTTCCCAGACCTAGAACCGCAAAACTCGGAAGAAGTTGCGGAAGTAGCGCAACTAACCGATGTTGATTCGTTTCCGAAGCGTGGCATTATCATTGCGATAGTAGCGGCGTTGATCGCATTTGCGCTTTACAATGTCTTGCCGTTTGAGCCAAATGTCAAAAAAGGCTTGGCGCTTTTGGCATTTATCGCGATTATGTGGCTTACAGAAGCTGTGCATATCACGATTACAGCGCTTATGGTGCCAGTTTTGGCTGTGGCGATTGGGATTGGTAAATTTGGCAAAGACGGCGAATTTACGGCTTTGACGCTAAAAAATGCCTTGGCAAATTTCGCAAACCCTACGATTTTTACATTTTTTGGTGGATTTGCCCTAGCTACGGCACTTCACATGCAAAAACTCGACAAAAAAATCGCAACCTGGCTTATCCAAAAAGCCGGCGGACGCCTTGGTGTGGCTGCGATTTTGATATGTATCACAACTGCGCTTTTATCAATGTGGGTATCAAATACCGCAACTGCTGCGATGATGTTACCGCTTGCGCTTGGAATTTGCGCAAATTTGGACGCAAAGAAAAAAGAAGATCGTGGCACAATCGTCTTTTTACTCTTAGGAATTGCCTATTCAGCTAGTATCGGAGGACTTGGCACTATCGTTGGCTCACCGCCAAACATTATCGCAGCTGAGGCTTTGGGCTGGAATTTTGCTGATTGGATGAAGGTTGGACTTCCGGTAATGCTTTTAATGCTTCCATTAATGTTAGTGGTGCTATATTTGGTCTTCCGCCCAAATTTAAATCACAAAGTAGAGATCGAGCTCGAAGAAATTCCGTGGAACAGACAACGCATACTTACCGTCATAGTTTTCGTAATCACCGCGTTTGCGTGGATTTTCTCAAAAGACATCAGCAAGGTAATCGGCTTTAAAATCGACGACTCCTATGTCGCTGTGTGCGCTGCAATCGCTGTGGTAATGCTAGGCCTTGCTAAATGGCACGATGTGGCAGAAAACACAGAGTGGGGTGTTTTGATGCTATTTGGTGGAGGACTAACGCTAAGTGCGGTGCTAGGCATGTCAGGGGCTTCTGGCGTGCTAGGAAACCTAGTAGCTGATACCTTCAAAGACGCGCCTGTGTATTTGGTACTCTTAGTAACTGCTGTATTTATCATCTGCCTTACAGAATTTACTAGTAACACTGCCTCGGCTGCGCTTTTGGTGCCTGTTTTTGCGGGCGTAGCAGCTCACATGGGCTTGCCGAAAGAAACACTTACAATCGTAATTGGTATCGGCGCAAGTTGTGCCTTTGTAATGCCAGTAGCGACTCCGCCAAATGCCCTAGTTTTTGGCACTGGCATGATTAAACAAATGGATATGATTAAAGCAGGTGCTTACCTAGCCTTTGCTGGTGCGGTGATAGTATCGCTTTATGTTTATCTATTTTTTGCATAAAATTTAGTTGCGAGATTTTCTCGCAACTACTAAATTCTGCCAAATTTCACCTGCTAAAATTTATTAAAATTTTGATAAAATCACAAAATTTCATTTCAAAGGATTTTTATGAGAAGCGATATCGTTAAAAAGGGCTACACACGCACACCGCACCGCTCACTTTTTCGCGCGACAGGATTAAAGGACGAGGACTTTGATAAGCCGTTTATCGGCGTGGCAAATAGCTTTATCGAGTGTATTCCGGGGCATTTTTATCTCAACGAATATGCCAAAATCGTAAAAGATGAAATTCGTAAAAATGGCTGTGTGCCGTTTGAATTTAATACAATCGGCGTCGATGACGGTATCGCAATGGGGCATAGCGGAATGCTCTACTCGCTACCAAGTCGCGAAATCATCGCAAATTCGATAGAAACCGTGATGAACGCTCATAAACTAGACGCCCTGCTTTGCATACCAAACTGCGATAAAATCGTGCCCGGTATGATAATGGGAGCTTTGAGAGTAAATGTGCCTACGATTTTTGCTAGTGGTGGCCCAATGGCCGCTGGCAAGGGGCTAGGTGGCGAACAAATCGATTTAAATACCGCATTTGAGGCTGTTGGCGCATACGAAACTGGCAAGATTAACGAAGAAGAACTCAAAGCTATCGAGTGCGCGGCATGTCCTGGCGGAGGAAGTTGCTCTGGTATGTTTACTGCAAACTCAATGAATACCCTATGCGAAGCTCTTGGAATCGCACTTAAAGGCAACGGAACGATTCTAGCCCTTACGCCTGAGCGCGAGGAATTACTGCGCGCAGCTGCTAGAAGAATTTGCGAAATTGCGCTTGATGAGAGATTTAAAATCCGCAATTTAATCAACGAAAAATCGATCCGCAACGCCATGGTTATGGATATGGCAATGGGTGGAAGCTCAAATACGATTTTGCACATGCTCGCAATCTCGCGCGAAGCGGGCGCGCCGCTTGATATCGCGGAATTAAACGAAATTTCACGCAGTGTGCCTCACATAGCCAAAGTCAGCCCAAGCCTACCTGGCGTGCATATGCAAGATGTGCAAAAAGCAGGCGGGCTAGGTGCTATAATGAAGGAAATAAGCAAATTTGATAGCTCTTTGCTTGATTTAAATTTACTCACAATCAGTGGCGAAAGCCTAGGCGAGCGTATCACAAACGACGATATCAAGGACGAAAACATAATCCACACCGTAGCAAACGCGTATTCCAAGCGTGGCGGACTAGCGATTTTGTTTGGAAATTTGGCCGAGCAAGGCTGTGTCATAAAAGCAGCCGGAATCATCGGCGAGCACAAATTTAGTGGCAAGGCGATTTGCTTTAACAGCCAAGACGAGGCAATCGAGGGGATTTCGGGCGGAAAAGTGCAAAAAGGAAATGTAGTCGTCATACGCTACGAGGGCCCAAGAGGAGGGCCTGGTATGCAAGAAATGCTAAGCCCAACTAGCCTAATCGTGGGCCGTGGGCTAGGTGCTGATGTCGCGCTCATCACAGACGGGCGTTTTAGTGGCGCAACTAGGGGATTAAGTATCGGTCATGTAAGCCCAGAAGCAGCCGAGGGCGGTATGATAGGGCTACTCAAAGACGGCGATATAATCGATATCGATGTGGATAATTTCAGCATTAATGTCCGTCTAAGCGACACAGAAATTGCCGCTCGCCGTGCCGCGTGGAAATACGAGGGCAAAAAGGTCGAGGGCAGATGGCTTCGCCAATACCAAAAACTAGTAACCAACGCCAGCAGCGGCGCAATACTAGAAGCGTAGATTTAAATATAAAACCCTTTTTTAAATTTTAAAAAGGGTTTTAAAAATGATTAAATTTAGATTTTATAAATTTTGCAAAATTTTAAAATTTAAAGGGCAACTTTGCCCTTTAAATTTACGCATTTAAAAATTCTTTGATATTTCCTGCGATTTTGGAGATTAGCAGTTTGCGCGCTTCCACGCTCGCCCACGCAATATGTGGAGTAAGGATTAGATTTGCCTTGTTTTTCACGCCAAGAAGCGGATTATCAGCGTTAATCGGCTCTTTTTCGACCACATCAAGACCCACGCGAAGTCCCATTTCATCGATAGCCCATGCCAATGCACTCTCATCGGCGATTCCGCCACGACCAAAGTTCATAAACACAGCGCCCTTTTTCATTTTAGCGATTTCATCTTTGCCGATTAGCCCTTTTGTTTTTTCGTTTAATGGAGCATGAACCGTGATGATATCGCACTCTTTGAGCATGGTATCCAAATCTACTCTTTTAAACTCAGCGTCATCGTGCGCCCCGCTTGTAGAGTAGTAGCAGACATTTGCGCCAAAGGCTTTTGCTATGCGCCCTACTTCGCGACCGATTTCGCCAAGGCCGATTATGCCGAAATTCTTGCCAGAAATTTGATCAATTGGCGCGTTTAAATGTGTGAAAATTTCACTCTCACACCATTTTTTCTCGCCGTATTCGGCATAGTATCTCACATCGTTTAAAAGCGCTAGAAGCGTAGCAAAGGCTTGTTGAGATACGCTTTTGGTCGAATACCCAGCGACATTTTTCACAGGCACACCATGCGCTGCTGCCGCTTCGGAGTCGATATTGTTCGTGCCGGTTGCGCTTACGCAAATTAACTTTAAATTTGTCTTTTCGAGCACCTCTTTTGTGATTAAAACCTTGTTTGTGATGACAATATCAGCGCCCGCCAAACGCTCGATTGTCTGCTCTGGCTTGGTTTTCGGGTATGTTACAAGCTCGCCTAAGGCCTCGAATTCGCTAAAATTTGCGTCGCTTCCTAATGTGTCAGCGTCAAGTAAAACAATTTTTGGTTTCATTACTCCACCCCTTTGATGTAGTGACCGACAAATTTAGAATAGTTGTCGATGATATCTGCGCCCTTCCTAAATCCAAGCGCACAGCCTTCAAAGGCGTAAAACACCCCAGCTTGATATTTTGCGCCGCTTTTATCAGTGTTTAAATTTGCGAATTCTTGATATAAGAAATTTTGGTTTGCGTATTCGCCACCATTTTCTTTGATTTTTTTACCATCTTCATCAAAAATACTCACATTTGCCCCCTCGCGCCCAAAAAATGGCTTTTTGACCATTTTTTTGCCGATTAGTGGCTCGCACGCGCTTTCTAGCAAAAGCGGGTGATTTGGGTATAAATCCCATAAAATTTTCATTATTCCCTTGCTTTGGAAAAGTAGCGTGTATGCGGGGTTTAAGATGATTGCCTTTTGGTTTTTCATTATGTTTTTTAGTATCAAGGCCAGCTCGCCCTCCTCGATAGCAATCGCCTCCCACGGGATTAGCTTGCACCAATACTCGTAATTTTCGCCACCAAAAAATACACCCTTCTCGTCGTCAAACTCGACCTCGTGCGCGTATGCAAAGGCTGTCTGAAAGCCCGCTTCATCGGCAGCTGTTTGCAAAAGCCTGATTGTCTTTTCGTCCTCATCGCTTCCAGCGACCGAGCTAAACAAAATTTTCCACCCCTCGTAAAATTTATCAAATTCCTCCAACTCTCCGCCCAAAACGACAAGGCGTTTGAAATTATCACTAATCGCAGCGAAAAGCTCGTTAAACTGCGCCATTTCATCAAGTCCGTTTTCTTTAAGTAGCGCCCACTGGATAATCGCTGTTTCAAACACAGCTGTTGGGGTATCGGCGTTAAATTCGAGCAGTTTTATCGGCTCGCCGTCTAATCCGCCCGCGAAATCAAACCTGCCATAAAGGTGCCAATGCACATCGTTTTCCCAGCTCATTTTGATAATTTCTACTAGATTAAAGGGAATTCCAAGCTCGTGAAAAAGGTCATTATCTATCACATACTGCGCCGCAGCGATAAACATATCATACAGCTCGTTTGCCGCCTCATAATAGGCGTTTGCCTCCTCTGCGCTCACGCGGACGACCTCATCTGCTATGTATGCTGATAAATCCGCGTCAGTGTGCCACGAAAAGCCAAGTTTTTCTAAAAATTCATTGCTTAGCGGGGTTAGTTTTTTGAGTTTCATCTATTTCCTTGAATTTTAAAATTTAGCCTAAATTTGGGCAAATTCGGGGCAAATTTAGCCACCAAATGCGCTACCGCCACTTTTTGTGGGCGCGCTTTTCTCGCCTGATTTTGAGCCGAAAAATCCGCTTTTGCCACTTTTTGCTTTGGCATTATTTGCCCTAGCCTCTTTGAAGCTATTTACGCTCCTTGAATACGCGCTAGGGTTTTTAAAGGCTGTTTGTCTGTGCGCTTGATACGCTGGCGAGCCAAAGAGTTTCGAGCCTATCCACGAGCCGATGATTGCCCCTGCTGCACTTGCTAAAATCGCCTCGCCAAGGCTATATCCGCCACTAGAAATTTCGGCGTTTTGATTGGTTAAATTTGAAGTGCCAGCGTCGATTTTGGCGTTTTCCTCAGCCAAAAGTGCATTTGTCTCAGCCTCGCTTAAAATTCTCTCGCTTCCGTCCAAGCTTTTTAAGATAATTTGCGTTTTTTCGCTAGGAAATTCCTCTAAAATTTTATATTTTCCGGGCGCTACTTCCTCGATTCTAACTAGCGCGCCCTCTTGAATACGAAGCTCTGAGCCTGTATTTTCGCGCTCGCAGCCTGCCAAAGCACCAGATAAAATCAGTCCGAAACCGCCCACAATCGCATAACTTGCAATTTTTCTAATTTTCATTTTTTTCCTTTTAAATTTTTGATATCTAAACTCTTATGCACCAAAAGTTCATCGCCAATGACCCTGATTAGCTCGTTTGCGCCGATATTTTCGATGATTAGGCTTTGGGCTTTCATCCGTTTTTTGCGCCCTAAATCTAGGCTTTTGATAAATTTCGCTAGGCTTAACCACTCGTTTTCATCGAAAATTTGCTCTTTTACCTCGACATCGTATGGCTTTTTTTCGCGCGCACTCTCGCCGATTAGGGGCTTTTCAAAAAACGAGAGAAAATACCCAAGCTTCTCATCTCGCTCTTTATACATGAGCTTGATTTCTTCTTTTGATGAGATTAAAATTTCCTCTTTTTCGCGGTAAAGTTTGTCTTTATCATTTTGTAAGGTTTGGATTTGTTCTTTTAGTTCGGCGATTTCTTTGATTAAATAATCAATAAAATTTTGGTTCGAATTTTGCGGGGCAGGTTTTGAGGGGCGCACTTTTGCGCTGTTTCCTTGTGCGCTAGAATTTGAAATTTCGTCATTTTCGTCTTCTAAAACGACATATTTTACGCCATTAATCTCTGTCGTGCGAATAGAATTTCGCCTGATTCTATTGTAAATCGCCTCTTTTGAAACACCCAAAATTTCGGACGCTTCGCTTATAGAAACCTCTCTCATAATTCGCCTTATCCGCGTTGAAATTTTAAAACTGGGTATTATGGCGAAATTTGCCTAAAAATGGGCTTTAAATATCAAATTTCACAGACAAATTCAGATTTTTTTCGTGAAAAAATATCCAAATTCTATAATTTTAATATGTAATTAATCTTTTAAGAGTAAAATCGTGCATTTATACAAAAAGGACATTTCATGGAGAGTAAAATCTCGAAATTCAGGCAGAAGCGCTACTTTTTTTACACTATCGCTTCGCTGTGGCTTTTCATCATGCCGTGGCTTCAAATAGGCGGCAAGCACCTATTTTTAATCAGTTTTGAAAAAAAAGAAATCCACCTTTTTTTCAACACCTTCTCGACGCAAGAATTTTTCTTAATGCCGTTTTTGATAATCTTCTTTTTCATTTCGATATTTTTCCTAACCACGCTTGGCGGGCGCGTGTGGTGTGGCTGGGCCTGTCCGCAAACGATTTTTCGCGTGATTTATAGAGATTTAATCTGCACTAAAATTCTTAAAATTCACGGCTCTATCACAAACAAACAAAAGGGCGAAAAAGGCGGCGCAAAGGGCGTTATCGCGGTTGCGCTTTTTGCCATTGTTGCGCTGATTGCAGCCTCAAATTTGCTCTGGTTTTTCGTGCCGCCACAAAGCTTTTTTGCCTATCTAGGCGAGGCTGGCGAGCATAAACTTCTCTTTGGTATCGTGCTAGGATTTGCAGCGTTTTTGACATTTGATATCACATTTTTGGGCGAGAATTTCTGCGTTTTCATCTGCCCTTATGCAAGGATTCAATCAACCATGCTTGACGAGGATTCTTTGGGCGTGATTTACGATGATATCAGAGGTGGCGCAGTTTATGACGAGCATAAAAATTTAATCTCAAACAAGCCTGCTAGCGGGGATTGCACCGGCTGTCAGGCATGTGTGAGGATCTGTCCGACACATATCGATATCCGCAAAGGCATGCAGTTAGAGTGCATAAACTGCCTAGAATGCGCCGACGCGTGCTCAAATGTAATGAGTAAGCTTGGCAAAGCCCCACTTATCAACTGGACGAGCCTAAATGCGCAAAAATCGCAAAGCAAGGTTAAATTTATGCGATTTCGCACGATTGGCTATATCGGCGTGCTAGCCGCTGCGCTAATCGGGCTAGTGGTGATGAGTGGCACAAAAGAGAGCATGCTTTTAAACATCAATCGCAACACCCAGCTCTATAAAATCGATTTCGACGATAACGGCGAAAAAATCGTCAAAAACAGCTATACATTTTTATTCGAAAACACCCATAGCGAACCGCACAGCTTCTTTTTTAGCGTAGATAACGAAAATATCAGCATTTCTCGCCCAGACGAGCCTGTAAAGGTAAGCCCTGGCAAAAAGGCAAAAATCATAGTCTCGCTTACAAGCAAGGCAAATTTGAGCCTTGAAAATGAGCACGATAATGTCGTTTTACCGCTAATCATCAAAGCCTACGCGGTTGATGATGAAAAAATCAACATTACACGCGAGAGTGTGTTTGTCTATCCGCAACAAAAATTTATCGACAGGAAGGATTAATGGCGCAAAAATCAAGGTATTATAAATCGCAAATTCGCATAGAAAAGATTTTCGAGGTGGCCACAGAGCTATTTTTACAGCGAGGATATGACAGCGTCAGTCTAAATGATATCGTCGCTATCAGCGGTGGCTCGCTTGCCTCGATTTACAAATATTTCGAAAGCAAGGAAAATTTGTTTTTGCATGTGGTCGAATTTCACACCCAAAGGCTTGATAAAAAGCTAGATAATCTGCTTAGCTTAGACGAAAACCTCGCGCCACAGGAATATTTGAGCGAATTTGCTCCGATTTATTTCGACTTTATTTATAGTGCCGAAAATCAAAAATTTCTAAAAAATATCCTGCTTGGAACCTCAAAAACCTTTGGTTCCATGCTAAAAAATGTCTCCAAAATCTTCTTAGATACCAGCACGCTTGCATTTCCAGCGGGGCTTAGCGATTATTTTAGGGCGCATATTGATGAGTTTGATAGCGCAGATCCTGAGTATTTGGCACGCTATTTTTGCTTTTTGCTTCGCGAACCGCACTTCAACCGCCTTATATTTTTCGGCGAAGAGCCAAATTTAGACAAAGAAAATTTCATAAAAGACCGCATTAAAATCTTTTTGCACGGCGTGAAAAAGCAATAAATTTATGCGAAATTTAGCGAAATTTAGCCTTTTGGCGTTTTTGTGCGTGGGCGCGTTTGGCGTGGATTTATCCAGCGTGGCAGAGAAAATTTACGCCAACGAAACAGGGGCGAAAAAATCAAATTTAATCCACTGGAATAGTGGCGAGAATTTCCCGTCCTTGGGGATCGGACACTTTATCTGGTATAAAAAAGACGAAAAAGATAAATTCGAAGAGAGCTTTCCAAATTTAGTGAAATTTTATAAAATTCGCGGCGTTAAACTTCCAAAAATACTGCGCCTGCACTCTCACGCGCCTTGGCAGAGCAAAACCGCGCTTGATGCGCTAAAAAAATCAGGCGACGCGGATTTGATAGAGCTAGAAAATTTTTTGTATCAAACCAAAAATTTGCAGGTAGAATTTATCTACGAAAGGCTTCAAAATTCCCTAGAAAAAATGCAAAATTTAAGCGACAAAAAAGAGCATATCAAATCGCAGTTTTACCGCGTCGCAAGCTCACCAAATGGGCTTTACGCGCTCATTGATTATGTCAATTTCAAAGGCGAGGGTATAAAAGAGAGTGAGCGATACAGAGGCGATGGTTGGGGGCTAATGCAGGTTTTGGAGTGCATGAGCGCGCAAAAAGAGGCAATGAGCGAGTTTCGCAGGTGCGCGAAATCTCTCTTAGAGCGCAGGGTGGCTAACGCGCCCACAAACCGCGATGAAGCGCGCTGGTTAGCTGGCTGGCTAAAACGCTGCGATACATATAGATAAATTTTATATTTTGCTTACGCAAGCCCGTGATACTGCGCCGAATTTTAAATTTGGCAAATTTTGCAGGATTAGGCAATGAATTTAGAGAATTTTTCTAACAAAATTTTCGCTTTTTTTATATAATCTTTGAAATTTTAACTAAGGGGCAAGTATGAAAAAAATCCTACTTTTTTTTCTTTTATTTTTCTTTGGCTGTGCGGGAAATGCCGCTGACACGAAGGTTTCACAAGGATTTAATATGAGTGGTAAAAAGGTGCTAATCGCGTATTTTTCGCGCGCAGATGAGAATTATCAGGTGGGCTATATCGAGAAGGGAAACACCGAAATTTTGGCTGAGTATTTAGCTGAGTTTAGCGGTGGCGAACTCTTTAAAATCGAAACTATCGCGCCCTATGCCAAAGAGTATCAAGCCGCGATAGATTTTGCTAAAAGCGAACAAAAACAAAAAGCAAGACCCGAAATCAAGCCGTTTGATAAAAATTTAGCTGATTTTGACGCCGTATTTTTGGGCTTTCCTACTTGGTGGGGCGATTTGCCAATGGGTGTTTTCACATTTTTAGAGGGGGAAAATTTCGCGGGCAAGCCAATTTTCGTCTTTAACACGCACGAGGGAAGTGGGCTAGATAGGACTATCGGCTCGGTCGAAAAAGCGACAAAAGCCAAGGTTTTGGGCTATTTTAGCCTATATGGAAGCGTGGCGCAAAATCAAAGAGAGAAAGCCAAAACCGAGCTAAAAGCGTGGTTTGATGAGATTTCAAAATAAATTTTGCAATGAAATTTAATAAAAAATCATTTTACTGGGGCGCGATTTTCGCCCTAGTTTTGTGTATGAATTACAAAAAATTTGGCGAGATAGCGCATGAAATTTTGGGCTTAATTTTAATCTTTTTCGCCCTTTTTCACGCCTTTTCGCGTCGTAAAAGCTTAGCCAAATTTAGGGTGCGAAACGCCCTAAATTTCGCCCTTTTAGGCTCATTTTTAGCCACTTTTGCAAGCGCTGTTTTTCTTAGCGAGCATATTTTTTCGTTTATTGATTTTGGTTTTGGCTCGGATGCGGCCAAAAATATCCACATGTTTGCCACGCACGCGCTGTTTTTGCTAAGCGCTACGCATTTGGGGTTAAATTTTAGAATTTTTGCAAATTTGCTTAGCATTAAATTTAATAAAATTTTGAAATTTTGCCTGTTTTTGGCGCTTTTGGCTTTTGGAATTTATTCGTTTGTGGATCTGCATTTTTACGAATATCTGTTTTTTAAAACCGGTTTTGGATTAGAAAACAAAAATACATTTTTATTCAGCAGTGCCGAATATTTGGCGATTTTTGCGGCTGTTATGCTGGGCGTAAGAGCGATAAATTTGAGATTTAAATTTTAGGGTTAAATTTTAAAATTCTAGGGCAAATTTGCCCTAGATGGATTAGATTTTTTTGTATGGTGCTTGACCGACTTCGTAGAAGTTGTTTCCCTCGCAATCAATTGCGACAATCGCTGGGAAATCCTCGACTGTTAGTCTTGCCACGGCCTCTGGGCCAAGCTCAGGGTAAGCTAAAACCTCGTATTTTTTGATACTTTGGCTAATTAGCGCGCCAGCTCCGCCAATAGCTACCATATAAACACAACCTGATTTTTTCATAGCTTCAACTACTGCGTCGCTTCTATAACCCTTGCCGATCATGCCGTTGATACCCACTTCGTTAATCATTGTTGGGGTGTATTTATCCATACGACCGCTTGTAGTTGGACCTGCTGCGCCTACTGCTTGACCTGGTTTTGCAGGTGTTGGGCCAAGATAATAAATAGTCTCGCCAGCTAAATTTACAGGCAGTTTCTCGCCACGAGCCAAAGTCTCAGTCAAAGCCTTGTGAGCAGCGTCGCGTGCTGCGATGATTGTGCCTGTGATTAGGACATTATCACCAGCTTTTAGGCTTTTTACTACATCTTTATCAAATGGAGCTGTTATTCTTTTTACTTCTGACATAATTATCTCCTTAAAGTTCAGCACTTGCGTGGCGTGCTGCGTGGCAATTGACATTAATAGCTACTGGAAGACCTGCGATGTGAGTTGGATACCACTCTACATTTACTTTAACAGCAGTGTTTAGACCGCCTAGACCTTGTGGGCCAACGCCTGTTTGTCTAGCAAGCTCTAATAGCTCGTCTTCTAGTTTTGCGTATCTTTCATCTGGGTTTCTGCTATCTACTGAGCGAACAGCTGCTTGTTTTGCAAGAAGGGCTGCTTTGTCCATTGTGCCACCAATTCCTACGCCAAGAACCATTGGAGGGCATGAGTTTGGACCAGCATATTTTACAGCTTCAAGGAATACTTTTTTCACACCCTCTACGCCGTCAGCTGGAACAAGCATTTTTAGCACAGATTTATTCTCGCTACCAAAGCCTTTTGGAGCAACTGTGATTTTTAGTTTTTCGCCTGGGACTATGCGCATGTTAATAACAGCAGGAGTGTTGTTTGTGGTGTTTTTGCGCTCAAATAGTGGCTCAGCTACAACTGATTTTCTTAGGTAGTTATCAACATAGCCGTTTTTAACGCCCTCGTTGATAGCGTCCTCGATATATCCGCCCTCGATATGCACATCTTGACCAAGTTCTACGAAAACTACCGTCATACCTGTGTCTTGGCAGATTGGAGCTACGCCTTTTTCTGCAAGATCAGCATTTTGAAGCAATTTGCCAAGGATTTCTTTACCGATTGAAGAAACCTCAGTCTCTTTTGCTTTTTCAAACGCTTTTCTCATATCTGGCGTTACTACATAACAGGCTTTTTTGCAAAGCTCTGCAACTGTTTTAGAGATTTCACTTGCTTGGATTGTTCTCATTGTATTCTCCCAAAAAATAGTGATTAAAGATTATACCTTTTTCAAATTTAGCAACCACTTAAAATAGTATAAATTTATGCATTTAATTTTTAAAAATAAATTTCAAAGCCAAAATTTTAAAATTTGGCCTTTAAATTTTCCTTACAAGCTCAGGAATTACAAGCTCAAATTTCACTCCGTCGCTGCGCCTCCACTCGCTATCGCTCATAGTCTCTTTCATTGCGCTTACGACGAAATCAGCGGCTATGCGGATTGCGGTTTGGAGGGATTTGCCACGCATTAGCGCACCAAATGCAACCGAGGCAAAAATATCGCCTGTGCCGTTGTATTTCACAGGTAGTAGCTCGTGGAAATACTCGCTCACACGCCCGTCTTTGGCGTCGTAGCTAAACACACCACACTGCTCGCTTATGTAATTAATCCCCTTTAAAATCACCTTTGACGCGCCTAAATTTTTTAGCCCTTCAAGCAAATCAAAGATAAATTCCCTCTCGGCTTTTTCTCGGTATTTCACCCCGACCATTGCGCAAGCTTCCGTGATATTTGGCGTAATCACATCAGCACTAGCGCACAAAAGCGCCATCATACGGGCAAAGTCGCTATCAAATCCGGGGTAAAATTCGCCATTATCGCCCATACACGGATCGACTAATATCGTCTTTCCACTTCCACCAAATTCCATAAAAAGTTCGCTAATAAGCGCGATTTGTTCTTGCGAGCCCAAAAATCCAGTGTAAATTCCGTCAAATTCCACCCCATGCTCGTGCCAATGCGACATTATGGGGCGCAAATCTTTGGTAAGATCGCGAAATGTAAAACCGCTAAATCCAGTATGCATAGAAAGCACCGCCGTAGGCAAAACGCTAACGCTTAACCCCATTGCGCTAATCACTGGCAAAGCAGCGCTAAGCGAGACCTTACCCACGCACGAAATATCTTGAACACTAAGAACTCTTTTCATCTACTTCCTTGATTAAATTTTTGCGCCATTTTACAGTTATTTTGCCTTAATGTAAAATTTAGCCCTTTTTGCGCGTTTTATAGAGATAATCGTATCAGCCACCAAAAAGCAAATAGCGATAAATAGGCAAATCATCAAAATATACGAATCAGGCTCGATTTTTTCGCCCAAAAGCAAAGAAACGCCTAACATCAAAAGTGGCTCGACATAGATTAATAGCCCAAAGAAATTTATCGGAATTAGCGCGCTTGATAAAATTTGAGCCAAAAGTGCAGTCGCGCTTAATAGTGCCAAAACCGATAAAAGCGTGTAAATGTTTGGATTTTGCACCGCGACTGCGCCAAGGTCAGTGTTGCTTACAAACCACAAACAAAACGGCAACAAAAGCGCGATTTCTAGGGCGAAACTGCTAGCCCCTTCTAGCCTGAAATACCGCCTTAGGCAAAAATACAGCGGAAATCCAATAAAAACAATCGCGCTATGCCACGACGGCGCGCCTCCGATTAGGATTTTTGAAAACACCCCAATCACCGCAAAGCCCACGCACAGAGCTTTTAAGCGCGAAATTTTCTCGCCAAAAACAAGATTGCCAAAAATCACCATGGAAATCGGCATTATAAGGTATCCGATCGAGACTTGCAGTGCGTAGCCGTTACTTGGCGCCCACAGATACAGCCACATCTGAATTCCCATTGTAGCGGAAGTCGCAAGTAAAATTATGAGTAAAAACGGCTTTTTTATCAAACGGACAAGTAGCTTTTTCATCTCTGTTTTTTTACCGCCTAGCACCAAAAACAGCGCCACTATCGGAAATGTCACTAGCATGCGGTATCCCAGCAACTCCTGCCCACCAAGAGGCTGCATGAAAACCGACATATAATAAATGCTCGCAAACCCGATAGAAGAAAACAGCGATAACGCGATACCTTTTAACATTTTTAAAATTTAGCCTTGCTAAATTTGACCCTTCCCTGAAATTTTAAATTTGGGATTTTATTAAAATTTGACTTAAAAAATAATGGCTGAATTTTGGCAAATTTGAAATTTGCCAAAATTTATTAGTGAGAATTTTTGCCTTTTTGCGCGCCGCCCGCCTCGCCTTTTGGCGCACGAGCCGGCAAAAGTGCGTTTAGGATTTCGCCCTCTTTGAGATTATATTTCGCACACGCTTCGCGCAAATTTAGACTTTCGTCGAAATTCGCTATACCCTTGCTCTCTAAAAATGCGCTAAATTTCGCATTATCCGTGCCAAATGCGCCTTTAAATTTGCTAATTTCCAAATTTAGAGCCTGCATATACACAACCCTAGCTGGATTTCCAGCCCCACTAGCGCCTTTGAGGCTGTATCCAGCGTATCCACAGCTAAGCACTATAATAGCGCAGATTGCAAGCCCCTGCCAGCCTTTAAAATAGAGTTTAAAAGGTTTGAAATTTATGAAAATATGCACCAGCGCAAGGGCTAGCATAGCCATGCCAAAGTATTCGTGGAAATTTTTCATAACCCCACTTTTTAGCCCAAAAAACATACCAGCCCCACTAAATGCAACGAAGCCAAAAACAGCGATTAAAAGCCCAGTTCCTACAAATCTAAGCGGTTTCAAAATAGCTCCTTTTGTAAAATTTAAAGGCGATTTTAGGCTAAAATTTTAACCCCAAAATCGCCCGAATCTAACCGAAGCTAACCTAGTTTTTCTCAGATTTTTTGCGCACTTGGATATTGATGAGCTCGACCACGAGCGAAAAAAACATAGAAAAATAAATATAGCCCTTTGGGATATGAAACCCAAGACCGTCTGCTATGAGCGAAACACCGACCAAAATCAAAAACGAAAGCGCAAGAATTTTTATCGTAGGATTATCATCGACAAATTTCGCAATCGCCCCACTAGCAAACATCATCACAGCCACGGCGATGATGACAGCTAGTATCATTACAGGCAGGTGCTGTGCCATACCCACAGCCGTAATCACGCTATCGAGCGAAAAGATTATATCGAGCAAAGCGATTTGAATTAGCGTGCCACCAAAGCTGGCCTTTTTCTCATCTATCCGTTCTTCGTGGCTTTCGCCCACGGCAGAAGAGTGGATTTCGAGCGTGGATTTTACCAGCAAAAACAAACCACCGCCGATTAGCACCAAATCTCGCCCACTAAAACCATGCCCAAACACGCTAAATAGCTCTTTTGTCAGCCCCATTACCCAGCTAAGGCTAAGCAGAAGCAAAATTCGCGTAATCATCGCAAGAGCTAGCCCCATAATGCGAGCTTTGTCGCGGTTTTCCTGAGGCAGGCGCGAACACAAAATCGCTATGAAAATTATATTGTCTATGCCAAGAACGATTTCTAGCCCAGTTAGCGTGGCTAGGCTTATCCACGCCTCAGGGGAAGCTATCCAATCAAACATTTTAATCCTTAAATTTAAAATAAACTCGCTATTATAGCGATGAAAATTTAATTTTTAGCAAGTTGAAATTGTATAAAATTTTGGAATTTTTGGGAATACTGAGTGTGAAATTTATTGTTGAATTTTTTAATTGCCCACCGCTAGGAATTTTGAAGTCTAATCTTTTTTTGCGGGGGCGGCGCTCAGAGTTGCGAGGCCCGCCCGCCCCCGCACCCCCACCTGGGCGACGCTAGCGGTGGTGTTTTATAAAAGCATGTGCATACTTTTATAAAACACGATTTTTTTACAAGGAAAATTTATGAAAAAAGTTCTTACAATCGCGGGTGTCGATAGTAGCGGCGGCGCAGGTATTTCAGCCGATATCAAGACCATAACCGCCCACAAAATGTATGGCGAAAATGTCATCACAGCCCTCACCGCCCAAAATACGCTTGGCGTGCAAGGCGTGCTAAATATCGAGCCTAAATTTGTCGAAGCCCAACTAGAAAGCGTATTTTGCGACATCGTCCCAGATGCTGTGAAAATCGGCATGATTTCTACTGCCCAAATTGCGCAAACCATAGCCAAAAGCCTTAAAAAATTTGGCGCGCGAAATGTCGTCACAGACCCTGTCATGGTCGCTACAAGCGGTGGTGTGCTAATGCAAGATAGCGCAATGAACGCGCTAAAATTCGACCTTTTTGGCATTTCAGCGATTATCACGCCAAATATCAAAGAAGCAAGCGCGCTAAGTGGCGTTAAAATCGAAAATTTCGACGATATGAAAACAGCTGCGCTAAAAATCGCCGAATTTTACGGCGGAGCGATTTTGGTTAAAGGCGGGGACCTCGCAAATACTGGCGAAGCACGCGATATTCTTTACGAAAATGGCGAATTTAGCGAGTTTAGCGCGCCCAAAATCATCACTAAAAACACTCACGGCACAGGTTGCACACTCTCATCAGCTATCGCTTGCGCCCTAGCAGCGGGGCTTGGCGTAAAAGAAGCAGTTGGTAGTGCGAAAGAATTCGTCCGCACTGCGCTAATGCAAGATTTGCACATTGGCAGGGGCAACGGCGCGATAAATCACTATTTTCGAATCCCAGAGATGTTTTAAATCTAAATTTGGCGGAATTTTAAAATTTCGCCAAATTTTACCCCCAAAAATACCCCAAAAACATTTAAAATCAAATCGTCAAGCTCGAAAATTCCGCTTTTAAAGACAAATTGTGAAATTTCGATTATTAGCGAGAGCAAAAGGCCAAAAATCAAAATTTTTCGCATGCTAAAATTTGAGAAAAAGTATCGCGCAAAGAGCCCAAACGGCACAAACCAAATAATATTTCCAAAAAACAGATAAATAAATTTTAAAGCCCCCAAATCCCAAATTTTGGCATAATCCGCAAAGGGTGTAAAATTATACTCGCCAGCTTGGAAAATTTTGCTAAGAGTAAAATTCGCCCTAAAAATCGTGATTTTAAAGAGCGCACAAAGATAAATTATAAAAAGAAAGCAAGCTTTGGATTTTTTCATTTGAAATTTAAAATTTGGATAAATTTTGCCATTAAAAAATGGCAAAATTTTAAGTTACAAATCCCTAGGATCTGCGATTTTACCAGCAATTGCGCTAGCTGCTGCGACGGCTGAGTTTGCTAGATAGACTTCACTCGTGCGATCGCCCATGCGGCCTACGAAGTTGCGATTTGTCGTGCTCACACATCTCTCGCCATCGCCCAAAATGCCCATATATCCGCCAAGGCACGCGCCACAGGTTGGGTTGCTCACAACAGCACCTGCTTCGACGAAAATATCCCACAAGCCCTCTTTTTGCGCTTGTAGGGCGATTTTTTGCGTAGCTGGTGTGATGATAAGGCGAGTTTTGCGAGCTACTTTTCTGCCTTTTAAAATCTGCGCTGCTATGCGAAGATCGCTTAAACGCCCATTTGTGCAGCTTCCGATGAAGACTTGATCGACTGCGATACTATCTTTTACCGCCTCTCTCACGCTTTTGCCGTTACTTGGCAAAAATGGATAAGCAATCACTGGGTCTAAATTCGCAGTGTCGATTTCTAGGACGCGCTCGTAGTTTGCCCCCTCGTCTGAGTAGTGAAATTTCGGCTCGCTTCGTAGCGTTCGCCCAGCCAAAAATTCTTTTGTTACCTCATCGCACGCCACGATTCCGCTCTTTCCGCCAGCCTCGATCGCCATATTACAAAGCGAAAATCTACTATCCATATCAAGGTGCGCGATCGCCTCGCCAACAAATTCTAGCGCCTTGTAGCGTGCGCCATCAACGCCGATTTGGCGGATTACTTCAAGTATCAAATCCTTGCCGTAAATGTGCGCGCCCGGCTTGCCTTTGAAAACCACTTTTATGCTTTCAGGCACCTTAAACCAGTTTTTGCCCGTTATCATCGCATAAGCTAAATCGGTGCTTCCCATACCGGTAGAAAATGCCCCAAGTGCGCCATGCGTGCAGGTGTGCGAGTCAGCTCCTATGATGACATCGCCTGGGACCACTAGCCCTTTTTCAGGCATTAGGGCGTGTTCTATGCCCATATCTTTTTCGTCAAAATAGTTTTTCAGGTTGTGTTTGTAGGCAAATTCGCGTGAAATTTTGGCTTGATTTGCGCTTAAAATATCCTTTGTAGGGATATAGTGATCCATTACGATCGCAAAGCCATCAGGGTTAGCCAAAGCCTTTGCGCCGCTTAGCTCAAACTGCTTTATCGAAATCGGCGTTGTGATGTCGTTGCCGATGACCATATCGATTTTGCTCTCTACGATTTGCCCTGCACTGACCGCTTCGCCCACATGTTCGCTGAAAATTTTTTCTGTGATTGTCTGTTTCATAACCTGTCCTTAAAAAATTTGGGCTAAATTCTATCAAATCTAACCATAAAACTTTATAATAAAAGGTATAATTTTGCTTTTGGAAAGGAAAAATCATGGAAATTTTAGAGATTTTAAAAGCCAGGCGCAGTGTGCGAAAATACGCTCCCAGCGAGATTAGCGACGAAATTTTAGACACAATCTTAAAGGCTGGTTTGCTAAGTCCAAGCGGACATGCAAGGAAATCTTGGGAGTTTATCGTGGTCAAAGATAAAGCAAACCTCGCCAAACTAAGCCTTGCGCGCACGGGCGCAGCCGATATGCTAAAAGGCGCAAATGCCGCTGTGGTCGTAATCGCCGATGAAAGCGCGCAAGATGTCTGGATCGAGGACGCCTCTATCGCTATGGCCTACATGCACCTGTGCGCGAGCGCGCTAGGCGTGGGAAGCTGCTGGATACAATGCAGACTGCGCGAGGCGCAAAACGGCGCGAGTAGCGAGGAATACCTGCGCGAAATTTTGGGTTTTGAGGGGAATTACAGAGCCCTAGCGATTTTATCACTTGGAGATCTAATCTCCACGCCCGCTCCACACAAGCTAGAAAAGCTAGAATTTAGCAAAATTCACAAAGAGAAATTTTAGGTTATGAAATACCAGCACCTAATCCAAATTTGCGAATTTTTGCAAAATTTCAAAACTCTAAGCCACATAAAGCGCGTCGGCGATAATCTTTTTAAGCTTAGCTTTGATAGCTACGAGCTGTTTTTTGATATGAATAAAACCGCGTGCAATATCCATAAAAACGGCTCTTTCGTGGAAAATAAAATTTACAAAGCACCATTTGACGGGGTTTTGGCTAAACGGCTCGTAAAATCGAAAATTTTGCAAATTTGTGTAGTGGAAAATAATAGAATTTTGCATATCAAAACCGAACTAAAAGCCAGCTACAAGGCGTTTATCACAAATTTATACTTTGAATTTACAGGGCGATTTACAAATGTCATCATCACCGATGAAAAGGGCATCATACTCGAAGCGCTCAGACATCTAGATAACGATGTGCGAAGCGTGCGCGTGGGGCGGGTTTTGGCGCCACTTCCACCATACAAAATCAAAGAAAAAAATGTAGAAAAAATAGAGAATTTCGATGAATTTTTCGTGGGCGAGTTTGAAAAGCTAAATTTGGCAAATTTGGCCCAAATTAGAAATTCAAAATTAACCCAAATTGATAAAAAAATCGAAATTTTGCATGCAAATTTAAATGCCGTGCCAAAAGAGAGCGAACTTTTAGCAAAAGCCGAAAATTTGGCAAATCTCGGGCAGGTATTATCGGCGAATTTGTATAATTTAAGCGACTGGCAAAGAGAATTTTGCCTAAATGACGAAAACGGCGAAAGCGTGGAATTTCGCCTAGAAAATCCGCCAAAAATCGCAATGAACGAATTTTTTAACGAAGCAAAAAAATTGCGCCAAAAAGCCGCAAATTCGCATATCCAAATCGCAAATTTAAACGAAAAAATCGAATTTTACGAAAATTTGAAAAATTTAATCGCAAACGCAAAAAGCGTCGAAGAGCTTGAAATTTTGCTCCCCAAAAAGCGAATTAGCGCGAATTTGAAGGAAAAAAACGCCGAATTCGTGCAGAGCTTTTATATCGGCGAGTTTAAAATCAGCGTGGGCAAAAACGAAAAAGGCAATGAATTTTTGCTAAAAAACAGCGCCAAAAACGACTTTTGGTTCCATTTAAAAGACCGAGCTAGCGCGCATGTAATCGTCCAAACAAACAAACAAAATTTAAGCGAAGAAATCGCGAAATTCGCTGCTAAAATTTGCGTAAATTTTAGCGTCAAAGAGGCTGGAAACTACCTCGTTGATTACACCAAACGCCTAAATGTAAGCCCCGTGAAAGGCTCGTTTGTGCATTATGTGGATTATAAAACTATCGGCGTTTTAAAGCCGTGATAAGGCGAAATTTTATATAATCTCGCGAAATCAAATCTAAGGAATTTTTATGAAACAAAGACTAGTAACTGGCGGAATTTTGCTCGCCGTTTTTTCTGTTTTAATCCTGATAAATAGCAGATTTATCAACTTTTTCGTTTTTGCCATAATGCTTAGCATAGGGCTTTTGGAGAGCTACAAGCTCTATGGGCTAAAAAATGTCAGCCTCAAATGGCTAGCCCTTGCGCTCGCATTTTTCGCGCTAATTCCGTTTGCCCAAGACGACGAGCCATTTATCAGCGCGGTTAAAGTATGTATCGCCTCGGTAGTCGTGGCGGCCTCAATCGTGGCTTTTAAAAAGCTTGAAAACGCGAAAATTATCCTGCCTTTTATCTACCCTTTCGCTCCGATTTGCCTAATGTGGGCGGTTTATGATGATTTGGGGATTTTCCACTTCGTCTGGCTTATCATTACGATAATCGCCTGCGATAGCGGTGCGTATTTCGCCGGCAAAAGCTTTGGCAAAACCCCATTTAGCCCTAGTTCGCCAAACAAAACCATTGAAGGCATCATAGGCGGAATAATCTTTGCCTTTATCACAAGCTTCATTTACGCGCGTATTTTCACAAACCTGCCGCCGCTTGAAATTTTATGCAAGACCCTAGTTATCGTGATTTTTGGCATTTTTGGCGATCTATTTGAAAGCTATCTCAAACGAAGCGCAGGCGTCAAAGACAGCGGCAGTTTATTCCCAGGACACGGTGGCGTGCTAGACCGCATTGACGGGTATATGTTTGGCGCAGTGGCTATGGTGGTCGTGTATTCATGGTAGTGCTAGGCTCGACTGGCTCGATTGGCACAAACACCCTAGATATCGCGCACAAAAAGGGAATTTTAATCGAGGCTTTGGCGTGCGGGAAAAATGCAAGTTTGCTAAACGAGCAGATTGCTAAATTTCACCCTAAATTCGTCGCTATCGGCGAAGAAAGCCTAAAATCAGCCGTCAAACACGACAAGGTTTTTGTCGGTATGGAGGGGATTTTGGCAATGCTTGAAGAGTGCAAATCTAGCACCGTCGTAAATGCCCTAGTGGGCTTTGCTGGCATGCTCCCTAGCCTAAAAACGCAAGAACTTGGCAAAACGCTATGCCTAGCAAATAAAGAAAGCCTAGTCGTGGGCGGGAAATTCCTTGAAATTTCAAAAATTCACGCCATTGACAGCGAGCATTTCGGGCTAAAATTTCTAATCCAAAACGCAAAAACCCCTATTTCTAGGCTCATCATAACAGCCAGTGGCGGGGCGTTTTACGATACTCCACTAACCGAACTTGGAAGTGTGAGCGCCAAAGACGCGCTAAGGCACCCAAACTGGCAAATGGGTGCAAAAATCACAATTGATAGCGCAAGCATGGCAAACAAGCTTTTCGAGGTAATCGAGGCGTTTTGGCTATACGGCACGAAAAATATCGACGCCGTGATCGAGCGCACATCGCAAATCCACGCCCTAGTCGAGTTCATCGACGGCTCGACCACAGCGCACATTAGCGAGACTGACATGCGCCTAGCCATAGCGCACGCTGTTTTAGAGGGCGCGATTAGCGAGCAAATCGTAAAGCCCGTGAATTTGCTGGATTTAAAACCGATTAAATTCGCTCCAATCGACACGCTAAAATACCCTATTTTTGGGCTCAAAGACGCGCTTTTGGATAATCCAAATTTAGGCGTGGTGATAAATGCGGCAAACGAAGTTGGCGTTTATGCGTTTTTAGAAGGGCGGGCGAGATTTAGCGATATTTCGCGCGTAGTGCTAAAATCCGTGGAGAAATTTCACTCGCCAAACACCCCAGACACGCACGCTCTAATCGAAATCGACCGAAGCGTGCGAGCGTATGCAAATGAGCTTTTGCGCTAAATTTGAAAAATTTGGCGCAAAATTTGGCGCAAAATTTAAAAATTTTGGCAAATTTGATTAAATTTTACATTTTTTAAATTTTATATTAGCTTTTTTTGCTATAATGCAAACTCTTATTTTTGGCCCCGTAACTCAGTTGGTAGAGTGTCACTTTGACATGGTGGAAGTCGTTGGTTCGAGTCCAATCGGGACCACCATTTAATCGAGTTTTAACTTCAAATATTTCAAATTTATCTGTGCAATTTAAAGGAAAACCATGCTAAAAGCCAAACAGCTAAAAATGTGGCAAAATGTAAGCAAACATTTAAGCAAAATGAGCGATGATACGCAATATCGCGCGCAGGTCGAAGCACGCCTGTATAAGGGCATTACGCCAGAGATTATAGATAAAATTTACAGCCAAATTCCATGTCAAAACAGCGTAAATTTAATAAGCCAAATCACAAAACTCGACTTTTCACACAATGAATTTTTGGCAAAAATTCAAACCGATGCCATAAATTTAGCCTCAAATTTCACAGCATACATTTTAGAAAACTACGCCAAATTCGCCGATAGCGCGCATGGACGCTACATTTGCTCAGACACCTTTAAGGAGCTGTTTATGGCATGGGTGCGCAAAAACGACAGAGCACTTGTAAATGACGCCTTGCATAACACTTCGGCGGTTTTGGGCGCGACGCAGTTTGATGAGATTTTAAAATCCTGCGAAGAGAGCAAAACAGAGGCTGTTTTTATCACTGGAATCCCGGGTGCTGGCAAAAGCGCTAGCGTAAAAAATTTTATGTCTAACCCAGATATCAAACTCATTTTCGAAGGACAGCTAGCAAACCCAGCCCCAAGTATCCCCAAAATCGAAAAATGCTTACAAAATGGGTTAAATGTCACAATCTGCGTTCTTCATATCGCCCCAGAACGCGCGCTAAAAAACACTTTTGCGCGATTTGAGGCATACGGTAGAGGCGGTAGTATCACGGTGATGTCGAGCATACAAGGCAATCTAGGCACTGGACTAGCGCATATAGCGGAGTATTTCGCAGATAAAATCAATATAATCGCTATCGACAGAGACAGAGGCAATGAGGTAGTGCAAGGTTTCACACAAGTCCAAAATCTCATAAATATCGGCTCGAAAGATGAAATTTTCGCTCGCCTTAGAACGAAATTAAACAGCGACTTCAAAAACGGCAAAATCAGCGAAGAGTGCTTCAATCAAGCAGATAAGACAAATTTGATGAATATCATGCGCTCTGGTGAGAAATAAAATTTTTAAAAAGGGTCAAATTAGGGGTCAATTAGTTTCCTTAAACTTCGCAAACTACGATAAAATAGGGATTTCATAAGATAAAGTGGCTCCGGATGCTGGATTCGAACCAGCGACCAAGCGGTTAACAGCCGCCTACTCTACCGCTGAGCTAATCCGGAACGAGTATTAAATGGTGCGGATGAAAGGACTTGAACCTTCACGCCGTAAAGCACCAGATCCTAAGTCTGGCGTGTCTGCCAATTTCACCACATCCGCAAAAAAGAAAGCGCATTATAGCCAAAAGCTCTTAATGCCAGCTTAAATGGTACGCCCATCAGGATTCGAACCTGAGGCCTACGGCTTAGAAGGCCGTTGCTCTATCCAGCTGAGCTATGAGCGCATAAAAAACAAATCAGTGGTACGCCCGAAAGGAGTCGAACCTTCAACCTACAGATCCGAAGTCTGTTGCTCTATCCAATTGAGCTACGAGCGCGAAAGTGGGGTGAATTGTGGGAATCGAACCCACGACCCTCAGGACCACAATCTGATGCTCTAACCAACTGAGCTAAACTCACCACAATGGTCGGAGCGAAAGGATTCGAACCTTCGACCCTCTGGTCCCAAACCAGATGCGCTACCAGACTGCGCTACGCTCCGATAAATGATGTGGATTGAAAAAGGAAACTTGATTATATATAATTTTTAAAATTTTGTCAATGAAATTTAGCTTAAAAATTTAAAATTTAGAAAGAATTTTATTTATGGCGAATTTATGGATAATTTTACGAGCGATACAATCAAAAATATAAATATGTAGTTCCTTTGCTTGGTTAAATAGCTAAAAAAGTCTTTTTAACTGAATTCAAATCAATATGCTTCTTGTCAAAAAAATATTTTTGTAAATCTAAATAATCTTGGTGTTTAATAATATAAATCATGTGAAATTTGCCATTATATGGACGCATATCGACTGTGGCTAATCTCCACAAAAGACTACCGGGATATTCTGGACGATAAAATTTAAAAGCTGGAAATAGCGAAAAATGTTTTAATTTCCCGCCTAAGATTAAATAAAAAAACAATTTAAATAAAAAATTTAGAAAAATCCAAAGTGCATAATATGCAATCATTATTAAAATAGGCAATATTGATTTTAGACCAATCGACACCAAAACAATTGGAAAAAAAATAGTTAAATGAAAGTATATTCCATGAGAATACGGGAGATTGAAATTTCTCTCAATTGGTTCCAAATCTATCAATTTTTTAACTCTTTTAACTTCGCCATTTACGATAAATTCTATTGTTTTATTTGTAAATTTAGTTTCGCATTTATTTTTGATAATGTAATAATAAAAAGCCCAAATAATATGCAAAATTACAAAACCCAAAAGAGAATAGTATAAGGTTTTGATTATTTCTTTTTTGTGCATATCGTCGCCATAATAATCAATATAAATAATTGATAAGGTAACAAACGCCCCAATAAAACAGAATAAGTCTAAATTTTTAAGAAAAAATTCATAAGGATTTTTGATGATAATCGGCTCTTTGTCGTAATCTCTTTGATTTGAATTTTTATTTCTAACATTTTTATTCCAATTTTCAAAGTTTTCCAAATTTAATCCTTTTATAAAATCTCGGTCAGTATCGCGATACTGAAATTTTAAATTTTATAAATCAGATGTTTTTAAAAGAATTTATCAAAATTTTCATTAGCGCAAGTCCTCGACAGCGGTGCGAAATTTCACCCTTAATGCGCGCTGGAAGCTCGCCTATGGTTTTGCCCAAATCGCCCTCTCCAAGCTCTTCGTAGCGACGCGGAATAAACATAAAATCATACCCAAACCCATTTTCCCCGCGCTCTTCGCAAATCACTTCGCCGTGCATAAATCCGTGCGTGCAGTATTCGCCAAAGTGCGATTTCAGCGCGATTGCAGCCACATAGTGTGCGCCCGAGCTACGCACGCCACGCGCGATTAGCTCGCTGGCTAGTTTCGCGCGGTTGCTAGCGTCCGTCGCGCCCTCGCCACTAAATCTGGCCGAATAAATCCCAGGCGCGCCACCTAAAATATCCACGCAAATCCCGCTATCATCGCTCATCACGAGATATTCGCGGTGCAGATTTCGCGCTAGTAGCCTCTCATAGACCGCGCGCACCTTTATCAGCGCATTTTCTTTGAAACTCTTGCCGTCTTCGATGATTTCAAAAGGCTCCAAAACCTCGCCAAGCCCGTAAATTTCGTCGTTTTTGAAAAATTCTCTAATTTCATTAAGCTTATCTTTGTTGCCAGTGGCTACTAAAATTTTCATATCAAATCCTTGCGTAAAAACGCTTATTTTATCCAAATTTGACAAAATTTTAGCTACAATCACGGACAAAAATAATCTTTAAGGCTTTCGATGTTAAATACTATTTTGCCACTTAGTTTTATCGCAGCGACCCGCTTTTTTGGGCTTTTTATCCTGCTTCCGGTGCTTAGCTACTACGCTTTGGAGCTTCGCGGTGCTGATGAAAAACTAGTCGGCGTTTTAATCGGCGTGTATGCGATCATGCAAATGCTCTTGCAGACCCCATTTGGCGCGCTTAGCGATAAAATCGGGCGCAAAAACACTATCGCAATCGGACTTGTGATTTTTATCGCAGGATCTGTGATTTGCGCGTTTGCTAGCGACATTTACACTATGATTTTGGGACGATTTGTGCAGGGTTGTGGGGCTATCGGAGCCGTGGCTACGGCGCTGATTAGCGATTTTACCGCGGAAGAAAACAGAGGCAAGGCAATGGCGATAATGGGCGCGATGATAGGCTGTGCCTTTGGCGCGGCGATGATTTTAAGCCCGGTTTTGAGCGCGAAATTTGGGCTGGCAAGCCTTTTTTGGCTAAGTGTCATTTTGACGATTTTTTGCCTGATTTTGCTATTTTCTCTCGTGCCAGCTGAACCCAAAATTCGCTCCAAAATGCCCAAAAAATCCTCACTCGCGCTTTTGCGAGATAAAAATTTATCCTTGCTAAATTTAAGCAATTTTTTCCAAAAAGCCTTTATGACGACCGCATTTTTCCTAATCCCCATAATGCTTCACTCTAAATTTGGCTTCGCGCAAGACGAATTTATCAAAGTTTATGGCATAGCTATGATTTTTGGATTTTTGGCTATGGGTGCAAGTGGCGCAATAGGCGAAAAACGCGGACTTTCAAAGCAAATTTTACTTCTTGGAATTTTATTTTTTATTGTTTCGTATTTGATTTTTGCCTTTGCAAACAACCCTTATTTTTTTATTTTTGGCGTGATTATATTTTTCGCCGGATTTAACGCGCACGAGCCCATTATGCAGAGCCTTGCGTCGAAATTCGCCAAAACCGCAAACCGCGGCGAAGCACTTGGAATTTTCACTTCGTTTGGGTTTTTTGGCAGTTTTATCGGGGGCGTGTGTGGCGGAGTGGCGTATGGCTGGGTCGGTATTTTGGGTATCGGGCTAGTCGTGGCAGTGCTTGGGGCGGTGTGGTTTGCGATGATTTTAGCCCTGCCAGATCCAAAAATTTTTAAAAATTTATATTTTGATAAAGCACTAAATTTCGATTTTAACGCCATTAGCGGGCAGGCTGGGATTGTCGAAATTTACGAAAACGGCGAGAATTTCGTCGTCAAATACAATTCAAAAATCATAAGCACAGAAGAGATTAAAAATTTGTTAGGAGCCACCGATGCAGTTTGAGAGTTTGCAAAGCGCAGTTGCGAGGTTTAAAACCAGCGTCGCGCCAGAGAAAAAGAGCGAAATTTTGCCCCTAAACGAGGCTTTGGGGAGAATTTTAGCCCATGAAATTCGCGCGCCATTTGCCAAGCCAGAGCGCCCTACCGCCTCCATGGACGGATACGCGCTAAATAGCGCAAATTTGGCGTGCGGGGCGAGATTTAAGGTCATCTCGCAAACTCCTGCTGGAAGCATGCCAAATACTGCGCCGAATTTTGGCGAGTGTGTCAAAACCTTCACAGGAGCGATTATGGCGGAGGGCGCAAATACTCTCGTGCCTGTGGAAAATGTCAGTGTCTGCGGCGATGAAATCATAATCGACAATCCTGTCCCTGCTGGCTTTGCCGTGCGAAAAATCGGCGAGAGCTACGAAAATGGCGAGGTTTTATTAAGCGCAAACTCACGGCTAAATTTTGCAAGCATTGCGCTTTTGGCTGAGCTAGGCATGGCTAGCGTGGCAGTGTTTGCGCGCCCAAAAGTCGCTATAATCGCCACTGGAAGCGAAATCAAACGCCCGGGCGAGGCATTAGAAAACGAGGCGCAAATTTATAGCTCAAATAACTTCGCGCTTTTAAATTTGGCGCGTGCAATGGGGTTTGAAGTGGTGAGCGAGCAAATCATCAGCGACGATAAAGACGCCCTAAAAAGCGCGCTCTTTGGCGCACTCTCGCGCGCTGATATCGTAATTACAAGTGGCGGAGTGAGCATGGGGGATTATGATTTTATGAAGGCTTTGGTGAGGGAGAATTTCGAAATCCTAGTCGATAAAGTCGCCATAAAACCGGGGCGCCATGTCAAAATCGCCAAATTTGGCGAGAAATTTATCTTCGCGCTGCCTGGATTTCCGCTTTCTAGCATTGTGACTGGGTTTTTGTTTTTGCGCGCGTTTTTGAGCGCGAAATTTGGGCTTGATGACGGGTGTGAGAGTAGCGCGATTTTGAGCAACGATTATGCGAAAAAATCGCCGTTTTTGGAGTTTGCTCTTGGCGATATCAGCGTCCAAAATGGGCAAATTTTTATCTCTACTGCGGGTAAAAAGCAAGGATCTAGTGCGATTTTGAATAATTTTGGCCCAAATTCTGCCCTGCTAATCGCAGAGCAAAATTTAAGCGCAAATTCTGTGGTGAAAATTTTGCAAATCCCAAGGTGGTGAAACTATTAAAAATTCTAAAATTCAAAGAAAGATAAATTTAAAGAATTTGAGCGCAAATAGCGATTAAAGCGCTCAAATTCTTATTTTTTCAAATTTACAAATCCGCTAGTTTGCAACTAGAAGTTATCGCAAATTTGGTCAAAAATGCCTTATTCTCGCGATCGATCCTGCGAAGCTCGTCGATTTGAGCTGGGTCGTATTCGTGCGAAAAATCCATATCTTCTAGCGGAAATAGCGCCTTTTCAAGCTCTTTGCTCAAAGCCTTTATGCGCGCGCCGTCCTTGCAAGCTTCGAGCGATTTATGCAAATCTTGCATGATTTGTTCTGCCCTTTGGGGCGAAACCTTCATCGGCGTAAATTCCGTGCCAAAAACGCAGGCGCAAAACGCGCAAATTAAAGCGATTTTTCTCATTAGTAATCATCTCCGTCGATGTTGTTGTAGTTTAGCCCCTCGCCATCATCGTAGCTATAATCGTCCTCGTCGTAAGCGTAGTTATAGCCCTCTTCGCCCTCGATTATATCCTCATCGTAATCGTCTAAATCCTCGTATTCTTCGAAGTCTTCGTCAAACTCTCTCATCATCTCCTCCTTCACTAAATTTCGGGTTATCATAATCAAATTTTGGTAATTTTTCAACATACAAACTTTGTGACGGGAAGGCAAATTCTAGCCCGTTGTTCTCGACAATCTGCATGATTTTAAACAAAATATCTTCTTTAATCTGCAAATAATCATCTCTCATAACGGTTTTTGTGAAACAATACACCAAGATATTAACAGAACTATCGCCGAAGCTATCTAGCACCACATTCATCGTGCTTTTATAGCCCGCTAAATCGTCGATCGAGACCATGTTTTGGCGCGAGCGCATACGAAAATCGCGCGAATTTGTCGCACTATCGCCAGATTGAGCGATTCGCGGGTGCGCTTTTAGCATTTCTTTGATATCTTCGATACATTTTCTAAGCTGCTCTGAGCTAGCAGAGTATGTCACGCCCACGATGATATTGATATGGCGGCCGACCTTGCGGCGGTTCCAGTTTTTGATATTTTGCGCCATAATGTTTGCATTTGGCACGAAAACAAGGGCATTATCAAAGGTTCTAATCGTGGTTTTTCTAAACCCAGTCTCCACGACCGTGCCCTCTATGTCGCCCACTACGACATGATCGCCTTGGGAGAAGGAATTATCAAACAAAAGCATGATTGATTGGAAAAAATTTGCGATAATATCCTTGGTCGCAAACGCAATCGCCAAACCTCCGATTCCAAGCGAGGCTAGTATCGCGCTGACATCGAAACCTAGCCGTTTTAGGATAAG
Organism: Campylobacter sp. JMF_01 NE2; assembly: GCF_027737365.1. NCBI lineage: Bacteria > Pseudomonadati > Campylobacterota > Epsilonproteobacteria > Campylobacterales > Campylobacteraceae > Campylobacter > Campylobacter sp. JMF_01 NE2. The sequence continues at coordinate 517,163 of NZ_JAOVTR010000001.1, read as the reverse complement.
CAAAAGCGCGATTATGACGACGATGATATATAAAATTTTGATAACCAAATTTATAACATCTTTTCTAACGCCCTTTTTAGCGATATTTCCTAGCACGATTATGCCGTATCCGTCGATGATTTCGATGATGACCCACGCCCACAAAATGACATAGATTATCGATAAAATGCTAGCGAACCTTATCGGCACAGGGGCTGGATAGAAAAATATCACTAGCGAAATATCTATCGAATACGCTATCAAAAGCACGCCAAGCGGGCGTTTTATCGTGGCTACGACCTGCTCTTTTATGGTTTCTTTATCAATGGCTGTGGAGCGATTGATGATTTTAAAGACGAAATAAATCAAATTCGCTAGCACCCTGCGAAGCGAGTAGAAAAAGAGCATTATCACGCTAATTAGCACGATTTTGCCGAAATTTATGCGTCTATCTTTGATAGGGGAAATTTCATTTATGCTATCAATTGCAGATTTGAAATTTAGGCTAGTAAAAATCACGCTGGACGCGAGCAAATCGGCATTTGAGTGCAGATAGGATAAAATTTCCTCGTAAGTTGCTTTATCATTTTTAAGCTCGCTAAATTTAGCCACGAAATTTTCGGTATCTTCTTGCGATTTTATGGCTTCTTTTAGCTTGGAAGTTTTATCTAGTGAATACTCCGAAATCCTGCTAAGCGCGTCCTCTAAGCTCATTTTTAGCTCATCTTTGCTCGCACCATTTACAAAAAGATTATCAAGTTTTAAAATTTCTTGATAAAAAATATCCCCAAGCGCCATTCTATCGGCACTAACCGCTGCGCTTACATATTCGATAGAATTTTGCTTTTTCGCAAATTTCGCCAGCGTATCCTCGATATTTTTCTTAATCTCAGCGTATTTTAAAAGCCCTTCCCTGCTTAGCGTATTATTCGTAATCGCCATAGGAACGCTCTCTAAAAGCCTTGCTTTGTTTTCTTTGAGAGTTTTTAGCGAGCTATCTGTGGCGTTGGCTTCGCCTTTTGGCGAGATAGCAAGGATTTTTTTGTTTATCTCTTTGATCTCATTTACCACACGGTAAAAGGAATTTGCGCCGTTTGTTTCGTTTGCATTAAGTTCGTTTTGTGCGACCTTATTTACGATGATATCATAGACTTCGCTTTTGTTCGCATCGCCCCCTGAAACCTCGCTCAAAAACTCCTCGACTTCCTTTTTTTTCTCTTCTAAATTTGGCGTAGGAACTGCGCTTTGGCTCGAATTTTGCTCGGTTAGGTTTGCTTCGCTTTTATTCGCTTCTGCGTAGATAAAATTTAGGCAAAGCGCACTAATCAAAAAGCTGATGAGAAATTTTTTCATAGTCATAATCCTTGTTTAATAGCGCAAAATGGTCATTGTGCGGGTCGTAGTTGAAAATTTCGCCCGTTTCGATGATATAGTGCCAGCCAAAAATTTTAATCTCACCTGCCTTGTAACCCTCTTTGACATTTGGGTAGCTTAGCAGATTTCGTATCGAATTTACGATATTTAGGCGTTCGGCTAGCCACTCTCTTTTAGCTTTATCGTTGGCGCAGTGCTTTGAAATTTGATCTTTTACCCCAGACATCAAATTTATCCATTTTTTCACATTTGGGGTTTTTTGTAGTTTTGCCTCGTCATAAAACAGCGCCGCGCAACCGCCACAATTGCTGTGTCCGCAAACGATGATTTGTTTGATCCCTAAGGCATACAGCGCGTATTCGATAGCCGCTGTGGTAGCGACGAAATCATCACTAACGCGATATGGCGGGACGATATTTGCGATATTTCGCACCACAAACATCTCTCCCGGTTTTGTCGAAGTTATGAGCCCTGGCACCACGCGCGAATCCGAACACCCGATAAAAAGCGTGTGTGGGGTCTGCGTGTTTGCCAAAGAGCTAAAAAGCTCAGCGTGCTCGGCGTAGTTTTCTTCCATAAATTTAATTGCGCCATTGATTAGTTGTTCAGCCAAAATTCTCTCCTTTTTAAAAAACGGCTGATTATATATTGCTTTTTTAAATAGAAAAAATTTTAGCTATTTATTATATATTTGGTAAAATTTTGCTAAACTCCCTACCCAAAATTAAAAAAAGGAGAGAAAATGAGTCTTTACGATAGAAATCATCTTACTAGCGAATACGATGCGAGCTACGATGCGCCATTAGAGCAAGGCAGAGTTAGCAAACTCATCAAAGAAACTTATGCTCTTTTAACAGCTTCTATGGTCGCAGCCACCGCTGGTGCGTATGTAGCGATGAGCACAGGCGTAGCAATGGGGCTAAATCCGTTGCTAAGTTTTATTTTGTTGGTTGGTTTGATTTTTGCAATGCAATTTGCCGTCAATCGCGGAGCTAACAGCCTTGCATTGGTTTTGCTTTTTGCCTTTACATTTATCACAGGTCTTACACTTGGTAAGGTTTTATCGCTTTATATCGGTGCTGGTATGGGTGGCGTGGTAACGCAAGCATTCGTGGCTACTGCGGTTACATTTGGCGCACTTACTGTGTATGCGATGAACTCGAAAGTCAATGTCGATAGCTGGGGCAAACCGCTATTTATCTCGCTAATCGCAGTGATTATCATCGGATTTTTGAACTACTTTTTCTTCAAAAGTTCGCTTGTGAGCCTAGGAATTTCTGGTTTTAGTGCGCTTTTGTTTTCGTTTTATATCATTTATGATACCAAAAATATTATCAACGGCGTCTATACTTCGCCAATCATGGCAGCTGTGGGTATGTATCTAAATATATACAACCTTTTTATGTCACTTCTAAATATCCTTGGCTTTGCAAACAGGGATTAAAATTTAGGGCGCAAATTTGGCGCCCTTAACTTAAAATTTATATTTTTTTCATTATAATGCCAAATTCAATTTTTTTCAAAGGTTAATATTGTGACTACTTTATTTTTGGTTTTACAAGTAATTTTTGCTATCGTAATAACAATCGCCGTGTTGTTACAAAAAAGCTCATCTATCGGTCTTGGCGCATATAGCGGAAGCAACGAAAGCCTATTTGGCGCAAAGGGACCTGCTGGATTTTTGGCTAAATTTACAGCGTTTATGGGAATTTTATTTGTGGCAAACACTCTTGCTTTGGCATATTTTTATCAACAAGACGCAAAATCATCAGTAATCGACCGCGTCAAAGTAGAACAAAAACAAAGCGAAGCACCGAAAAACGCCGTTCCAGCCGTGCCAAGCGCACCAAAGGCAAATAGCTTAAATATAAAACCTTCGTTTGATAACGCCGCTAATGCTTTGCAAAGTGGAGCAGAAAAAATTTCAGAAGCAGTTGAAAACAACGCTAGCGCGGCAGTAGAAGCTGTAAAACAAAGCATAGAGGGCGTAGAAAACAATATCTCACAAGCTAGCGAAAAAATCGAACAAAAAGCTAGCGAGCTTGGCGCAGCAATCGAGGGCAACGCCACAGAGGTTCTCAAAACTCTAAGCAATCAAAACCAATCAAAATAATTCTAAATTTTTGCATTTAAAAATGTCAAATTTCGCATTTTTAAATGCAACTCTTATTTTTTTTACGCTACAATTCACAAATTTTTCTTAAAAGGATTTTAATGTTAGACTCTATTTATAAAGACCAGAAATCGCACTGCGATAAAGCTATTGAAGCCCTCAAAAAGGACTTTGGGACACTTCGCACCGGCAAGGTAAATATAAATATCCTAGACCACATCACAGTTGATTACTACGGAAGCCAAACTCCACTCAATCAAGTCGCTACCGTTTTGGCGACAGACGCTGTTACGATCACAATCACGCCTTGGGAAAAACCAATGCTAAAAACGATTGAAAGCGCGATTGCAGCGGCAAATATCGGCGTAAATCCGAACAACGACGGCGAGGCTGTGAAGCTGTTTTTCCCACCGATGACGGTAGAACAAAGACAAGAAAACGCCAAAAAAGCCAAAGCAATGGGCGAAAAGGCAAAAATCAGCATTAGAAATATCAGAAAAGACGCAAACGACGAGGTTAAAAAACTAGAAAAAGACAAAGCTATTAGCGAAGATGACGCTAAAAAAGGCTACGATGAAGTGCAAAAAATCACCGATAACTACTCAGCCAAAATCGATGAAACCGTAAAAGCCAAAGAGGCAGAGTTATTGAAGGTTTGATAATGGAAATCGAAAAAATTTACAAAGAAAACGGCGCGTATTTACACGGGCATTTTTTGCTCAGTAGCGGAAACCACTCCGAATACTACCTCCAAAGCGCGAAAGTTTTAGAAAACCCTGCCCTAGCTGGGGAGTTAGCAAGCCAGCTAGCGGGCGTCATAAAAAATGCTGGCATTAGCTATGATAGCGTCTGCTCGCCAGCACTTGGCGGAATTTTGGCTGGTTACGAGCTAGCCAAGCAAGCTGGCAAACGCTTTATTTTCACTGAGCGCGTTGAAAAGGTTATGAGCCTAAGACGCGGTTTTGAAGTCAAAAAGGGCGAAAAATTTGTAATCTGCGAAGATATCATCACCACAGGCGGCTCTGCCTTAGAGAGTGCGAAAATCATCGAGAGCCTTGGTGGCGAAGTTGTAGCTTTTGCAGCCCTTGCAAACCGCGGATTTTGCGCAGTGGCAAATTTAGGCAACTCGCGCCATGAAAGCTGCAAACTCCCATTTGATAAACCACTTTTTACGCTTGGAAATTTCAGCTTTGAAATTTACGAGCCAAATTCCTGCCCGCTTTGCAAAAACGGAAGCATGGCAATCAAACCCGGTTCGCGCGGAAACTAAATTTCGCGCGAAATGCAAATTTTATTCAAGGAAATTTAAGTGGCAAAGCAAAAAGCGGTAATTGCGCCAGTGTTTTTACGCGTAAAGGCCTTTATCGTTGATATGTTTTTCATCGCAATGCCACTTTTTTATATCACGACCTACCTTGTTTTGGGCTCGAAAGAGGCTTTTCAAAGTAACCAAATCGCAATCGCGCTAATCTGGCTAGCTTACGGGGCAATCTGCGCGGTTTTTTACGCCAAATCAGCCCAAAGCCCTGGCTATAAATTTTCAAATATCTACCTTATCGATCTTCGCTCGGGGCGCAAAATTTCATTTTTTCGCGCGTTTTTGCGCTTTTTGTGCTTTATTTTGGCGGGATTTAGCATGATTGGGCTATTAATCTGCTTTTTTCGCAAAGACAGGCTCTGTCTGCACGATATCCTAACCCACACAGCAGCTGTGAGGAAAAGCGACAATGGCTGAGATTTGCGGTATCGACGAGGCTGGGCGAGGCTGTATCGCAGGGCCTTTGTGCGTGGCAGGCTGTGTTTTGCATGCCCAAATTTCAGGGCTAAATGACAGCAAAAAACTAAGCGAAAAAAAACGCGAAGAACTATTTGAAAAAATCATAAAAAACTCAAATTTTAAAATAGTCGAATTTTCTAGTGCTGATGTCGATGAAATGGGGCTTAGCGCGTGTTTAAAAAGCGCGCTTGAAGAAATTGTGGCGCACTTTGGGGAGCAAAATTTCGACATTATTTTTGACGGAAATTCCAAATTTGGCGCAAGTGGATTTCGCACTATGGTAAGAGCCGATGCTAAAATCGCAGAGGTAAGCGCAGCCTCGATTTTAGCGAAGGTTACGCGCGATCGCAAAATGAGAGAAATCGCAAAAGCTTGCCCACAATACGGCTTCGCAAAAAACAAAGGATACGGCGCAAAAGCCCATATCGAGGCGATTAAAAAATTTGGCTACACAGAATTTCACCGCAAATCATACCGCCTCAAAGCCTTAGAGCCGACACTTTTTGATTAAAATTTTAAATCGTATTGAATAAACATTAAATTTTTTGCCATAAAATAGCGAAATTTTTTATGGGGGCAAATTTTGCTTAAAAAAATTATTTTGATTTTCGCGCCATTTTTTTTAATGGCTAGTTGGGAAGAAGTCGCTGTAAAGGGACTGGATGTGATGATAAGCGCCAATGTCGGCGACAGCGAAAATTTCAAACGCTCTCTTTCTTCGCTTATCGAGCGCGCCGCGAGAGAATACGCCAAATCAGGCATAACGCAATACGAGCTGGATTTACCGAATTTCATCGCCAAAAAAACGAGCCCAAATTCCCCTGCTGCGCGCACTATGCGTCGCTCACTAACCCAAAGCCTAACCCCTGCAATCCCAAATTTAAAGCAAATTTTACAAACCAAAATCTCAGCTATGGACGAAAACTCCACGCAGGCCATAATGCGTGGCGAGCTAAGCCTAGCGCATTATATGAGGGTTAATGCCTTTAATGAAATTTACGCCGCCCTGCGCCCAAATATCGAAAACCTTGCCAGCGACACAAGCTTTGCCAAAAGCTACAAAAACGCCACAGGAAGCGAAATCGGCGATGATTTTGCGAACGAATTTACAAGCGAGTTTTTAAACGACGCATTTGATAAACTAGTCGCCCACGAGCACGAATTTCGCAACAGCACGGACGCGATTTTTAATATCTTAAAAACTATTCGCTAGCTTATGCGCTCTAAATTTAACCAGCCAAATTCAACCCTTATTTGGGAGCTTGCCCTAATTTGCGTCGCACTGATTTGGGGTAGCACCTTTATCCCCGTCCAGCGTGCCACTGCAAACGCTGATATTTTTAGCTTTTTGTTTTGGAGATTTTTGCTCGCTAGCGTTTTTATGTATCTTGCGAGCCTGAAATTTAAGCCTAAATTCGACACAAAAACCATATTTTTCGGCATTTTTTGCGGGCTAATGCTCTTTTTTGACTTTACCTGCCAGACCTTTGCCCTGCGCTACACTCTATCATCATCGGTAGCCTTTATTTTGGGGCTTAATGTCATTATGGTGCCATTTATGATGTATGCGTTTTTTCGCAAAAAAGTTGGTATTTTCGCATTTTTAGGCGCAGGAGTGGCGCTTTTGGGGCTGTTTTTTCTAAGTGGGGCTAGCAAGGTTGGCTTTAACCTTGGCGAGCAACTCACGCTGATTTCTGCCTTTATGTATGCCCTACACATCGTATTTACCGGCGTTTGCACTAGGAGGTGCAACCTGCACGGCTTTGTGGTGATGCAGTTTGTTTGCGTGAGTGTTTGCACGCTTTTTGCCGCGATTTCCACACCGCACGAAAATTTCGCAAATTCCATAAATTTAATCGGAAATTTGACATTTTCCTTCAAATTTGACTTCATTTTCGCCCTGATTTTAACCTCGATTTTCGCCACTGTTTTTGCGTTTTTTATCCAAACACTAGCCCAAGAAAAGGGCGTCAGCGAGATCAAAACGGTGCTTATTTTCACACTCGAACCCCTTGGCGCTGGCGTGCTGGGATACATTTTTGGCGAAAAGTTAAGCCCGCTTCAAATCACGGGCGCAGGTTTGATACTAGGCGGAATTTTACTAAGCGAGCTTGGCGGGATTTTAAGCGCGAAATTTCGCAATAAGCGCAGTGGCGAAAAAACAGACCGAAGCGATTAAAATTATCGCCGCACCGCTTGTGAGATTGTAAAAATAGCTTAGCGCTAGCCCACTAAGGCAAAAAATCGCAGAAATTATCACAGCACTTATCATCATAATGCCTAAATTTTTTGAAATTTTTTCCGCGATAAATGGCGGGATCGTCATCAGCGAAATGACTAGTATCAGCCCCACAATCTGGATTGCGCTCACAATCGCAAAGCTCGCCATTATCACCAAAACATAATAAAACACGCTCGTATTTACCCCACGAAGCGTGGCAAACTCCCTATCGAAGCTAATCGCCAAAAACTGCCTATAAAAGCAGATTATAATCAGCACAAAAACAGCATCGCAAATGAGAGTGAAATTCAAGGTCGCGCTATCAATAGCCAAAATCGAGCCAAACAAAAAGCTCATCAAATCGCTTTTATAACCCGGCGCAAGGTCTGCAAAAATAATCCCCAGAGCCATACCAAAAGCCCAAATTGCGCCAATTATGGCGTCAAATCGTTCGTTATTTCTAGCCGTGATATAGGCGATTATCAAAGCTAGCACAAGCGAAAACACGCTCGCGCCCAAAAGTGGCGAAAATCCAAAATATATCGCCATACCGACCCCGCCATACGCCCCGTGCGCGATTCCACCGGCGATGAAGCTCATTTTATTTATGACGATCAATGAGCCTATCACGCCACAAATCACGCTTACTAAAAGTGCGCCTATTAGGGCATTTCGCATAAATTCCAAAGCCAAAATTTCACTCATGCTCGTCCCCGCAGTGGCAGTCATTTAGCGCAAGCTCGACCGAGCAAAAATGCCCATGCTCCTCGCGCAGGTGTTTTAAAAACTTCGCCCTCCCACTCGGATGCACGCTGTGCATGTGAAGCGAACCACCACTGACATAAACAGCGCGGTTTGCGTAATTTAACGCCAAATTTAGATCATGGCTAATCATAATAATGCCCGTGCCCTCTGAATTTAGGCTTTTTAGCAGTTCATAAATCTGCACCTGCCCCATAGTATCGATACTAGCCAAAGGTTCGTCCAAAAGCAAAATTTTCGCATTTGCGCACAGAGCGCGCGCGATATAGACCCGCTGTCTCTGCCCCCCACTTAGCTCGCTGATTTTTGCCTCGCCAAGATCTCTCATACCCACTCGCTCCAAGGCTTCAAGGGCTTTTAGGCGATCTTTTTTGGTGTAAAATCCAAAAATTTTTTTATCTATTAGCCCCATTAAAACCACATCAGCCACGCTGATTGGAAAGCTTTTGTTAATAGCGATGAATTGGGGCACATAGCCGATTTGCTTCCTAGCAGCAACCGGGGATTTGCCAAGCACCTCGATTTTGCCACTATCTGGCCTTAAAAGTCCCAAAATCAGGCGCAAAAGCGTGCTTTTACCACTACCATTAGGGCCAAAAATTGATAAAAAATCGTTGATTTCATACTCTAAATTTATCGAATTTAAAATTTGGCGCTTTTCGTAAGAAAACGAAAGGTTGCTAAGCTTTACGGCGCTCATTTTTGCGCCCCCGCAGCCGAGATTTCATCTATTAATTTTTTAAACTCACTTTGCCACTCATAGCTTAAAAAATCGATTTGTGTGAGCTTTGCGCCTGTTTGGGTGGCTAGGATTTGCGCTGCCTTGCTTGCAAACTGCGGGCTAGTGAAGATCACGCCGATTTTTTCATCATTTGCTAGCTTTATCAAATCCGCCAAATCAGCCGGTTTTGGCTCGCCCCCACCTTGCTCGACTGCGATTTGAGTGAGATTATACCTGCGCGCGAAATACCCAAGTGTGGGGTGATAAATGATAAATTTCGCCCCAGACAAATTTGATAAATTTTGCAAAGCGTAAGCGTGAAGCTCGTCTAATTCGGCTTCAAATTTAGCCAAATTTTGCTCGTATTTGGCGCAGTTTGCGCCGTTTAGTTCGCATAAATTTTTAGCGATATTTTGCGAAATTTGTTTTACCAAAATCGGATCTAGCCAAATGTGCGGATCGGCTCCGTCGTGGGCGTGTTCGGCGTGAGTATCATGCTCGGCGCGATCGTGTTTTTCGCCCTCTTCGCCTAAATTTTCGAAATTTACCTTCTCAATCCCTGCGCTTAAATCATAAAATTTCACCCCACTAGCGTTTGCGCTAAACCTTTTTAACCACACCTCATCAAACTCCGTGCCTATCCCAAAATACGCCACGCTCTTTGCGATATCACGCATTGTGGCGGGTTTGGGCTCGTATGTGTGAGGATCGGCGCCCTTATCCACGACGCTTTTTATCACAAAATCATCATCTGCGATTTTTTGCGCGAAATATCTCACAGGCTCGATTGTTACGCTAATTTGCGCCAAATCTTGGGCGAAATTTGCGCTAAATAAAAATGGGATTATTAAAAATTTGGGCAAAATTTTCATAAATTCTCCTTGTAAAACTGACGATTATATCATTTATAATAGAAATTTTGGTATTATTGCGAGAATTTGAGGTCGTTATGGAAAATATCTGGGACAAAAAAGCCGAAACTTACGCTAAATTCGATACAAATTTAAATGAATTTGGACAAAATTTATTTAAATTTATCGAAGATGAGGGCATAAATTTTGCAAACAAAAGCGTCATCGACATAGGCGCAGGAACCGGCGTGTATTCGCTATATATCGCTACTTTGGGCGCTAAGCTTTACGCTCTTGATAGCGCGAAGGCAATGCTTGGCGAGCTTAAAAACAGCGCGCAAAAATACGGCATTAAAGTCGAGCAAATCATAAATGATGATTTTGCGAATTTTACCCAGAAAAATGAGCTTAAATTTGACATTGCGTTTTTGAGTATGAGCCCTGCACTGCGCAGCGAGCAGGACTTTGATATGTTTTTAAACCTAGCAAAACGCAAAATTTATGTAAATTGGGCGAGCGAGCGAAATTCCTCGATGTTAGCGCCGATTTTCGCGCATTTTGGGATAAAAAAATCTAGTCTAAATTTAACCACGCAAAATTTCGAGTTAAATTTAAAAAACAAAAATATCCCTTACAAATCGCGCGAGATTAGCGAAAGGCGCATACAAAGGCGAAATTTAAGCCAAGCGGTGCAAAATGCGCTGTGGCATTTGGGGGTAAATGGTGCAAATATCAGCGAAAAGACGCTAGAAAATCTTTTGGAAAAACAGGTAAAAAATGGGATTATCACAGATGAAATCAACGCTACTTTCAAAGCTTTTATTATTTAGTATTGTCCCTATTTTAGGCATTTGCGATGATATTTTCACGCCGCTAAAAATGCCAAATTTCAGCCCCGAAAAAGCTAGCCTTGGCATGAAGCTCTACCGCGACACTAAATTTAGCGAGCAAGAGCGCTCTTGCGATAGCTGCCACAATCTATACCTAAACTCATCGGGTGCTAGCGTGCGAAATGGCGAAATCCCCACAATCCTAAACGCTTATTATATCGAGCGATACTCGGGCGGAAACTTTTTCCCTAGCCTAAATGAGCGCATTAAAACCTCGGTTTTAAGCCCCAAAGAGTTAGCCTCATCAAAAGAGAAAATCGAGCTAATAATCACCCAAAATATAGCCTACAAACGCGAATTTAAAAAGCTCTATGGCAAGGCAAATTTCGAAAATTTCGTCGATGCCCTAGGCGAGTATCTGAAATCAAAAACCACGATAAATTCTAAATTTGACCGCGTTTTGCGCGATGAGGAAAAATTCAGCGAAAGCGAATTTAAGGGCTATTTGCTCTTTATCGAGCTGTGTTCGTATTGCCACAATGGCGCGAATTTAGGCACCAACTCATACGCCAAAGTGCCTAATAAAAACCTAAATTTCAACCCAAACACAAGGATTGCAAACTATCGAAGCCACACTTACAAAAGAGTGCCGACCCTGCGCAATATCACCAAAACAGCCCCTTACATAAACGGCGAGTATTCGCTAGCGCGCTCGATTAAATTTTTGTTCCGCGATGTGTTTGATTACAGCTTAGACGATGATGATTTGCAAAATTTGCTGGATTTTTTGGCGACATTATAAGGAGTTATGATGAAAAAATTATTTTCAAATTTTAACCAAATTAGTAAAGACACCATAAACTGGATAATCATGAGTATTATCATGATAATAAGCCTTAGCTTCGCGCTAAGTTACTTTATTTCGCTAAAAAATGTCTCAGACTACAACACCATAACACGCCAAATGACGATGATTTATGATGCGAATACTAGGCTAAATACGCTCTTTGCCTCTGATAAACCTAGCCGCGATTTTAGCTCGATTAACGAAAATATGAAAGTCGTGTATAACACCCTAGATACGCTGGGGCAAAATCCGCTGATTTTGGATAATTCATTTAGCAATGATGTCGAGTATCTAAAAACAGCCTTTGCTGAAAAAATCAAACTCATCGACGAGCTAGGCGCGCTAAATTCGCAAAATAGCGTCATCTTGCACGCCATAGAGCAAAAATACATCAACCCAAACTCGCGCTACGAAGTGGTAAATATTTTCTCGCAAATCACGCAGCTAAACTACAATAACTACACCGAAATTTACGCCATAAAAGAAAAAATCAAATACATAACTCCGCAAAATTTAACCGAGCAAAATTTCTTGAAAAACGCAAATTTGGTGCTTGATAATCTCACTAAGCTAAATTTGATTATCACCCGAAATGAAAGCGCAATCAACGGCAAATTCAAGGATTTAAGGGAAAAATTTGCGAATTTCAACGCCGAATTTTACAACTCGTTTTCCGAAATGACTATGGTTTTTACCGCGATATTTTTGACATTTTTGCTCATCACTTACATGGTAAATTCAGACGCAATCAGCAAAAAACAAAAACTCCGCCCATACAAAGCCCTAGTCGATAGGGACGAAAACGCCGTGTTTTTGCTAAATCATAAATTTCAAATCACCTACGCTAACAAACAAGCAACCGAAATGTTTGGCTACAAACTAGACGAGCTAAAAGGCAAGGATATCGGCATAATCGCAGCTAGCGAGGACCATGCCAAATTCGAAAAAAAACTTAAAGAAGAAAGCGATAAGATTGGATATTTCACGCAGCAGCTGCGTTTGCTAGATAAAAATGGCACGCCGATTAACTCCAAAATAAAGCTCTCAAAATTAGACGAAAAGTCCAAATACCCGCACTATGGCGTTTTTATCAAAGATATGCGCCCAAATGAGGCTATGCAAGCTAGCCTAGCAGCAGCAGAACAAACCCTGCTCGAACAAGGCTATGTCGATAAAATGACAAATTTCGGTAGCGAACTAGCCCTAAACGAAAGGATAATCAAACCAGAGATAGAAGGCTATATCATCTACCTAACAATCGCAAATTTTGATAATCTTAGACTATTTTATTCTAGCGATATTACTAGCCAAATCATAAAGGTATTTGCAAGGTCGCTTGATTTGTTTTTGGCCACAGAAAAAATCCCAGCCCAGCCATTTCGTATGCAAGGCGATGAATTTTGCCTATTTTATCCCGTTCATAAAGCTAGCAAAGAAAATATCGATAATAGAATTATTGTCGCAAATCATGTGCGCAAAATCATCGCAAAATTTACAAACCAACAGACCAAAATCGCAACCAAAGCCGGCGACATAAGCGTAACGATAAATGTCGTGGCTGGCGTAAGTAGCAATAAAGACAATAATCGCGCTACAAGGGTATTTCAAGCGGTCATGGCGATGTATGAAGCACAGCAAAAAAACGAGAATTTGGAGTATTACCGCCCAAACAACCCAATCGAGCTAAAATACACCCAAAACCAGCTTATGATAAATACAATCCAGCAAGCAATCAAAACAAACCATGTCTTCGTGCTAGTCCAGCCGATTTTCGATATCTCAAAATCAGATCCAAACGGCAGAGAATACGGCACGCAAAGGACAAATTTCGTCCCTCTTGTCTATGAAATTTTAATCCGTCTAATCGATGATTCTGGCAGGGTTAGGCACCCGGGCGAGTTTATGGATGTCGCAAAGCAGGCCTCACTTTACACTTCGCTGACAAAAATCGTAATCGAGGAGGCATTTAGGCTAATCGAAAATTTCCCAAATTCGAAATTTAGTATAAATTTGTCGTTTTTCGATATCGCAAACAACGAAATTCGCGCACTTTTGGAAGAAAGATTAGCAAAGGCAAAAAACGCGAAAAATCTCTTTATCGAAATTTTAGAGAGCGAGGAATTCGACGATTACGATAGCCTGCGAAAGTTTATCGCCACAGCCAAAAGCCGCGGCTGCAAGATAGCTATCGACGACTTTGGCTCGGGGTATTCGAACTACTACCGAGTTTTAACGCTGGATGTGGATTTCATCAAAATCGATGGCGCACTCATCAAAGATATCGTAGCAGATGAGAGCTCGCGCGCGATCGTGGAGACTATCACAGCCTTTGCGAAAAACAGAAATTACGAAATCATCGCAGAATATGTCGAAAATCACCAAATTTCGACGATTTTGGAGAGCATGGGTATAAAATACATGCAAGGATTTTTTTACAGCAAACCAATGGAACCATCAAAAATCGCCGTGTAAATGGCGATTTTATCGTGGTTGTAAGCTAAATTTGCTTAATTTGTCATTGCGAGGAGCAAAGCGACGAAGCAATCCAGAGAAATTTAAATTCAAAATTCTACTTAAATTTAGCATTGAATGATTTTGTGAATTTAACCTGCGCTGTGCTTTTTTCGTAAGGGGGAAGGGGGCTTGAATTGCGAGGTCGCGCCCCTTCCCCCTTACAATCCCCCAACCCCCGACGACGCTTTACAAGGTGGCTAAATTTAGAAAAACTTCGTTTTTCTAAATTTAGCTGGTTTTATTTTAACGGAAATGCTTCGCATTTCTCGCAATCGTGGCGAATTTACCCATTTTTTCTGTTATACAAAATCGAGCAAATGAAGGCTGAAAAAATAAAAATTATCCCCAGTGTGCCGGTTATCACCTCGCTGATTTCAAATTCGAGCTTGATAAACATAATCGCTGCAAGCGTGCCAATCGCATAATGCGCGCCGTGTTCTAAAAAAATAAACTTCGCCAGCGTGCCACGCTCGACCAAATATATCGTGAGTGAGCGCACAAACATCGCCCCAGCCCCAAGTCCTAGCATGATGATAAAGATATTGTTGCTTAGCGCAAACGCCCCAATCACGCCGTCAAAGCTAAAACTAGCGTCCAACATTTCGAGGTAAATAAAGCCGTTTAGGCCGTTTCTAACGCCATTACAACTGAAAATTTTATCAAACGACTTTATCAAAATAAACAAAATTATCGCGCTAAAATATGCGATAATCGCCGTTTTTGAGGGGATTAAAACAGCCAAAACTGCGCCTAAAATCACAGCGAGTAAAATTTCAAATTTTGGGAAATTTTTGAGCCTTCTTACCAAAGCATTTTCTTCTAAAACCCGTATCCAAGGCTCTCTGTCCTCATCGTCGAAGAAAAAGCTCAAAAACACCATCATCAAAAACGCCCCGCCAAAAATGTAAATGCCGTCTTTATTTTCTTCTAAAATTTCACTATACCGCGCAGGGTTGTTTAGCGCCAAATTTAGGCTCTCAAAAAGCCCCAAATGCGAAGCAGCGCTTACGATGATAATCGGAAATGCGAACCTCATACCAAAAACCGCCACAGGTATGCCCCACACGATAAACCTTTTGCGCCAAATCGCGTTCATATCCGCTAAGACCTTGGCATTTACCACGGCATTATCGAAGCTAAGGCTGATTTCTAAAATCGATAAAAGCGCGCAAATATACGCCCCAGCGAACCCGCCTAGCCAAAATCCTACCAAAACTGCTACAAAAAATATAAAAAATGATGAATAAAAATAACGCAAATTTTTCCTTTTTTTGAGCGATTTTAGCGTAAATTTGCCTTGAATTTAATATAATTTGCCCAAATTTCACACAAAGGCGAAAAATGTTAAGCAACCCAGTGTTTTTAAGCATACTTTTGATGAGTATTTTGTGTTTGCTTCGCTGTAATGTCATGCTAGCTATCCTAATCAGCGCGATTTGCGCGGTGCTGACTAGCCATATCCCGCTAATGGACGCCATAGGCTATTTCATCAACGGTAACCCACAAACTGGCAGTGTCGGCATGGGCGGAAACTTGGAAACTGCGCTATCGTATATCCTACTTGGCGTCATCGCAAGTGCCGTAGCTCGCACAAATTTAACGGCGATTTTGGTGCGAAGCGTGGCTGGATTTATCAGCGATAAAAAATTTATTTTCATCGCTATGATTGCCTTTATTTCGTGTTTGTCGCAAAATTTAATCCCTGTTCATATCGCATTTATCCCGATTCTAATCCCGCCACTTGTAAAGATTATGAACTCACTAAAACTCGACCGCCGCGCCATAGCCTGCGCGCTGACATTTGGTTTGCAAACCCCGTATATGGCGTTTCCTGTGGGCTTTGGTCTGATTTTTATGGGAATTATCCAAAAAGAGATGAGCAAAAACGGCATGGATGTAGGTATCAGCGATATCGCTGGGGTCATGTGGATGAGTGCCATACCTATGGTAATTGGCCTTGTTTTAGCCATGCTTTACTACCGCAAGCCACGAAGCTATACTCAAACCAAAGAGAGCATTGAGGCGCATTTTGAGGAATTTAAAATGCAAAAACGAGAATGGGGCGTGCTAGCTGGGATTATAGTGTGCTTCATCGCTCAACTTGTCCTTAGCATGGTAATCCAAATCGACGCTGGTTCAATGCCCTTTGCCGCTCTGGCTGGAATCCTTACAATGCTACTTTTAGGCGGTATTCCATGGGGCGAGTTAGATAGCATTTTCGACCAAGGCGTGCATATGCTAGGATACATCGCGTTTTTGATGCTTGTAGCTGGCGGATTTGGCACGATTATCAAAGAAACAGGCGGTGTGGGCGAGCTAGTAAGCGCAGTGGCTAGCCTAAGCGGTGGCAAAATCGGCGGTGCGGTGCTAATGATAGGCATAGGGCTTCTTGTAACAATGGGAATCGGATCTAGCTTTGGCACGATTCCAATTATCGCGACGATTTATTGTCCGCTAGCAGCTGAGCTTGGTTTTAGCGTGGCTGCGACGATTTTTATCATCGGTGTGGCAGCAGGTCTGGGGGACGCTGGAAGTCCAGCCAGCGATAGCACACTAGCCCCTACTGCTGGGCTAAACATCGACGGCGAGCATAACCATATCTGGGATACTTGCGTGCCGACATTTATATTTTTCAATATCCCGCTAATCATCTTTGGCGTAATTTTTGCGATAATTTTATAAATTTTTAGGGTTAAATTTCAAAATTTAACCCTAGATAAATTTTGAAATTTGCAGAATTAGGCAATAAATTTGGATAATCTTTCTAACTAAAATTTCTTAAATTTGCTAAAATTTTCTCACTAAATTTCAATCAAGGAGAAAATATGAAAAAAGTCCTAATTTCACTAGCTCTCGGAGCCATTTTAGCCACCACTGCAAGTGCCAAAGGCGAAGCGGATATGCCAAAAAATGTAGTGAGTGCGTGGGATAAAACCTTTGCAAAAAGCGACAAAGTAAATCACAAAAAAGTAGCCTTCAAAAACCGCTACGGAATTGTAATCGTTGCGGATTTATACACTCCAAAAAATATGAGTGGCAAACTCCCTGCAATCGCCATTTCTGGCCCTTATGGCGCAGTCAAAGAGCAATCTAGCGGACTTCACGCCCAAACCCTAGCCGAGCGAGGCTTCGTAACTTTGGCGTTTGATCCAAGTTTCACAGGCGAAAGCGGTGGCGATGTGCGCGACATTTCTAGCCCTGATATAAACACAGAAGATTTTAGCGCAGCCGTGGATTATCTGGGCGTGCAAGACTTCGTCGATAGAGAAAAAATCGGAATTTTAGGCATTTGTGGCTGGGCTGGATTTGCGCTAAATGCCGCTATCAGCGACACTCGCATAAAGGCCGTCGCAGTTACTACGATGTATGATATGACCCGTGTAACCGCCAAAGGATACAACGACAGCGTAGATGAAAATGCTAGGTATGAAGCCAAAAAAGCTCTAAATTTGCAACGCTGGGCGGACTTTGAAAAGGGCGAGGTAGAGTATTTGCCAAGCGGAAATATCGACCCTAAAACCATTACCGAGCAAACACCAAAATTTGTCGCTGACTACGCGCTGTATTATAAAACCGAGCGTGGTTACCACGAACGCGCTATCAACTCAAAAGAGCATTTTTGGAGCAAAACAGACGCATTAGCGCGTATGAGCGATAAAATTTTAACTTACGCTAGTGAGCTTCGCGCCCCTGTTTTACTAGCGCACGGTGAGATTGCGCACTCACGATATTTTAGCGAGGACGCATTTAAAGAACTTGGAAGCAAAAACAAAGAGCTTTTTATCGTGCCAGGGGCAAGCCACACGGATTTATACGATAAAAAAATTCCGTTTGATAAATTTGAAGAGTTTTTTAAAGCAAATTTGAAATAAATTTGGCAAATTTGGCGCGAATTTGCGCCAAATTTGACTTAAATCACCAAAATTCCAGCATTTCTCATTAAATCTAGCGCGCACTTTTCATAATACTCGCGCGAGTGGTTTGGCGCGTCGTATGTCGCCACACACTCGGTTGGCACGACAATGTCCTTATTAATGTCATTTTCGTTGAAATATGTGCGAAGTGCAAGGGCAAATTGCAAAACGCAAATATCCGTGCAGCACCCCGTAATCACAAATCTATCAAATTCGGCTAAAAGCCCCTTATCAAGGGCATAAAAGCCGTTTGTCGAGCGTTTTTTGGTAGTGTTTTGGGGGGTAGCAAATTCGGCAAGTTCATCGATTATTTCGGCCTCTGGCGAGCCCTCGATACAGTGCGCTGGGTAGCGTTTCATCTCCAAATCCCGCTCGCCGTGCGCGTCGCAGATGAAATGCACGCCTGCGCTTCTGCGGATTTGCGAAGCGATTGCGGGTGCGATTTTAGCGATGTTTGGATCTGCCATTGCGCCAAATTTCGCAAAACCATTTACCATATCGATTACAAAAACTAAATCCTTCATAAAATCTCCTTTAAAATCTCTTTTCGCTCATCTTTTAAAATATCCATTTGCGCCCGAACTAGCGAAATTTGGGCTAAATTAATACCGCAAATTTCACTTTCTTGCCCCACTCCAAGCTCGCACAAAATCTCTCCCTCAGGGCTAATCACGCACGAATGCCCGCCAGAGGCGCTATTTAGGGCTACTAAAAAACACTGCGCCTCAATTGCCCTAGCCCGCGCGAGAGTGCGGAAATGCTCTATGCGAGAGTGCGGAAACTGCGCGATGACAAAGATAATTTGCGCGCCATTTTTGGCAAGGTAGCGGAAAATTTCGCCAAATCGCAAATCATAGCAAATCGCAAGTCCGATTTTTATGGATTTTTCGCCCTGCGAAATTTCACAAAGCCCAAATTTATCGCCAGCGCGGACAAATTTATTTTCACCTGAATTTGAAAAAAGAAAAATTTTATCGTAATGATAAATTTCACGCCCATTTTGATACACCAAGGCGCGGTTGTAAATTTCGCCATTTTCGTTCAGTGCAAGCCCAGCAATTGCGACTTTTTGCGCTGAAATTTCGCGTAAAAAGTCGCGCGCTTTTTCGTTTTTTTCTGATGGAATTTCGCTAAAAATTTCAGGCGCAAATCCGCTTAAAAATGTCTCAGGAAGCACGATAATATCGCAATCCCTCGCCTGCGAAGCCAAATTTCGCGCATTGGATAAATTTTGCTTGAATTTTAAAATTTCGCTTTTAATCTGCGCTAGTGCAATTTTCACTTTTCTACTCCTCTCATAGCGTTTGCGTGAGTGAGCGCAACCGCGATAGCATCGGTTATATCGAGCGGTTTGATCTCGCCTTTGAGCCCTAGTATTCGCTTGACCATGAAGGCGACCTGCTCTTTTGCGGCCTTTGCCTTGCCGGTTACGGATTTTTTGATTTGAAGTGGTGTGTATTCTGCGAAGTTGCCATAAACTTGCAAAATTTTTAGCCCCAAAGCCCCGCGAAACTGCGCTAGTTTTAGCACGGATTGGGGATTGTAGGCGTAAAACATACTCTCGATTGCGACCTCGTCGATTTTGTGTTGCGAAAATATAAGATCAATCGCCTCCGCCATTTGCGTCATCTGAAACTGCACATTTTCAGCCTTCATTTTCACTAAACCTGCCTCGACGAGCGAAATTTTATTCACATTTTTTTCTAAAATCGCATAGCCTAAATTTCTAGTCCCCGGATCAATTCCTAAAATTTTCATCACAATCTTTCACTTTAATTCACGCCTTATTCACTTGTGAATTACTTTATAAATTTAACACAAATTTAGCGAAATTTTGCTAAAATTAAGGATTAAACAAAGGAAAATTTATGGCAGAAACTCAACCACAAGAAATTTTATTAAGTTTAGCGGGCGAAATTCCACCGCTTGATTACGAAAGATACATCAAAAATTTAAAATTTAATGAAAAAAACTCTACCTTTGAATTCTTTGTTTATCACGCAAACAACGAGCTTGTGGCTAGATACATACAGACTAAATACGCTGAGAGGATTAAAAACGCGCTAGTTAAAAAATTTGGCGTTAGCAATATCACGGTCAAAATCACTTCAAAAGCCAAAATTTCTCCAAAAGAAATTTCAAAAATGATCCCACAAGACAAGCCAAAAAGCACGATTGTCAATGACAATTACACATTTGAAAATTTCATCGTGGCTGATTCGAACAAACTCGCATTTTCTAGCGCAGTCAGTGCCGCCAAAAACCCCGGAAACAAAATGTATAATCCGCTGTTTTTATACGGACCTAGCGGGCTTGGCAAGACCCATTTGCTCCAATCAATCGCAAATCATTGTATCAAAAAAAATCTAAGCGTCATTTGCGTAACCAGCGAGCAGTTTGTAAATGAATTTATCTCAAATTTGGAAAATCAAACAATGGATAAATTCAAGCACAAATACCGCAACTGCGATATTTTGCTAATCGATGATATTCAGTTTTTGGTAGGCAAAAGCTCGACGATTGAGGAGTTTTTCTTCACTTTCAACGAACTTAGAGAAAAAAAATGCCAAATCGTCCTAACCAGCGATATCGCGCCAAAATACCTAAAAGGCTTTGAGGAGCGCATGATTTCGAGATTTAGCGATGGTTTAATCGCTGATATCATGCCACCAGAGTTAGAGACCAAAATCGCAATCATCAAGCGCAAAAGCGAGGAAAATAATTTTTATGTCCCAAACGATGTCATACAATACATCGCCGCGAATATGGGCGATAATATCCGCGAAATCGAGGGCGCACTAAACAAACTAAACGCATTTTCTTCTCTTGTAAATGCCAAAATCGATTTAGCATTTGCCAAAACCACGCTTCAAGATCAGATCAAAGAACACTACCAAAATGTCGATTTGGAGCAGATTATAAGCGTGATTTCAAAAGAACTAAATATCAAACCAAGCGAGCTAAAAAGCAAAACAAGGGCCAAAAATGTCATCGAAGCGCGCCAAATTTGCATATATTTAGCCAAAATTTTAACCAAAAATTCAATGCCAAAAATCGCGTCGTATTTCAATCTCAAAGATCACAGCGCGATTAGCAAAAATATCAAAAAAATCAACGAAACGATTGAGAAAGATGAATTTTTTAAAATCAAAATTGATGAGTTAAAAAACAAAATAACCCAAAAGGAAAATAATGAAAAAATATGAAATAAAATCAAAATTTGTGAATAATGGTGAATAAAATGGCAAATTTAATTCACAAAGTAAATTTCGCTAAATTCAGCATTTGCGCGGGGTATTCACTAAATCCCACACTCTACTATAACAAAAACAAAAATTTAAAATTTAAAGGACAGCTATGAAAGTCATAATTGCAAAAAAGGTTTTAGAAGACATTGTTTCAAACACCAATCCTTACCTTGACAAAAAGGATTTAAGCTCGATTACTTCTCATATTTTAATCAGAGCTAGAAACGGCGAGCTTAGTATCAAGGCCACAGATCACGAAATCGGCCTTAGCTATGTTTTGCCTTATGCTATGATTGAAGAAGAGGGCGAAGCCACAGCCAATGGCTCAAAACTTCTTAGTGTAATCAAGGGTTTAGGGGACGAAAATGTCACATTAGAGACAATGAACGGAGCGCTTTTTGTAAAACAAAAAAAGTTAAAATATAAACTCCCTATGTTTGACTCAAAAGATTTTCCAAATTTCCCTACAATCGAGGGCAAAAACAGCTTCAATGTAAATGCTTTGGTGCTTGGCAGAAGTCTTAAAAAAATATACTCTTCAATCGATACAAACAACCCAAAATACGAGCTAAACGGAGCTTTGATTGATGTAAAAGACGGGTATTTAAATTTAGTCGGAACCGATACAAAACGCCTTAGTGTCTTTGTGCTAAATACAAATATGGGCGAATTTGCCAAAAAAGATACTCAAATTTTAATCCCTAAAAAGGCAATTGGCGAAATTCAAAAACTATTTTCAGATAAAATCGAAATTTATTATGACGAAAATGTCCTTTTAGCAGTGAGCGAAAATTTCGAATTTTTCACAAAACTAATCAACGGAAAATTCCCAAATTATGAGCGCGTAATCCCAACTGAGACAAATTTTAAAGTAATTTTACCACGAGATAAATTTGTCGGTGGCGTAAAAGCAATCAACGCAATGTGCGAAGAAATGAAGGTTACGATTAAGCCTGATGGCATTATTTTTGAAAGTATTAACGAGGATAATTCTGAGGCAAAAGCCGAAATTGAGGCAAATATCGCAGTTTCATCAAATTTGATTTTTGGCGTTAAAAACAGATTTTTACTCGATTTTTTAAACAGCGTCGAGGACGATATGTTTGAGCTAAATTTTAACAACTCAGAAACAGCATTTGTGCTAAGCTCAGGCGAGCTAAAAACGGTCGTAATGCCGATTAATAAAATTTAAGAAATTTAAGGGAAAATTTAATGGAACAACAAAATTACGGTGCAGGAAATATTAAAGTTTTAAAAGGTCTTGAAGCGGTCAGAAAACGCCCAGGAATGTATATCGGCGATACAAATATTGGCGGACTACACCACATGATTTATGAGGTCGTGGATAACTCTATCGACGAGGCTATGGCTGGGTATTGCGATACTATCGATGTAGAAATCACGCGCGAGGGTAGCTGTATCGTCACAGATAATGGCCGTGGAATCCCGGTAGATATGCACCCCACAGAGCATTTGCCAGCAGCGACTGTGGTTTTGACCGTTTTGCACGCTGGTGGTAAATTTGACAAAGACACTTACAAGGTCTCAGGCGGACTTCATGGCGTGGGTGTGAGCGTCGTAAATGCGCTCTCATCAAAGCTTGTGCTTACAATCAAACGCCAAGGCAATGTTTATCGTCAAGAATTTGCAAAAGGTAAGCCAACTACTGATTTAGAAATCATAAAATCCACAAACCGCACTGGAACGACTGTGGAATTTTGGCCAGATGGCGAAATTTTTGAAATTTTAGAATTTAATGCCGATACTTTGTCAAAAAGATTTAGAGAATTAGCATATTTAAACCCAAAAATCACCATAAATTTTAAAGACCAAAGAGACGGCAGAAATGAGAGCTTTCATTTCGAGGGCGGATTAGAGAGCTTTGTAACTGATATGAACAAAGCCTCACCCGTTAGCAAGGCAGTTTCATTTAGCGATAGTGTCGAAGATGTCGCTGTGGATATCGCGCTAATGTATAATTCGACCTACGATGAAAAATTATTAAGTTTTGTTAATAATATCAAAACCCCTGATGGCGGAACGCACGAAGCTGGATTTAGAGCGGGACTAACTCGCGCTATCACAAACTATATCGCAGCAAACGCAGCCGCACGCGAAAAAGATACCAAAATCACTGGCGATGATGTCAGAGAAGGCCTAATCGCAGTCGTAAGCGTCAAAGTGCCTGAACCGCAATTCGAGGGTCAAACTAAGGGCAAACTTGGTTCAAGCTATGTCAAACCAATCGTGCAAAAAATGACCTTTGAGGTGCTTTGCAAATATTTCGAAGAAAACCCAAATGAAGCACGAGCGATTATGGAAAAGGCTCTTTTAGCAGCCCGTGGTCGCGAAGCTGCGAAAAAAGCGCGCGATTTAACGAGAAAAAAGGATAACATAAACTCAGTCGGCACACTTCCAGGAAAACTCGCTGATTGCACCAGCAAAGATGCTAGTATGAGTGAAATTTTCCTTGTCGAGGGCGATAGTGCGGGCGGATCTGCCAAAGGTGGTAGAGATAGGGAATTTCAAGCGATTTTGCCTTTGCGTGGTAAAATTTTAAATGTCGAAAAAGCGCGCTTGGATAAAATTTTACAATCCGAAGAAATCAAAAACATGATAACCGCCTTTGGTTGCGGTGTGGGTGAGGAATTTAACGCCGATAAACTTCGCTATCACAAAATCATCATTATGACAGATGCCGATGTCGATGGTAGCCATATCCAGACCCTGCTTTTGACATTTTTCTTCCGCTATTTGCGTCCGATTATCGAAAACGGCTATGTTTATATCGCTCAACCGCCACTTTTCAAATACAAAAAGGGCAAAAAAGAAATTTATCTAAAAGATGAGCGCGCACTAAGTGAATTTTTGATCGAAACTGGTATCGATATGGGCGAATTTGAGGGAATTGGCAACCAAGATTTAATCGATTTTCTAAAAATCGTTTCAAATTACCGCTCACTTTTAAACGAGCTTAAAAAGCGTTTTAGCGTCATTTCTGCGATTAGATATCTAATCGAAAACGACGAAGCGCGCTCTATGGAATATTCTGCGCTTTTTGAAGTGATTAAAACCCGTTTAGAGAGCGAGGGATTTAATATTTTAAATTCAAATGTCAGCGAGAGTGAAATTCGTATCTATGTCCAAACTCCAAATGGTTTGGAGCAACTAAATATCAACGAAGCCTTGCTTACAAATCATATTTTTGCCGAAGCGATCCGCGTGTATGGGCTAATCAAAGAGCGCGAGGTCGATTTTGGCAGAGATTATATCGAGGTTTTGGACGAGATAGAGCGAAATTCGAAAAAAGGTGCGTATATTCAACGCTACAAAGGTCTTGGCGAGATGAACCCAGATCAGCTTAGAGAGACCACGATGAGCAAGGAAAATCGTCGTTTGCTTCGCGTGGGTATAGCTGATGCGCAAAGCGCTAGCGATACATTTAACCTTTTTATGGGTGATGAAGTGGAGCCTAGGCGAAACTATATCCAAGACCACGCAAAAGATGTTAAGAATTTGGACATTTAATGGGTAAATTTATCGAAAACGAAGTAATTCTAGTCTCAGAGCAAAAAGAGCGCGAAACCAGATTTATAACGGCACTTAAAATTTCAGTGCCTTTTACACTCCTGCTTATCGCTTTTGGATATACGATGTTTAAAAACGGTGAGTTTAATAGCGATGATGTGATACTTTTTTCGCTACTTTTGATTTGCTATGTGTATTATGTAATTTATCAAATTTACTTTGGTTTTAAAAAGACGCTAATCGATCCAGTCAGCCATGTATTCGTGCGCGATGAGATCGAGCGAATTTTAAAAAAACAGATGAAAAAAAATAAAATCAACCATGTGGTTTTGCTTCGTATCAAAAATATCGCCGATATCAACGATAGATATGGTTATCAAAACGGCGATGATATTTTGTATAATTTTTGCAAAGAATTTGCGAAATTTATGTCAAATCAGGGCTTTAAAAATTTGCACATTGGGCGTTTTATCAACGGCCACTTTATCTTTGGACTTAACGGCAAAATGGCGAATTTAACGCACATTTTGAAGATGTTCGAGCATAAAATTTCAAACCAAAGCATAAACAATATCGAGATTAAAACCGAATTTGAGATCATGCCTACTTCGTATGACAAAAATCTCAGCAATATCACAAACGCGCTATTTTTTAAGATAAATCGCAAAGAGGTCGAAGAGGAAAAATCCAGCGAAAATATTGATCTAAATAAAATTTTGCTCGATGATTTTAACAAAGATGTCGTTGATGCGATTGACAATGAGAGTTTTAGCTTTAAATTTCAATATGTCGCCGATAAAAATGGCGTCAAATCGCATATAAACTTAATCCCAAAACTAGATCTCAGAACTGGCGATAAGGTTACAAAAAGCCGAATTATCGATATTTTGCACTTTAATAATTACGATATCAAATACGATATTGCGATGATTAAGCAAATTTCGCGCATTATCTATTTTAAGGATATCGAGCATAAAATTTTCATCGAAATCATGCCTCAGACACTGCGAAATGCCGAGTTTCGCAACGAAATTTTAAAGCTAATTGATAATAATTTAATCGATCCAAGCAAGATTGTTTTGGAGTTTAACGAAGAAGAAATTTACTCCGAAACAAAGCGATTTGCCGAAATTTTGCTTAAATTTAAAGAGCTGGGATTTAGCTTTGGACTTAGCCAGTTTGGCGGTGCGAACGCGAGTTTCGAGTATTTTAAATTTTTCGATATTGATTTTGTGATTTACGATATCGAGTATAATAAAAATTTAGGCAACGAAAAAATAAAAAATGTTTTTATGAAACTAAACGAAATGTGCCATAAATCGGGCATTAAAAGCATTATTCGCTTTGTAGATAAGCCGAAATTTCAAGACGAACTTTACGAGCTTGGGGTCGATTTCGTGCAGGGTTTTTGCGTAGGCAAACCAGAAGATATTATAAATTTAAGGAAATAAAATGCGTTATGGCGAAAAAGAGATAAAAGAATTTGACATAGAAAAAATGGAAATTTGGCCAAATAAACACGAAAATGATTATTTGATCAAAATCACGCTTCCAGAGTTTTGTTGCCGCTGTCCGCGCTCAGGATACCCTGACTTTGCGACGATATATTTAGAATACATACCGAATAAATTTGTCGTAGAGCTCAAAGCAATCAAACTCTACATTAACTCATTTATGGATCGCTACATCTCTCACGAGGACAGCGCAAACGAAATTTACGCTACCTTGCAAGAAAAATTGCAGCCAAAATACCTAAAAATCGTGGCTGACTTTAACCCGCGCGGAAATGTGCATACCGTGATTGAAATAAATTCGGATAAAATTTACAAATGATAAGTTCAAATTTAGTAGAAAAAATCTTTAAAAGTGCGAGTATTTCGCGCTGGAACGACTACCCAAAAATGGTAAATTTAGTCGAGCTTGACAAACAAGCGCACAAATTTATCATTGCCTATTTTATCGCTAGTTTTGAGCGCGATATTGATATGAGCTATGTCATCGAGGCTGGGATTTTTGATTTTCTCTCACGCATCGTAGTAACCGATATCCGCCCAGATGTGTTTCACCAAATTCAAAAAAGTAAAAAAGATCAAATTAACAAATGGGTTCTCTCACAACTTGAAAACGACCTTTCTAGCGTGCAAGATGGTGAATTTTTGAAACGATTTATAGCCTATCAAAACAGCTACTCGCACGAAAAAGAAAAGCTCGTTTTAAAGGCGGCAAGTTATCTGGCTACGAGGTGGGAATTTAATATCGTTTATCAAACTAGCCAGTTTTTAAACGATATCGAAGAGCTTAAATTCAAAGTCGAAGAGGAATTAGAGGATTATTATGAGCTAATCGGCGTGCGAAAAATCGTAATGAATAAAAAACTAGCCCGAATTGTAGATCTTAGCGGTAGATTAAGGTTTCAAAAGCGCTGGGCACAAACCCCGCGCATACCTGAGACTAGCGTGCTAGGCCACATGCTAATCGTGGCGATTTTAAGCTATTTTTACTCGCTAAAAGTCGGTGCTTGCAAGAGTAGAATTTTTTATAATTTTTACTGCGCGCTTTTTCACGATCTACCTGAAAGCCTTACCCGCGATATCATCAGCCCCGTAAAATACGGCGTGGCTGGGCTTAGCGATATTATCAGCGAATACGAAATGCGCCTAATAGATGATAAAATTTTGCCCTTCGTGCCGGAGCATATCAGAGATGAGTTTAGCTATATTTTAGGTATTAGAAACGACGGCGAGAAATTTATAAAAGATGAGTTTGAAAACAGAATTTACGAGCTTGGCGGTAAGCCAAATTTCGCAGACGGCTCGCTTGGTGCGTATAACGAGGATAAATTTCGCGCAATTGATGGCAGAGCGCTTAAATTTTGCGATAAACTAGCAGCGTTTTTCGAGGCTGGAATTTCGATAAGCTATGGCGTCAAAAGCAAAGAATTAGTCAGCGGATATAACTCGATGCTCGAAAATTTCAGACGAAATAAAAGCATAGAAGGCGTCGATTTTCACAGCGTTTGTGATGATTTCATCGAAAATTTTGGATTGGATAGGGTTGAATTTTAAAACCCCTTCCCAGATGACTGCGGCACACGATAGGTAAAAGTGCTCTGCTGTGTTCCCACCCTGAAGCGGTGTTTTTAAAAACCGTTGCACAGGTCTAAGAAAGGGCGAATCGGATTATAATTAAAAGTTTCTTAAAATAAGGTTATAAATGAATTTAAAAGATTATATTTTTTCGGTTTTTCGTGAAATTTCGATTTCTCACCACCGTTCTATCGAATTTAGAGCGAAAATTTTCGCTGCAATGTTGCTTGCTAAAAAGAAGCAAACCGATGAGGATTACGAAAACCTGCGCGAAATCGCAAGCGAAATTTACAGCGACGATTCGCGCAGAGTGGGGGTTTTGGTATCGATTGTGAGCGAGTATATCCAAAAGGCCCACACCTACAAAAGTCTAAATTTAGACTCACTTTTAGTAGAAATCGACAAAGAGATAAAAAACGCGCCTCGCTATGTCAAAAAGATCGATTTCTCGCACCTTAGACGCCTCATTAGCGATGATGAAAACGACGCTTTAATCCAGCAAAGAGTGTATGAGTATTTGGTAAATGAGGTCAAAGAGTATTCTTAGAATTTAAGAATTTTTAGTGTATAATCATCGGTTTTTAAACATAAAATTTTGGAGTAAAATTTGGAAAATATTAGAAATATCGCAGTTATCGCCCATGTCGATCACGGAAAAACCACTATCGTAGATGAACTTTTGAAACAATCAGGCACATTTAGCGAGCACCAAGAGGTCGGCGAGCGCGTAATGGACAGCAACGATATCGAAAAAGAGCGTGGAATCACGATTTTATCGAAAAACACAGCTATTCGCTATGGCGATACGAAGATCAATATCATCGATACCCCAGGCCACGCGGATTTCGGTGGCGAGGTTGAGCGTGTGTTAAAAATGGTCGATGGCGTTTTATTGCTCGTCGATGCGCAAGAAGGCGTAATGCCTCAAACCAAATTTGTCGTTAAAAAGGCCCTATCTTTGGGACTTCGCCCAATCGTTGTGGTAAATAAAATCGACAAACCAGCCGCAGATCCAGATCGTGTGGTAAATGAGATTTTTGACCTTTTTGTCGCACTTGATGCCAACGACGAACAGCTCGAATTTCCAGTCGTGTATGCTGCGGCAAAAAACGGCTATGCTAAACATAATCTAAGTGATGAAAATGTCGATATGAAGCCACTTTTTGAGACGATTTTATCTCATGTGCCAAGCCCAAGCGGTAGCGATGAAAACTCTTTGCAACTTCAAGTCTTCACCCTTGACTACGACAACTATGTCGGTAAAATCGGAATTGCTAGAATTTTCAATGGTAGAATTTCAAAAAATCAAAGCGTAATGCTTGCCAAGGCTGATGGCACAAAGGTAACTGGCAGAATTTCGAAGCTTATCGGATTTAACGGCTTGGAGCGTATCGATATCGACAACGCCGGCACTGGCGATATCGTCGCTATCGCTGGATTTGACGCGCTTGATGTAGGCGATAGCGTGGTTGATCCCGCAAACCCTATGCCACTAGATGCGCTTCATATCGAGGAGCCAACCCTAAGCGTAATTTTTAGCGTAAATGACGGCCCACTAGCGGGAACTGAGGGTAAATTTGTAACTTCAAACAAAATCGATGAGCGCTTGGCAGCGGAGATGAAAACAAATATCGCAATGCGATACGAAAATGTCGGCGAGGGTAAATTTAAGGTTAGCGGTCGTGGTGAGCTTCAAATCACGATTTTGGCTGAAAACATGCGCCGTGAGGGATTTGAGTTTTGCCTAGGTCGCCCAGAGGTCATCATCAAAGAAATCGACGGCGTGAAATGTGAGCCGTTCGAGCACCTAGTAATCGACGCTCCTGATGATTGCACAGGCACAGTTATCGAAAAACTCGGCCGCAAAAAAGCCGAAATGAAGGTGATGAACCCCACAGGCGATGGCCAAACTAGAATCGAGTTTGAAATCCCAGCTCGTGGGCTAATCGGATTTAGAAGCCAGTTTTTGACCGATACTCGTGGCGAGGGCGTTATGAACCACAGCTTTTTGGAGTTTAGGCCGTTTTCAGGCGCAGTCGAAAAACGCCAAAATGGCGCACTAACTAGCATGGAAAATGGCGTCGCACTGGGATATAGCCTATGGAATCTGCAAGATCGTGGCGTGCTATTTATCGCTCCACAAGCGAAGGTTTATGTCGGTATGATTATCGGCGAACACAGCCGTCCAAACGACCTAGATGTCAATCCAATCAAAGGCAAAAACCTAACAAATGTCCGCGCTAGCGGTAGTGATGACGCGATCAAACTAGTTCCGCCAAGAAGCCTAAATTTGGAGCGTGCATTAGAGTGGATTGAAGAAGATGAGCTAGTCGAGGTCACTCCGATAAATATCCGCGTGCGCAAACGCTACCTAGACCCGACTACGCGCAGACGCATGTCAAAAACTAATTCGTAAATTTTAAAATTCGTGCGAAATTTGGCTAAATTTTGCACGAATTTTGCTCAAATTTTTCTAAATTTTACTCCTTAAATTCCGCTATCGCAACCTTGAAATACTGCCCCTAAAATTTTCTTTTTGCTGTCATTGCGAGCGAAGCGAAGCAATCCAGAGAAATTCCGTTGAATTTTGAAATTCAAAATTTAGTCAAATTCCGCTTTTAAGTGTCATTGCGAGCCGTGCGAAAGCACGGCGTGGCAATCTACAAAGTCGAAATTAACGGCAGGGCAAATGGCAGAATTTTGAATTTCATTAAATTTGACTTTTAAAATTCTGCCATTTGCGCGGTTAGAATTTTAAATTTTGTAGATTGCCACGCCTGCAAAGCGGGCTCGCAATGACACTTAAAAAACAAAATTTAGCGAAATAAAAATTTCGGCGCAGGTATTCCAAATTTGCGATAGCTAAATTTTGCCTGCAAAATTTGGTAAATTTTCCGTAAATTCGGCTATTAACACACCATAAAATTTCCGAATTTTTATTCTAGTTTTGTAAAATTTCGCCAAAGGATTTTTATGAAATTAGTTTGTTTTGACTTCGACGGGACGATTACCAGAGATGATTCGTTGCTCGAATTTATCGCCTATGTCGTGGGGTTTAAGAAATTTTTCCGCGGGATTTTTAGGCTTAGCCCTATTTTGCTGGGATACAAGCTTGGGCTGTGTTCGAACAATTTCACTCGCCGCAAGCTTATGGTGCATTTTTTCGGCGGTATGAGTGTGGATAAATTCGCCAAAATTTGCAAAAAATACTCCACCACGCACATTGAAGATATTATCAAATTTGAAGCCATGGCAAAAATTAAAGAATACATCGCAAATGGCGATAAGGTCGTCATCGTAACGGCCTCTTTGGAGGATTGGCTGGCCCCTTGGTGCAAAGAAAATGGGCTAGAACTTTTGGGCACAAAAATAGAGAAAAAAGGCGGCATAATCACCGGTGAAATCGATGGTCTAAACTGCTACGGGGCGCAAAAGGTGGCGCGCATAAAAGAAGCTTATGATTTGAGCAAATTTGAAAAAATCATCGCCTATGGCGATAGCAGGGGCGATAAGGAAATGTTAGAATTCGCAGATGAGGCGCATTTTAGGGCGTTTGAGTGAAATTTAAGCGTGAATTTAGCGTGAAATTTAGCGTAAATTTTAGGCTAAATTCGGCGCGAAATTTAATCAAATTTCATGCTAAATTCAACGCAAATTTTATGCAAAATTCCACGCGAATTCCACGCCAAATTTTAAATTTAAAATTCCAAATTTCATGCTTTCGTAATTGCAATTTTGACAAGTTGCGAAAATTTCACACCTTTAAGTCCGCCGATTTTGGCGCTAAATTTCTCGATTTCGCCCATTTTGCCACGCACATTTATAGTCTCTAAGCAGTTATCGTGATCTACATGGATATGGTTCGTGCAGACAACATCGATTTTAGCGTGGTGTTCGAGCTCGATTAGGTTTTCGAGCAGGTCGCTTTGGTGGTGCGAATACGCTATACAAATCACGCCAAGCCCCTCTTTGTCGCTGTTTTCCTCGCTCCATTTGTCGCTGACGATTTTCTCGCGGATTAGGTCTCTGATATACTCGCTCCTGCTAGGATAGCCCCTGCTCTCTACACGCGAGTTTAGCTCGTCAAATAGCTCCTCTGGCAGTGAAACGCTAAATCTGATTACATTATCCATTTTCGCCCTTTTAATCTTCTTTTTTCTTGACCCTAAGCGAGGCTATCGAGGTGCCGTCCATCGCAAGCACGGTGTAATCGCAGTTTTCGTCGCTTATCTCATCGCCATTTTCTGGCAAACGACCAAAGAGATTAAAGACATATCCGCCAATCGTGAGCTGCTCGGTCTCATCGTCAAAGGCGATTTCCATTATCTCCTCGACATTTTCGATCTCGAAGCGACCTTTAAATTCGTAAGTATTATCGTCAATGCGGGTGAAATTTTGCTCTATATCGTCGTATTCGTCCTCGATCTCGCCAAAAATTTCCTCGATTATGTCCTCCATGGTCAAAAACCCAGCCGTTCCGCCGTATTCGTCGATGACAAGGGCGGCGAAAATGCGCTCTTTATTCATCATTGATAAAATTTTCGTTATCGGGGAGTTTTCTGGCACGATGATGAGTTTGCGCACGATTTTATCGAAATTTTTCTCGCCGTTTTGCTGCATGATATCGCGGATATGGATTAGTCCTAGCACCGTGTCTTTGCCTCCGTCGATGTATGGGAAGCGGGTAAATTTCGACTCCAAAACTACGCGGTAATTATCTTCGTAGCTTTCGTTTTTATCTAGGCAGACCATATCCTTGCGCGGAGTCATAATCTCCTTTGCCACAGTATCGCCAAAATCCACGGCGTTTTTGATGATTTCGGTCTCCACACTATCTAGCACACCGCCTTTTAGGCTTTCGCTAGCGATGATTTTGATCTCTTCTTCGGAGTGGGCGACCTCGCTATCTTTGACTGCGCGGATTCCAAAGAGCCTAACCACGCTTGATGCGACGAAATCAAACGCCTTAATCGCAGGCAGACACAAAACCCAAAAACAATAAAGCGGTCTAGCTATCCAAAGCACGATTTTTTCGGATTTTGCGATTGCGATAAGTTTCGGGGCCTGCTCGCCTAGGACGATATGCAGTGTCGTAATGATACTAAACGCGATAATCACAGCCACGGTATGCACGCTAGCCTCGCCCAAATTTAGGCTAGCAAGTGGCTTGCGGATTAGGCTAGCTACGGCTGGCTCGCCTATCCAACCAAGGGCGAGGGAAGCCAGCGTAATGCCGATTTGGCAGGCGCTTAGGTAGGTATCGATTGAGTTTGTCATTTTTAGAGCGAGTGAGGCGTTTGCGACCTTGTCTTTGACGAATTCTTCGAGTTTTGAGCGTCGAACTTTAACAAGGGCAAATTCAGATAAAACAAAAAAAGCATTTAAAAAAATTAAAACAAAAGCGAGAAGTAACATAAAGACCGAACGATCCGTGTCCAAAATTTAATCCTTTGAATTTAAAATAAAATGCAGATTATAGCAAAATTAAACTAATTTTCACAAATTTTTTTAAATTTTAAAAGTGCGGAATTTTGAAATTTAGCTGGTGCGAAATTTCACAAATTTCGCACCGATGAAGCTTACGAAGCTATTTTTTACCTTTTTTGGCTTGCTCGTATAGTGGCATGACGACTGGGATTGTTTTTTCTAGGTTTTTGATACGGGTTTCATCGCCTGGGTGAGTTGAGAAAAACTCAGGCGTTTTACTGCCGCTTTCTAGTTTCGCCATTTTGCGCCATACATTTGGGGCTTCGTTTGGATTGTATCCAGCGCGCGCCATAAGCTCTAAGCCCATGATATCGGCCTCTGTTTCGTGTGAGCGAGAAAACGGCAGACTAAATCCATACTGCCCCAAAATCGCTAATCCAGTCGCGCCCAAATCCCCTAGCCCAGCGGCTTGCGCGCCGATTGAAATGCCTAGATTTTTTACAGACTCTGTGCTGGCTCGCTCTCGTGAGTGTTCGCGAAGAGCATGAGCGATCTCGTGTCCTACGACAGCCGCTAACTCGCCATCAGTTAGGCTAAGCTTGTTGATAATGCCTGTATAAACGGCAATGCGACCCCCTGGCATACACCACGCATTTACGGTCGGATCTTCGATGACATTTACCTGCCAGTTCCAGTTGCGCGCATCTGGTCTGAAAACGCCTACTTGGTTAATCAATCTATTTGAGATTGTTTTGACCCTTTTGGTTTGTTTGGCGTTGGTGTTTAGCTTTTTTTGGCTTTTTGCTTGGCTGATTACTTGCGTGTATGAGCTTGCTGCTGCCTTGTCAAGCTCGGCTTCGCTTACCGTGAGTAGCTGGGTGCGATTTACCCCCACAGCGCCACCTTGGGTCGTGCTAGCACAACCGCCCAAAAAAATCGTGGCGAAAATCGCCAAAATTAAGGAAAGTTTTTTCATCTTTTCTCCTTTGAAATTTGAAAATTTAAATTCGCCAAATTTTAGCCAAAATTTTTAAAATTTCATTATAATTGAGTAAAAAAGGAAAATTTATGAAAAAAAATCTACTAGTTTTTATCCTCGCTCTGCTCGTTGGTTTGGGCGTTGGTGTGTATATGATGGGTGGGACTAACACTCATGGGGACGGCGGAAATGGCGAATTTAGCGCAGGCGAGCATTATTTGGTTTTGGATAAACCACTAAGTGTGGATAAGGGCAGTTTCGTGGCGATTTCTAGTTATGCTTGTCCGTTTTGCTATAAATATTATCAAAATGTCCTGCCTGAAATTTTAGGCGAAATCCGTGCTACTTACGAGCCGTTTCACATGCACGCTATGGGCGAATTTGGCGTGAGTGTGAGTAAAATTTTGGCTGTGGCCAGAGTTTTGGATAAAAGAGAAAATATCGCTCCAAACTCGCCAAATTCGAAATTTAAGAAAATTTTATTTGCATATTTTGAAAGCTATCACGACAAAAAAGAGCGCCCTAGCGCGGAAGCAGACGAGATGAAATTTTTGCAAACGGGCTTTACGGCCGGCGGTATTACGCGCGAAATTTACGAGAGCGAATTGCAAAATAGTGAAGTTTTGGATTTGCTTGGGCTTTGGGACGAGGGCTATGATGTCGCACTTATCCAAGGCGTGCCAGCTTTCGTGGTGGGTGGTAAATACCTCATAAAAACCGAAAAAATCGCCTCCACGGCCGAATTTGCGAAATTAATTGATTATTTGGCGAGCAAAAATGAGTAGAGTGCTGTTTAAAATTTGCGCGTGGCAAAACAGCGCGAAGCCTTGGATTTATCTGATTTTTGTCTGCGCGCTTTTAATCATTATCGCGCACTATTTTTTCCAAGAATACCTATTTATGGCGCCTTGCGAGCAGTGTGTGTATATCAGACTGGCGTTTTTTGTGATATTTTTTGGAGCGATTTTAGGCACGATTTGCGGGGGAAATTTGTTGCTTAAATTTTGCGCTTATGGCGTGTGCTTTGTGGGCGCATTTTATGGAATTTTGCGCTCACTTCACCTATACAAGGTGCATAGCGCGATTTTGGATAAACTGCCTTTTGGCGTGCATGGTTGCTCGTTTAAGCCAAATTTCCCGCTAAATTTGCCACTTGATGAGTGGTTTGCTGGCTTTTTTAAGCCAACTGGCGATTGTGGCTTAGACGCGCCTATAATTCCGCTAGGAACGAGCTTAGATCCTATTCAAAGCTTTTTTGTGGATTTGTATTCTAATGGCTGGTATTTAATCCCAAGCGCGAAATTTGGCACAATGGCTGAGTGCATGATTTTGGCCTTTGGCGTGATTTTAGCGGTTTTATTTGTGATGATGTGTGCGCAAATTTATGCTATGTTTTCAAAGAAAATTTAGGGCAAAATTTTAAAATTTTGATGATCTAATTTTTGGATTTTTTTATTTTTGATTAGCTTATTTACAGCCACGGAGACATTTTGGCGTGGGGCTCCGACGAAGCTTGCGATTTCGCTGACACCGCCATTTACATGCGCGACGCCCTCTTGCGAGATTTGGAGCAAAAATTTATATGTGCGGGTTTCGACACTATCGAAAACTAGCTCTTTTATCACATTTTTTTGCATTGTCATATTTTTCAAAAACGAGTTAAAAAGATAAATCGCAAAGTCTTGATTAAACTCAAACAGATCAATCACGGTGGATAAATTTGCCTCTAAAATTTCAGCGTCTTTTGTGATTTCAAATGACGAAAAGGTATCGACTAGCACGAAAGAACCCGCCCCAAAGTAGCTTAGCACATACTCCCTGCCGCTTTCGTGGTAGGTATTTAGCTTGCCCTCGCCTTTTAGGATTATCATAAAAAGCTTTTTTTGAGCGTAAATCATCGAGCCTTTTTGATAGGAAATGCGTCTAAATTTATCCAAATCCTCTTTGCCAAAAAACGATAACTCCTCGCCCTCAAAAACCCCTGTCGTCCTAGTCCCCATAAAATGCCTTTTTATTTTTATTATCTCACAAAAAGGTTAAGTATCGATAATAAAAACTAAATTTGTCATAAAAATGACAAATTTTTATTTTTGTTTTTTATAAAATTTCGCAAATTTTAAAAAAGGAGAAAATTTGAAAATTCTAAATTTAGCTCTTTGCTTAGGTCTTTTAACCTGCGCCGCAAACGCCCTTAGCGTGGGCGATAGCGCGTATAGCGTAGCTGTTAAAAATATCAGCCTAAGCGCGGATTTAAGCGAAAGTGTCGGAAGATTAATGCCGACAAATGAGATCAAAATCATCGAAGCAGATGATAAAAAGGTCAAATTTAGCCTTGAAGGCTACCAAAGCGCAAAGGCGCAAAATATCATTTACTTCACAGATAAGGCGAGGATTATCTCGGTTGCCTTTTCAAAACAGGCGAAATTCGACGCTGAGGTTTTGGAGAATTTAGGCGAATACAACAAGGTAAAAATCACAGCCTATACTTCGCCAGACGCGCTAGAAACGGATTTGAAAGCGATTTTTAGCACAGCGAAGAAAAACCACGAAGAAAACTGCGGCACCTGCCACCCGCTTCACAGAGGCGAAACTCAGGTCGCAAATAGATGGCCTGCGCTGATTAAATCAATGCAATCACGCACACCATTAACCCAAGATGAAATTTGGGTTATCACTCAGTATTTACAAAAACATTCAAAAGACATTAATGTCGATTAAAGGAGAAAATATGAAAAGACGAAGTTTCTTAAAAGCAAGCGCCGCACTTGGCGCAGCGAGTGCTATGCCAAATTTGGCATTGGCAGAGAGTGCAAACACAGCCCTTGTTAAAGACGGTGAAGTCATCACTGGTGCTCACTGGGGTATCCTAAAAGCTACCGTAAAAGACGGCAAAATCGTAAAATCGGAAGCTTGGAAAAAAACTTCAAATGTGCCAAATCCTTTGCAAACAGCCATGGACGATTTGGTTTATAAAGCAAGAATCAAAGCCCCGATGGTTCGCAAAAGCTACCTTGAAAACCCAGATAGCCCAAAACCAGAGCTTCGCGGTAAGGACGAGTGGGTAGAAGTGCCTTATGAAGAGGCTATTAAACTGGTCGCTAGGGAGCTAAAAAAAACGCGCGAACAAAAAGGTATGAATAGCATTTGTGCTGGAAGTTACGCTTGGCAAAGCTCAGGCGCACTTGGTATGGCAAGGACGCTTCTTCATAGATTTATGAATATGACAGGTGGTTTTGTGGGCGTTACGGGAGACTTTTCAACCGGAGCTGCACAAGTGATTTTGCCACATGTCGTGGGATCTAGCCAAGTTTATGAGCAACAAACCGTTTGGCCTGTGGTTTTAGAAAACTCAAAAGTCGTCGTGCTTTGGGGTATGAATCCAATCGGCACTTTGCGTTTGTCATTTACGGTTTCTGATGAAGGCTCGTTTAAATATTTTGAAAAATTGCGTGATAGCGGTAAAGAAATCATTATTATAGATCCGCTCAAAACAATCACAACTAAATTTTTTGAAGGCAAAGCTACTCATATCAGACCTACTCCAAATACCGATGTTGCGATGATGTTAGCTATGGCAAATCACTTGCTAAAATCAGGTAAATATGATAAAGAATTTTTAAGCACTTACACCGTTGGCTTTGATAAATTCGAGCAGTATCTACTAGGCAAAGAAGACGGCGTAGAAAAAACACCTGAGTGGGCAGAGAAAATTTGCGGAATCGAAGCAAAAGTTATAAAAGAATTAGCCGAAAAATTCTTTGATAATCGCACTATGATTATGGCTGGTTGGGGTATGCAAAGAGCGCACCACGGCGAACAGGTTCATTGGATGATAGTAACTCTTGCTAGTATGCTTGGTCAAATAGGGCTTCCTGGTGGTGGATTTGGTTTTAGCTACCACTATGCAAACGGCGGAACGCCAAGTTGCGTTGGTGGCGTAATTAAAACAATCAACGCAGGAAGCGTAGGCGTTATCAAAGACGGCAAATATATGGGTCCTGCTAATGCTGATGGCGCAAAAGAAAATGCAGCGCAATCTTGGCTATCAAATACTGCTTTGATGTCATATCCTGTCGCAAGGAACGCGGACGCTTTGCTAAATCCGGGCGCAACGCTTGATGATAACGGAAATAAAATCACATATCCTGATATGGATTTTATCTACTGGGTCGGCGGAAATCCGCTCACACAACAACAAGACACAAATAAAAATGTCAAAGCTTGGCGAAAACCACGAACTATCGTCGTAAATGAAATTTACTGGACACCGACAGCGAAAATGGCTGACATCGTGTTCCCGGTAACTAGCTCGTATGAGAGAAATGACATTTCTATGACAGGGGACTACACAAATATGCATATCGTCCCACAAAAACAGGTCGTAGAAAAACAATTTGGCGCAAAAGATGATTATCAAGTTTTCGTTGATTTGTGTAAAGCTTATGCCGATGGTCTAGCCGAAGCCTACACAGAAGGTGGCAAAACCGAAATGGACTGGATAAAAGAGTTCTACGAAACAGCGGCAAATCAAGTAAATGCAAACGAAGCTTTGGGAATAAAAATGCCAAGTTTCGAAGAGTGGTGGAACAAAAACGAACCGACTGAATTTAGCCCTACAATGGAGAGCGAAAGCTATGTAACTTTTGCAGATTTTAGAGAAGATCCGATTTTAAATGCACTTGGCACACCAAGCGGATTAATCGAAATTTACTCTGAAACTATCGAAAAAATGGGCTATGATGACTGCAAGGCTCACCCGACATGGTTTGAGCCAATCGAGTGGCTAGGTATGAAAGACAAACCAGCCAGATTCCACATGATAAGCCCACACCCAAATGATCGTTTGCACTCTCAACAAAACCAAACTAAGCTAAGAGATAGCTATGCAGTAGCTGGAAGAGAGCCGATTTTCATCAACGAAGAAGACGCAAAAGAGCTAGGTATAAAGGGCGGCGATTTGGTAAGAGTTTTCAACGCTAGGGGTCAAATTTTAGCAGGTGCGGTTGTAAATGACGATACGCCAAGAAATGTCGTAAAACTATGCGAAGGTGCTTGGTATGATCCAAACGAAAACGGACTTTGCAAAAACGGCTCGGCAAATGTGCTTACTATCGATATTCCGACAAGCAAACTAGCCAACGGAAATATCTCTCACACTTGCCTTGTAAATGTGGAAGCCTATAAACCAAAAGAGGGCGAAGACATCACGCTAACTGCGTTTATGCCACCAAAAGGTGCGAAATAAGCAAAATTTGGCTAGGATTTCCTAGCCAAATTTTAAAATTCTACAAAATTTTGCAAATTTCAAAATTCCGCTATCGCAAATTTGAAATACTGCCACGAAATTTTGCTTTTTAAAATCCAACGAAATTTCTACGAATTTCTCAATTTACAAAGTTACTTCGCAAGCTTATAATAAATCAATACAAAATTTTGCACCACATAATCAAAATTTCAACCCATTTTAAGGGGGGGGGGGGGGTAGAATAAAACTTTATTTTTTTTCAAGGAGAAAACTATGGATGAAGAGCTACACTTAATCTGCCCATTTTGTGGCAAGGATGACATCAAATACGGAGTATCAGTTTGCAGTGGTTGCCAAGCTGAGATTAGATATGGTGTAGACTGGGCTCCAGTTTTAATTTTGGGTGTAATATTGTTTATCGTAGTTGCTGTTATTGCTAACAGTTCTTATGGCGCTATTAGTGGCCTTGTTGGGCTCGCTTGCTTTGTCGGTAGCTTGGTCTGTATCGTCACAGGTGCATATAGATTTTTAAAAAATTTAAGCTATAAAAAAGGTCCTAAATTTTTCAGACGAGAATTTCGTTAATTCTATTGTTTATTTGTAGGTATCCAAACCTACAAATAATCGTTTATGTGATATTAGAAGTTCAATATGGCTTATTATAAGTAAAATTTTCGGCGCAGTGTTTCCGTGAATTTCTCAAATTCACGGAACGAAAATATTCCCACCGGCGCGCGGATTTAGCGGATCGTCGCCGTATTTGTTAGCTCCGTCGGTGCCCTTTAAAATCGTAGAGATAAAAATATAAATTATAAGCCCCACAGCAACAAATAAAAACAGCATAGCTAAAATTCTAATTCCATCAGCAAACATTATCCCAAGCACGCACAAAAGAAAAATTGCGCCAAAATACCACCCGCTGATATCTCTATCGTGTAGCCTTCTCCACAAAACCGCAAATGATGGCACAAGCAAGCCCAGAGCAACCACGCTGGCTACGATACCGATGACTTGCGGGGTGCCGTTTTTGTCAAACCCCAAAACGATATTTGTGCCAAGCATGGCGTCGATTACGGCGGTTGCGACATTTACTAAAACACTAAAAAGGTAAAACCACCAATACTCGCTTCTGCTAGCCCTGCCAGAAAATGTGGCGTATTTTTGTTTGAGGCAAACGCTAATCGCCTCGCCAAAACTCATCATTTTTTCTCCTTATGATTTGATTTTGTTAAATTCGCTAATGTGAAATTTCAAATTCGAAAAATAATAGTTGTTTTTCGAAATTTCGAAATTTCGGCTATCTTTGGCACAAGCAATGATAAAAAGCGAATTTATAATCGAGCAAATTTGCACCGCGATTATCGCTAAAATCGGATTAAAATAGACTAAAACTAGCCCAATCACGCACGAGAGCGCATATACAAAAAACGCCTTAACGAAAATTTCGCACCCGCTTGTTTCAAAAAGCTCTTTGTAAATTAGCAGAGCAAAGCATGCGCCAAGCCCCGTAAATACTGCGCCCAAAACAAATACAACCAGGCTTTTATCCCCAAACATCATCATCAAAAACGGGATTAGCGCAAGGCTGTCAAATACGACAAAAAGGGTTAAATTTCGCAAAAGTGTCTTTGAGCAAATTGTGCTAGCGATGAAATACGCGCTCATTGCTAAGCACACTTGCCCCGCTGTTGAGGCGAGTTCGGCGCCGTTAATCTTGGTGCCAAAAATGTTTAAAACTGCCATTAAAATCAAAAGTCCGCACCCAATGTAAGCTAGCTGTCTAGCCGAGGCTAAATTCGCGCTTTTTTCCTCTAAATTTAGGCTTTGGCTGGGATTTTCGCTGGGATTATCACTCAAATTTTCGATCTCGCACCCTGCGCTAAGATTTGCGCTATCTACCATTTTTTCTAAATTGAAAAAATCGTGTATTATCCACGCCAAATAGGCTAAATTCGGCAGTGCAAAGACCATAATCGGTTTTATTAAATTTTCCCTAGCCCTAAGTGTATCTTGGTCGTCAAATTCGAGGCTTGGCCTTATGGAGCGCAAAATTTCGAGCGCGCTATCGTTTGATATCAAAGCATACGCCACCAAAAAGCAGACAAAGATGATAAACCCAAATCCGCCAAGAAGCTGGAAAATCGCGCTTACATTTTTTTTCAGATAAAATCTGTGCGCGCTAAAAACTCCTAGCGTCAAATATAGCGTGTAGGCGGTGTTGAGGTGAAATTTAGGCGCGTTTTGCGGGAGGGTTTGCATGGATTTCCTTTTTTTAAATTTGGGCGAAATTATAGCCAAATTTTAAAATTTTGCGCCAAAAAATAATCTGTTAAATTTTATGAGATAAAATGTGTTTTATTTTTTACAAGGAGAGAAAATGCAAGTAAAATTTTTAGGAAACCCCGTAAATTTGGGCGGAAATGAAGTAAAAGTCGGCGAGGCTGCGCCAGAAGTCGTAGTCGTTGGGAAAGATTTAGCAGATATCGTAATCGGCAAAAGCGAGAAAAAACAAATCATCGTAGCTGTTCCGTCGTTAGATACGCCAGTTTGCGCTAGCGAGGCTCGCAAATTCAACGAAAAAGCAGCAAGCTTGCCAAATACCGAAGTAATCGTGGTTTCAATGGATTTGCCGTTTGCGATGGGTAGATTTTGCACGACAGAGGGTATCGAAAACTTGCGCACAGCAAGCGATTTTAGAGCGAAAAAATTCGCCAAAAGCTATGGAATTTTAATCGAAGATAGCGCGCTAGCTGGGCTAAATGCAAGAGCGGTTTTCGTCATCAGCGGCGGCGTAATCGCATACAAAGATATCATGGCTGAAATCACCGAAGAGCCGAACTACGAAGCAGTTTTAGAGGCTGCAAAAAACGCATAAATTTTTAGCTTCCCCCTTAAAAATACAGCGAAATTCCGCAAATTTTGCGGAATTTCTAATTTAGATTTAAAATTTCCTTCGCTCTTGTTTTTTTGTATAAAATCGACTTCAAATTTTGCATTTCGCGTTCGTTTAAAGGGCTAGCATCAAGCAGTTTGGCGCAGTTTTTTTGCCTAGGGTTTTCGCAAAATTTAGGCGCGAAAAGCTCGCTAATACCGCCGTGAGTTTCTCCGCTTTGGAGCGGATTTTCGTGGCAGGCCTCACAGGATTTGCCGATTTTCTGCACGCTATGAGGCGAAAACGGCTTCCAAACCTCGAATATCTCGCCACTCTCGCCAAATTTAGCCACGCTAGCATTTTCATCTTTTATGCCAAGATTATATCCAAACACAGGACGCGCAAGGGCGATTTTGCCGTTATTTTTGCGCACCAAAAGGACATTTTCGAAGCGTTCTAAACTAAACGCGCTATGCCAAATGCCAGGTTTTTTCTCGCCTCCAAGCGTGCGCGAAAACGGCGCAGGGCGCGTATTTTGGCGCAGGGCGCGTGCGTTAAATCGCTTAGCAACCGCGTCAAATTCGATTAAATTTTGCCAGTTTTCGTAATCCTTGCTAAAATCAAGCATAGCATTTAGCTCGTAAAAACTCCCGCTCCACGCGCTGTGGCAGGTGGCGCACTCCAAATTTTGGTGGAATTTGTGCGAGGTGTTATTTTGCGTGGCGGTTTCGTGGCAGGCTTCACAGGTTTTGGTTTCGCTCATTTTGTGGCAATCCGCACATACTAGCCCCGCGCTAAAATGTGCGTCAGGGCGCAAATTTGCGTATGTTGCGCCATGCCGTAGCCCTGGGAAATTTCCATTTTTTTGCAACGGCGTGCGGTAGTCTTTGTGCGCGTTTTGTGGGAAAAGCCCCATAAAATCGGCGCCGATGAAGTATTTGTTGTGGCAAGAGGCGCAAACTTCATTATCCGCGCGCGAGAGCGTGTGAGTGCGCGAGTGCGGGCGCGCGCTAGTATTCGCGTCGCTGCCGCTGTAATGCGCGCTGGGCGCGTAGCTAG
Organism: Campylobacter sp. JMF_01 NE2; assembly: GCF_027737365.1. Taxonomy (NCBI): domain Bacteria; kingdom Pseudomonadati; phylum Campylobacterota; class Epsilonproteobacteria; order Campylobacterales; family Campylobacteraceae; genus Campylobacter; species Campylobacter sp. JMF_01 NE2. The sequence goes on along the minus strand of NZ_JAOVTR010000001.1, from coordinate 473,816 downwards.
CGTGGCATGCCATGCAACCCTTTCCGTGAGCCGAAAACAAGGAATTCTCGCCATTATCATAGGCGTGGCATTTTAGGCATTTGCGCTCCACGAAGTCCGCCACGACGCGCTCTTTCTCGCTCAAATTTGGCAAATTTTGGCTTAAAAAATCTTGCAAACTAAGATTTAAATCCATGTTAAATGCGCTAAAAATCGTTTTTATCTCGTTTTTGTGCGTGAAATGGTTGCTTTTTTCAAATTCGCTGATTTGCTTGGCGTGACAGTTGCCGCAAAACTCGCCATAATGCGCGGGGCTTGCTGGGTGAGCGATGATATTTTCGTGCGAAAATCCGCCAAATTTGGCTAAATTCTGTGGGAAATCTGAGGGTGAAATTTTGCTTTTATGACAACTTTCGCATGAAAAATTGTGATTTTGCGCGTCAAATTTCTCCACGCTGTGGCAGTTTTCGCAGGATAAATTTTGAGCAAAAGTGAAATTTAAAAACGCAAAAAATATCAAATTTATCACTCTAAACATTTCGTCTCCCCTGCCCTAAATTTGGCCTTTGAGGCGTTAAAATCGGCATAAATTTTATCATCGTAGCGATCGTGGCAGATAGCGCAGGCATAGGCGTCTAGGATTTTTTTCATTTGAGCTAAGCTTAGCGTGGAATCGTTTTTAGAAATGATTTGATTTTGCGCTCCTGTGGGGCTAGCAAAGGCGTCAAGGGCGAAATTTAACTCGCCAAAATTTGCCAAATTTGGACTAAATGAAATCTCGCCGTTTTTATAGTCCAAAACACCGCGCCCAAGCCCAAGCGAAGACGGCGAGAAGTGGCAAGCAGCGCAGGTTTTGCTCTTGCCAACGCTGTGTTGCGCCCAGCTAGCTAGGCTAAGGGCGTCAAAGTGCTTTGTAGCGCCATTTTCGTAGATACTAGCCACGACCTGACAGCCTGGGGCTAGGTTTGCGATTTTGCCGTCATTTCTCACGCCCAAAGCAGGGTCTTCGAAGCGCAAAAAACTGCGCATTTCGCTCCACGCACCTTCGCTGTATTCGCCCTTTTGCCACTCAAACTGCTTTGCGCCCGCAAATCTTTGCTCGTGGCAACCAAAACAGCTTGCTACGCTTTTTTCGTGGCAGGCTTGGCAGGATAAATTTGCATGCAAAGGCTCGTGTGCTGGGTGTTTTAGCGCTGAAATTTCAAATTTTGCTCCGTCTTTTTTGCGCGTAAGGACTGCTTTTTCGCCCACTTTGGCGACATTGTAAAGTGGGAAATTTCCCTTTTTCGTGTAGGCGATGAGCGCGCTATCTGGGATATTTGGATTTGTTTTTGCTAAATTTCGCGCCGTCTCGTTTGGCGTGGCAAAATTTGGCGCGTGGCAGTCCTCGCACGCGATAATTACGGCCTCTCTCATATTTGCGTGGTTTTTTTTATCGCCCATTACCCCAAGGCTAGTATGGCAATCCACGCACTCTAACCCTGCCCTTTCGTAGTGAATATCGGCGCGCAAATCGTGGAAATGGCGCCCGTCGGATAGCGTATGGCTCTGCTCGAAAGGCGCCTTGCTTCCCTCGCTTTCGAATTTTCCATAATACGCAAAACCAATGCGAGCCGAGCGGTTGTGGCAGGCTAGGCAGTTTTGGCTAGGGATTGCGGTGGAAAATCGCGTGTGGGTTTTGGGCGCAGTATTTGGGGAGGTTGCGTGCGCGCTGGAATTTACGCTGGAATTTGCGCTTAAATTTGGCGCAGAATTTGCATTTTTGCTGGCGAAAAACGGGGAGAGCAAGAAATTCTCATCTAAATTCGAAGCCTTATGGCACGCCCCACACCCGCCACCTTTGGCGATATTTTGATTTATAAAAACCTCTTTTTCTTGCGAGATATGACAACTGGCGCAGGCTTTGGCGTAGTGGTCCTTGGCGAATTTTTCGATTTGCTCTGCGCTAAAATCAGAGCTTGCGCCCTGCTTCGCCCACTCGCCTAGCAAATTTTGCTTGATTGGATTTTGGGTTTGCATTACTGTGGTGCTAACGCGGGCGATTTGGTCCTTGTGACAGCGCGCGCAACGGCTTTTGGCGTTTTCTAGCGTGGCTGGATTTGGGATTAGGGCGATGTGAGCGAGCGATTTTTCGCTAGCAATCTCGTTGCCCCCATGGCAGCTCTGACAGGCAACCTCATCGTGCGAGGGGCTTAGTGAGCCGTAATTTTCGTGGCAGGCGGTGCATGAGTTTATCTGCGAAAATGCGCTTACGCAAAAAAACAAAATAGCAAAATTTGCGAAAATTTTAAAATTTAGCCCTTTTAAAATTTCGCAAATTCTTCTCACTAGCAACCCTCAAACTGCGCTGGTGCGCCACTAGGTTTCGGTGCGGCGGCTTCGCTTTCATCGGCTTTGGCGCCAAATTCGTCTATCATGCCTTCATCAGCTAGGCGTTGGATGACATCGTCATAGCTTTCCCACGCTTTTTTGTTGTAAGCGTCTGCTTGGATTGCCTTTTTTGCGTATGCCCTAGCAAGTGTGAGATTATTTTTTGCCACAGCTTCGCGAGAGAGATTTACAAAATGCTCCGCCTGCGCTTTTGAAGTATTGTAGCTTTGCAAATTCTCCGCAAAACCAAAACTGCAAAGTAAAACCATGCTTAAAATTATCTTTTTCATCATTTACTCCTATGAATTTATCGTTACATAATAGACATTTGGTTCAAGTCCGTCACTCTCTTTTAGGCGAGTTATACTTGTCGCCTTAGCTAAAATTTGCGAAACATCGCTATTTGGGTCATTTAAATCGCCAAAATTTCGCGATTTTCCCACGCAGGTAGTTACGCAAGCCGGAAGCAAACCTTTATCCACTCTTGGGGCGCAAAATGTGCATTTATCGACGCTTTGTTTGTGTTCGTCGTAATATCTGGCATTATACGGACAGGCTACCATACAGGCTTTGCAACCTATACAAAGTGACGGATCGACGATGACAATGCCGTCTTTTTCACGCTTAAAACTAGCTTCTGTCGGGCAAACTGCCACGCACGGGGAATTTTCGCAGTGGTTACAAAGCACAGGCAAGAAATTTAAAATCGGATTTCCTGCATTGTCTTCGTTTTCTACTTCAAAAACCCTTGTGCGATACGCTTCTTTGAAAAGCGGCACTTCCCACTCGGTTTTACAAGCTACATAACACGCATCGCACCCGATACAGCGATCGCCGATAATCACCATAGCTAGGTTTTTTTCTTTTTTGTGATTTTTATTTATTAGTGAGTTCATCTTACGCCCTTTCAAGTCTAACAAAGCCGTTGTTTAAGCCGCTACAACCACTAACAGGATCAATGTCGTTACTACAAAAATAAACATCGCTAATGCCTTTATCAAAGCCGCTCTTCCACTCTTTGCTAACATGCCCAAAGCCGTGGTGGATAAAGACATTTCCCTTGGTTATTCGCTTTGTGATTTTTATATTTTGCGGTTTTGATTTGAGCCCTGTTTTAGCATTTATCATTATGACTTTATCGCCAGTTTTTAAACCTAAATTTGCCGCGTCATCAGGATTTATCCAAATCGGGCTATCATCTTCAAGTTCGAGTAAGAGCTTGTTATTTTGGCTTCTTGCATGTGAGTGAGCAGGACCCCTGCCAAATAAAAGTCTAAATTCGCCTTCTTTTGGCATTGGCGGTGCTACCCAAGTAGGCAGTGGCGCACAGACATCGCCGTATTCTTCATACATTTTTTCCATATCAGGGTTATATAGATGAATTTTGCCCGTGCTAGTAGGGAAGCTTAGTGGTTTTCCGCTACTTTGCGGATACGCATCGGCTAAATAATCGCACAAAATGCCGTCTTTTTCAAATTTAGCTTTTTCATCAGGGCTGAGTGAATTTACGAAATTATTTATCGCGTCGCTTGGCGAAATGGTAAAATACTCGTCCATATCAAAGCGTTTGCAAATCCCACGCACTATGTCAAAAACATGCTTAGTATCGTGTAGCGGTTTAATCGCAGCCTTTCTTACAGCCACAAACGGCACATCGTATTTTTGGATATATGGCCCGTCGTCTTTTTCTAAATATGTACTTTCAGGCAAAACTATGTCGCAATACTGACAAAAATCGTTCATCTGCGTATCAATTGCCATTAAAAAATCTAGCTTTTCGATCGATTTCATAACGCCGTTTGCTTCGACTGCCGTGTGTCCTAGCGGATTTGTATCGTAGGTCAGCCACGCTTTTATCGGATATGGTTGTTCGCTTAAAGTCGCGCGATAAATTTCACCACTTAGCCCTAAATTTGGCGGATTAAACGGCCACCTTGTGCCAACTCCATCAGCCCTTGGCTCCCTTACAGCTGGTGCTTCATCATCTTTTGGGAGCTTGGCTAAATTTATACTTTGATTTACCCAAGTTCCGCCCTTTACGCCGTAATTTCCCATAATCGCATTTAATATCGCAATCGCTCTTGCTGTTTGCGTATCGTTTGCGTATCTTGAAAATCTACGCGGTGCGATAGCTAGGACATGCGGGGCAAACTTCGCAAATTCCCACGCTACTTCTTCAATAGTTTCAGCCTTTATACCGCAAATTTCTTCTGCCCATTTTGGGGTGTATTGTTTGACATGACGGGCTAGTTTATCAAAGCCGTAGCAGTATTTATTGATAAATTCCATATTTGCTAGATTATCTCTAATTATGACATGGATTAGCGCTAGTGCTAGTGCCATATCGCACCCCGGTTTTATGCGAAGCCATTTGTGCGCTCTAATCGCACTTTCGCTCTGGCGTGGATCTACATAGACGAGTTTTGCGCCATTTGCTAAACCTTCCATAAAATCCCTTGCTTCTCTAACCTGAATCGCTCCTGCCATATTTCTACCAAATAAAATCATATATTTGGTGTTTGCCATGTCGTAGTTTTCATGTCCGCCGATACCGCCGCCGCCAAATGTCAAAGACCAGCCAATCGCTCTACTGCCACGACACTCAGAAAATGAAGCATAGCTTACATTTGGAGTGCCAAGTAGGCTAGCAAATTTGTGAAAATAAGAAGAACAGCTTCCGTGCGCAAATGCTGCAATGCTTTTTGCGCCGTATTTGTCGATGATTTTTTCTAAATTTTCATGCACGAAGTCAAACGCTTCGTCCCAGCTGACCTTTTTCCATTTGCCTTCGCCCCGCTTACCGACTCTAATCATCGGGTATTTTAAGCGATCTGGATCGTAAGTAGAATAAACCCCTGCATTTCCCTTAGCGCAAATCGTGCCGTAATTGTATGGATTTAGCTTGTTTCCTTCGATTTTGTGAATTTTACCGTCCCTTGTAAAAACATTTACGCCACAATTCCAAAAACACATTTCGCAGTAATTTGGAGTTTTTACGCCTTCGTCATATTCTAATAAATTTGAAAGCTCGGGCGAATTTTTGTGCGTTTTTGCCATTAGTGGATTTGGAAGCCCTGTGATACCTGCCGTGCTGGCAACTGCGACACTAGAAGCCATTTTTAGGAAATTTCGTCTTGTTATTTTAAGCTCTCTCATTTTCACTCTCCAAATTTAAAAATGTTTTTCCAAGTGCGTAAATAAAGAGCATTACGCCAATGCCTGAGATAAAAATCGTGATTTCTGCCACGCTTGGGCAGTATGAGCCAAACTCTATCTTGCCTAAAAATTCGCTCTCGACTTTAACAAGCTGTCCGCCCACAATGCCGTCAAACCTAGCAAAAAATACGCCGATAATGGCTAAAATTCCAGCCAAAAATGAAATTTTTAAATTTTGAAATTTAGACAAAATAAGCAAAATCATCGGAAGTAAAATTCCAATGCAAATTTCAAAAACATAAAAATTAAAAGACAAATTTCCGTTTGTAAAAACTTCAAAATTTTTGGCTAGATAACTTCCGCTTCCATACGATGAAATCACAATGCCCCAAAAATTTATAAATAAAACAGCCAAAAGTAGCAAAAACATAAAAATATTTAAATTTCGCAAAATTCGCTCATTTAGGGCTTTTTTGCTTAAATTTACAAAGGCAAAAATCACGCTTATGCCACAAATCAAAGCTCCAAAAATAAATGAAATAGTAAAGCTTGGCGTATGCCAGATTGGTCTAGCTGAATTTACGGCAAAGACCATTGAGAGTGTGCTAAATGCTACAATTCCCATTATAAATGCGACGATTCCTGCGTAAAACGAAGCTTTTTCGCTGTTTTTTAGCATTAAAATTAGCTCGATTATCAAAAGCGGAGTTTCAATTAAATAAAAAGTGCTCATCCACCAAATCGGGCTTTCTACCGCGAAATTAAAGTAATATCGCACGAAGCGCAAAACTTGCAGTTTAAAAGGGCTTCCAAGCTCCCAAAAAATCAGCCAAAATGCCGCTAAAAGCGCAGCAATAGCCAAAAGCTGTAAATGGCGTGAAATTTTAGAAAATGCGTGAAATCCAAAGAGATGATCAGCCGTAGCGATCGTGGCAACTCCCACGCTAATGCCCACAAAAAAGGCATACCCCATAAGCAAAAGCCCAAGCGGAACCTCGCGACTGACATTGTAGCTGGCCTCTTGGCCATTTAAAAACACGCTACAAATCCCCACGAGCCCCACTGCGCACAGCGCAAGTGATAGAAAAAGAAGCCCAAATTTCGGGGTTTTGGCGACTTTTGTCATCTTTGCTCCTTTAAATTTGATATTAAAAATTTGGCAAAATTTAAAATAAACTCAAATTCTTTTAAATTTTCAAAATTTGCTAAATTTTTACTCAAAGGCTCTAAAAAGTCCAAAAATTTAGTAAATTTCAAAAATTTCTCCCACTCGCCCTGCTCTGCTAAAATCGCGCAAAATGCGAGTAAATTTGAGGCGTGGTCGCAGTTTTTTTCCACCACAAAACCACAAATTTCGTAAAATTTGCAAATTTCATTGTAACTCTCGCCAAACATTTTTTTATCTAACCAAACCCCAGCTAGAAGCGAAGTGCCGAATTTGGCTGAGTTTAAATCAAAATAAAAAATGTAATTGCTGATAATTTCGTCTAAATTTGGCGTTTTTAAATCGTTAAATTTGAAATTTGAAAATTTATTGAAGCGTTTGGCAAATTCGCCGTTTGCAAATTCGCCAAGCGCGCAGTATTTCTCGCGCCAATCCTCCGCTGGAAAAGCGAGCAGATCGGCGCATAAGTCTAGGCAATCAATCAAAATTTGATTATTTTTCATCGCCTTTTAGCACTTTTCTTTTTGGCAGGTTCGAATACTCGACCATGCTTGCTTCGTAGTTTTTGACCTTGTCATTTCCCATGATGTATTTTGTCGCAAACCAGCCACCACTTGCGTGCCAACCTGTGTTGCAATACCAAATTTGTGGTGCGTTTGGATCTAGACCAGCTGTTTTAAATAGCTCGCCAACAGCTTCTTTGTCAGTGTTGATATAAAAAACGCCGTCATTTTCTTTGGCAAGTTTGCCGATAAAGATATTTCCATCAACGCCCTCTAAGTGCCCGCCTTTGGCTGCTTTTGGGTGAGCTTTTTCGCCAGAGTATTGAGCTTCGATTCTGCCGTCAATTAGCGCTACGCTGTTTGTAACCACGGCCTCGTCGATATCGTAAGCAGTCGCAACGATGTCTTTGTTAAATTTAGTGATTTTAAAATCGCTTTTTTCTGGTGTGACGGCCTCTGTGCTTAACTCGCCACCAGCTTTTTTCCAAGCGTCAATTCCGCCGTTTAAAATCGCTGTGTTTGTAAGTCCGTAGTATTCAGATACGAATAGAGCCAAAGTTGAAAGCGTATAATCAGGAGCGGCTTTTGCGTCGTTGTAGAAAACTACTGCGCTAGTATCTTTGATACCGCTTTTTTGAAATAATCTCTCAACCGTAGTCGGAGAAGCGATAAATCCTGGCATTTCGCCTCTTGCCTCTCTGAAATCAGCCTCTTTCCAAGCAACTGCACCTTTGATATGACCTGCGCCATATCCTTCGCCTTCTTGAAGGTCGATTAAAACTAGGTCTTTATCAGCTAAATTTGCTTTTAGCCACTCGACATCTACGACCTTGTTTTGTGGTAAATCTAGGGCAAATGCGCATGTGCAAGCAGCCGCTAGTAATGATGAAGTAAGTAATTTCATGATATCTCCTTAAAAATGAAATTGTTGCAAAAAAAAATTGTAACAAAATTTAGTAATATTAAATTAAAAATTTATCGAAATTTTATAAGTTAGATTAAAATTTTCCGTGATTTTGTCACAAAAAATCTGAAAAATTTAGAAATATTAAATTTTCATTTACTTTTGTGTTAATAATTTATTTTGCAGAATTTGGATAAAATCGACAGCTTTTTACTTTAATTATTAAAATTTAATAACCGAGGTTTGTATGAAGAAAATTTTCTCACTAATTGCGACGCTAGCACTGCTTAGCGGATGTTCGTATTTCGAAAAAAAAGAAGAGGGTGCAGGAGGGGGCGCCAAGGGCGCTGGCGGTATGCCACCGCTTCAAGTAGCTGTTTTTAAAGCCCAAAAATCCGATGTTCCAATCGCACTAAAATTTAACGGCGAAACCGCGAGCGATTTAGATGTAACGCTAAAATCGCAGGTTTCTGGCACAATAGAAAAACAGCTTTTCACACCTGGCGTGCGCGTAGAAAAGGGCGAGGGGCTCTATGAAATCGACAAATCTCGCTACCAAGCGATTTTTAACAGCGCGAAAGCTAGCCTAAACAACGCCAGCGCAGATTACGAGCGCGCTAGGAAATTAAAGGCAAGCAATACCATTTCAGCGCGCGAATTTGACGGCGCAAAATCAGCTTACGAAGTGGCTAAGGCAAATTTCGAAAGTGCGAAAATCGACCTTGATAATGCCCTTGTCAAAGCCCCATTTGACGGCATTGTAGGCGATACGCAAAAAGATACTGGCTCGTTTGTGAGCGTAGGCGAAAATCTAGTCAGGCTTACAAAACTAAATCCAATTTATGTGAAATTTGGGATTTCTGATACTGATAAGATGAAAATTGATAGAAATTTAGCCAGCAGTGATTGGTATATGAAAAATACAAAGGCTACAATTTCCTTTAATGACAAAATTTATGAAGGAAATGTGGTTTTCGTCGATAGCGTCGTAGATAGCGCGACTGCAAGCGTGAGCGCCAAAGCGCAATTTAACAACCTAAATTATGAAATTCAACCAGGAATTTACACTAGAATTTCAGTCGATGGTTTCGTGCAAAAAGATGGCTTCCAAATCCCGCAAATCGCAGTTTTGCAAGATTTAAGCAACTCTATCGTTTATGTCGTAGATGCAAACAATACCGTGGCTAAAAAAATCGTAAAAGTTATAGCGCAGGATTCTACGACGATGACTATTTCAGAGGGTTTGAGCGAGGGCGATTTGATTGTTTTGGATAATTTTTCAAAAATTCAAGTCGGCGCCAAGGTAACCCCGCTTCCGCCAGAAACAGACGCGACAAAGGCTAGGTAGGCAAGTATGTTTTCTAAATTTTTTATCAATCGCCCAGTTTTCGCAAGCGTTATTTCGATTATTATCGTTATTGCTGGAACGATTTGTCTATTTATCGCCCCTGTGGAGGAATACCCGCAACTCACCCCACCTCAAATTTCAGTTACAGCCACATATAGTGGCGCAGACGCGCAGACTATCTCAGATACCGTCGCTTCGCCGCTAGAAAACGCAATCAACGGCGTCGATGATATGATTTATATGAGTTCATCATCTAGCTCGTCAGGCAGGGCAAATATCAGCGTGTTTTTCAAGGTCGGCACCGATCCGCAAGAAGCACTCGTAAATGTAAATAACAGAGTAAATCCAGCCCTAACCACGCTTCCGGCCGAAGTGCAAAGAATGGGCGTTAGCGTTACAGAGCGTTCATCATCTATACTTTCTGCGTTTTTCTTTTATGATCCAACAGGTCAAATGAGCCCGCTTGAAATCCAAAACTATGTCAGCATTAATGTCGTCGATGAGCTAAAACGCGTTAGTGGTGTGGGCGACGCACAGGCTCTTGGCACGAAGGATTACTCAATGAGAATTTGGGTAAATCCAGGACTTATGGCTAAGCATAATGTCGTATCATCTGACATAATCGCAGCCATTAGAGAGCAAAACAGCCAATACCCAGCCGGAAAGCTAGGCGAGCAACCAAACGATTTGGGTAACCCTTATGTCTATGCAATCCAGCCAGAGGGGCGTTTGAAAACGGTCGAAGAGTTCGAAAATGTAATCATTAGAGCCAGTGATGATGGTAAATTTTTGCGTGTAAAAGATGTCGCTAGGGTCGAGCTTGGGGCTGAGAGCCTTATCATCAATGGTAAATACCAAGGATACGACGCGACGCCAGTTTTTATCTATCAACAAAACGGCGCAAACGCCATTGCTACGCTTGATGCCGTAACTGCGCGTTTGGAGCAGTTAAAGCAAAATTTCCCAGGCGCACTGACTTATAGCAACGGATACGACACGACAGAATTCGTAAAGGTCTCTATCGAAGAGGTTATTCATACCTTCGTAGAAGCGATGATTTTGGTCGTTTTGGTTATTTATATGTTCTTAGGAAATTTCCGCGCGACGATTATTCCAATGCTAGCGGTGCCAGTATCGATTTGTGGAGCGTTTATTGGAATTTACGCTTTTGGATTTTCGATAAATTTAATTACCCTTTTCGCCCTAGTTTTGGCTATCGGTATCGTCGTCGATGACGCTATTATCGTTATCGAAAATGTGGAGAGAATTTTGCATGAAGAGCGAAATTTAAGTGTCAAAGAGGCCACGATTAAGGCAATGGACGAGATCGTAAGCCCAGTAATTTCAATCGTGCTCGTTTTGGCGGCGGTTTTCGTGCCGGTTGCTTTTATGGAGGGTTTTGTCGGCGTTATCCAAAGACAATTCGCGCTCACACTCGTCTCATCTGTGGTTTTCTCCGGATTTGTCGCCCTTACCCTAACCCCTGCGCTGTGCGCGCTTTTACTTCGCAAAAAAGAGGCCGAGCCGTTTTGGTTAGTGCGTAAATTTAATGAATTTTTCGATTTTTCAACCCGCCTTTTCTCGGCAGGTGTTGCAAAAATTTTGCGCCATGTGATTTTATCGTTGTGCCTTGTGGGAATTATCATTTTTGTGATGTTAGAGTTATTTAAAATTACTCCTGGCGGACTTGTGCCAGCCGAGGATAAAGGCTATGTAATGGGCTTTTCGACACTTCCGTCGGCTAGACCTTTGGTAGCTACTGAAAAGCACATGGATTTCTTGCGTGGCACACTTTCACAAAATCCAAATGTCGAAGCAATCACCACAATCGCGGGATTTGATATGATGGCAGGTGGTGCTAGGGAAAATTCAGGTGTATTTTTCTCTAAACTCAAACCTTGGGAAGTCCGTCCTGAGGCAAACCAATCAGCCCAATCAATCGCAAACGCGCTAACTGGACAGCTTTTTGTCATGGATAGAAGTGCGATGACCTTTGCCCTAACCCCACCTCCGATCAATGGTCTATCAATGACTGGCGGATTTGAAGTGTATGCAGAAAATACTACGGGCAAAAACTATCAACAAATCGCCGATGATATGGCGCGAATAGTCGCCAAAGCTTCGCAAAATCCAGCTTTGCAAAATGTCCGCTCTACGCTAGATGTAAATTTCCCGCAATACAATCTAAGCCTAGATAAGGAAAAAATCAAAATGCTTGGAATTTCAATCCCTGATATTTTTACGACGATAAATTCGACTATCGGACAATACTACATAAACGATTTTAACCTTTTGGGTAAGACATACCGCGTCTATATGAGAGCAGAACAGCTCTTCCGCGATACGCCAAATGATTTAAGGACGCTTTATGTGCGCTCAGCTAGTGGAAATTTGGTTTCGCTTGATTCGGTTGTAAATTTAGAACGCGCCAAAGGCCCTGATATCGTCGATCGTTTCAATGGCTTCCCAGCAGCTAGACTTATGGGCGATCCTGCCCCTGGATATACTTCTGGTCAGGCGATTGATGCTATTAGAGATACGATTCTTGGCGAATTCCCTACTGGATACACACTTGGCTGGTCAGGCACGGCTTATCAAGAGGTAAATGCAGCAGGAACTGGCGCAAAGGCTTTTGCGTTTGGACTTTTGTTTGTATTTTTGATTTTGGCGGCGCAGTATGAGAGGTGGCTAATGCCAATGGCGGTTCTTACAGCCGTGCCATTTAGCGTGTTTGGTGCGCTTTTATTCACATGGGCTAGGGGATTAAACAACGATATATATTTTCAAATCGGACTTATTTTGCTTATCGGACTTGCGGCAAAAAATGCGATCTTAATCGTCGAATTTGCTATGCAAGAGTATCAACACGGCGGAAAAAGTATCGCAGAAGCGGCGATAAGTGCAGCAAAAATGCGTTTTAGACCGATTGTTATGACATCTTTGGCTTTTGGTCTTGGTGTTTTGCCTATGGTACTTGCCACAGGAGCAGGTTCTGCTAGCCGTCACGCGCTAGGAACTGGCGTGCTTGGTGGAATTTTGGCTGCTTCGACGATAGCGATTTTCTTCGTGCCACTATTTTTCTACCTTTTGGAGAGCTTTAATGCGTGGCTAGATAAGCGAAAAATAAAATCAGAGGAAAAAGATGAAAACTAAAATTTTACTAGGAATTTTAACTGGCGCACTGATTAGTGGTTGTAGCTTTAAGCCTGATATGCCTACTTGCCATATCGAGTATAGATCTGGATACGAGGCGACAAATGTGAGCCAAATGTGGTGGAAAAGCTACAATGACACCCAGCTAAATGCGCTAATTGATAGTGCTTTGGCGAATAATTCTGATTTAATGCTAGCTTTGAATAATATTGAGCGCGCAAGGCTAAATTTGGGTCTAGGCAAGCTTGAATATCTACCAAATATCGGAATTTCAGGCTCTGCAATGCGCCAGAATAATTATGCTAATATGCCTGATTCAAATTCTCACGCTTCTTACGCGATTTCAGCACCACTTAGCTATGAGATTGATTTTTGGGGTAGGGTGCGAAACAGCGTGGGTGCTAGCGCGGCGCAGTATATGGGGACTAAATACGATTATGAAACAGCTAAAAACACAATCACTAGCGCGGTTGCAAGCTCGTATTTCGCGCTTTTATCTCTAAAAGAGCAAGAAAGAATTCTAACTAAATCGCTTAAAAGCTACGAGCAGACGCAAAATTACCGCAAAAAAGAGCTAGAAGCTGGCACGATAAATCAAATCACGCTTAGCCAAGCAAGTGTCGCTGTGCAAAACGCCAAAGCAAGCCTAATCGCCGTGCAAAACCAAATTTCTCAGGTGCAAACCTCGCTTGCGATTTTAGCCGGCAAAAGCTACGACGGGGTCGTAAATCCGCAAATCCTCACAGCTGCAAAACTTCCTAATGCCCCACAAATCCCAAGTGGCGTGCCAAGTGATGTTTTGCTTCATCGCCCAGATGTAGCAAAGGCGTTGGAGGATTTGCGCGCTAGCAATTTCCTAGTCGGCGTTGCCAAGGCGGGGTATTTCCCGACTATCTCGCTAACTGGGGCATTTGGCTATGCAAGTAGCGATTTTGATAGATTGATTAGCTCGACTACTAGCTCGTGGAGTATCGGTGGCTCACTCGTGGGACCTTTGCTTGATTTTGGGCGAACTAAAAAGAGGGTTGATATCGCAAATGTCGATCAAAACTCATCTTTTATCGCTTATGACAAGGCGCTAAAAACGGCTCTTGGCGATGTCAAAGACGCCCTAACTACGCTTAAAAACGCAAAAGAACGCAAAAAAGCGATGAGCGATTTGCTAAGCTCGCAACGCAAAATTTACAAAGACGCAAGCGAGCTTTATAACGCTGGATATTCTAGCCATTTAGAATTCCTAGACGCGCAACGCAATCTTTTAAACACAGAACTTGCCAAAGTGGGCGCTGATTTAGAGGAATTAGAAGCTAGCGTAAATGCTTACAAGGCGCTTGGCGGGGGATTTAGCATAAGCGATGAGGAGCTAAAAGAGATTTTAGGAGCTGATGCCGATACCGCGCCTGATATGTCTGCTGTGCCGATAGATAGGATATTTAGGTAAAATTTGCGGAATTTTAAAATTCCGCAAATTTTCAAATTTCAGCTTCAAATTTAAAATTTTAGTTATAATCCAAACCTTTTTAGACAGGTGTCCGAGTGGTCGAAGGAGCACGCCTGGAACGCGTGTGAGGTGCAAGCCTCCGAGGGTTCGAATCCCTTCCTGTCTGCCAGAATGCAAATTACAGAATAAATTTTATTTAAATCAAATTTTGCTTATAATTGCGCCTTAAATTTTATTACAAGGAGGGGTGATGTTTTCGCCTGTTTTGATTGGATTTGGTGGCGGTTTGGTCGCTATTGTAGTCATTTGTGTGCTTGCAGCTATGTATTTTAGGACCGTCGTGGAGACAAACGAGGTTCATATCGTCCAAAGCGCGCGTAAAACGCAAAGTTTTGGCAAAGACACTGGAAATGGAAATGTGTATTATAATTTCCCAGGTTGGGTGCCGATTTTAGGCGTTAGCAAGATAATTTTGCCAGTTTCAGTATTTAGTATCAAAATCGAGGCTTACGAGGCTTACGATGTGGGTAGGTTGCCATTTGTCGTGGATATCACGGCGTTTTTCCGCATTGCTGATTCAAATTTAGCCGCCCAAAGGGTCAAAGATTTCGACGATCTCAAAAAGCAACTCACAGATATTATCCAAGGCTCAATCCGCTCGATTTTAGCCAAACGAGAGCTCGAAGAAATTCTTACAATCCGCTCAGCCCTAGGCGAGGATTTCACTGTTTCGGTTCAATCTCAGCTCGAAAACTGGGGCATTGCGCCTGTGAAAAATATCGAATTAATGGATATTAAAGACAAAGATGGCGAAAAGGTTATTTTCAACATAATGGAAAAGAAAAAATCTGCTATCGAAAAAGACAGCCGTGTCGAGGTTGCCGAAAACCGCAAACGCGCCCAAATCGCTGAAATCGAAGCCAAAAGAGAAACCGAAATCAAAGAGCAAGAAGCCCTAAAACTCGTAGGCCTTAAAACCGTCGAGCAAGAGCGCGAGGTCGCAATCAGCAAAGAACAAGCCAAACAAGTGGTAAAAGAGCAGGAAAAAATCACCCAAGAAAAGGCAATGGAGGTCGTGCGCGTCCAAGATGTCAAAAAAGCAGAGATTAAAAAGCAAGTAGAAATCGTCCAAGCCGAGCAAGAACAGCGCAAAATCGAAATCGACGCAGAGGCCAAGAAAACAGCCAAAATCAAGGAAGCCGAAGCCCAAAAAGAAAATCAAATCCTAATCGCGCAAGGCGATAAAGAAAGGCAGTTTTTGGAGGCGGCTGCGCTTTTAGAAATCAAAGACAAAGAGAGCCAAGGTATCGCAAAAATCGGTTCTGCTGAGGCTGAGGCTTTGAGATTAAAAGAGCTAGCCCCTGTCAATGCGCAAATCGAGCTAGCGCGCGAAATCGGCGAAAACGAGGGCTATCAAACATATCTAATCTCAATCGAGCAAATCAAGGCTAACCGCGATATCGGCTTAGAGCAGGCCAAAGCCCTAACTAGCGCAGATTTAAAAATCATCGCAAACAACGGCAATGTAAGCGAGGGGCTAAATTCGCTTGGTAGCGTGCTAAGCACGAGTGGTGGCACAAAAATCGCCTCCATGCTAGAAGGGCTAGCCCAAAGCGAGCTAGGAAAACAGCTTGTCGATAAAATCACCAAACCAAAAGAGGGCGAGAAATAAAATTTAACCCCAAATTTGGGGTTAAATTTTATTTATTTTATCTTGACATTAATTTGAAATCTAACTATAATACGCCCTAAATTTTAGGGGCAAAAATGAAAAAAGAACGCAAAAGCATATTTTTAAGCGCACAGCTTGTAAGAGAGGCGAACGATTACATTATAAACGAATTTAAAAGGCTTGAAATTTTAGGGATTTCACCCAGCCACGGGGATATTTTTCACTATCTTTTTGGGGGTAAAATTTTAAGTCCAGCCCAAATCGCCACTAAAATCAACCGCACAAAAGCAACTGTTACAACCCTGCTTGATAGGCTTGAAATGGACGGCTATTTGGTGCGAGAAAAGGACAAAAACGACGCAAGAAGCGTAAATGTAAAACTCACGCCAAAAGGTGAGAGTTTAAAGCCGAAATTTGATGAAATTTCAAAGAATTTAAATAAAATTTTAGCGAAAAATTTTAGCGAATTTGAATTGGACGCGCTAGATACGCTTTTAAGCCGTGCAATTAAAAATTTTAATAAAAAAATTAATTAGATATCAAAGGAAATTTATGAAAAAATTTGCGATTTTTGCTGTTTTGGTGGGTCAAATTTTATGCGCTAATTCAAATTTAGCCCAAAGCTTAGAGCCAAATTTTAACCAAATTTGCTACCAAAGCAGGGCCAAATCCGAGTGCAACAAAGAGGCGATGGCATACTTCCAAACCGCCATAAATACCGCTGATACCGCCTTGGCAGAGAAGCTAATAAACCAAAACGCTACATTTTTCACCCCAGTTTCCAAAGACCCGCTTTATGGCGGCGCAGGGTATATCTCGGTGGTAAATTTCATGAGACAAAGCTTCCCTGATATCAAATGGCAAATCAAAGATATCGTCGCAAACGACGCTGTGGTGGCTGTTTTGTGGGAGTGTAGCGGCACACATGAGAGGGGCGAATTTTACGGCAAAAAGGCGGACGGAGCGAAATTTTCGTTTAGCACGATGAATTTTTACTATTTTGACGAAAATGGCAAAATCACAAACGATGTCGCAGGCGAGGGGCTTGCGGGGCTTTTAATCGATCTTGAAATTTTAAAATAATCTTATTTAAGGAGAAAAAATGAAAAACTATACTTTTGCAAGGCTTGATAGCAACGAGCGCGTTGAGTTCAAAGAGCTTTTAAGTCTAAGTGGCTGTGAGATTAGCCTAAACACATTGCCTGCTGGCATTAGCGTGCCTTTCGTGCATGCGCACCAACAAAACGAGGAAGTTTATATTATCTTAGAGGGCAATGGCAAGCTCTTCATCGACGGCGAGGAAATCGCGATTAAAAAGGGCGATATTTTCAAAATCGATCCAAGTGGCGAACGCTGTATCAGCGCTGGCGATGAGACGATTAGATTTCTTTGTATCCAGGTCAAAGCAGGCTCTTTGGAGCAATACACCGACACTGACGGCGTTTTGCGCGAGGGGATTAAGCCAAGCTGGCTATTTAATGTAAAATAGTGGAATTTGGAAATTCCGCTTCGTGGGCTTGTAATACTGCGCCCGAATTTTAAAATTCGGCGCAAAATTTGAAATTTGCGAAGTGGGGAAAATTTAAAATTTAAGGGGTTTTTATGCCGTATATCGATGCGAAATTTAGCGCGAAATTTGATGAAAAAACACGCGCAAATCTGGCGGGCGCACTTTGCAAGGCTGTGGCAGAGGCGTTTGGCAAAAAAAGTGAGAGCATAATGAGTGCGGTAGAGTGCGACAAGGCGCTTTTTACCTCGAAAAACGCGCTAGATAGCGGCGCGTATATCGCAATCTCGCTGCTAGGAACTAGCGTAGAAAAGCAAAAATGCGAGGTTTGCGTTAGGCTTGTGAGCGAGGCGTTGCGTGGCTTTGCTATAAATCCTGATGAGGTGTATGTGACATTTCACCCGATCCCGCTGTGGGGCAGAGGCGAGAAGATGTTTTAGGGTGAAATTCGCCGGGTCTGTCATTGCGAGGCGTGATAGCGCCGAAGCAATCCAGGGAAATTCAGATAAATTTCAATTCTTAAAATTTTAAATTCGCTATAAATTTTACTGGATTGCCACGCTCGTTACACTCGCTCGCAATGACAAATTAAATAAAATTTTGCTCGTAATGGCGCGAAATACAAATAAAATTCCATGCTAAATTTGCAAAATTTTATAATTTCTCCAAAATTCACAACAAAAATTTAAAAGGATTTAAAAAAGTGGCCGGGAGATAGGGATTCGAACCCCAGGAGGTGTTACCCTCAACGGTTTTCAAGACCGCCGCTTTCGACCGCTCAGCCATCTCCCGATAGAATTATTCTGTTTTTTCGCTGACCCACTCTGCGCCGTTATGAACCTTTTCTTTGGTCCATTGACCAGCGTTTTTTGAGTCTTGTTTCACGCCTTGCCATGTGTTTGAACACCCGCTAAACGCCAAAACTAAAAGTATCGTAACTATATATTTCATAGACTCTCCTTGTTGTTTTGGAAGCGACACCCGGATTCGAACCGGGGATCAAGGCTTTGCAGGCCCATGCCTTACCGCTTGGCTATGTCGCCACACTAAGCCGTTTTTGGTGGTGCCCGGAGCCGGACTTGAACCGGCACGGAAGAAAAAATTCCGAGGGATTTTAAGTCCCTTGCGTCTACCAATTCCGCCATCCGGGCACATTTTCAACACATACAAAATCATGGAGCGGGAAACGAGAGTCGAACTCGCGACATCAACCATGGCAAGGTTGCGCTCTACCACTGAGCTATTCCCGCATCAAAAACGAAAGCTGATTTTAGCAAATTAAAACTTAAAATTTTATTTTATTTGCAAAATTTCTGTTTTTTAAATTCATTATAAGCTAAAAAGTGTAAAATTACAGAGCTTTTTGGGGTTATAGCTCAGCTGGGAGAGCGCTTGAATGGCATTCAAGAGGTCGGCGGTTCGATCCCGCTTAACTCCACCATTTTATTTTAAATCCACACCCATTTAACACTGCGCCGAATTTCAAATTTCGTAAATTTTGTCATCGTTAGTGAAGCGAAATGAGCGTGCTAATCTAGTAAAATTTAGAGAATTTTAAAAATTTGAGAATTGAAATTTGTTTGAATTTCGCTATATTGTTTGCCCGCGATGACAAACCAGCCAAATTTACAAAATTTCATCATTAAATGCTATACTCGAAAAAACAAAAGGAAATCCTATGAAAAAAGCATTTAGTATGGTTGAGCTTGTTTTTGTGATTGTGATTGTTGGGATTTTGGTTGGCGTTGCGCTTCCACGCTTACAAGCTTCGAGAGATGATGCCTTGGTCGTGGCGGCCAAAAACGACCTAAAAACCGCACTTAGCGATGTCATCGCCTATAATCTCACGCAGGGGCGGTATTCGACCAATATCAAAGACATGACGAGCGTGGATTTTAAAAACAGCGTTTTTCGCGTGAAAAAGCGGGATTGTTTGAAGTTTATTTTCCATGGCATGAGCGTTATGGAGGTGCGGATAGACCGCGCTGGGCTGTGCGGGAGAGTGCTAGAAGGCTCTGCGGTCGAACCATACCTCAAAATGGACGCAGGAGGGCTCAAACACAGCGATAGCGTCTCATATATCCCGCTGGATAGTTCGACGATTTCGGCGATAAATGGAGCGAAATTTTAGAGGGATTTGCAAATTTTAAAATTTAATGTAGAATTTTGGGCAAAATTTGCCCAAAATTTTAGAAAAACGATTTATAAACATTGTCGAGTAGGAAGTATTTTTTATCAATCGTGCCCTTGTAAAACGGCTCGAAGGTCTCGTTATAGGCTTTTGTGAAAAATCCCTCTTTGCTTAGAGCAATGATTTGCTCGTTTAAAAATTCAAGCAAACTTGTGTTTCCTTTTTGGATTGCGATTGATAGAAAAACGGTGTTGCCAAGGTTTGAGAGTTTGACCTCCATTGTGGGGTCAAAAATCGGATAAGCATAGACAAAAAGGTTGTTATTGACATAGCCGTCAAGTTCGCCATTTTTGACTTTTTTATAGCAATCGACGCTGTCGTTGCAGTAAGTGATAGGAATCCCCTCTTTATTTAAAAATGCTTCGCCTGTGGTTTTAAGCAATGCGCCGATTTTTTTGCCTTTTAAATCCAAGACGGATTTGATGTCGCTACCTTTTCTGGTGAGAAGACCCAAATTTACAGTAAAATACGGAGCCGTGAAGTCGGCTAAATGGGCGCGCTCTGGCGTTACAGACACAGCGGCAACTATCATATCAGCTTTATTTTCTTGCAAAAGCGGAAAACGCACATCGTTGGTAACGCCCATGAGACTTATGTGGCCTTGTTTCTCGCCAAAAATCCTTTTTGCCAAAATTTCGGCAAGCTCGACCTCGAACCCCTCAAATTTACCATTGACAAGCTCGCCAAATGGCGGTTCAGCGTCATACACGCCGATACGGATTTCACCTCGCGCTCTAATCTCATCGAGCGAATACGAAAATGCGCTTGTCGCAAGGACAGCCAATGCCAAAAGAAACTTTTTCATGGTATTTCCTTTTTGTAATTTTGCGCAAATTTGCGCCTGGCAAATTGAAATTTGCAACTTTTGCGGGGGGGGATTTACTCCTTTTTGATATTTTATCGCAAAGAGTAGCGAAAATTTAATTAAAATTTAATAATACATATTACAAATTTAATTTAAATTTTACAAAAATTTCAAAATTTAATAAATTTCAGTAAAATCACGGATTAAATTTCACAAAGGCGGGTAATGTTTTCATCGTTTTTTAAAAGCAAAAAATGGCGAATTTTGGCTTGGGGCGGACTAATTTTTATACTCGGTATTAATCTTTTTCAAACCATTTTAAATGTCAAATTTAACGAGTGGTATAGGGCGTTTTACGATATGGGTGGTGAGATCGACAAACACACGATTGACGAGTTTTATGAGGCTATGCTTTTGTTTTTGTGGCTTGCGATGTGGTTTATAGCAGCGGCAGTTTCAGAGCGCTATATCACGCGCGTATGGGTGCTAAAATGGCGCGAGGCGATGACATTTTCATACATTGGCTTTTGGCGCAGGGTAGAGCGCGATATCGAGGGTAGCTCTCAGCGTATCCAAGAGGATATTTATCGTTTCACAAAAACGCTCGAAGATGTCGGCATGCGAATTGTCTATGCCTTTATGACGCTCTTTGCGTTTATTCCGATTTTATGGGGGCTAAGTAGCGGGATAAATTTGCCCTTTATCAAGGATATTCCGGGCTCTCTTGTTTGGATTGCGCTAGCTGTGAGCGTGGGTGGGCTTGGCGTATCGTGGTTCGTGGGACGCTACCTGCCACGCCTAGAATACAACAATCAAAAGGTCGAAGCGGCCTTTCGAAAAGAGCTAGTTTTTGCCGAGGAAGATAAGGCAAACTATGGTAGCGAGGATAAAATTTACTCGCTTTTTGACAAGCTTAAATTTAACTACCACAAGCTCTTTTTGCACTATTTGTATTTCGATACTTGGCTTCACACTTACTCGCAAATCCTTATCATCGTGCCATATCTCATCATGGGGCCAGGGCTTTTTACCAAGGTAATCACGCTTGGCGTGCTAATCCAAACAGCAAATGCCTTTAACAAAGTGCGCCAAAGTTTTAGCGTATTTACGGAGAATTGGACGACGATAACCGAACTTCGCTCGATCCACATGAGGCTTAGCGAGTTTGAAAAAAATATAGGCTATGATCCGTGTCTTGCGCTTGAAAATGAGAGTAAAATTTAAGGCAAAAAATGGCGAATATAAATGATTATCTATTTTGGCGTGGGGATTTGAAATTTGGCATAGGGTGCGAATTTAACGAGCTTGACGCACTTGTTTTGGCACGATTTTCGTATTTGCCATTTCATAAAATTTCATTTACGCCAAATTCTAGCATAGGCAAAATTTGCCAAAATTTGCAAAATTTGAGTGATAGCGAGTTTTTGTGGGACGGCGATAAGGACCTTGCTATAAATTTAGCCAAAAGCGAGCGATTTGGGGATTTGATAGTAAGTGATTTTCAGCGAAACAACGACAAAGAGGCAATTAGCCAATTTGGCGCAGTCTGTATCCATACTGACATAGATGAAGTTTTCATCTCATATCTAGGCACGGATAATTCGATTTTGGGCTGGCAAGAGGACTTTAATATGGCGTTTATGAGGGATCTGCCTTGTCAAATACTTGGCGCACAGTATTTGGAAAAAATCGCTTCAAAATATCCACAAAAACGCCTCAAAATTGCAGGGCACTCAAAGGGCGGAAATGTGGCGATTTATGCTTCGCTTCTTGCGCCAAAAAATATCCAAGAGCGTATTTGCAAGGTCTATAACTACGACGGACCGGGATTTTGGGATAAATTTTATGAGCAAAATTCCAATGCTGAAATTTTAGGCAAAATCCAAACCTATATCCCACAAAAATCGATTATCGGCAATCTGTTTTCGCACAAAGAGAGTGTTAAAATCGTGCAAAGTAGGGCGCGAGGGCTGTTGCAACACGATATTTTTACGTGGGAAGTAGGCAAAAACGATTTTATTTATGTGCCAAATCTAACGCGCACGAGCGAGATTATCGATGAGACACTAAGTCAGTTTTTGCGCACGACAAGCCCATTTTCACGCAAAATTGCAATCGAGGCAGTATTTGAGATGCTAAACTCGACAAACGCGCAAACTTTTGTAGAAATTCCACAAAATTTAAGTGCAAATTTAACCCAAATTCTCAAAAAATATGGCGAAATTCCAAAAGAAGATAAAAAAATGATAGCAAAAATGTTAGGCAAAATTTTGCGCTCTTATATCAAAGTTTCTAGGCAAAATTTAAAGACAAAAATCAAAAATTTGAAGTGAAATAGGGGATAAAATGGCAAATTTTGCCATTTTATTACTGACACCCTTCACACTCGATACTTCTGTCTGCGACATCGGAGTTGAAATCATCAGTTGAAGGGCTTTCGCTTCGCAGATAATATGTCGATTTAATGCCAAGCTCCCACGCAAGGGTGTAAATGTCATTTAGCACCTTACCGCTAGCCTTATCAAGCGTGATGAAAATATTTAGGCTTTGACCCTGATCTATCCATTTTTGGCGGATTGCACCCGCTTTTATAAGCAGTCGCTGGTCTAGCTCGTATGCTGGAACATAGGCTTGCCAAGTATCTGGGCTTAGATTTGGCACGACAACAGGAATCATACCGCTTAGGTTGTGTTCAAACCATTTGCGTTTATAAACAGGCTCGATAGTCTGCGTTGTGCCGACTAAAATCGAAATCGATGAAGTCGGCGCAATCGCCATTAAATAGCCGTTTCTCATGCCGTCTTTTTTGACTTTTGCGCGAAGTGCGTCCCAGTCGCAAGAGTTATCTTCAAAAAGCCCCCCACGACCGACTAATTTTTTAGCATTTTCGTTTGCTAAATCGATTGGGAAAATTCCTTGCGACCATTTTGAGCCCTCAAATTCAGGGTATTTGCCCTTTTCAAGAGCTAAATTTGATGAAGCGTAAATGGCGTTGTAACTTATGTTTTCCATGATTTTATCGATTGTCTCAAAATGCTCGTAACTTCCCCAAATAATGCCCTTTTCGGCAAGCATTTGCGCTTCGCCCATTACGCCTAAGCCTATGGCGCGAGAGCGTAAATTCGTGCGTTTTACCTTTGCGTGTGGGTAAAAATTTAGCTCGATTACATTATCTAGCATTCGCACGGCGATCGGCACGACGCGTTTTATGTCTTCTTGGGTGTGAATTTTGCTTAAATTTATGCTTGCGAGATTGCAAACTGCCGTTGCGCCCTCATCTACGCCCTTTTCGACGATGAAAATGTCTTTGCCGTTTATCGTATCAAGTGCCGTGATTTTTTTGGCTTTTTTGGTGATTTTGCCATTTACCACTACTTCTTCGTTTTCTTCAAAAAGCTCTTCCGTGCCGTCAGCATAGACGATTTTAGTTTTGTAGTGGTTTGCCTGTGTATTTTGAAAAATTTCGGTGCATAAATTCGAGCTTCTAATAATGCCTTTGTGCGAATTTGGATTTACCCTATTTGCGTTATCTTTAAAGCACAAAAACGGCATTCCCGTCTCAAAATAGCTTGTTAATATCTTTTTCCAAAGCTCTTTTGCCATAACGGTTGATTTGCTGATATTTGGGTCGTTTTCGTAGGCGATATATTTTGCTTCAAATTCTTCGCCCCATACATCGCACAAATCAGCCACATCGACAGGGTCAAAAAGCGTCCATTTTTCGTTATTTGCTAGGCGTTTCATAAATAAATCGTTTATCCACAAAGCAGGGAAAATTTCATGCGCCCTACGGCGTTCTTCGCCCGAGTTTTTACGCAAATCCAAAAAGTCGTTTATATCCATGTGCCACGGCTCGATATACACGGCGATTGCGCCTTTTCTGGTGCCTAGTTGATCCACAGCCACGGCTATGTCGTTTGTGATTTTTAGGAAAGGTATTATGCCACCGGCTGCGTTTTTGTGTCCGTCTATGCTACCGCCCATTGCGCGGACTTTGCACCAGTCCCAGCCGATACCGCCACCGAATTTTGATAAAAGCGCCATTTCTTTGTAGCTATCAAAAATTCCTTCGATATTATCTGGCGTGCTTCCTACATAACAGCTTGAAAGCTGGTGGCGTGTAGTTCTAGCATTTGAGAGTGTCGGAGTGGCTAACATGACTTCAAATTTGCTTATTAAATCATAAAATTTTTTCGCCCAGCCTTGGCTGTCTAGCTCATTTTGCGCCAAAAACATAGCTATCGCCATAAACATGTGCTGTGGAAGCTCAATCGGTTTTGCTTGTCTGTCTTTTATGAGATAGCGGTCATAAAGCGTTTTAATGCCAAGATAGGTAAATTGTAAATCGCGCTCTGGCTTAATGTAGGCGTCTAAGTCGTCTAGGTTGTATTTTTCTTTTAGCCCTAGCATGATGCGACCCTCGCTCTCACCGCGCTCAAAGTAGGTTTGAAGCGATTGATAGCCGGTGAAGCCAGATACTTTGTGATACAAATCATAAAGGAAAAGTCGCGCTGCCACAAATGTCCAGTTTGGGCGGTCTATGTCGATTTTATCGACGGCGGTTTTGATAAGGGTTTGCTGGATTTCCTCTGTGGTAATCATATCGCGAAACTGAATTTTCGCATCGACTTCTAGCTCGCTAAGGCTGACATTTTCTAGCCCTGCTACCGCGTCCCCAGTGAATTTTTTGATTTTTGAAATATCGAGTTCTTCGGTTCTACCGTTGCGTTTAATAACTTTCATTTTTGCGTCCGTTTCTAAGAAAAAATAATTGTGCGATTGTATCTTTTTAAAGCTTATGATTTAAGAAAATTTATCAAAATTTAGCTTCGAAGTTTTGCTAAATTTCAAGTTAAATTATTATGGGAAAATTTGGCTATTTTTTGATTTTATGATAGAAAATTTAGCCCAAAATGGGCTAAATTTATTTACCCAAACACACGGGCGAAAATCTTATCCACATTTTTGGTGTAATATCCATAATCAAAGCAAGATTTAATCTCATCTTCGCTCAAAGCTTTTCGCAAATCATCATCGGCTAGTAAATTTTGCAAATACAAACTAGCTCCGTTTTCATCGATAGCTTTTTTGCCTTCTTGCAGATCCGCCCAAACTTTCATCGCGTTTCTTTGCACGATTTTATAGGCTTCTTCGCGGCTCAAACCTTTTTTAGGAAGTTCTAGCAAAACTCTTTGCGAAAAAACTAGTCCGCCCGTTAAATTTAAATTTTTCATCATATTTTCAGGATAAACGACTAAATTTTCGATCAAATTTGCAAGGCGATTTAGCATAAAATCAGCCGTTACAAAGCCATCTGGCAGTATAAATCTCTCAACCGAGCTGTGGCTAATATCCCGCTCATGCCACAAAGCGACATTTTCCATAGCAGGGATCGCCATACTTCGCAAAACCCTGCAAAGCCCGGTTACATTTTCGCTAAGCACCGGATTTCGTTTGTGTGGCATTGCCGAGCTTCCTTTTTGTCCGGTAGCGAAATACTCTTCGCACTCATAAACTTCTGTTCTTTGGTAGTGGCGGATTGCCACGGCGATTTTCTCGCAACTTGAAGCCAAAATTGCCAAAGCGTTCATCACTTGTGCGTAGCGATCTCTTTGTATGACTTGGTTTGACGCTGGGGCTGGTTTTAAGCCTAGATTTTGGCAAACTAGCTCTTCAAGCTCTAATGGAGCGTGAGCGAAATTTCCCATTGCACCGCTGATTTGACCCACACTTATGACGCCATAAGCGTGTTTTATCAGCTCTAATGCGCGGTTAATTTCATCATGCCAAATCGCCAAAACTAAGCCAAAAGTTATCGGTTCGCCGTGAATTCCGTGGCTTCTGCCGACCATAAGCGTATTTTTGTGCTTCATCGCTTGATTTTTGATTGCTGATTTTAGGGCTTCGATGTCAGCGATAATCAAATCCAAGCTATCTTTTATCTGCAACGCCACAGCCGTATCGATACAATCGCTACTTGTCATACCATAATGCACAAATCTGCTCTCTTCGCCCAAGCTCTCGCTCACGCTGGTTAAAAACGCAATCACATCGTGCTTTGTCGTTTTTTCGATTTCGTCTATGCGTTCGACGCTAAATTTAGCGTTTTTGCAGATTTTTTCGCAGTCGCTATCCGGGATAAAGCCAAGCTTGTTCCACGCCTTGACTGCTGCCAACTCCACTTTTAGCCAAGCGTCGTATTTGGCAAATTGCGTCCATTTGTCTTTCATAATTTTTCGTGCGTATCGCTCTACCATTTTTGTGCCTTTATTTGAAATTTGATATAATCCAAAATTATATTAAAAAAGGGCTGAAAACTTAGTTAATATGGCGTATGAGAAATTTAGTTTAGGCGAATTTTCGAATCGGCGAATTTTTGAGATTTTGCTGGGTTTGGGACACGATATGAAAAGCGCTCAAAGGCTTTGCGACAAGGGCAGGGTGCTGGACGGCTCAGGCGTGGTAATGGCAAAAAACAGCGTGGCAAATGGGGAGATTTTTTTGATAGATTATAAATGTGAGCCGAAGGGAGCGCGCGCGATTTTTGAATGCGAAGAATTTGCCGTTTTTGACAAACCTAGCGGAGTGCTAAGCCACCCAAATGGCAGGCATTGCAAATATTCGCTTTATGATGAAATTTGGTCGCTTTACGGTCGCTCTGCGGCGGTCGTGCATAGGCTCGATAAAGAGACAAGCGGCGTGATACTGGTCGCAAAAAATTTGGCTAGTTTAAATGCATTGAAAATGCTTTTTGAAAATAGGGCAGTGAAAAAATCATATTTTGCTTTGGTGAGCGGGAGAGTAGAGCGAGAATTTGTAATCGATGAGCCAATAAGCGAGAGTTTAGAAACCGACGAAGTAATGATTAAAATGCGAATTTGCGAAAATGGCAAAAAGGCGATAACCGAGATTTATCCGATAGAATATTTTAGCGAATTTAATGCGACTTTGGTTCGAGCCGTGCCGCTTACCGGAAGACAGCATCAAATTCGTTTGCATTTGTTTCATGTGAAACACAAAATTTTAGGTGACCCACTTTACGGGACTGACACGGCGACTTTCGAAGCGATTTTGGACGAGAAATTAAGCGTGAGTGAGCGGATAAATCTAACAGGCGCTTCTAGGCTTTGCTTACATGCAGCGAATTTGCGCTTCGAATTTAACGGGAAAATTTATGATATTCAAACAAAGGCTGATTTTAAAAGCGAGTTTTTGAAAGCGTTAAAATTTTGAAACAAAACGGATATAAAAATATTGCCTCAATAAATTCTGTATTTATTACAAATTCCTAAATTTGATAAACTGATTGATATTATGAAAAAACAGTAGCCAAATCAGCTAAAATTTGCAAATTTAAGCAAATTTTAGGGGGGGGGGGGGGGTAAAATATGGGAATTGAATTGTATTCAATAATTTCATTAAAAGGATTTTCTATGAAAAAATCATACTTAGTCTATGGAGTAGTTTTATCTTTTGTTTTGGCTGGTTGTAATTATACTCCGCCACCGAAACACTCAGACATATATTTAAATGATGAAGCTAAAAGCGTTTTACTTAGCGAAGGAACTATGGTAAATTGCCGTGTATTAGGACAGGTTGAAGGCAAAGATGAAAGATATGAAGGAGAATATCCGCCTGCGATTTACACGCAACTTGATGATAATGCAAAAAATGATTTGAGAAACAATGCTTCTGTGTATAATAAACAAGATAGATTGATAAGCGTTAGAATTTTAAATAAAGAAATTCATTGCTTTGACCCAAGACTTGGCTGGACAAATTGCAGTAGCGCATATATGAAAGCATACCCTAATAGTGAAGTAAAATATTTAAAATATAAAGGTGAAATTTTAGATTGTGGCGAAAGATAAGCTCAAAGAATTTGCGAATTTTTAAATTTTAAATTCGCAAATTTACTCTTTTTTCTCGTTCAAAACTACGAACAAAATTCCGCCAATGCCTACAACTGCGACAATGGCGATGAAAACAATTTCGATTATATCAAGTGTGCTCATTTTTGTTTCTTTCTTTGAGTTGTCCGCACGCAGCACTTATGTCAAGCCCTTTGCTTTGGCGAATCGTGCAGGTTACGCCATGCGCGCTGAGATAATCTTGGAATTTCACCATATTTTCGGTGCTTGGGCGCAGATACGGGCTTCCTTCGTGCGGGTTAAAGTATATCAAATTTACCTTTGCTTTTATGCCGTGAAGTAGCTTTACAAGGGTTTTTGCGTCGCTAGGGCTATCATTTACGCCGCCCATGACAAGGTATTCAAACATCACTCGCTTTCGCATATCTATGGGGAAATTTCGCACGGCGTCCATAACCGAAGCTATGTTGTAGGCTTTGTTTATCGGCATTAGCTTAGCGCGAAGCTCGTCGGTTACGGCGTGAAGTGAAATGGCTAGTAAAACGCCCAAATCCATTTTGCCAAGTTTTTTTATCTGCGTGGCAAGACCGCTAGTGCTGATAGTTTGGCGGCGCGGAGCGATAGCTAAGCCGTCATTTTCTTTTAGAATTTGCACAGCTTTTGAGACATTTGCTAGGTTATCAAGCGGTTCGCCCATACCCATATATACGACATTTACGCGTCTTTCGTAAGGGATTTGGTTTGCGATTTTTATGTATAAAATTTGTCCTACGATTTCACCTGCTGTGAGATTTCGCACAAATCCGCCTTTGGCAGTCAGGCAAAATGCACAGCCCATTTTGCAACCAACTTGCGAACTAACGCAGATTGTGTATCTTGCATGGCGTGAAATTTTGCCGTTTTCGTCGGCGACTTCATCTTTCATAGGAAGCAAAACGCTTTCTATGGTTTTGCCGTCTTTTAGCTCGAAAAGATATTTTTTGCTTCCGTCGATACTCTCTTCGCATTTCACGCATTTTACAGGGTCTAAATAGAAATTTTCGCTTAAATTTGCCCTTAATTCCTTTGGTAAATTTAGCATTTCGTCGAAATTTTTAACACCTTTTTTGTAAATCCACTCGTAAATTTGCTTGGCTCTAAATTTTGGCGTTACAAGCTCGGATAGTTCATCAAGTGTGAAATCTAGGATATTTTTCAAATTATTCCTTTTTGTTTTAAGTGATTTTCTAATATTTCTTTGGCTTTTGCGTGATTTTTCAAAAAATCTGCGTGTGCGTTTTGGTTGCAAAAATTCGTCGCGACGAAAATTCCGCGAGCTGGGATTTTGAAACTTTCGGCGACTTTGACGACAGAGTAAAATTCCATATTTTCGATTTTGTAGCCGAGTGTGGCGAATTTTTGCGCGCAAATTTCGTCTGTGGTGATGAAATTTGATGAGTTGCAAAATGTTTCATATGAAACATTTGGGTCAAAAATCGGGCTGTATGAATAGCCTAAAAGCTCGGAAATTTCGTGGTTTGTGGCCGTTTCGCACTCAAAAATATCAAAAATTTTACCTTCGCCATATAGACCGCAACTGCCTATAAACAAAATTTCGCTATGTTTTTCGCTCGCTAAAATTTTGGTTAAATTGACAGCGCAATCCACGAGCCCCACGCCGACAGCGCGCGCGAAGTCGAATTCTTCGCCATTTCCTGCGCACACTATCAACTTCGAACCCTTATGCCGTTTTGCAAAAGATAGGCTTTTAAATCTTTGATTTTTATCTCGCCGAAGTGAAAAATGCTCGCCGCTAGTGCCGCGTCAGCCCCACACTCAAAGGCTTCTTTAATATGCTCCATATTTCCTGCACCGCCACTTGCGATGACGGGGATTTTTAGCATTTTGCTAATTTTGCCCGTGACTTCTAAATCAAAGCCATTTTTGGTGCCGTCGCAGTCCATGGAAGTGAGCAAAATCTCCCCTGCACCGCGGTTTTGCACTTCCTCTGCCCACGCGTAGGCGTCCAGGCCCGTATCCTCTCTGCCACCTTTGACAAAGACATTGTAGCCCTCGCCAGTTCGTTTGACATCGATTGCCACGACGACGCATTGAGAGCCAAATTTTTTCGCTGCTTCGTCGATTAAACCTGGGTTTGCGATAGCCGATGAGTTTAGGCTGACCTTGTCGCAACCCACATCCAAAAGTCGCGAAATATCGTCGATTTTGCGGATTCCGCCACCCACGGTTAGCGGGATAAAAAGCTGTTTTGCCACGCTTTCGACCACATGCACGATAGTGTCGCGATTCTCAAAACTAGCCGTAATGTCTAAAAAACAAAGCTCGTCTGCGCCCTCGTCGTTATAGCGTTTTGCGATTTCGACAGGATCGCCTGCGTCGCGTAAATTTACGAAATTTACGCCCTTTACCACACGCCCATTTTGCACATCTAGGCATGGAATTATTCGTTTTGCAAATGTTTTCAAAATTTTGCCTTTTAAAATTTTTGTAAATTTTAGCCAAATTTCGCTTATATAACCATTTTATAAGTAAAAATTGGATAAAATCTCTCGATGATAGTTGCAAAGAAAAAATTCGGACAAAATTTTTTAAAAGATAGTTTGATTTTAGACAAAATTATCCAATCGATTCCCAAAAATGCTGAAAATATCGTAGAAATTGGGCCTGGCTTGGGTGATTTAACTCGTAATCTTTTAAAGAGTTATAAAGTAAAAAGTTTCGAAATTGATAATGATTTATATCAGATTTTGTGCCAAAATTTCGCCACAGAGATAAAAAACCGCGATTTGGAGCTGGTTTTGGGCGATGTTTTGGAAATTTGGGAAAATTCTCTTAGCGAAAAACCATATTTTTTGGTTGCGAATTTGCCGTATTATATCGCGACAAATATAATCCTGCGAGCCATTGAAGACCCGCTGTGTGAGGGTTTGGTCGTAATGGTGCAAAAAGAGGTCGCGCAGAAATTTTGCGCAGTTTCTGGGAAGCGGGAATTTGGCGCGATTTCGGTTTTGGCTAGCCTCTGTGGCGGGGCGCAGTATCTTTTCGAGGTGCCTCCACACGCTTTCGAGCCAGCTCCGAAGGTCATTTCGGCCGTGATGAGGATAGAAAAGACGCGCAATCCTTTCCAAAGCGTGGAGCAAAAGCGTGAATTTGAGGCGTTTTTGAGAGTGTGTTTCGCCTCTCCTAGAAAAACACTAGCCAAAAATCTAAGCGCAATTGCGTCCAAATCAGATATAACCCAAATTTTCGAAGAACTAGAAATTTTTGAAAACACAAGACCGCACGAGTTAAATTTCGCCTTATTTTTAGATATTTTTAAAAAATTAAAGGTGAAAAATGGAAGAGAAAAAAACTAACAACCAAGCGCAAAACTCTGATTTTACAGGCCCTGAGCGCTTAAAAAAGGTAAATAGACGCCGCAGACACAGGGAAAATTTAAAAAAATCGTTTGATGAGAGCAAAAATCAAAAAGACGAGCAAAAAACCCCAGCAAACGAAAATAAAAAAAATAAAAAATCAAAAAGCGAAAAAGCGCAAAATTTAGCTAGCGAAACAGCCGTGCAAAGCCCAAATTCAGAAGAGGGCGCTAAAAAGAAAAAACGCTCTAAACGCAAGACAAATATGCCAAAAAGCCTAACCGGTACCGAGCCATGGCATGTGGCTATGGACGAGGCAATCGCGGCGAATAAGGCCATGCACGAAGCAAGGCTCTATCCGCTAAAAAATGCGAGCTCGGCTGAGACTATCCGCATAACTCCGCTTGGCGGACTTGGCGAGATTGGCGCGAATATGACGATTTTCGAGACCGCTACGAGCGCGATTATCGTCGATGTGGGTATGAGTTTTCCGGACGATAATATGCCTGGCGTGGATATTTTGATCCCTGATTTTAGCTATGTTCGCAAGATCGCTGACAAAGTCAAAGGTATCATCATCACGCACGCGCACGAAGATCACATTGGCGCAATGCCGTATTTTTTCAAGGAATTTCAATTCCCAATCTACGCTACGCCACTACCTTTGGGTATGATTTCAAACAAATTTGAAGAGCATGGCTTAAAGGCGGAGCGAAGCTATTTCCGCCCAGTGCAAAAGCGCAAAATTTACAAAATCGGCGATTTTGAGGTCGAATTTATCCACATAACGCACTCGATTATCGACGCTAGCGCGCTTGCGATTACCACAAAGGCCGGCACGATTATCCACACGGGCGATTTTAAAATCGATCACACCCCAATCGACGGCTATCCGACCGATTTAAACCGCTTGGCGCATTATGGCGATCGTGGCGTAATGCTACTGATGAGCGATAGCACGAATTCTCACAGAGACGGCATTACCAAATCCGAAAATTCAGTAGGCAGGACATTTGACGGCATTTTTGCTAGCTCGAAAGGGCGCGTGATTATGAGCACATTTAGCTCGAATATCCACCGTGTCTATCAGGCGATCGAGCGCGGTGTGAAATACGGCCGCAAGGTCTGCGTGATAGGGCGAAGTATGGAGCGAAACCTATTTACGGCAATGGAGCTAGGCTATGTCGAGCTTGATCGTAAAATTTTCATCGATCCAGATGAGGTCAGCAAATACCCTGATAATGAGGTCTTAATCGTAACCACAGGCTCTCAGGGCGAGACTATGAGCGCGCTGTATCGCATGGCCACAGACGAGCACAAATACATAAAAATCAAACCAACTGATCAAGTTATCATTTCGGCAAAGGCGATTCCAGGTAACGAAAACAGCGTCTCAACCGTGCTAAATTTCTTGCTAAAAAGCGGTGCAAAGGTGGCGTATCAGGATTTCAGCGAAATCCATGTCAGCGGACACGCTGCCCAAGAGGAGCAAAAACTAATGCTTCGCCTAATCAAGCCGAAATTTTTCCTACCAGTCCATGGCGAGTATAACCACATAGTCAAACACCGCGAAACTGCGATAGAATGCGGGATTGATGAGAAAAATATCTATCTGATGAACGACGGCGATCAAATGGAGATTTGCGAAAAATACCTAAAACGGGTCAAAACCGTCAAAACTGGCAAGGTTTTCATTGACAATCAAATCAATAAGCAAATTTCCGATGAAATCGTAAAACACAGGCAAAATTTGGCCGACGCTGGCGTGGCTGTAATCATCGCTCAAATCGACAAAACAGCCAAAAAGCTTATCAAATCTCGCGTCATTACCTACGGGCTTGTCGCAGAGTCGCAAACATCTGCCTTTACCAAGGATATGGAAGGCTTAATCGAGCAGTTTTTGGCAAATATGAAAACCGAAATTTTGCTTGATAACCGCGTGTTAGAGTCGCAAATTCGCCAAGCCGTGCGAAAGCACATTTTTAGAAAAACGAAAAAATATCCGACAATTGTGCCGGTTATTTACCTAATGTAAGGGGCATTTTATGGGCATTATACAAAACGCAAAAGAGGTTTTAAGGCTCGAAGGTAGCGAGCTTTTACGCCACGCAGAGCTTATCGGCGATGAAATCGAGAGAGCTGTAAATTTGATTTTAGAGTGCAAAGGCAAACTAATCGTAACAGGCGTGGGCAAAAGCGGACATATCGGCGCGAAAATCGCTGCTACTTTGGCAAGCACAGGCACGCCTAGCTTTTTCATGCACCCCACAGAAGCCCTGCACGGCGATCTTGGTATGGTCGGCAAAGATGATTTGGTTTTGGCGATTAGTTTTAGTGGCGAGAGCGAAGAGCTGGTTCGAATTTTGCCACACATTAAGCGATTTGGCGTAAAAATCATCGCAATGGCAAGTAACAAAAATAGCTCTTTGGGGCGAATTTGCGACGAATTTATTAGTCTTAAAATCGAAAAAGAAGCTTGTCCGCTTGGGGCTGCGCCTACGGTTTCTACCACGCTAACATTAGCGTTAGGAGACGCGTTAGCCGTGTGCTTAATGAGTGAGCGAAAATTTCAAAAAGAAGATTTCGCAAACTTCCACCCGGGCGGAAGTCTTGGCAAACGCCTTTACCTAAAAGTCGCCGATGTCATGCGAACTAACGATTTGCCGATTGTTAGTGAGAGTGTTAGTCTAAAAGAAGCCATAAATGCGATGACGCACGGCAAACTAGGCACCGTTTTGCTAACTAACGCTAACGGCAAACTAACGGCGATTTTAAGCGACGGAGATTTGCGACGGGCTTTGATGAGCGAGAATTTTAGCCTTGAAGAAAGCGCGATTAAATTTGCTACAAAATCGCCAAAAACCATTGAAAATTCGAAAATTTTAGCTTCAAAAGCACTTGAAATGATAGAAAAATTCAAAATTCAGCTTCTTGCCGTTACGGACGAAAACGGCACCCCAATCGGCACCGTGCATATCCACGACCTTAAAAACATAGGGCTGTAAAATGGAAAAAATGCGTTTAAATAAATTTATCTCGCACAACACGGGCTATTCACGCCGTGAAGCCGACGAGCTAATCAAAAACGGCAAAGTTAGCATAAACGGGCGAGTTGTTAGTGAGTTTGTCGAAGTCAGCGGCGAAGAAAAAATCCGTATAAATGGGCGTTTGGTCAAGAAAAAAACCGAATTTAGCGTGATTGTCTATCACAAACCAAAGGGCGAATTAGTCACCAAAAAAGACGATCGCGGTCGCAAGACGATTTATGACAGCTTGCCAAACGGATTTTCTAAATTTGTTAGTATCGGACGGCTTGATTTTGCCAGTGAAGGGCTTTTGCTATTAACTGACGCCCCTGCTATCGCCACCGCACTCATGAAAAGCGACATCGAGCGCGAATACTACTTAAAAGTCAAAGGCGAAGTAACCGACGAAGTCGTAACAGCCATAAAAGAGGGCTTTTACGCGGACGACGCCACAAAGGGCGCTCACGCCAAAAGCAAAATCAAATCAATGGAATTTAAGCCATTTTTGGCGTATCGCATAATGCCAAGCAGTGGTGGATATACCAAAATCAAAGCTATCATAAACGAGGGGCAAAACAGAGAGCTAAGGCGATTTTTTGGGTATTTTGACCTAGAAGTGGTAGATCTCAAACGCACGGCATTTGGGCGGGTTACGCTAGGGACTTTGAAGCCGGGCAAATGGCGATATTTGGATAGTAGCGAGTATGACGATCTGAGAGATTTTTTGAAACAAGAAAATATTCGTTATTGATTTTTTGAATTCATAAATTTAGGTTGAATTCAGCCTAGCTTTTGCGTGATTCGTCGTGTTTGCTTCGTTCGATAGGCAAAACAGCCTTATCTCACTCGCAAACACTCGAAAACACGCAAAATCGTCGGCATACGCCGTTTAAATTTATAAATTTTAAGGATAC
The DNA here is from genome assembly GCF_027737365.1 of Campylobacter sp. JMF_01 NE2. Taxonomy (NCBI): domain Bacteria; kingdom Pseudomonadati; phylum Campylobacterota; class Epsilonproteobacteria; order Campylobacterales; family Campylobacteraceae; genus Campylobacter; species Campylobacter sp. JMF_01 NE2. The sequence goes on along the minus strand of NZ_JAOVTR010000001.1, from coordinate 438,455 downwards.
AAGACAATCTATGAGTAAAGAAAATATTATTAGATTTTTAAAAAATATTGCAAAAATCCATATTCCAGTTTTTATAATTCCTTTTATAGTTGAAAGAGAAGCAAATGTTATAGGATTTACAATTGTTTTTTGTCTTATAGGTTTAAGTTTGTTTTATTTTATATGTTTATTTGGTGTGGCTATCACAAGTGGAAAAGAAAATTCTAAAAAATTATCTTCATTTTTTGCAGATAATTTATTTTTTGGAATATGTTTATGGATATTGCTTGGAAGTTTAAATATTGCTTTGAGCTAAAAAAAATTTAAATTTTATGATTTGCAGATAAAAAATATAAAAGGCTTAAAAATGTCCAAAAAAATAGAAAAAACTAACGCTTGTCGCATACTTGACGGGCTGAAAATTCATTACGAAATACTTGAATACGAAGTAGATGAAAACAACCTTGACGCTGTGCATGTGGCAAATTCGTGCAAAAAGCCTATCGAGCAGGTCTATAAAACGATAGTTTGCGAGTGCGGAAACGAATATATCACGGCGTGTTTGCAAGGTGATTTAAGCCTTTATTTAAAGGCGTTAGCTAGAATTGCAAAAGTCAAACGAGCAGAGCTTTTGAGCTTAAAAGAGCTAACAAAAATCACAGGATATGTTAGGGGCGGTTGCTCGCCACTTGGCATGAAAAAGCACTTTCGCACATTTATCGACTCACGCGCGCTAACACAAACGCAAATTTGCGTTAGCGCTGGAATTCGGGGCAAACAAATTTGGCTAAATCCAAACGATTTAGCGACTGCCACAAAAGCCGAATTTGGCGAATTTGCCGTGAAATTAGAAGGCTAAATTTCAGCGCTCGAATTTACCCTAAATTTAAAAGCCAAATTTCGCTAAGAGCGCATTTCGTTTAGCAAAGCCGTAATCTTTGGCTCTTCGCTCGCTTTGATTTCGCTAGTGGCGAAGGATGCGAGATTTCGCGCGATTTCTATCATCATATTTATGCTTAAAATCACATTTGCGTTTTGGTTCGTGTCTATGCGAGTAAAGAGCGTGTCGTTCGAAACCGCGATAAATACGGAGTTGCTCACAGCGTGCATTTGCACTGGGGAGTTTAGGCTAATGCTGATGAGTTCGAGCGTGGTTAGGATTTTGCCGTCTTTTAAAACCTCGCTGTCAAAATTCTCGCCAGCGTAAATATCGAAAATATCGGACTTGGCGATATTTGCCTTTTGGAGTTTGAGATGCGGGGTTTGGAGCATAAACTCACCCTTGCCAATCGCCGAAAAATCGCTAGCAAAGGCGAGCGGATAGTCAAATTTCGCTATAAATCCAGTGTAAATTTTGCCGTCATTTATGCGCCCCCACTCGAATTTATCAAGTCCGAGCAAACTTTTTTTTCGTTTGTTAGTGCGTGTTAGCGCGGCGTCGCCAAATTTCGCCTCGATTTCACCTACTTTGCCTACTAGTGATCGTTTGCAAACGCATGTGTTAGCGTCTTTTTTAATCGGAAGCGAGCTTAAATCCTCTAAAAAAAATGCGCCAAAGGGCTTAAAAGTAAGCCCAGTTTCCTTGGCGATCCAGAGCAAAATTTCATTGTCAAACGCCTTGTCAAGCAGGGCTGAGAAGTGCTGTTTTTGGTTTTTGTCAAAATACGAGTGCGCCAAAATCCCGCAAATCCCAATCAAACAGCCCAAAATGATTTTAAATTTCAGCGAATATCCGCCACTTAAAATCAAAAATGCCAGCGCACAAACTACGCAAACGACGATAATTAGCCGTTTTTTCGCGCTCGCTTCATTTTCTAAAATCGTCTTTTTTTTCAGCTCAAACGATACTATACTCATATTTTCTCCACAAATGCTTTTTGATTATTTTTCAAAATTTTAGCCAAAATTTTAAATTTTTCCAACTCCTTTTTTAGCGTGACGGCTAGGGAGTTTTCGCCAAGGAGCGGGTATGAAATATTTGGCTCGAAGCTGTTTTTACCAAGCGCGATATATAGCCAAATTTTACCTCCCTCACACGCTAGGCTAAGTGGAGCTTTGAAATAATCCCTAAGTGCGATCAGCTGCTCCATAAATTTGGGCGTTAGTATGTAATGCGCGCTGATAGGATCATTTGAATATGTGCGGAAATAGTGCTCAAACTCAGCGTTATCCATACTAACGCGTTTTAGGTGTGAGTTAGCTCTGGCGTTAGTGTCGATGACATGGAGCGTGGAGGCGAAATTTTGGTTAAATTCGGCTATGAGCGTTATACCGTAAAACAGGGTTGTTAGTTTGGGCGTTTGTTTTTGGTTAGTGTTTGTTTGTGTTTGTTTGGCAAGATAAATATCGCAAAACTGCGCCCTCACGCCCTCGATCTCGCCAGCGAAAAAATCATCGCCCCTATACACGCTAAAACCGCTTTCGTAAAACCCGGGCGCGTTAAATTCGGCGAATTCGAAAAATTTCTTGCGCTCGTAGCTTAAATTTTCGTCTTTGGCGATTAGGCTTAGGATTTCGTCCTTAAAGCGCGCGTTAAAGGGCGTTATAAGCCTAGCGTGCGAAATACTAAAAAACATAAGCGAGGCAAAAACGCAAATTATGCTAGAAATGAGCAAATCAGGCACAAATCGTAGCAAAACGGGGAGCAGGACGAAAATGAGCGCAAAGGAAGCTACCTTTAAAATGCGTAAATTTTTAGCGATTTTTGCCCGTTTGGTTTCTAAAATTTCTAAATTTTGGATAATTTCTTCGTTTTTAAATTTTAAAATTTTTTCCATTATTTTAGCATTTCTGATAAATTTGGCGCGCGTTTTTCGCTCTCATCGGCGGCGAAAAATTCGCTTTTTTTGAAGTGAAAAAAGCTAGCGATGAGGTTTGTGGGAAACATTTCGCATGCGTTGTTATACACCATAACTGCGCCGTTGTAAGCGCGTCTGGCTGCGCTGATTTGCTCTTCGACTTCGCTTAGCGTGGCTTGGAGGTGAAGGACATTTTCGTTGGCTTTTAGCTCTGGGTAGTTTTCCACAGCGATTTTTAGTGAGCCAAGAGTGCGCGAGAGTTCGGCGTTTAGGGCGAATTTTTGCGCATCGTTTGTGGCGCTCATCGCTTCGCTTCGCAAAGCCGTGATTTTGCTCAATACTTCGCGCTCGTGCGTTAGGTAGGCTTTGACAGAGGCGAGTAAATTTGGGATCAAATCGTAGCGTTTTTTAAGCTGTGTATCGACGCTAGAAGCGATATTTGCGACCTGATTTCTCTTGGCAATCAAAGAGTTATAAATCCCAATAATGCTAAAAATCAAAACGGCAACAATGATTAAAAAAATAGTAAAACCGCCCATATTTTCCCTTTGAAAATGAAATTTTGCTATTTTAGCATAAATTATATTTAAAATTTTGCGCTTTTTAAATTTTATATAAGTAAAATTTGGATAAACTCCATTTTTCCTACAATGTGTCAAGGTAGCTCAGCTGGTTAGAGCGCTGGTCTCATAAGCCGGAGGTCGAGAGTTCAAGTCTCTCTCTTGACACCATTTTTTTTATACGATTTTAAATCACACCGATTTTAGCTCAGCGTCAATTCTTTTAGCGTTTGGATATGCGCTTTTGGGGGCAGTCCATACATGCGCGCGTATTCTCTGCTAAACTGACTCGTGCTCTCATAGCCCACATCAAACGCCACTTGCGAGACCGAAGTTGTGGTATTTAGCAGCATAAATTTCGCCTCTTCTAGCCTAATTCGCTTTTGAAATTCTAGCGGCGAAAGGGCGGTAAATTTTTTGAAATTGTGGTAAAAAGACGAAACGCTAATGCCGATTTTTTCAGCCAAATCGCTCATATTTATCGCTTCGTTAAAATGCGCTGAAATCTCGCTGATAGCGTGTGCGATTTGGTTTTGCATGGTGCCATTTAGGATAAATTTGTATAAGAAATTCGCAGCTCCCTCATCGCCACTCATCAGCGAATACAAAACCTCTTTTATAGATAGATTTACCAAATACTCGCTGTGCGCGCCACCTCGTTCTAGTAAATGCACCAGCCTAGCGATAGAATCAGCCAAATCGAAGCCGATTTTGCTCACATACAGGCTCTCTTTTAGCTTTTTTTTCGACGGGGTGAAATTTATGTTTTTGATCGCCTCTGCCAAATCATCGACTTTAAATTCGACAATAATTGACAAAAGTGGGCATTGTGTAACCCTGCCCGAAATCGGTATGTGAGTAGGGGTGAGCATGAATTGGTCTTTATTATAAAAATACTCTTTGCCATTAAATTTCACTAGCTTGTTTCCGCGTAGAGCGATACAGATACTAGGCTTGTAAATTCCGCTGCGAAACTCGGTAGTTTCGTCCGCGCGGTAAAATTTAATCTGCTCGATTTGTGTATCTATAATGCCGTAATTTGGATAATTTTTATCAATAAAATTTGCAATTTCATCTAAAATTTTGTTTTTATCCCTCATTTTTACCCCTTTTGAAATTTTGATTTATTTTAGCAAAGAATTTTAAATTTTGCAGAATTAGGCAATAAATTTGTAAAATTTGTCTATAAGAATTTTGTAAATTCGGTTATAATGTGCGAAATTTTTTAAAGGAGAATTATGGAAAATTTCAGTTTTAAAAACCCTGTGCAGGTCGAATTTGGCAAGGGCAAAGAGAAAAATATCGGCGAGTATATGGAAAAATACGGCGCGAAAAAGGCGCTTGTCGTCTATGGAAGCGATAGAGTGAAAAAATCTGGGCTTTTTGATACAGCCATAAATTCGCTCAAAGCGCACGGCATAGAATACGCTGAGCTTGGCGGGGTCAAAAGCAATCCAGTGCTTAGCAAAGTCCATGAGGGCGTGAAAATCGCGAAAGATTTCGGCGCAGATAGCGTGCTAGCAATCGGTGGCGGAAGTGTGCTAGATAGCTGTAAGGCAATCGCGGCAGGAGCGTGCTATGAGGGCGATGTGTGGGACTTTTTCTTCGCAAAAGAGGTTCAAAAAGCACTTATGATTTTTGACATTATCACACTTGCCGCGACTGGTTCTGAGATGAATAGAGGCGGCGTAGTTACAAACGAAGCGACAAAGCAAAAATTTGGCATAGACGGTCCAGCTTTGTTCCCAAAAGTTTCAGTCATAAACCCAGAGCTTCAAGCTACCGTAACGCCTGAGTATTTGGTGTATTCGGCTAGCGATATCATCGCACACTCAATCGAGGGCTATTTCACAGCCACAAAACACCCTGAAATCATCGACATGTATATCGAAGCAAACATCAAAACCGTTATGAAAACAACCGAAATTTTGCTTAAAAACCCTGATGATTACGAAGCTAGGGGCGATTTCGCATGGGCTGCGACAATGGCGCTAAATGGGCTAACTTATGTGGGCGTGAGCGGTTATAGCTACCCAAATCACATGCTAGAACACGCAATGAGCGCGGTGGTCGATTGTGCGCACGGAGCGGGGCTAAGCGTAATAATGCCAGCGTGGATGAAATGGTATAAGAAAAATAATGAAGCCAAATTTGCTCGTTTCGCCAAAGAGATTTTTGGGCTTGATAGCGCAGAGGCTGGAATTGACGCGCTTAAAGCGTGGTTTGATAAGGTTGGCACACCAACTAAACTTAGCCAGGTTAAAATTGATGATAGCAATGTAGGCGAAGTCATGGAAATCATCGTGCGAGACGCGCCAAAATGGGGCTTACCACAATACGACGCAAAAGCTGTGAAAGAGATTTTTGATCTAGCAAAATAGTTTGAAATTTGGCGGAATTTTAAAATTTCGCCAAAATTTAATTTAATATCCCTCTGATTTTAGCCGCTCGCAGGCTCCCCTATCTCCGTTTTTGCACCTGCTTCTGAAATGTTCGACTGATGCCAAACCTCTTTGATAAACACTGCAAGCATTATCGGCATGCTCTTTGTCGCAACATAGTTTTAGATATTTTAGTGCTTTTGCTGAATTTTTCTGTGTGCAATTGCCTCTTATGTAAATACCCGCTAACCTCAGGCAAGCGCCATAAAAAAAGGTTTCATCCGAATTACATATTTTTTCGTAGTATTTTATGGCTTTTGCGCCAACTTCAAAATTTTTGGTTTTATCGCAACTATTTTCTAAATTTGTCGCCAACTCAAAGCATTTATCTAAATTCCCAGCCTCGCACTTTTTTTCGAGCTGAGAAATTTGTGTGTTAGCAAACGCACTAACACACAAAACCAAACAAAAAACGAAATTTTTCATAAATTTGTTAGCCTTTGTTAGCGCGTGATTTACGCCATTATTACGCCATTTCCCTCGCATACTTCGCCGATAACATATCCGTCAGTGTTAGCTAACACAAAATCAGCGTTAGCCTTCGGTGCGACTAACACCAAACCCACGCCGTTATTAAATGTGCGCTCCATTTCGCTAGCTTCTACCTTTTTGGCTAAAATTTTAAAAATCTCAGGCGTTTTGATTGCGTTTTTCTCGATTTTTGCACCAAGTCCAGCAGGGAATACACGAGGCAGATTTTCTACCAAACCACCACCTGTGATATGCGCGCAGGCGTGAATTTTATCTTTTAAAGCCAAAAACTCTTTTACATAAATTCTAGTCGGTTCTAAAAGCGTGTCGATTAGGGTTTTTTCGCCGATTTTCTCGTCAAATTTCAGCCCTAGCTCAGAAACTACTCTGCGCGCTAGCGAAAAGCCGTTTGAGTGCAAACCGCTACTAGGAAGTGCAATCAAAACATCGCCACGCTCTACAAATTTCGTGCGATCTATCTCGTCTTGCTCGGCTATTCCTACGGCAAAACCAGCCAAATCGAAATCTTTGCCCTCATACATCGACGGCATTTCGGCTGTCTCGCCGCCGATTAGCGCGCACTTAGCCATTTTGCAGCCTTCGGCGATACCTGCTACTACGCGTTTTGCGCTTGCGATTTCTAGTTTTGCCGTAGCGTAATAATCTAGGAAAAATAGCGGTGTAGCGAAGTTGCAGATGAGGTCATTGACGCACATTGCGACTAGATCGATACCCACGCCGTCAAGCTTGTCTGTGTCGATTGCTAGGCGAAGTTTGGTGCCTACGCCATCTGTCGCGCCCAAAATCGCTGGTTTTTTATACCCGCTTGGTAGCGCGAACGCACCGCTAAATGAGCCAATTCCGCCAATCACGCCTGGGGTCATTGTGGATTTGACTAGGGGTTTTATACTTTGCACAAACTCATTTCCTGCGTCGATATCGACACCTGCTTCTTTGTAGCTAATCACGGTTTTTCCTTTTTTTGGATTTATTAGAAAATTAAATTATTTTAGCTAAAATTGCATAAAAACGCTATAAAGGGGTGTGAAATGGCATATAAAAATGGTTATGTAATCACAGGCTCGATAGGATCTGGCAAATCTAGCGTTAGTAAAATTTTGCGTGATTTGGGCTATCAAATCATCGACGCAGACGAAATCTCGCACCAGCTATTGGATAAATCCTGGATAGATATTTCAAAAATTTTTGGCAATGAATACATCATAAAAGACGGCAAATCCGTGCGAATCCGCAGGAAAAAGCTAGGCGATTTGGTCTTTAACGACAAGTCAGAGCTTGCCAAACTAGAAGCAATCTTGCACCCAAAAATCAAAGATCAAATTCTAAGACAATCTGAAATTTTAGAACACCTAAATAAGCCGTTTTTCGCCGATATTCCGCTGTATTTCGAGCGCCAAAAATACGATGAATTCGATAAAATCGTAGTCGTATATGCCCCACACGACTTGCTTATAGAGCGCATTATGGAGCGAAACGCACTAACGCGTGAGCAAGCCACGCTTCGCGTTAGTTTGCAAGCAGATATCGAATTTAAGCGCGCAAACGCAAATTTTGTTATAGAAAATGTTAGCGATAAAATAACACTTGAAAAAAATGTGAAAAAATTTTTAAAGGAGATCAATTGAATTTTTCAAAGTATAACGCATGCGGAAATGATTTTGTAGTAGTTGAGTTTTCACAAAGTGCCGAGCGTGGCAGTCTAGCTAGGGTGCTTTGCAACCGTGCAGAGGGTATCGGAGCCAACGGATTTATTTCGTTAAGCAACCAAAAAACCCCTGGAAGCAACGACAATAATATCATTGTGGAGTTTTACAACCCAGACGGCACCAGAAGCCCGATAAACGCAAACGCCGCAATGGTCGTGTGTATGTATGCTTACGAGCGATTTTTATCTGGCAAAAATGTGAAATTTAAAAACGACGCCAATGTAATAAACGGCGAAATTCGCGGATTTGACACAGGCAGAAGCGTGAGTTTTGGCACAAAAAAACGAGATTCAAATTTTGGTCAAATTTACGGCATGGGCTCAAACCGCGCAATCACGGCAAATGTCGAGGTCGAGTTTGATAATGTCAATCGCCTTGGCGAGGGATTTATGAGCAATGGCCACATGTGGTATTTATACGAGGTCGGTATGCCAAATGTCGTAACCTTTGTCAAAGATTTGAGCGCATACAACCACACCCTAGCTACCGAGTTTAGCGAGAAATTTAATGCCAATGTAAGTTATGCTGAGATGAGTAACACAGGGGTTAGGGTGCGCACATACGCACACGGCGCGAAAAAAGAGGTGCTATCATGCGGAACTGGCATAGCTAGCGCATATATCGCGGGCAGAGCGCACTATAATCTGAGCGAAAACGCAAATATGGCGTGCGTGAGTGGCGAAAAAATCGGCGTAAAAATGCGTGGCGAGACTGCGTGTATATCAGGCGATGTCAGACACCTTTTCGACGGCGATTTTATCGCGTAAAGGGCTAGCGTGAAAATCAAAAATATCGATCACTTTGTGATTTTAAGCGCAAATTTAGAGGCGACGCTGAAATTTTACGGCGAAATTTTGGGGCTTGAAATCGTGCAAAACGGCGCCAAAATGGCGGTGAAATTCGGAGATTCTAAAATCAATATCCACCAAAAACTAGCCGAATTTCTACCCGTAGCGAAAAATCAAACCTACGGCTCGGCTGATTTTTGCCTAATCGCGCAAGGGGACATCGATGAAATCGCGCGCGAAATCACCTCTCGTGGCGCTATGATCGAGCTAGGACCTGTGGAGCGAACCGGCGCACTTGGCAAGATGAAAAGCGTGTATCTATACGATCCAGACGGAAATTTGGTCGAAATTTCGGTTTATTAAATTTGATTTGGCGTAAATTTTGCAAAATTTGCGCCAAATTTGCCTTAAAATTTCAAAATTTCATAAATTTATCAAGGATTAAAATGAAAAAATTTCTTAAATTTGGCTTTGTGGTTTGCGTGGCTATGGGGCTTGCGGGCTGTGGCGACCTTTGTAGAACAGAGCCAAATGAAAAGGCAAGTAAAATTTTACATACCGAGATAAAAAATACAGATAAAAATTGGATGTATAGTTGTGGTTTTGTAACTGATTTGGAAGAATATGTTTTAAATATCTATGGATTTAATAATTTAGAATTAGAACAAATAATGAAAAATGTATCAGAATCTTCTAAAATTCAAGGTGTAAATATGAAAATATTGATTTACAAAACACCGCTTCATTTTTCTAGTAATTCTAATAATTCAGGGGTTACTTATAGTCGAGTTGTCAAGCCAAATGAAAAACCATTTTTAACGATAAAAATCAAAAATAAAGGAGAGTAAAATGCCAAAAGTTACGATTTACACAGATACTTGGATTGTTCCACATACATTTTAGGCGTTACGGACAGTAGAATTTGGCGCTAAAACATAGTTAATTTGCGCACGGAACCTGCGCCTCGCAATGGCGGCGAATTTAGTGTCTGTGAATTTTTAGCTCGTGGATTGCTTCGGCGTTTCGCGCTCGCAATGACAAATCGAAGTAAATTTGCACCATTGTCGAAGTGGTTTAGGGAAATTTATATTTTGCTTTTAAGTGTCATTGCGAGGGATTTTGCGCCAGCAAAATTCCGTGGCAATCTACAAAGCATAAATTACCAACCGCAAAAATGGCAAAATTTGAAATTCTAAAATTTCATGAAAATTAAAATTCTGCTATTTGTTATACTATTTATTTTAGCTTTGTAGATTGCTTCGTCGCTGTTTCACAGCTCCTCGCAATGACATTTAAATGCAAAATTTTGCATTTATAATAAAAGGCAAAATTTCGGCGCAGTATTCAAAATTTGCGTAAGCGAAATTTTAAAATAAAATTTAAAAGTTGTATAATCACGGACTTTATTTTAAGGATTAAAAATGAAAAAATTTTTGATTTTGTGCTTTGTTTTTATTGTAATGCAAGCTTCGCAAATAGGTGATGCGAAAAATGATTTTGTGTTAGCGATTAACCATTTTTACAAGTATTTTTTAGAAAACGGACAATTCGATGAGATGGCGCAAAATATGACAAAAATCGTGTTGCCGATTAAGGTAGATGGCGTAGTTTGCGTTGATTTTGATGTAAAAAACAAAAGCGAACTTGAAATAAAAATGAATAAAACTGATGAAAAATGTAGGGATTTTGCACGAAATAGCGGCAAAGTTATCGATATTAAGGGCGCACAAACTAAGGGCAAAATTATTACTCGATAATCACAACCCAAGTGCGAAGCTGTGAAACGGCACGACTTCGCACTTTATCCCCTCGATTTCAAGCGCGCCTGTATTTGCCATGGAGATCACGGCAAGGCGCGTGATTTTGAGCCGTTTTAGCTCCAAAATTAGCTTTTTAAATCTCAAAAACACAATCTCACTCGCGCTAAATGGCACGACCAAAACCCCTAAATTTCGGCTCGGCAGGTAAAAATCCAAATCCTTGGTGTAATAAATGGGTGCGCCTAAATTTGCCAGCTCGCAATACACGGCGTTTAAAAATTTTTTCACAAAATCCTTTTTGAAACCGAGAATTTCTTTGAGATTGAAATTCGAAAAGAACATCTTTTTCGCCGCTTTTTCATCGCCAAATTTTGGGATAAAATTTATGAAATTTTCATCGTCAAATTTCGCTATGGCGGCATAGACGCTGTCCTTTGAAATGCGGATTTTTTCCTTTAAGCTCATATAAATTTTATTTGCGCTAAATGACGCTGCGACGAAAGCCGCGCACTCTTTTAAAATTTTAATCTCGTTTGCGCTTAGAGCCGATTTTAGCGCGTTTTGCTCGGAATTTATGCTTGCTGCGTGGTGCAAAAGTGAGCCACCCACGCTACCGCCTTGTGAGAAAAATGCCGAAATAATGGCGTTTATCTCGCTGTGTCGTTTATCGAAAGCGATAAATTCCTCAAAACAAAGTGGCGTAATTTTTAGCTTTGCAAAATTTGCTAGCTCAAAGCTACTTTTGCGCGTTGAGATGATAATGCTTTGCAAATTTTGCGAGGCGGCAGAGTTTAGCAAATTTTGCAAATGCGAAATTTCGCCCGGCGAAATTTCATCTAAATTATCCAAAAAAAGCGCGATAATCTGCGAATTTTGCTCTAAAAATTTAAAAATTTTATCAAATTCATCGCTTAGATTTAAAAATTCATAGCGCAAATCCGCGAAATTTATATACAAAAATTCGCCCTTTTTGAAATTTGAAATATAATCAAACAAAATCAAACTTTTCCCAGCCCCAAGCGCGCCATAAAGTATAGTTTTGGGCGTATCAATGGAGGTTTTTCTAGCTATAAATTTCGCCTCTTCTGGCGGATTGTCATAAAAATATTCTAAATTTTGCATAAAACGCATTTTAAAATTTTCCTTATTAAAAGGAAATAAATTCAGCAAAATTTACAAAATTTTAAAATTTAAAAAATTTTGCTCTAAATTTCAGAATATTTCCTTATAAAAAGGAAAAAATTCTATAAAATTCACCGAATTTCTTGACAAAATTTTGCCTTTTTCATATAATCCCAGTCTTTTGTTTTTAAGGCAAAAGGTCACGCGTTGTGACAAGTTCTTTTTAAGGAAAGCAGATGCAAAAAATCAGGTTAAAGTTAAAAGCTTATGACCATAGGGTTTTAGATCGCACAGTTGCGGCAATTGTAGAAGCCGTCAAGAGAACAGGCGCCGATGTGAGAGGTCCAGTTCCAATGCCTACGAAGATCAAACGCTACACAGTCTTGAAATCTCCACACATTAACAAAGATTCGAGAGAGCAGTTTGAGATGAGAATTCACGCTCGTATGCTAGATATCGTAGCGGCAACCCCTGATACAGTTGATTCGCTAACTAAACTTGACTTAGCCCCAGAAGTTAATGTCGAAGTTCATGCGATGGGCAAATAAGGAGTTAAAGTATGGAATATATCGTAGAAAAAATAGGCATGAGTAGAACAGTCGGCATCAAAAGCACGCCTGTAACGCTTTTAAAGCTTATTAATACTAAAATTTGCGAAGTATGCAACGACAAGCAAGCTATCGTAGCTTACGCTAACGGCAAAGCATACAACAAATCTATCGCAGGAATTCAGAAAAAATATAGCCTAAGCAAAGAATTTAACAAATTCGCGACACTAAATGTCGAAAATGCTGAGGTCGGCGATCAAAGCACAGAAGTATTAAGCTCAGCTAAAATCGTAAAAGTTACTTTTACTTCAAAAGGTAAAGGTTTCCAAGGTGTTATCAAACGCCACGGTTTCTCTGGCGGTCCAGCAGCTCATGGCTCACGCTTCCACAGAAGACCAGGTTCTATCGGAAACTGCGAGTGGCCAGGTCGCGTCCAACCAGGTATGAGAATGGCAGGTCACACAGGCAATGAGACAATCACTGCTAAAAACGAGATAGTAAGCTTCGATGCTGAGAATAAAATTTTGGTAGTAAAAGGTTCTATCCCAGGATTTAATGGTGCAATGGGCAGAATAAGGATAGTAAAATGAGTAAAGTAAGCGTTCTTAATGAAAAATTAGAAAAAGCTAGCGAAATCGAGCTTCCTGCAAAATATGCAGAGGTAAATTCGCACAATTTATATTTATATGTAAAATCTTACCTTGCTTCACTTCGTGCAAATACGGCACAAACAAAAGGTCGTTCAGAAGTTAGCGGTGGTGGCAAAAAACCATGGCGTCAAAAAGGTCGTGGCGGTGCAAGAGCTGGTTCGACTAGAACAAATGTTTGGGTTGGTGGTGCGGTTGCATTTGGTCCGACAAACAACAGAAACTATGAGCAAAAAGTCAATAAAAAACAAAAACGCCTTGCGCTTGAATTTGCTATGAACGAAAAAGCAAACGAGGGCAAATTTTATGTTTTCGATAACCTAAGCGTAGAAAGCGGCAAAACAAAAGACGCTGCTAAATTTATCGAAAAACTAGGTGTAAGAGATGCTTTAATCGTTAAAAACGAGCTAGATGCACAAACACTTTTAGCATACAGAAATTTGAAAAATTGCTATGTAGTTGATGCTAGCGAAGTAAATGCTTATTTGGTTGCAGTATATAGCTCAATCGTATGCGAAAAAGCTGCATTTGAAACATTGGTGAAAGAGGACTAAAATGGCAGATATAACAGATATCAAAACTATACTTTATACAGAAAAGTCTCTTGGCCTACAAGAAAGTGGCGTAGTTGTTATCCAAACAAGTCCGTCAATGACTAAAAATGGACTAAAAAGCGTTTTGAAAGAATACTTTGGCATCGTGCCTGTAAAAGTAAATTCATTGCGCCAAGATGGTAAAGTTAAAAGATTTAGAGGAAGATTAGGCGTAAGAGATGATGTAAAGAAATTTTATGTCAAACTTCCAGAGGGTGCAACCCTAGAAAATGCGGAGGCGTAAGATGGCGATTAAAACATACAAACCATATACTCCAAGTAGAAGATTTATGACAGGCCTTAGCAGCGATGATATCACTGCAAAAGCAAGCGTTAGAAGCCTACTTGTAAAAATCCCAGCCGCTGCTGGTAGAAACAATAATGGTCGCATTACAAGCCGCCATAAAGAAGCTGGTGCTAGCAAACTTTACAGAATTATCGATTTCAAAAGAAGAAAATTTGGAATTCCAGGTAAAGTAGAGGCTATCGAATACGATCCAAACAGAAATTGTAGAATCGCTTTGATCTCTTATGCTGATGGCGAGAAACGCTATATCATCAGACCAAATGAATTAAATGTAGGCGATGTCGTTGCTTCTGCTGAGGCTGGACTAGATATCAAACCGGGCAACGCAATGAAAATGAAAAGTATCCCAGTGGGAACTATCTTGCACAATATCGAGCTAAAACCTGGCAAAGGCGCTCAAATGGCTAGATCAGCTGGTGGATATGCTCAACTAATGGGTAAAGAGGAAAAATATGTAATTCTTCGTTTGCCAAGCGGTGAGATGAGAAGAGTTTTGGCTGAGTGTATGGCTACTATCGGCGTTGTTGGTAACGAAGACTGGGCCAATGTCGTTCTAGGAAAAGCTGGCCGCAATCGCCACAGAGGAATTCGCCCACAAACCAGAGGTTCTGCTATGAACCCAGTAGATCACCCACACGGTGGTGGTGAAGGCAAGAAAAATTCAGGTCGTCACCCAGTTACTCCATGGGGCAAACCTACAAAAGGTGCGAAAACTCGTCGTAAAAAAGCTAGTGATAAGCTTATAATTTCTAGAAAGAAAGGAAAATAAAAATGGCTAGATCGCTTAAAAAAGGTCCTTTCGTAGATGATCATGTAATGAAAAAAGTAGTAGCTGCAAAGGCTGCTAACGATAACAAACCAATTAAAACTTGGTCAAGACGCAGCACAATCGTTCCTGATATGATTGGACTAACATTTAATGTGCATAATGGCAAAAATTTTATCCCAGTGTATGTTACAGAACACCACATTGGTTATAAATTAGGTGAGTTTGCTCCTACTAGAACTTTCAAAGGCCACAAAGGCTCAGTTCAAAAGAAAATCGGTAAATAAGGGGAAATAAATGAGTAAATCAACTATCAAATTTGTTCGCCTTTCACCGACTAAGGCAAGACTTATCGCAAAACAAGTTCAAGGCATGAACGCTGAATTTGCACTTGCTACATTGGAATTCACTCCAAATCGTGGTGCAAAATATATCGCTACTGCTATTTCAAGCGCAGTTGCTAATGGCGGTTTTGAACCAGAGGAAGTTATAGTAAAAAGTTGTCGCGTAGATGCTGGTCCTGTTCTAAAAAGATTTAGACCACGCGCTCGTGGAACAGCAAGCAGAATCAGAAAGCCAACTTCACACATTAGCGTTGAAGTAGCAAAACCAAGTAAGGAAGCGTAGTATGGGACAAAAAGTTAATCCGATTGGTTTAAGACTAGGTATCAATAGAAACTGGGAATCAAGATGGTTTCCTGCTAAATCAACACTATCAGAAAACATCGGCGAGGATTACAAAATCCGTAAATTCCTAAAAGCTAAACTTTATTACGCAGGAATTAGCCAAATTCTTGTTGAAAGAACAGCTAAAAAAGTTCGCGTAACTATCGTTGCAGCTCGCCCAGGTGTTATCATCGGTAAAAAAGGTGGCGAAGTAGAGAATTTAAGAGCCGAAGTTGTTAAACTAGTAAATAAAGATGTGAATTTAAACATCAAAGAAGAGCGCAAAGTCGGCGCTAATGCACTTTTGGCAGCTGAAAATGTAGCTATGCAATTAGAGCGCAGGGTTGCATTTAGACGCGCTATGAAAAAAGTAATTCAAGGTGCGCAAAAAGCAGGCGCAAAAGGTATTAAAATTTCAGTTTCTGGCCGCTTAGGTGGCGCTGAAATGGCTCGCACAGAGTGGTATTTAGAGGGACGCGTTCCACTTCACACTCTAAGAGCAAAAATCGATTATGGTTTTGCTGAGGCTCATACTACATACGGAAATATCGGTATTAAAGTTTGGATTTTCAAAGGCGAAATTTTGCAAAAAGGAATTCAAGCTGAAAAAACAGAAGAAGCTTCTAAAAAACCACGCAGAACAAGAAGAGGTAAATAGCCATGTTGATGCCTAAAAGAACAAAATATCGTAAGATGATGAAAGGTCGCAATCGCGGCTACGCAACTCGCGGTAATGCTTTGACATTTGGTGATTTTGGTATCAAAGCTGTTGAAGCAGGTAGAATTAATTCACGCCAAATCGAAGCAGCTCGTATCGCGATGACTCGCTATGTAAATCGCCAAGCTAAAATTTGGATTAAGGTATTTCCTGATAAACCACTTACTAAAAAACCTCTACAAACTCGTATGGGTAAAGGTAAAGCTGGTGTAGAAGAGTGGGTAATGAATATCAAACCAGGCAGAATGATTTTCGAGATGACTGGTGTAAGTGAGGAGCAAGCAAGAGCAGCTCTTACGCTATCAATCCACAAATTACCTTTCAAAACAAAAATTGTAACTAGGGATAGCGAAAATGAAATATACTGATTTGAAAGATAAAGATTTAGCTGAGCTAAATAAGATGTTAAAAGATAATAAGTTGCTTTTATTTACGGCTAAGCAAAAGCTTAAAACAATGCAGTTAAGCAATCCTAATGAAATTCGTGCGATCAAAAAAGATATCGCTAGAATCAATACTGCTATAAAAGCAAAATAAGGATAGAGTTATGGCATTTAAAAGAGAAATTCAAGGCGTAGTCGTAAAAAAAGCGGGCAATAAAACTGCTACTATTTTGGTAGAGAGAAGAGTTATCCACCCAAGATATAGAAAAATCGTCAAAAGATTTAAAAAATATCTTATCCATGACGAGAACAATATCGTCAAAATCGGCGATACTATATCAGCAGTTGAGTGCAGACCACTTAGTGCGAAAAAAACATTTCGCTTAAAAGCGGTTTTGAAAACAGGAGTTGAATAATGATACAAAGTTTTACAAGACTTGCAGTAGCTGATAACAGCGGTGCAAAAGAACTTATGTGTATTAAAGTTTTGGGTGGTAGCAAACGCCGCTATGCAACAGTAGGCGATATTATAGTTTGTTCTGTAAAAAAAGCTCTACCAAATGGCAAGATTAAACGCGGTCAAGTTGTAAAAGCCGTCGTCGTTAGAACAAAAAAAGAGCTTCACAGAGGAAATGGCTCTTTGATTAGATTTGATGAAAATGCAGCTGTAATTTTGGATGCAAAAAAAGAGCCGATTGGCACTCGTATTTTTGGCCCAATCGGTAGAGAAGTCAGATACGGCGGTTTTATGAAAATCGTTTCATTGGCTCCGGAGGTTCTATAATGGCAGTGAAATTTAAGATTAAAAAAGGCGATCAAGTAAAAATTATCGCAGGTGATGATAAAGGCAAAACTGGCGTTGTAAAAGCTGTTTTCCCTAAAAAATCACAAGTTATAGTTGAGGGTTGTAAAATAGCTAAAAAAGCTGTTAAACCAACTGAGCAAAATCCAAGTGGCGGTTTCACAAACAAAGAAATGCCTATGGATATTTCAAATGTCGCATTGGTTGAGGGTTGATTATGAACAGATTACAAACTAAATATGTTGAGTCAATTAGACCAGCTTTACAAAAAGAATTTGATATAAAAAATCCTATGCTAATTCCGGCACTTGAAAAAATCGTAATTAGCGTTGGTGTAGGCGAATCTGGTAAAGATCAAAAAGTGCTTCAAAACATGGCTGATACAATCTCTTTGATTGCAGGTCAAAAAGCACTTATTGTAAATGCAAAAAAATCAGTTGCTGGTTTTAAAGTCAGAGAGGGATTTCCTGTCGGTATTATGGTTACATTGCGCAAAGAGCAAATGTATGCGTTTTTTGATAAACTTATCTCAATCGCATTACCAAGAGTAAAAGACTTCCGTGGTGTTGCACGCAATGGCTTTGATGGTCGCGGTAACTATAACTTCGGTTTGCAAGAGCAATTAATGTTCCCTGAGGTAGAGTATGATAATATCCTAAGAACTCACGGTATGAACATTACAATCGTAACTACAACAAATAGCGATAAAGAGGCGTTTAAATTGCTAGAATTATTTGGCATGCCTTTCGCAAAAGGAAAGTAATATGGCAAAAAAATCAATGATAGCTAAGGCAAAACGCCCTGCTAAATTCAGCTCTCGTGCATATACAAGATGCCAAATTTGCGGTCGTCCGCACTCTGTTTATAGAGATTTTGGAATTTGCCGTGTATGTTTAAGAAAAATGGCTAATGAGGGTCTAATCCCTGGCCTTAAAAAAGCTAGCTGGTAAGAAGGAGTAGATATGGTAAATGATCTTATTTCAGACGGATTAACCCGCATTAGAAATGCAGCTATGAGACGCTTAGACACTGCTAAATTGTTTCACTCAAATGTTGTAGAGGCTACTCTTAAAATTTTAGCTCAAAAGGGCTATATCGAGAGCTACAATGTAGTAGAAGAGGGAAACAAAAAATTCATCAATGTTGTTTTAAAATATGATGAAAAAGGCAGAAGTGTAATCAACGAAGTAAAAAGAGTTTCAAAACCTGGACGCCGTGTTTATCAAGGTAAAGACGAGATCAAAAGATTTAAAAATGGTTATGGAACAGTAGTTGTTAGCACTAGCAAAGGCGTTATGAGCGGTATCGAAGCTAGTAAAGCTGGCGTTGGCGGCGAAGTGCTTTGCACTATTTGGTAAAAAGTTCTACTTTTTATGGCATTGTGGTATCCATTCGTAAAAGTAGTCATACCCTAGACAAATAAAAAGGAAAATTATGTCAAGAATTGGTAAAAAACCTATCTCTATTCCAAACGGAGTAGAGGTAAAAATCGATGGTTCATCTTTAAAATTTAAAAAAGCAAACAACGAAAGAGTCCTTGATTTAAAGGGCAATGTCGATGTTAAAATCGAAGATGGCCAAATTTCATTTTCACCAAAAGGTGAAGATAGACAAAGCAGAGCGTATTGGGGAACATACCGTGCGCTAGCTAACAACATCGTTATTGGCCTAACTGACGGCTTCACAAAACAGCTTGAAATCAACGGCGTTGGTTACAGAGCTGCGATGAAAGGCAAAGTTTTAGAGCTAAACCTAGGTTTTTCTCATCCGATAAATTTCGATTCACCAGCAGGTATTGAAATTTCAGTAGATAAAAACATCATCACAATCAAAGGCGACGATAAACAAAAAGTTGGTCAAGTCGCTGCTGAGATTAGAGGATTTAGACCACCTGAGCCATACAAAGGCAAAGGTGTAAAATATGTCGAAGAGCATATTATCCGCAAAGCCGGTAAAACATCTAAAAAATAAGGGTTGAGAAATGACAGCAAATGTATTAAAAAGAAAAATATCTCTAAGAATTAAGAGAAAAAGAAGAATTCGTGCAAAAATTTCCGGCACTAGCTCTTGCCCTAGAATTTCTATTTTCAAATCAAATAGAACAGTTTATGCGCAAGTAATCGATGATGTTGAGGGAAAAACAATATGCGCTGCCAGCGGTAAAACTTTGGGTGTGAAAGCAAACAAAGAAGGCGCTGCTAGCCTTGGCAAAGATTTGGCTGCTAAGCTAAAAGATAAAGGCATTTCTGAGGCGCTTTTTGATAGAAACGGTTATTTATATCACGGAGTGATTGTAAGTTTTGCTGATGCGTTACGCGAAAACGGCATCAAACTATAAACCAAAGGAATTATCGTGGAAAAATATAATAGAGAAGAATTCGAAGAAGTAATCGTTAATATCGGTAGGGTTACAAAGGTCGTAAAAGGTGGTAGAAGATTTAGATTTACTGCCCTAATCGTTGTTGGTAACAGAAATGGTTTAGTTGGCTTTGGTTTTGGAAAATCAAAAGAGGTTCCAGACGCGATTAAAAAAGCCGTAGATGATGCGTTCAAAAACATCATCGAGGTTAAACTAAACGGTTCGACAATCACTCACGATGTAGAGGTTAAATATAACGCTAGTAGAATTTTACTTAAACCAGCTAGCGAAGGTACCGGCGTAATCGCAGGCGGATCTGTTCGCCCTGTTTTAGAACTTGCAGGCGTTAAAGATATTTTGACTAAGTCTCTTGGTTCAAACAACTCATCAAATGTCGTAAGAGCTACAATGAAGGCTCTTAGCATGCTAAAACACTAACAAGGATTTAAGATGGGATTAGAAAATCTTCAAAAAGCACCAGGCTCTACTCATAGCACCAAAAGACTAGGTCGTGGTCAAGGTAGCGGTCTTGGCAAAACAGCAGGTCGCGGTGGCAAAGGTCAAACTGCGCGCACTGGCTCACATGAAAAAAGAGGTTTTGAGGGTGGCCAACAACCACTTCAAAGAAGATTACCAAAAGTTGGTTTTTATTCAAGATTTGAAAAACCTTATGTAATCAATGTAGAAAAAATTTCAGCTGTAAAAGAGCTAAGCGAGATTACAGTTGATACTATCAGAACTGTTCATAAAATGTCTAGCTCTGTAAAAGTAGTAAAACTTATCGGTGCAAGTGCAAAAGATCTTGCTAGCAAGATAAAAGACGAAAATGTAAAATTTAGCGGACAAAACTAATGAACAAAACACTTCGCAACAAGATACTCATTACATTGGGTTTTCTATTTGCTTTCAGGCTACTGGCTTATGTGCCAGTGCCGGGCGTTGATGTTGAGGTGATAAAAGAATTTTTCAATACAAACAAAGACAATGCCTTTGGTATGTTTAATATGTTTAGCGGTGGCGCGGTCGAAAGATTTAGCGTCATTTCGCTGGGCATTATGCCATACATTACAGCTTCGATTATTATGGAGCTATTATCTGCTACATTTCCAAATTTAGGCAAACTAAAAAAAGAGCGCGACGGTATGCAAAAATATATGCAAATTATTCGTTACGCTACAATCGCTATTGCGCTTGTGCAAGCAATCGGTGTTAGTATCGGTTTGCAGGGCATTACGGGCGTAAATGGCGCGAAGGCTATCATGGCAGAAAATACAAACGAATTTATATTTATTTCGTGTATTTCTATGCTTGTAGGCACTATGCTTTTGATGTGGATTGGCGAGCAGATTACTCAAAGAGGTGTTGGAAACGGCACGAGCTTAATCATCTTTGCCGGTATTGTTAGCGCGATACCAACGGCGATCGGCGGCACAGTTCAGCTCGTAAATAACGGCGAACTTAATATCTTAAAATTAATCGCAATCGCCTTAATTATTTTTGCTACAATCGCGGCGATTTTGTATGTCGAGCTAGGCGAGCGCAGGATTCCAATCTCGTTTCCTCGCAAAATTTTAATGGCGAACCAAAACAAACGCATTATGAATTATGTGCCAATCAAGCTAAATTTAAGCGGTGTTATTCCGCCAATTTTCGCTAGTGCGGTATTGATGTTTCCTAGCACGATTTTGACTGCTAGCACAAATTCTTTTGTCCAAAAAGTAGCTGACTTTATCAATCCAAGTAGCTATTTCTTTAATCTTTTGACATTTATTTTAGTTGTATTTTTTGCGTATTTTTACGCTTCAATCGCGTTTAATTCCAAAGATATCAGCGAAAATTTGAAAAAACAAGGTGGATTTATCCCTGGAATTCGTCCAGGTGAGGGCACAGCGACATTTCTAAACGATGTTGCATCTCGCCTTACATTTTGGGGTTCGATTTATTTGGGTTTAGTAACCGTTATTCCATGGTTGCTAGTCAAATTTATGGGTGTTCCATTTTATTTCGGTGGCACGAGCGTGCTAATCGTAGTATCGGTCGCACTTGATACTATGAGAAGAATCGAAGCGCAAGTGTATATGAACAAATACCAAACCCTAAGTGCCGTTGGACTATAAAATGGCAATTTTACTCAAAAATCAAAAAGATTTAGAGGGTTTGCGGGCGGCGAATAAAATCGTCGCCGCTGCCCTTGATTATGCGGAAGAATTCATAAAGCCAGGTATGACGCTTTTAGAAGTGGATAAAAAAATCGATGATTTTATCACGAGCAAGGGCGCGTATCCTGCATTTAAAGGGCTTTATGGTTTTCCAAACGCAGCTTGTCTTTCACTAAACGAAGTTATAATCCATGGCATACCTGATAACACTATCCTAAAAGAGGGAGACATACTAGGCATTGATCTAGGCTCCCGCTTAAATGGATATTACGGCGATAGTGCACGCACTTTGCCGATTGGCAAAATTTCAAAATCAGACGAAGAGCTCATCGCATGCAGCAAAGACGCACTGTATCATGCTATCGACACGATAAAGGTCGGCATGCATTTTAAAGAGCTATGCCTAGCTATCGAGCAATTTATCAGAGCGCGCGGATATGTGCCACTATATGGATTTTGCGGACATGGAATCGGCAAAAAACCGCATGAAGAGCCTGAGATCCCAAATTATTTAGAAGGCAACAATCCAAAATCTGGTCCCAAAATCAAAAACGGCATGGTTTTTTGTATCGAGCCGATGATTTGCCAAAAAGACGGCACCCCAGTCGTGGGCGCAGACAAATGGACGACGACGAGCAAAGACGGCCTTAGGACGGCTCATTATGAGCATTGCTTGGCTGTGGTAAATAACAAAGTCGAAATTCTAAGCAAAAGCTTGAAAGATTAAAAGGAGAAAATTTAATGGCAAAAGATGATGTCATTGAGATTGATGGCAATGTAATCGAGGCGTTGCCAAATGCGACATTTAAGGTCGAGCTTGATAATAAGCATGTGATTTTGTGCCATATCGCAGGCAAGATGCGTATGCACTATATCAAAATCATGCCGGGCGATCGCGTCAAAGTCGAGCTTACGCCATACAGCCTTGATAAGGGCAGAATCACTTATCGCTACAAATAAATTTTGCATTGTCTAAAATTTAACTGCATAGTTAAATTTTAGATACTTTTTTATAATTAAAATCTTATTAAATTTTTTCGAGCACTCCTTTCCTATGCTTTTTACATCTGTGGTTTCGATTTTGGGAAGTGTTTTTATGCTATATTTTTACGAGCCGATTGTAGCGAGCTTTTGTCTAATCATAATCGCTGTTTTAGCGCCCTTTTTGCCACGATATATTCGCAAAAACGATAGATTTTATTTGAAGCTAAACAACCGCAACGAAAACGAGGTAAATCTCATAGAAAAAGGCAGCCCTATCGCCGTTTCGCGCCACTACGATTTGCTTTCGCGTATTCGCATAGCTATCTCGAACCGCGAGGCGATCGGCTATCTCATCGTAGGCTCGATTTGTGCGCTAGCGTTTAGTTTGGCGGCTTATCTTTTGGCGCTCAAACAAACAGACGCTGGGTATATTTTTACGGTGATGAATTATATTTGGACTTTTGCGATTAGCCTAGATGACGCACCGCGCCTAATCGAAGAGTTTTCGCAGCTCAAAGACATCGGCAAAAGAGTAAATGCGCTAGAAAACGACAGCGAAACAAATAAACAGGATTGAAAAGAAATTTGAAATTTTGATAAATTAACTTTCCGCGAGATTTAGGATTTCGCGGATTTTAACGCCTTAAATTTTGCCTTGCTTTGCTCGGTGAAACGCAGGCTTTCGCAAATTTTTTTAATCGCAAGATTTTTGATTTTTTCGTTTTCATATCCCTGCAAAAACTCATAAATTTCACGCTCAAATTTCACGGCGAATTCGCACAGCGCCCACGCTACCGCCATTTGGACATAGTATTTCTCGCTTCGCTCAGCGCGCGCGGTATCTAGCAAAAGCGCCAAATCCCGCGAATTTACGAAATTTACCAGCAAATTTACATAAAAAAACCGCTTCTCAAACTCGCCCCTAGCCTCCCTAAACCCAAGCGTAAATTCCCGCCAAAGCTCTAAATCATTTTTGCGTTTGGCGCAAAATGTATCGCAAACGCCCCAGTTTGTGATACGCGGGATAAAATCTCGCGCCAAATTTATGCGATTTTTTTCGCTGATTTTTAGCGAATTTATCAAAATCGCCTTTAATGTCATTTCTTCGCTAAATTCGCCCTTGGCGCGGATAAATTCTAAAATTTCGCCCTCGCTTTGCTCGCGCAAAATCTGCTTTGCAAGCGTGCGTAAATGTGGCATTTTTACGCCCAAAATTCGCGCTCCCGGCAGAATTTTCGCGCTAAATTTGGCGTATTTTTCATCGCTTAAATTTCGCAAATTCTCTAAAATTTCCATTTTTGCCCCTTGAATTTGCAAAAATTTTATAAATTTTGCCCTTAAAATTTAATCTAGCTTTTTTAAAGCTTTGTTGTGCTAAAATACAAATCTTTCAATTCTACGATTACAACAATTCTTACCGCTTATTTTTTGGAGGCGAAAATGAATAAAGATGAACTTTTGAATTTAGCCGTGGTTGCGGCAAAGCGCGCAAACAAGGCGATTATGGAGCATTATGAGAAATTTGATGTCTATGTCAAAGAGGACAAATCTCCGCTAACAACCGCGGATTTGGCTGCAAATGATGCGATTGTAAGCACGCTAGCACCCAGTGGGATTGCGATTTGCTCCGAAGAGAGCGTGATGAGCGCAGATGAGCGCATGAGCGCGAAGAGGTTTTGGCTAGTCGATCCGCTTGATGGGACGAAGGAATTCATCGCGCGAAATGGCGAATTTTGCGTTTGTATCGCGCTGATAGAGGACGGAAGGCCGATTTTGTCGGTGATTTCATCGCCTGTGAGCGGGGATGTATTTAGCTCGAACGGCGGCGGCGTGGTGTATAAAAACGGCGCGCAAATTCAGCGCAAACCTAGCTCGCCAAAGACCTTTATGATAGGGCATCATGGCAAGGGAAGCAAGTATATGGGGCTATGCGAGAAGTTTGGCTTCGAATTTACTCGCTATGGCTCTGCGCTGAAATTTTGCGTAATGGCGGAAAATGGGGCGAGTGCGTATGGTAGGTTTAGCGATTGTTCGCTGTGGGATATCGCGGCTGGGGATTTTATAATCCACCAAAGCGGCGGCGCGATAATCGACCTCAAAACAGGTGTCGCTCCGCTATATAACGGCAAAAGTCTGATAAATAACCACTACATCGTCGTCGATGCAAATACAATAAATTTATTATCAAAAATGGTAGAATTTGCGAAAAATTTATAGATTGTGGTAAAATACGCCTGCAAAATTTTTATCAAAGGATAAAAAATGAAACAGGCTTTTACAATGATCGAATTAATTTTCGTGATTGTTATTTTGGGTATCTTGGCGGCGGTAGCTATCCCTAGACTAGCTGCTACAAGAGATGACGCAGAGATTGTCAAAGCGGCGCAAAACATCACTACATCGCTAACCGATCTCATGGGGTATTACACGGCAAAAGGTGCTTATGCGCAGGAATTTAAGCAAATGACAAGTGTTGCAAATCCTATCAAAGTAAAAGATAATGTTTGCGCTACATACTCATTTGTAACCGATAAGCAAATGTTGCTAAAAAGAGGCTACGACGGGATTTGCACTAGCGTTTGGAGGTTTAATGATCTAAAAGATCTATCGACCATTTACAGCTCAGACGCTCTAATCATCGTAGAGTAACTCTCACGCAGGGGCTATCCCCTGCGCCTAATAAATCCCAAAACCACTCCCAAAACACAGACAAAAGCAAAAAACCCAAATACAATAAACCAAAGCGTAGGCAAACTTAGGCTTTTTGAGCTTACAAAAAGATACCAGCCATCATTATAGGCGCTAATTAAATTCGCGCGCATACCGCTGATTCCGAAATTTGCAGGCGGTGTGGGTATATCAAAAGTGCAAGAATTATATGATTTAAAAAGCGAAATTTTATTTAAATCAAAACTCAAAAATTTATTCGCCCCAGCGCAGTTCATCACGCCGTCCATATCGCTACTAGCGCGCACTGCTTTGTGTAGATACGATAGGCTTTTCGCACAAATTAGCCCGCCAAGCGCGCCATAAAACCACAGAAAATACCCACAAATCGCGCTTAGGCCCTCCTTGCTAAATGCCACAAAAATCACGCCCAGAGCTAAAACGCACAGATCAAACCTAAGCCTAGCGCTGAAAATTTCAGGATACATAAACAAGAAATTTTGCAAAAAGCAGTATGAAAAGCAAACCCACAAACCCGCCCAAACTGCGCAAAATAGCAGAAATTTGCGAGAATATTTATTGTTAAATTTTAAATCCATTTTTATCCTTTTTTGCTCGTTATTTTATTATTTTTTGCGCTAAATTTCGATAAAATCGCAGGTTTATTTTGAAATTTAATGCAAAAAGGTTCAAATTTGAGGAAAAATCTCCAAATTTTAGAAAAAATTTTCGATAGTTTTGCGAAAATTTTAGGTTTTTTTAGCATTGTTTTTTTAGCACTTTTAGTCCTTTGTGTTTTTTACAATGTCGTTGCGCGCTATCTCTTTCCAAGCGCGAATTCTGTGGCTATGCAAGAGATTAGCTGGTGGCTGTTTTCGGCGATGTTTTTGTTCGGCTCGACCTATACTTTACAGCAAAATTCCCATGTCAGGGTCGATGTGCTATATGAAAAATTTCGCCCCAAAACAAAGGCGATTATCAATATTTTAGGCACAATCTTTTTTATTTTGCCATTTGTGGCGCTCGTGGCGTATTTTTCGCTAGATTTCGCGCTCGAAGCTTACAAGAGCAAAGAATCCAGCCCAAATCCAGGCGGATTAACGAATTTATGGATAATCAAATCATTTATTAGCCTATCTTATGTCTTTTTGTTTATTTATTCGTTTGGGTTTTTGATAAAAAATATAAATTCGCTAATCCACAACCACCACGGCGAATTTTTAGACGAAAATTCTAGCGCAAAGGCTGTGTAATGATAGGGATTATAATGTTTGGCGCAGCGCTTTTTATGCTGCTTTTGGGATTTCCGGTAGCCTTTACATTTGGGGCTGTGGCGGTGATTTTTGGATTTATTTATGGCGTGAGTGAGGCGTGGGAATACGCCGAGGGAAGCGAGGTTTTCACAGAGGCTATAAGCGAAATGAGCAATCAGTTTTTCTCTCTTATGCCAAACCGAATTTACTCGATTATGGAAAATCAGCTTCTAATCGCGGTTCCGCTTTTTATTTTAATGGGTATGATTTTGCAAAAAACGCGCTTAGCTGAGAGGCTTTTGGAGTCAATGGCGTTTTTATTCGGCGGGGTTCGCGGCGGCGTGGCGATTAGCACGGTTTTGGTGGGTGCGCTTTTGGCGGCTACGACTGGAATCGTGGGTGCTAGCGTGATCGCTATGGGTATTATTAGCCTGCCTGTGATGATGAAATACGGCTACGACAAAGCCCTATCTACCGGCACTATCGCAGCTTCTGGCACGCTTGGACAGATTATTCCGCCCTCAATCGTGCTAATCATTTTAGGCGATGTTTTTTCGGTATCAGTAGGCGAGCTATTTTCCGCAGCTATCGTGCCGGGGCTCGTTTTGGTGGGACTTTATATAGTTTTTATCCTCATAATATCGTATGCCAAAAAAGACTGCGCGCCCGAGCTTCCTAAAATCGATGATGAAACCAAAGCTCGCCAAATTTTTAATGCTCTAAAAAATGTCGTGCCTGTTTTTGTGCTGATTTTGTTAGTTTTAGGCTCTATCTTTGGCGGTATCGCAACCCCTACAGAAAGCTCATCTGTGGGCTGTGTGGGCGCGATAATTTTGTCATTTTTATACCGCACATTTTCATTTTCTTTGCTTTACGACGCACTTCGCCAAAGCGTGAAAATTTCGGGCATGGTTTTTATGATTTTAATGGGCGCAACAGCCTTTTCTATGATTTTTTCATACACAGGCGGGGATTATGTCGTGGAGGATTTCATGCACGCGCTTCCTGGCAAAGAGTGGGGATTTATCGCGCTAACTATGATTGTCATCATAATTTTGGGCTTTTTCCTTGATTATGTTGAAATTTCATATATCATTTTGCCGATTTTATTCCCGATAGTCGAAGCGATGAATATAAATCCAGTTTGGTTTGCGATACTAATCGCTGTAAATTTACAAACATCATTTATGACGCCACCTTTTGGATTTTCGATATTTTTCTTAAAAGGCGTCGCGCCAAAATCAGTGCGCACGACAGACATTTATCGTGGAGTGTTGCCGTTTATCGGGCTTCAAATTTTAGTTCTTTTCGCCCTTGCGATTTATCCAGAAATTTTTGGATTAAAAGCTTTTTTAGGCTAGAAATTGTAGAATTTAGAATTATTTTAAAGGAGTTAGCATGAGCAAAAAATTTATTGATGTTATGGACACTACATTTCGCGATGGTTTCCAATCTGTCTTTGGTGCGCGTGTAGCGATGAAGGACTTTTTGCCAGCGGTGAGCGCGGCAAAAGAGGCTGGGATTAGACACTTTGAATTTGGCGGTGGAGCTAGATTTCAGAGTCTGTATTTTTATCTAAACGAAGACGCGTTTGCGATGATGGATAAATTCCGCGAAACCGTGGGAGACGAGGCAAACCTGCAAACCCTAGCCAGAGGCGTAAATACCGTTACGCTTGATACTGGTTCGCGCGAAATGATAGACATGCATGCCAAACTCTTTGCCAAACACGGAACTACGACTATTCGAAATTTTGACGCCCTAAATGATGTCGAAAATTTAAAATATAGTGGCGAGCGTATTAGAGCGCATGGCTTAAAACACGAAATTACCGTTACTATGATGGATTTGCCACCTCGTTGCTCTGGCGCGCATGATCCTGAATTTTATGCTGGAATTTTACGCAAAATTTTAGAGGCTGGAATTCCTTTTGATAGCGTTTGTTTCAAAGACGCTAGCGGAACTTCAAGCCCACAAAAGGTTTTTGAGACCGTAAGAAGAGCGCGCAAACTCCTAGGAGGCGATGTTCATATCAGACTTCACACCCATGAAACAGCCGGCGTTAGCGTGGCTTGCTATCAAGCAGCCCTAGCAGCAGGCGTCGATGGAATCGATCTAGCTGCTTATCCAGTCAGCGGAGGAACTAGCCAACCGGATATTTTGACGATTTTACACGCGACAAAGGGGCAAAATTTTGATTTTGGCTTTGACGCTGAGAAAATTTTAAAATACGAAGAGGTTTTGGAGGATTGTTTGAAGGATTATTTCTTGCCACCAGAAGCGACAATGGTAAGTCCGATAATCCCATTTTCGCCTATGCCGGGCGGTGCCCTAACCGCAAATACGCAAATGATGCGCGATAACAAAATCATGGATAAATTCCCCTCTGTCATCAAAGCTATGCGCGAAGTCGTCGAAAAGGGCGGTTATGGCACGAGTGTAACTCCTGTAAGTCAATTTTATTTCCAACAAGCATTTAATAATGTAATGTTTGGGGACTGGAAAAAAATCGCTGAGGGATACGGCAAAATGGTGCTTGGATACTTTGGCAAAACCCCAGTTGCCCCTGATAGCGAGGTCGTAAGATTAGCTAGCGAGCAGCTTGGCTTAGAGCCTACTACCAAAAATGCCGTTGATTTGGCTGATTTGGACGAGACAAAGAGCATTGCTTATGCCAAAAAACAGCTAGAAGATGAAAATATCGAGCCAAGCGAGGAAAATATATTTATTGCTCTTGCGTGCCGTGAAAAGGGCATTGCCTTCTTAAAAGGCGAGGGCAAGGTAATGATCCGCAAAAACGAAGCAAAAGAATCTAGCGAGGGCAGTGAGAAAAAGGCAAAATCTGATAAATTTGACATTAATGTCAATGGCAAAGCCTATGCGGTGGAATTTAGCGGAAATAAGGTCTTAGTAAATGGCGATAGCTACAATGTCAGCATTGGCGCGCCAGAGCCTAGCGAGGCCAAAACTGAGGCGAAATCAAGTGCAAATAGCGATGATATCGTGGCTAGCCTGCCAAGCAATGTCTTTAAAATTTTGGTCAAACCTGGCGAAAAAGTCGTAGCTGGTCAAACCGTAGTCGTGCTAGAAGCTATGAAAATGGAGATAAACATCGAAAGCCCAAGAGACGGCGAAGTCGCTGAAATTTTGGTATTCCAAGGTCAAAGCGTCGATGCGGGCGAGCCACTAATCCACTTAAAATAACTTTAAATTTAACTACCACAGGGGCGGAATTTAGCGGGTTTCGCCCCTTTTTAAATTTACAAAAACGATAATTTTACTTCAAATTCCACAATCCTAATAAAGGTTAATCAAATTTCGATATAATTACTTATTTATAATTTTTTAAAAAAGGATTTAAGATGAGAATTCCAAATGATTTTGAAAAACTAGGAATTAGCGGTGAAAAAGAAATTTTTTATAATCTTAGCTATGATGAGCTTTTCGAGCACGAAAAACGCGCAAACGAGGGAAAGGTAAGCGATAATGGCACCTTTATGGTAGATACTGGCATTTTTACAGGTAGAAGCCCAAAAGACAAGTATTTTGTAAAGCAAGATCCAAGCGCGAAATATATTAGCTGGGGCAAAATCAATCAACCGATTAGCAAAGAGCTTTTTGATAAACTTCTAGCAAAGGCCAAAAATCAGCTTTCAAACAAATCAATCTATGTCCAAGACGCGTATTGTGGCGCTAGCCTAAAAAGCCGTAAAAGCGTGCGCTTCGTAACCGAAGTAGCGTGGCAAGCGCATTTTGTAAAAAATATGTTTATCCGCCCAAGCGATGATGAGTTAGCAAATTTTCACCCAGATTTCGTGGTTTATAACGCTTGCAAATGCGTAAATGAGGATTATGCCAAAGACGGGCTAAACTCAGATGTTTTTGTAATCTTTAATGTCGAGGAAAATGTCGCAGTCATCGGTGGAACATGGTATGGTGGCGAGATGAAAAAAGGAATTTTTTCTATGATGAATTACTGGCTACCATTAGAGGGCAAAATGTCAATGCACTGCTCAGCAAATGTCGGCAAAAACGGCGACACTGCGCTATTTTTCGGACTATCAGGCACTGGCAAGACTACACTCTCTACTGATCCAAACCGCGCGCTAATCGGCGATGACGAGCACGGCTGGGACGATGAGGGCGTGTTTAACTTCGAGGGTGGTTGCTACGCAAAATGTATAAATCTCGATCCAAGCTCAGAGCCTGAAATTTATGGTGCGATTAAACGCAACGCACTTTTAGAAAATGTCGTAGCTGACGCAAACGGCAAGGTCGATTACACCGATGCTAGCAAGACAGAAAATACCCGTGTAAGCTATCCAATCGAGCATATCGCAAACCACGAACCAAGCCTAAGCGCAGGGCACCCAAAAAATATCATTTTCCTAAGCGCTGACGCTTTTGGCGTTTTACCGCCTGTTGCGAAGCTTACAAAAGAACAAGCGATGTATTATTTCCTAAGCGGATATACTGCCAAAGTCGCAGGAACTGAGCGCGGTATCACCGAGCCTGTGGCGACTTTTAGTGCTTGCTTTGGTGAGCCGTTTATGCCACTTCACCCGACAGTTTATGCAAAACTTCTAGGCGAGAAAATCGACAAACACGGCGTAAATGTATATCTAGTAAATACAGGTTGGAGCGGCGGTGCTTATGGCGTTGGCAAACGCATGAGCATAAAGGCAACTCGTGCTTGTATAAATGCAATCCTTGATGGAAGTATCACAAAATGCGAATTTGAAAATTTTGATAAATTTAATCTAGCCGTTCCAAAAGAGTTAGCTGGCGTTGAGACAAAACTTCTAAATCCAGCCAACACTTGGGAAAATGCTGATGAATACGCAAAAACTCGCGAGAAATTAGCGAAAATGTTTGTAGAAAATTTCAAACGCTACGAAGATGTCAAAGAGGGCGTAGAGTATGCAAAAGCCGGCCCAAAAGCTTAAAATTTGGCTTTTGTTAGGCACTGCGGGCTTGTTTTTGGGTTGCAAAGGCGAGCCTGCGAATTTAAAAGAACCGCTTCCTAGTAAAAGCGGTTTTTCTTTTTATGATACGCCGATAAACTACATAAACTATATCCGCCAAAGCTCGAATTTAAACCCATTTGCGCCAAATTCGCTTTTAGACAAGGCTGCGCTAAATCACGCCAAATATGTCGTTACAAACGATGAAATCACCCATGATGAGAGCGAGGGAAGGGCTGAATTTAGCGGCAAAACCCCAAGCGATCGCGCATTTGCGGTAGGGTTTAACTCTGGGATTGTAGAAAATCTCTCTTACAACGCCCACGATATCAAAGCCTCAATTGATGGGCTATTAAGCGCGATTTATCATCGTTTTGGGTTTTTGACATTTGACGCAAATCTCCTTGGCGTGGGATACTATGAGCAGGGCGAAAAATCTGCCTATGTCTATGAAATGGGAAATGAGTATTTAGAGGAAATTTGCGGTGGCGGAAAAAGCCAGAGTGGGGACGGCAAATTTATCATAGGGCTTTGCAAAAATAAAAGCCTTGCCATACGAAACGAAAACTACGAGCGCACCAGATCGCTAAATACCACGCCTTACGCGCATTATCCAAACAAAGAGCCAGCACTTGCATTTTTTAGCCATGAGCTTCCAGATCCCGTGCCAGAGTGCGCGATTACAGCAAATCCTATTAGCATAGAATTTCACCCCCAAGCCAAATCTGTGGAAATGCTCGAATTTAGGCTATTTGATAGCGAGGGAGCGGAGATTAAAGATACTAAAATTTTGGATAAAAAAAGCGATCCAAATAGGCGTTTTAACGACAAACAATTTGCGCTTTTTAGCAAGGAAGTGTTTAAATTCGACGCTACTTACACGGCGGAATTTAGCTATAAACAGGGCGAAAGGCAGGACAAAATTCGCTGGGATTTTACTACCCAAACCCCAAAATATGACTATTTTATAGTCAGTGGTGGAGAGAATTTAGCCATAAAAAACGGCAAATTTTACGATATATTTTTTTCGCCAAAAGACTGCAACGATGAGGTGAAAAACTACAAAACCAGCTACAATGGCGCAATCGACAAGCCCGAAATCCAAAACATCGCCACAAATATGCTAAGGGTGCGCGTAAATGGCGAGCGGGGCGCCAAGCTCGAAATCAGCACGGATAATGGCAAAGTGGTGAGCTTGTATCTAACAGACGAGCCAAAAAATTCTAGTTTGAAACGCAAAATTATAAATTTATTCTAAGGATTATTGATGAAAAAAATGTGGGAAGGCAGGTTTAGTGAGGCTAGTAGCGAGCTTTTGGAGAGATTTAACGCTTCGATCATGTTCGATAGGGAGCTTTACGAGGACGATATCGCAGGCTCAATCGCTCATGCAAGCATGCTAGGCGATGCAGGAATCATCACCAAAGACGAAGCTAGCGCGATAAAATCTGGTTTGGAACAAATTTTAGCCGAGATTAATGAGGGGAAATTTGAGTGGAAAATCGCCGATGAGGATATCCACATGGCAGTAGAAAAACGCCTAAGCGAAATTGTAGGCAAAGAAATCGGTGGCAAGCTCCATACTGCGCGCTCTCGCAACGATCAAGTAGCCCTTGATTTCAGGCGTTTTGTAATGCGAAAAAACCGCGAAATTTCAGCTGAAATTTTAAATTTAATCAAAACCTTGCTTGAAATTTCAAACTCCCACACAGATACTTTAATGCCAGGCTACACTCACCTCCAACACGCCCAGCCTGTAAGCCTTGCCTTTCATTTGCTAGCTTACATTTATATGTTTAAGCGAGATTATGAAAGGTTTGTGTCAAGCTTCGAGCGCGGAAATTTCAGCCCGCTTGGCTCGGCTGCGCTTGCAGGCACCCCACACCGCATAAATCGCCACGCTACGGCTAGTGCGCTTGGATTTTATGCCCCTATGGAAAACGCTATGGACGGCGTGAGCGATAGAGATTTCGCCCTTGAAATTTTATTTAACATTAGCCTATTTTTCATGCATGCTTCAAGGCTGTGCGAAGAGCTGATTTTGTGGAGTTCGAGCGAATTTGGTTTTATCACTATCAGCGATGCGTATTCGACTGGAAGCTCGATAATGCCACAAAAGAAAAACCCCGATGTAGCCGAACTAATCAGGGGCAAAACTGGCAGGGCTTATGGAAATTTAATGGGGCTTTTAACCGTTATGAAGGGCCTTGCTCTGGCGTATAACAAAGACATGCAAGAGGATAAAGAGGGCGTGTTTGATAGCGTAAAAGCTATTTTGGAGAGCGTTGCAATCCTAAATGAAATGCTAAAAACAGCCAAATTTAACAAAAAAAATATGCTAAGCGCGACTGAGCGTGGCCATTTAAGCGCGACTGATTTGGCGGATTTTTTGGTGCGAGAAAAGGGCGTGGCGTTTCGCGAGGCGCACTTCATCACCGGAAAATGCGTAGCCGCAGCAGAGAGAGCGGGCAAGGATCTAAGCCAAATGAGCGCAGAAGAGCTTCGCGGGGTCGATGAGCGAATCACGCCTGATGCGCTTGCATTTTTGGGGCTAAAAGCTTCGATGGACGCTAGGAAATCTTTCGGCGGGGCTAGCAGTTCTAGCGTGCTAGCACAGATCGCGAGTGTGCAAAAGTGGCTGGGCGAGAAGAGCAGCTCTATTTAGTTTCAAACACTAAATTTGACGATGAGAGGGTGATTTGGCTAAATTTATGCGAGATAAAATTTCATAAATTTAGCATAAATTCCAAATTCGACGCACTTATTTTTACATCGAAAAATGGGGTAAAATCTTTGGAATTTAACGGCATTAAATTTGATGAAAATATCCAAATTTACGCCATTGGCAAGGCGTGCGCTGACGAGATAAGAGCCCAGGGATACAAAAATATTTTCGTAGCGCAAAACTCCCATGGCGACGAATTTGCGCGCGAGATTGCCACGCATTTAAAGGGCAAAAGCGTGCTTTATATCAGTGCCAAAGACAGAGTGTCAAATTTACCCCAAATTTTGCACGAAAATGGCGTAAATTTAGCCCATATAATCGGCTATGAAAACAGACCCAAAAAAGCTAGCATTTCGCAAAAACCAGCCACAAATTCCGTGATAATTTTTACTTCGCCACTAAATGCGAAAAGTTTTATCTCAAATTTTGGCTGGGATAGCTCATATCAGGCGATTTGCATAGGAAATAGCACGGCTAAAATTTTATCTAAATTTACAACGCCCATAATCAGCGAAAATCAAAACATAAAAGCGTGTGTGGATTTGGTGTTTGCTTGTATTTTAAGGCAAAAAAACATATAATTTCGCTTGCCTGGGTGATGCGCCAGCGTTATTTATGAGGGTCTAACATATTTTAGTAGGCGACGATGTGATTTGCCGGTGTGACGCGGCTCGGTTTGAGGCTCTGAGCTTACGGGTTGCGACCTAAGGGCTTGTCCTAGTTGCAAGATTGGCTTTGTTTTAGGCCGAATCTTTTTCACGCAACGCTCACTTGGGCTATTTTTACACGGAGTTTTACCTTGAAAATTTTAATCATCGGCAGTGGTGGCAGAGAATACGCTATCGCACTTAGACTAAAAGAGGATAAAAATGTTTCAAATCTATATTTTGCCCCAGGAAATGGCGCGACTAGCGCACTTGGCGAAAATTTGGATTTGAAAACTTTTGAGGAACTTGCAAATTTTGCGAAAGACAACAAAATCGATTTGACGATTGTAGGCCCAGAAGATCCGCTTACAAAGGGCATTGTCGATGTATTCAAATCAAAAGGTCTAGTGATTTTTGGACCAAGCAAAGCGGCAGCTCGTTTAGAGGGTTCAAAAGCCTATATGAAGGAGTTTTTGGCTCGCAATGCTATCCGCACCGCTAGATTTTTAAACAGCGATAATTTCGAGGAAATTTCTAAATTTATCCACACCCTAGATGAAAAAGTCGTTGTCAAAGCCGACGGGCTTTGTGCAGGCAAGGGTGTAATAATCGCTCAAAACCACGATGAGGCCAGAGACGCGGCATGGGAAATGCT
This sequence comes from Campylobacter sp. JMF_01 NE2, assembly GCF_027737365.1. NCBI lineage: Bacteria > Pseudomonadati > Campylobacterota > Epsilonproteobacteria > Campylobacterales > Campylobacteraceae > Campylobacter > Campylobacter sp. JMF_01 NE2. The sequence continues at coordinate 402,966 of NZ_JAOVTR010000001.1, read as the reverse complement.
AAAAGGCAGTTTCGGAGACGCTGGTAAAACCGTGGTTGTCGAGGAGTATTTAGACGGATTTGAGCTTAGCTTTTTTGCGATTTGCGACGGGGATAATTTCGTCTCTTTGCCAGTAGCCCAAGATCACAAACGATTGCTAAACCGCGATCAGGGTCCAAATACAGGCGGTATGGGCGCATACGCTCCAAGCCCGCTAGCAGATGAGGCCCTGATAAAAAGGGTCGAAAACGAAATCGTAGCTCCGACTTTAAGAGGTATGAAAAAAGACGGCAATCCGTTTTGTGGAGTGCTTTTTGTGGGGCTTATGATTGTGGGCGGAGTGCCGTATGTGCTCGAATACAATGTCAGATTCGGCGACCCTGAGTGCGAGGTTTTGATGCCTTTAATCGACGGAAATTTAAGCCAAATTTTATACGATGCAGCCACTGGCAAGCTAACAGACATCAAACTCCGCGATAAATTCGCCGTTGGCGTCGTAAGTGCTAGCGAAAACTACCCTTATAAATCTACGCCAAAAACAAAGATTAATTTAGGCAAAATTCCAGCTAACACTCACATTTGTTATGCTGGCGTTAGCGAAGAAAATGGCGAAATTTACGCAGACGGCGGAAGAGTTTTGGTAAGTGTGGGTGTAGCTAATAATATCAGAGAAGCGCGAAATTTAGCCTATGAATTAGTCAAAAATATAGAATTTGAAGGCGAACAACACCGAAGCGATATCGCATATCAGGCACTTAGGGACTAAGTAGGTGATTGCTAGTCTTCCTAAGAGAATTTTCGCCTTTATTTTAGATGAGGTGATTATGGGCGTGCTTTTTACCTTTATGCTCATTAGCGTGGCTTCCGAGCCCTTGCTTGCGGCCTCACAGATGAGTGGAAGCGACCCAATGGCGCTAAATAACGCAATCGCGCCGTATTTGCCCTATTTAGTAATGGTGAAATTTTTATATCACGCGATATTTGTATATTTTTATGGCGCGACTTTGGGAAAACTAGCCCTAAAAATAAAAGTCATCAGTGCAAGGGACGAAAACGAGAGGCTTAGCTTTGGCGTTTGCGCGTTTAGATCGGGCGTTAGGCTTGTTAGTGAAACAGCATTTTATATTGGATTTTTGTTTGCATTTTGGACGAAATTTCGTCAGAGTTTGCAGGATTTGGCAGCAAAAACCTTGGTGGTAGAAATTGAAAAAAAGTAAAATTTTAATATTAACATTTGGTGCATTAGTGGCAAATTTGCTTAACGCAAAGGTGCAAAATGTCGAGTTAATCGCCGATAATGTCGAGCGAAACGGCTTTTTAACCATAGCCAGAGGCAATGTAACTGTGTATTCACAGGACTATTTTCTTACAGCCGATCGCGCCACTTATGATGAAAAAAACGAAATAATCGAGCTTTTTGGCAATGTAAATGCTATGCGTGGGGATAACGAAACCACCAGAGCCGAATACATTAAAATCGATTTGAAAAACAATACCCAAGAGGGCAAAGCGACCTTTATGATGGATAAAGACGCTGAGCTTTGGATGCAAAATGATGAGAGTTGCAGTGATAGCGAGTATTACCGTGTCAAGGGCTCTGTGATATCTAGCTGTAATGTCAATGATCCAGACTGGAAAATCAAATTTAGCAGTGGCAAGCTAAATAAAGAGAGCAAATTCTTGCACCTTTTCAACCCTAGATTTTATATCGGCGATGTGCCTGTGTTTTATCTGCCGTATTTTGGCGTGCCTACTGATACTACCCGCAGAACCGGTCTCTTGCCACCAGAGGGCGGATATATCGGCGATGAGGGCGTGTATTATAAACAGCCGATTTATTTCGCGCCGTATGATAGCTGGGATTTGCAGTTAGATCCACAGGTTCGTTCGCGCCGTGGTTTTGGTGTGTATGGGACATTTAGGTTTGCGGATTCGCCGTATTCAAGGGGCGAAATTCGTGGCGGCGTGTTTGATAATTTCACCCGCGCCCAAGAACGCTTAGAGTATAAAAACGAAAAACACCACGGATACGAGATCGAATACGATAGAAGCAAGCTAGCTGGATACCTAATCGACGGAAATTTCAAAGAAAATTTATGGATTGACTTTACGAAATTAAACGACCTTGAATACTATGATTTAAAGAGCAAAGGCGGCGTCGATGAGGACGATAACGCGCTAGTAACCTCTAAGCTAAATTATTATTTGACGACAGATGACCATTATTTCGGGCTTTATGGCAGGTATTATATCGACACTAGCAAGCTCAACCAAGATAGCGTCTTCCAAAACCGCGATACGGTTCAAGAGCTACCGACTGCGCAATATCATAAATTTATCGATGATATCTTTGTGCCAAATTTGCTCTACTCTGTGGATTTAAAGGCGCGAAATTTCACCCGCCAAGAAGGCGTTACCGCGCGCCAATATGAGCTTGATATTCCGCTTGGTTATAGCGATAGATTTTTGGGCGATTATTTGGGACTTAGCGTGAGCGAGCGTGTGTATATGACGCATATAGATTGGAGCGATAAATACTACTATGCAAATGGCGAGCTAGAAGCCGATAAAAGCACATTTTACGCCAATCAATACACCGAATTTTCAGCATTTACGGATTTAGCCAAGGCGTATGAGAGCTTTTATCATACTATGACTTGGAGGGCTGATTTAAGGATTCCTGGCTGGCAAAAGGGCGAGATTGATAAGAGAATTTTAAAATCTCACCAATACGAATACGATGAAAAAAATGGAAATTTACGCAAATCCCGCTTGGCAAGGTTACAAGATTCGCTGTATTGGGAGGATAATTTCCTTGGCGAGCTTGGCGAAGAATACACGCACGAAAATATCGCCCTTGGCATGACGCAGTATTTTTACGATGAAAATGGGCGCAAATTTATCCGCCACTCGGCTAAACAAAGCTATGATTTTGACGATGAAGAGCTGGGAAATTTCGACCATAGATTTGATATTTATTTCGCAAATGGGCTAAATTTGGGGAATCGTTTCACATACTCGCACAAATACGATAGTTTTAGCAAGGTTCAAACCTACGCAAACTACTCGAATTCTGATTTTAGCGCGAGCATAAGCCATGCTTATACCTACGATCAATTCGGCGACGAAAACGAAAAAAGGTATAAAAAAGACAACTACACAATCGCAAATTTAAGCGCGAATTTGCCGGGAAATAACAAAATTTTCGGGCGCTGGGAGTATGATTTGGCTAGGTCGTATTCAAAAATGTGGAGGCTAGGTATCACGCATACGAGAAAGTGCTGGAACTACTCTTTCGTCTATCAAGAAGACATCGAGCCAAAAAACACGAGCAATGCTGATTACACCAAGGCTAAAAAAGAGCATGGATTTTACTTTTTCGTAAATTTCTACCCATTTGGCGGGGTTGGATATGATTTTTCGGTTGATACCGAGTATGGTGAAGTGCAATGATACCAAGAGCGGAATTGATGTTTGAAAACGAAGTAGAAGCAGCCGAAAAGCTAGCTGAAATTTTGCCTTCAAACGCGGTAAAAAACGAAAATTTCCTAATCATAGCCCAGTCGTTATCATCGATTTATTTGGTAAAAAGACTATCTGAAAAGCTAAATTTAAGCTATGAATTTTTATTTAGCGAGATGATTTATGCGCCAAATAATCCAGAGTGTGTGATAGCCTGTGTGAGCGAAACGCAAGAGATAGTTTTCATAGATGAGCTTGTCAAAAGCTTTGGGATAAGTTTGGATTATATTTATGGGCAGGCTAACCGCAAATATGAGGAAAAAATTTTAAAAAATGTCTATAAATTTCGCAAGGGCGCGCTCTTGCCTGATTTGGCTAGAAAAAATGTAATCTTGGTCGATGAGGGTTGCGAGAGTGGGCTTACGACGATGACATGTATAAAAACCCTAATCAAACTAAATGCAAAGACGATTTTTTATGCTACGCCGGTTATTAGCACTGATAATGCCGAAGAGATAGAAGCCGCGGTAGATGGGCTATACGCCGTGCATAAAATAAAAGATTTTGTAAATGTGGATTTTTATTACAAAGAGAAAAAAGAGGAAAAAGCCGAGGATATTATGCAAATTTTAAATAATTGCGAATTTTACCTACCATTTCACAAAGAAAAAAACATTGATAAAAACGAAAACAAGGAGAGTAACAATGCAGTGCAAGATTGATGTAAATAATCAATTAGAAATTTTTGACATAGACAAGGTCGCAAAACAAGCAGCGGGTGCTGCGCTTATGCGTGTGGGTGATACTGTGGTGTTAGCTACGGTCGCTAGGGAAGATAGACAGGTAGAGGAAGATTTCTTGCCACTAACCGTGCAATATATCGAAAAAATGTATGCTGTGGGAAAAATCCCTGGCGGATATATCAAAAGAGAGACCAAACCGGGCGATTTTGAGACATTAACCAGTCGCATAATCGATAGATCGCTTCGCCCACTTTTTCCAAAAGGATATGCCTATCCTACCCAAATCGTAGTTTATGTCCTTTCAGCAGATCCTGAGGTGGATTTGCAGGTCGTGAGCTTAAATGCGGCAAGTGTGGCGCTATATCTAAGCGATATTCCTATGAAAGCCCCTGTTTGCGGTGTCAGAGTAGGCCAAATAGACGGAGAGTTTGTGCTAAATCCGTCAAATTCAGCCCTTAAAAAATCAGCCCTTGATCTGTATGTAGCTGGCGTGGGCGACGAGCTTTTGATGATTGAGATGCGCTCGCTCCCTCAAATCGTAGATGGCGTCCAAAGCATGAACGAACTACCAGAGGATTTGACAGCCCAGGCGATAAATTTCGCTGCTAAGGCTATCGAAGAGGGCTCACGCAAATACGAGGAAGCATTTTTAGCGCTTAAAAAACCAGATGCAAATTTAGAGTATAAACCAGAAATCGAAGATGAAAATATCGCCAAATATATCGATGAAAACTATAAAGACGCCGTAAAAGAGGCGATTAATCAAATGGCAAAAAGCGAGCGCGCAACCGAGCTAAATAAAATCGTAGATAAAATTTTAACCGATGAAATCGCGGTGCAAAACGAGTGGCAAAAAGAAGTAGTAACAAATGTCATTGGCAAATACAAACGCCAAATTATTCGCACTCAAATCATCGAAGAGCGTCGCAGAGCCGACGGACGCGCGCTAAATGAGGTGCGCCCAATCAGCATTGAGACAAACATTTTGCCACGCGCGCACGGCTCATGCCTCTTTACCCGCGGTCAAACACAGGCTTTGGTAGTTGCCACACTTGGTGGAGATAGCGACGCTCAGCTTAGCGATAGCCTAACTAGCCCAGAGCCGATAGCTGAGAAATTTATGTTTAATTACAACTTCCCTGGATTTTGCGTAGGCGAAGCAAGCCCGCTAAAAAGCCCAGGCCGCAGGGAGCTAGGACACGGAAATTTGGCAAAACGAGCGATTTTTCCAAGTATTGATATAAATTCGCCTCAATCAATGCGCGTAGTAAGCGAAATTTTAGAGAGCAACGGATCTAGCTCAATGGCATCGGTGTGCGGTGGCGCACTATCGCTTCGCGCAGCTGGTGTAAAAACCATAAAACTAGTCGCAGGTGTCGCAATGGGACTAATCTTTGAGGGCGAAAAACACGCGATTTTAACCGACATTATGGGCTTAGAAGATCACGACGGGGACATGGATTTCAAAGTCGCTGGTAGCAACGACGGAATCACCGCGCTTCAAATGGATATCAAGCTTGGCGGAATTAGCCTAGAAGTGCTAAAAGAGGCGCTAGCGCAGGCCAAAGAGGGCAGGGCGCATATATTAAATTTAATGGAGGAAGCAAACGCAAATATCGTAATCAACGAAGCCGTGCTTCCAAAACTCGAAATTTTCAGCGTCGATCCTAGCAAAATCGTCGATATCATCGGTCAAGGTGGAAAAACGATTAAAGAAATCACCGAAAAATTCGGCGTTAGCATTGATTTAGATCGCGAAAAAGGCGAGGTTAAAATCCAAGGCGCGAACAAAGACGGCGTCGATGGCGCAAAAGAGAGAATTCTTTCTATTGTTTCAAATTCGAAAGATTTCCGCAAGCCGCGTGGCGATAGAGGCGATAGGCACGAGCGCAAAGAGGTAAAATTTGAAATCGGCGAGGAATTTGACGGCGTAGTGCAAAGCTCGCTAGATTTTGGCACATTTATTTCACTTCGTGACGGCGTAGATGGGCTTTTAAGAGCGAAATTTATCACAACTCCATTTAAACCGGGCGATGTGGTTAGAGTGCGCGTAACAGAGCAAAAAGGTAGTAAAATTTCACTAGAATTAGTGTAAAAAGGAGGCAAAATGGAGCTTAAAAAACTTTTTTTCCCAATCGGTGGCGGCGAAGAGTTAGAGGGCAGAATTCGTGGTGCGTTGCTTGTGAATAAATTTTTTGGCACACACATGAATATCATGGCATGCCAGCTAGATCCTAAGATGATTTATAATGTCCGCATGACGCTAAAAGGCGGGGTTTTGATGGACGAGTTTTTGGAGTCGGCAAACGAGGAGATGAAGGCTGAGCGCGATGAAATCGGCGCAGTTTTCGAGGCAGAGTGCAAAAAAATCGGTCTTGATATGCACGAAGATGAGAGAGTGGGAAATAGTGCTTGCTTGCGCCATTTGGTAGGAATTCGCTCTGAGCTAGTTGAAAAGCACTCTAAATACTGCGATCTTGTCGTGGTCTCAGTGCCCCCAACAGGCACGATTACGGGCACTTTCGAGGCGGCTGTTTCAAAAAGCGGCAAGCCTTGTATCGTAATCCCAAGAGAGCTAAAAAGCTTTAAAGCTGATAAAATTTTGGTCTCTCTCACCGGCACGGCTGCAAGTGCCAGAGCGCTCGATCACTCGTTAGACTTGCTCAAAAAAGCGCAAAATGTCACAATCATCACAGCCAATCACTATCTCCAAGATAGCGCAGAAGAGACTAAGCGCAGAATCACCGAGTATCTAGCACTGCACGATGTGAAAGTCGATAAATTCGAGCTTTTAAACATTGACGGCAAAATTCCAGGTCAGGTTTTGATAGACTATGCAAACAACGGCGGATACGATTTAATCGTCGCTGGACTTCACTCAAACACTGGAATTAAGGAAATTCTGCTTTCAGGAACGAGCAAATTTTTCTTGCAAAATACGCAAATTCCTGTTTTAATGTAAATTTTATATGGGATTTTCCCATATAAAATCCTAAATTTAAAATGAAAAACAAATTTGTCTATATTTTGGCATTTTCGCATTTGTGCTGCGATATAAATCAAGGCGCACTCGTGGCGATTTTGCCGTTTTTAATCGCCAGCTATCACTACGATTACGCAACCGCTGCAAGCCTAGTCATGGTCTCAAATATCGTTGGTTCGCTAATCCAGCCCGTTTTTGGCTCGCTCGCTGATAAGAAAAACACCCCTTACATTATCCCGCTAGGTCTTATTTTAGCAGGTGGCGGTATCGCGCTAAGTGGCGTTGCGCCCTCGTTTGCCGTGCTTTGTGCGGTCGTGATGATCACAGGAATTGGCGTGGCGATGTTTCACCCACAAGCCGCAAGAGCCATAAATAAATGCTCTAATGCGCACAACAAAGCCCAAAATATCGGCATTTTCTCATTTGGTGGGATTTTGGGATTTTCTTTGGGTCCGCTTTTCATGACAGCGATTATTAGCGCGTTTGGGCTAAAAGGCACACTGATTTTCATAATTCCGCAAATTTGTGTCAGTATCGTATATAGATTTTTTTACGCCGAATTTAAAAGACTTGGCGAAATTACACCCAAAACAGCCACAAACACCCAAACTAACGGCGTCGATGACTGGGGCGGATTTTATAAACTCATGGCGTTAATCTGCGGGCGTTCTATCATTTTTCACGGATTTAATACATTTTTGGCGCTTTATTTTATCTACGAATTTGACCAAAGCAAGGCTTACGCAAACACGCTACTAAGCGCATATATCGGCGTGAGCGCGATTTTTACCCTTCTTGGTGGCAGATTTGCCGATAAATTCGGCTTTACAAAGATGATAAAAATCTCATTTCTTTGCCTTTTGCCGATTATGATAATGCTAGCAACCATGCAAAATTTGGGCTTTGCTGTGGTTTTATTAGCACCGCTTGGCATTTTTCTAGCTCTTTCTTATAGCCCGATTATCGCACTTGGGCAGGGTTATTTGCCAAACCGCGTTGGGCTTGCTTCTGGCGTTACATTTGGGCTGACCGTTAGTATCGGCGGGATTTTTGCGCCGATTTTGGGCTTAATAGCCGATAAATTTGGACTTAGTTATGTTTTATACACGCTTTGCGGGGTTTGCGTTTTGCCACTAATCATGGCGTTTTTCTTGCCAAATTTAGAAAAAAAGCAAAGCTTATGAAATATTTTTGGCATTATAGCTCACCGCTTGGCGAGATTTTTATGCAAAGCGACGGAGCAAATTTAACAGCACTTAAATTTGGCAAATTTAGCGATTTTGGCACAGAATTTAAAGAGCAAAATTTGCAAATTTTTGAAGATACAAGTGCTTGGCTGGATATTTATTTTAGCGGAAATTTACCAAATTTCACACCCAAAATTTCACTAATTGGCAGCGAATTTCAGCTTGAAATTTGGCAAATTTTAATGCAAATTCCTTTTGGGGCGACCATGACTTATGGCGATATTGCGCGCAAAATCGCACTAAAAAGACAAATCCCAAAAATGTCCGCCAGAGCCGTAGGTAGAGCAGTGGGAGCTAATCCTATCGCGATAATTATCCCTTGCCACCGAGTTATCGGCAGTGGCGACAAACTCACAGGCTACGCACACGGGCTGGATAAAAAAGAGTTTTTGCTAAATTTAGAAAATGCGAAATTTAGGGCTTAATTTAATCCGCTTTTTGGATTAAAACTCTTTTGCATTTTATGATTTCATCAAATCCGCTTTCGAATTTACCGAGATTTATGACGCCTTCGTAGTATGGCTGAGGTTTGTAGTAAAGCACTAAATTTCCCCACGGCGAGAAATAGCCTAAATCGCCAACTTTGCCGTCCGAGCTGGGATCACCAGTAAAATTCAATCGCACGGGCAAATCCGCGATTTTTTCTCGTCCTGCGTAATCTTTCAAAAATTGGAAATTGTAATTAAGAAAATTTTAAATAATATCTTCTAAGATTTCGCAAATACTGATATTTAAAGCTTTTGAAATTTTATAAATATGTTCTAAATTAAAATGTTTTCCATAGCGATTGTTTTCGCAATTTGAATAAAATGCAACAGATTTAATGCCGATCTCCAAAGCCAAATCAAGCTGCGAAATTCCCTTGCTTTCGCGCAAATTTCGCACATTTTGAGATACTTTTTTGTAAAATTCTGTTATTTCTTGTTCGTTTATATTGCTAAATTCTTTATTCATATTTATCCCATAGGTTAAATGAGATTTAAATTTATCAATGCTATAATGCTTTTTCTATATCCTATGGGATAAAAAGGAGAAAAAGTGGATTTAAAAGAACAAATTAAAATAATTGGCGCCAATGTAGCAAAATTGAAAGATAGTATCCAAACAGAAGAGGCAACAAAAACAGCTTTTATAATGCCTTTTATACAAGCTTTGGGATATAATGTTTTTAATCCATTGGAAGTTATACCAGAATTTACCGCAGATATAGGAATAAAGCAAGGTGAAAAAGTTGATTATGCTATTTTTAAAGATGAAAAACTTATTTTATTGATTGAGTGTAAAAAAATTGGAGCGGAATTAAATTTAAATAATGAAAGTCAATTGTTACGATATTTCCATGTAAGCAATGCCAAATTTGCCATTTTAACAAATGGTGAGTCATATAAATTTTATTCTGATATAGAGCAGGAAAACAAAATGGATACAACTCCATTTTTGTCATTTAATATAACAAAAATTAAAGAAAATCAAATTTTGGAATTACGCAAATTTTGCAAAGAAAATTTTGATTTTGATAAAATTTTAGACACTGCTACAACTTTAAAATATTCAAATTCTATTAGAGAGGCTATAAAAACTGAACTGAGCGAACCAAGTGATGAATTTTTAGCTGTTTTTATAAAAAGAGCATATAATGGTAGAATTACAAAAAAAGTTTTGGAACAATTTAACTCGATTGTTAAATACAGCCTTAAACAATTTATAGATGATAGTATCACTGAAAGATTACAAAATGCTATAAAAGCAGAAGCCGAGCAACAAACTCCACCGCCATAAATAGAAGAAGAAATTCAAGAAAACGGCGGGATAGTAACAACAGAGGAAGAGTTAGAAGCTTTTCGTATTGTTAGAGCTATTTTATGCGATAAAATTCCTGTTGAGAAAATCCACTACAAGGATACAAAATCATACTTTGGTATTTTATACGACAATAAAGTAACTAAATGGATTTGCAGATTAATATCAACTGAAAATCGCAAGATATTGATGTTTCCGACAGATAGTAAAATCGAAGAAAGGATTGAAATTACTGATATCAGTGATTTGTATAAATTTAAAGATAAATTTGCGCAAGTTGCATTGGCATATTGCGAATAAAATAATAGCAAAAATAAATTCGCCAAAACTGGCGAATTTATTAAATTTATAATTTAAATTTTAATCCGCTTTTTGGATTAAAACTCTCTCGCATTTTATGATTTCATCAAATCCGCTTTCGAATTTGCCGAGATTTATGACGCCCTCGTAAAAAGGTTGCGCTTTGTAATAAAGCACGAGATTGCCCCATGGCGCGAAGTAGGCTAAATCGCCGACTTTGCCGTCCGAGCTGGGATCGCCGGCAAAATTTAATCGCACAGGCAAATCCGCGATTTTTTCTCGCCCTGCGTAATCTTTCAAATTTAACTCTAATGGCAAATTTTCATAAAAACTCTTTGCCGCGCCAGTATCGCTCAAAACAGCCACCGCGCGGACATTTTCACAACTAAATTCTACTCTCATATCGCCTCCAAATGCAAAAATTATATTCAAACACAAAAAAAGTAGTTTTTTCATAAATTTCCTTTTAAATTTAGCCCAAATTCATCTGCGCTAACTTCGCCCCAAGATTAAAAGCGTTTTGCAAATCTATCGGAAACTGCGTTTCTCGCACCATTTTTTTGTGCGGTTCGCTAAACATATTACAATCATACTTCGAATAGTCCTTAAACTGGTAAGTATCGCACACCAAAAGCGTCTCGCAGTGCCCATAGACCATTTTTAGTCCGAGCTCGTTTCCGCTCCACATCGCTTCCATGTTATACTGCGCGACCTGCTCCTTTGTCGCGTTCATCGTATAGATTAACCCAAGCGGGATTTTTTTCTTTAAATTTAGCTCATAGCGTCCGTTTTCATCTAGCATATACGACCCACCGGCAAAAAGCATACGCTCTAAGAGGTTTCTAAACATGCCTGTCGGATAAAAATCATAAATCGGAGAGCCTATTATTAGGGCATCGGCGTTAATTATTTTTTCTAAAATCTCTCTTGCTCCGTCTTTTACGGCGCAAAGTCCGCCTAGACTTTTGCCCTTTCTTTTACAGGCAAAGCAACTTATACAGCCCTTAAAATCTATATCGCCTAAATTTATAAACTCAGTTTCTGCACCCACGCTTTGCGCGCCTTTTTTGCTAGATTTTAAAATTTCAGCCGTGTTGAAATTTTTCCTTGGACTTGCGTTTATGATGATAACTTTTTTCATATTTTTCCTTAAATTCCTTGCCTAATCCTGCAAATTTTATTTTAGCAAAATCCCGTTAGCATTTAGCCACGCTTTTATATCATCGCCGAGAGTCGCACCGCCTGAATAATGCAAAGCAAATAAATCACCGCCAACTAGCCAAGCAAGGTATTCGGCGATGATTTTTGTATTTAATGTGCGAGTATAATAAACAATCAAAATTTTATGATTTTTAGCAAATTTGCTTAAATTTTCTTTTAAATTTGGGCTTAAATTTGCCACACTAAATACCGCCATAGTGCCAAAAATAGCGGTATTTTTAATAAATTCTCGTCTTTTCATCAAAATTATTTTTTACCCCAGTCTTTTATACCGCCACCTTGAAACTCTTCTATTCCCCTGTGTCAGTGGATTTCGATTTTATCAAGCGTGCTTTGAAGTTCGCTAAATTCGCTCTCGCTTAATTCCACACTCCAAGCACCTAAATTTTCTAAAATCCGCTCTTTGTTTTTCGAGCCCGGAATCGGCACGACATTTGGATATTTGTGCAACATCCACGCTAAGGCGATTTGTGCAGGAGTTGCGTTTTTTCGTTTGGCAAATTCACTCACAAGCTCTACCAATGGAGCGTTTTTTTGCATATTTTCCTTTGACAACTGCGGGATAAATTTCCTAACATCATCGCTATGCGAAAAATCGCTTTTAGCGTTTAATTTGCCCGAAAGCAGACCGCTAGCTGTTGGCGAAAACGGCACCAAGCCGATATTGTTAGCTAAGCAGTATGGCAAAACTTCGCTTTCGCAATCTCGCTCGACCATGTTATAAAGATTTTGCACGGCTGAAACAGGCGTGATTTCGTGTGCTTTTTGGATAGTGTTTTTAGCAACTTGCGAAAGTCCCCAACCGCGAATTAATTTCTCATCAATCAATTTTCCCATAGCCTCAGCTACGATTTCTACGGGGATTTCAGGATTTACGCGGTGTAAATAATACAAATCAACATAATCAGTTTGCAGATTTTCAAGCGATTTTTCTAAATGCCTTTTGATAACCGCATACGCCGAGCCTTCGGCCGAAATTTCAGATTTGTCAAACATTAATTTTGTAGCCAAAACCACGCTCTTTCTAAATTCTTTTACGGCTTTTCCTAAAATTTGCTCGTTGTGTCCGTAGTGGTAGAGTTGTGCGCCGTAAATTTCGGCAGTATCGAAAAACGAACAACCAAATTCAAAAGCGGTTCTAATGGCTTCAATGCTGTAATCAATGCTAGGAATTTGTCCGTATCCGTGCGAAAAGCCCATGCAACCAATGCCGATTGGCGAAACTTCTATGTTGCCTAATTTTCTTGTTTTCATCATTTTGCCTTTTTTTGATTTCATCTGCGTTTAGTAAATTTAAGCCAAATTTGCAACTACGCCTAAAATCAGCGAATTTTTCAAAAAATTTCTTCGTTGCATAAAAACCCCTTAATCAGGTAGTTTCCAGCCGTTTAACCTTTCTACCGTCGCAGGGTCATTGTGATAAACTTCGCTAAAAAGGGATTTTTGCTCGTCCATATTGGCGATTGTTTGCATATCGTTTGTGCTAAGCTCGAAATCAAAAACGCTGAAATTTTCTATCATACGATTTTTGCGAGTGGTTTTTGGTATGACGATAATGTCAAGCTGGATAAGATAGCGCAAAATCGTCTGAGCCACGCTTTTGCCGTATTTTTCGCCGATTTTTTTGAGAATTGGGTTGTTAAACATATCGTTTCTACCCTCGCCAAAACTCGCCCAGCTTTGCACAGCTATGCCATATTTTTTGGCGATTTCGCGGTCAAATTTACGCTGATGAAACGGATTTAGCTCGATTTGATTAAGAGCTGGTTTGATTTCGTTATTTATGGCGAAATCCACTAAGCGATCAGGATAAAAATTGCTAACGCCGATTGATTTTATGCGTCCTTCGTTTTTTAGCCTACTCATCGCGCGCCACGCTCCGTAAATGTCGTTATATGGCTGGTGGAGCAAAAGCAAATCAAGATAATCTAAATTTAACTTTTTCATACTAGCTTCAAAACTGCGTAAAACGCCACTTTCTGTCGCGTTGCTAACCCAAATTTTGGTCGTGATAAAAAACTCATCTCGCTTAATCCCGCCTTTAATAGCCGAATTTACCGCCGCTCCCACGCCAAGCTCATTTTGATATGCCTGAGCCGTGTCGATAGAGCGGTATCCCACGCTAATGGCGTCTTCAACGCACCTTTGGGTGTCGTTTTGTGGGATTTGATACACGCCGTATCCTAAAATAGGCATTTTGTTGCCGTCATTTAAAGTGATAAATTTCATAGCTTCTCCTTTTAAATTTTGCGAATTCGCGTTTAAATTTAGCGCACCGCCAAACATTGCCACACCACCTAAGATCGCAGAATTTTTTAAAAATTCCCTTCTTTGCATAAAAATCCTTTCGGCAAATTTGATGAAATTTTAGCAAATTCGAGAGTAAAATTCATAGAACAATTCTCCAAATTCCTTGCCTAATCCTGCAAATTTTAATTGTTTTAAAAATTTATCTTAAATTTTATATAATTTTGAAATTAAATTCATAAAAATGGATATAAAAAAGGTTTATAATGTGGTTAAATTTGCGTAAATTTTTTGGATTTTTGGCACTTTTGCTATGTTTGATTTCATTTTTTTATGCCGTTTTTATGCAACTGAGTGGTAATTTTTTTGCGATTTTATACTACCCAATAAGCGCTATTTTCTTCCTTTTTTCTTTGTATTTTTATTTCAAACAAGATAAAAAAACCAAAAGGCAAATGGTTGGTTTTGCTTTGATTTTTGTTTTCATTGTCTTACCTTTTGTTAGTGTGAAATTTTATAATTATGCTTTTAAAGAGCCAAGCTATTTGGTGGGTGAAATAATTTTGGCTAAAAAAATCTCGAATTCAGACGGAAATATCACAAAATATCTAAAACCACAACTCATACAAACCATAAAATCACAAAATTTAGATTATCTAAAATCACAAGGTTTTAGCGTAAATTCGCAAAGCGAACGCACAAGTGCATTTTTTAAAGGTATCGTCAAAAGGCAAAATTTCGCAATATCAATAATAATTGAAAATGACAAAGTGGAAGTCCTAGCGTTTAGTGGATACAATGCGTTATGAATTTACTTAGGCGATTTTGCCTAAGTAAATTCCTTGCCTAATCCTGCAAATTTTATTTTCGCTCGATTCGCTCTGGGCCGCCTTTGTTGATAGCGCCTACCACTTTGTGTGGGACATACAGCTCTTCGAGGTATTTGATCTCGCTATCATCAAGGCTGATTTCAAGGCTTTTAGCCCAGTCATCTAAATGCTCTGTTTTAATTGCTCCAAGCACAGGGCTATCCACACCCTTAGCAAAGTGCCACGCTAATGCGATTTGCGCCATGCTCACACCACGATTTTTCGCTACTTCATCAATCCTAGCGATGATTTTAAGGTCGCTTTCTTTAAATTCATCGTATTTTACGCGCAAAACCTTGTCTTCATCTACGCGTTTTGAATACCCGTCCCACGAAGTGTGAGCTAAATGTCCCCCAGCTAGCGGGCTATACGGCGCGATACTGGTGCCAAACTGCCTACACACGGGGATCAAATCCCGCTCATCTTCCCTATAAATCAGGCTATAATGGTTTTGCATAACGCTAAATTTGGTCAAATTTTCACGCTCGGCGCATAGTTGCATGTTAAAAAACTGATAGCCATACATCGCACTAGCCCCGAGCGTTCGGACTTTTCCGGCTTTCACTAATTCGTGCAAAGCGCTCATAGTCTCAAAAATTTCGTGGTCGTAGTCGAAGCGATGTATCATATACACATCGACATAGTCCATATTTAGGCGTTTTAGTGAGCCTTCGATTTCACGCATGATTGCCGTTTTGCTTAGTTTGCCTTCGTTGAAAAATACCTTAGTTTCGATGACGACATCTTCTCTTTTGACGCCTAAATTTCGAAGCGCCTTGCCTAGATAAATCTCAGAATCGCCGTTGGTATAGACATTTGCGGTATCAAAATAATTTATACCAAGCTCCAATGCCCTTGCGACAACCTTTTCGCAGGTTTTTTCATCAGCGTCAGTCCAAGTAAGAAAGTTTGGATTTGGTCTGCCAAAACCCATGCAACCAAGGCAAATTTGCGAAATTTTAATGTCAGTTTGCCCTAAATTTGTGTATTTCATAATCTCTCCTTTTAATATCTGTTTATAAAATCTTTGATTTCGATAAACGAATTCTCGCTCTCCCAAAGCTCTGGCATCACAAGCGCGAAATCGTGTGGCATACCGCTATACACGCTCAGGCTAAATTCGCCGTTAGCTTTGGTTAGTCTGCGCGCTAGTTCGACGCCGTCATCGGCTAATAGCTCGTATGCGCCCACTTGGATTAGCATTGGTGGCAGGTCGCTCAAATCGGCGTATAATGGCGAAAGGCGTGGATCTTTTAAATCGAAATTTTTCGCATAGCTTGGCGGAGCGATGATTTCTTTGTAGAGAAATTTGTTTTTTTCGCCCAAAACAGCGTCTTTTTTGGCGTTGTTTTTTTTGGAAGCCAAAGCCATACTCATATCCGTCCATGGCGAGATTAGCACCATAAGGCGGGGTTGCGCGATATTTTTTTCTTTTAGATACAGGCTTAATGCAAGGGCTAAATTTCCTCCGGCACTATCGCCGATGATTGCGATATTTTCGGGCTTTACGCCACTATTTAGCAGATATTCATACGCGCTAAACGCATCTTCAAGTGCGGCAGGGTATGTAAATTTAGGCGCAAGGCGGTAATTTAGCATATAAATTTCCTTCGCGCCCGTAACCGAAGCGTGTTTTAGGGCGAAATTTCGGTATCTATCGTGCAATCCACCCACATAACCGCCGCCGTGGAGTTGCAATATGGTTAAATTTGAGTTTGATTTCAAATTTGCTAATTTTTCGATTTTTAGCTCACCGCTCATAATCTCGCTGTGCTCCCAACCGCTAGGCGCACTAAATGGCGCAGGTTTTGGCGCGTTTTTATCAGGGTTAAAAAATTTATCCATTTGCGCTGCCATATACTCTTGCTTCGCGCTATTTTCGAATTTCAGCCCCGAATTTTGGGGAGTTGTATCGTGTTTGGCGCACCCTGCTAGGCTTAGTGCCACAGCCACGCTCGCACAAAAAAGCGAAAATTTATTTAAATTTTTCATATTTTTCCTTTCATTAAATTTTGCCTAATTCTGCAAATTTTATTTTAATTTCTCATATTTTTTACTTAAATTTAGGCCCAAAATTCCCCATACAAACGAAATTATTGCGCCTAAAATCAAAACTCCACTCGCGCCAAATTTAGCCAGTGCTACGCCCTCGACCTGCGATGAGAGCGCGTCTCCACCACGATAAACGACCGTGTCAAGGAAGTTTTTGACCTTGTATTTGCTCTCGCTATCAAGCGGGACAAAAAGCATTTCGCGAGCCGGTTTTACAAGGGCGTATTCGCCGATTCTGCGCAGGCTCATCACAAGCGCAATGCCCCAAAATGCTGGGTGTGTGAAGCTTAGCATAATAAATCCGAGCGCAATCACAAATCCAAGCAGAGCCAAAAGCCACTTTATGCCAAAAAATTTAGCGATTTTTGCCGTTAGGAAAATTTGTATAAAAAAACTAGCGCTTTGCACGATGAGATCGATGTTCGCAAAGGCTGCCGCCCTTGCTTCACGCGTCTCAAAAACCGCGCGCACAATCCTAGCTTGTTCCATGTATAAAAATGTGCTAACGCTAGTTAGCAATAAAACAAAGCCTACAAAAGATAGCAAATAGGGCGATTTTAAGATGATTTTAAAGCCATCAAGCGGATTTTTGCTAGGTAGGGGAGTGCTGAATTTTTGTGTGAAATTTGCTTTTTCGCTCTCGTTTTGGAGCAAATTTAGCCCCTCTTTTATGATTAAATTTTTTAAAATCAAGGCAAAAAGTAGCAAAAACGCCGATAAAAATATGAAATTTTGCGTCGAAACTTCTCGCAAAAAGCTAACCAAACCAGCCCCTGCAATCCCGCCTAAACTCGCTCCTGCGCTGATTATGCCAAACATTGATTTGCTGGTTTCTTTGCTAAAAACATCTGCTAGGACGCTCCAAGCCGAGCTTATGACAAAGAGATTAAAAACGCTAACCCAAATGTAAAAAACCTTGCAAAGCGTGGCAAATGCGGGGCTCTGGGCGTCAATAAATCTCATAGCCACGAAAAATCCTAGCAAATTTAGAGCAAAAAATATAAAAATGGCGTCGGTGTAGAGTTTGCGTTTGATAGTCCCGCTTAGCCACATAGCCACAAACGAACAAACAATCGTAGCGACAAAAGTGCCTAAAAATAGCCATTTTAGCTCGTCGCTTCCGCCGTGAATCCCAAGAGCGTCGCGAATCGGGCGGAGTAGCGCATACGAGCAAAAAAGCGAAAAAATAAAAAACGCGCTGTAAAGCAAAAGCTTGAATTCTTCGTGCTTTATCTCAAAAATTGAGTGAATTTTATCTGTAAATTTCGCCTTATTCATTTTAAAATTTGCCTACGATAAATTTTTGCGCATTTACCTAATGAAATTTGTCAAAATTTGCTCTTCATATTCTGGCATAGCAACAGCATTTTTGGCAAATTCTTTGTTTTTGACAAACCAAGCGATATTTTTGGCTAGTGTTCGCATGGTCTGCAAGCCCTCTTCGTCCTTTGGAAGGTCATCAGGCGTCATGGCGTGGGCTTCGTTCCAATACTGCGAACCAGCCAAAAACATATTTGCAATCGTAAAAAATTTATTTAGCCTATCAAAACTCGCACTAGCCCCGCCACGCCTAGCTATAAGGACACTTGCGCCGATTTTACCGCTAAATTTATTTCCACCCACGAAAAAAAGCCTTGTCAAAAACGCCTGAATTCTAGCTGTGGGTCCAGCGTAATATACAGGGCTTCCAGCTACTATGCCGTCGAATTCGTCAAGCCTTTGGATTATGTCATTTATGGAATCGTCTTTTATGGCACAACGCCCTGTTTTGGCGCAAGAAAAACAGGCAATGCAATCATTTATCGCCTTTTTGCCAAGGTATAAAATTTCGCTTTGAACGCCGTTGTTTTCAAGCTCTTTTGCGATTTCGCTTAATGCTAAATTTGTGCTTCCGTTTTTGTTCGGACTGCCGTTTATTAGTAGGATTTTTGACATATTTGCTCCTTAAATTTACTAAATTTCACACGCCCTTGCCGTCAAGATAAAATTTTTTCCCTGCGACATAATGAAGCGTTTTTAGCTCATCGCCAACTTCATCAAAACGCCAATGTGAGCCGTCAAAAACCCTATCGTCGCCATAAGCTGCCACAACCTGCCCGATAAAAAGGTCGTAAGTTTGCTCGTTGTGAGACTCTGGGATAACCTTGCAAATTATCCACGCAGCGCAACCTGCGACTAGCGGGACTTTGAAGTCATCTTTATAAAACAGCTCCACGCCGTCCATTTTATGCGGGTTGTCGAAGCGAGAATTGTTTTCATCGCCCAAATTTAAAAGTAGATCTTTTTGCGTAAAAACCGGAATTTGCACCGCAAAATATCCGCTTTTTTCGATTAAGGTGCGTGTAAATGAGCCATTGTGTGGCACTATCGTAACTTTGTCGTAATCAAGCGGACACGCCCAAGTAACCGCCATAGCGTTTTTTACGCCATCAAATTCAGCCGAGACTATCGTCGTAGCACCGTGGTTTAAAATGTGGTAGGATTTTTGAATATCGACATTAATAATTGCCATTTTTTGCTCCTTATTTTAGCTTTTTATACTGCTCGTCGCTTACTGGTTCTAGCCACTCGTTGCTAGTCTCGACGCCATCGACTTCGACGGCGATATGCGCAAACCAGCTATCCTTTGCTGCGCCGTGCCAGTGTTTGACGCCAGCTGGTATATTTATAACATCACCTGCTTTCATTTCGATCGCTTCCTTGCCCCATTCTTGGTAGTATCCGCGACCTGCTGTGGCGATTAAAATTTGACCGCCACCGCTTTTGGCGTGGTGGATATGCCAGTTGTTGCGGCAGCTCGGCTCAAAGACCACATTATACATTTTGACCTGTTGGGTCGAAATAGCGTTTAGGTAGCTGTTTCCGCTGAAATACTTCGCATACGCGCTGTTTAGTTCGCCCACGCCAAATGGGCTAATTTTGGCGAATTCGTCCTTGCTCATGGCACTAGGATTGCTAAATTTGGCCGAATTTGAAATATTTAAAATTTCATTTATTTGTGCGTCTGTAACGCCGTTTAGTTTAGCGATTTTTATGTGAGCGTCCCTTTGTGGCTCGGTGCCACTCATCGCCGCTAATGCTGCAACCGTGATGATCTCGCGCTCCTTCCACGAAAAAATTTCGCTCGCAAAAATATCGCCAAATAAATGCGCCTTCAAATAATAATCCACATCTGCGCTAAGTGCGCTTAAATCGACTTTTGAGCCCACTAAATCGGTTTGTGTTTTAGAGCCGATTTCAAGGCTATTTAAATTTTTCTCTATGATTTTATTTTCCGTGCCTTGCGTGGTTTTCAAGCCCATTTTTTCGCGCTCTTTAAGCGTTTCGCTTAAAACGCCAAGCCCATTTAGGGCTTTTGGAAAGCCACAATACGCATAAAGTTGCGCCATTAAATCTTTAATCTCAGCCACGCTTATACCGCTATCAAGCGCAGAATTTACAGCGTTTTTTAACTCGGTCAAATTTGAACTAGCCAAAAACGCTGAAATTTTGGTTAAATTTAGCTCTTTTTGGTTTAAATTTTTGATTTCGTTTTGTGAAATTTGCATATTCTTCCCCGTTTCATTTGCCATGCAAACCCCGCAAAATAGCGAAGTTAGGGCTAGTGTTAAGATTGATTTTTTAAAAAACATACTCTCTCCTTTAAAATTTTTCAAGATTTGCGATTTTTTTCATATCATCATCGCTAAGTTTGAAATCAAAAATGCTTATATTTTCGATCATACGGGACTTTGTCGCGGTTTTTGGGATAGTGATGATATTTCTTTGTATTTGCCAACGCAAAATGACCTGCGCCGCGGTTTTGCCGTATTTTTCGCCAATTTTTTGAAGCGTTTCATTTTTTAAAATTTTAGAACTTCCTGAGCCAAAAGGCGAATAGGCTTGCGTGGCGACACCTAGTTTATCAAGCCCGTTTTGCGCACGAATTTGCTGTTTGAAAGGGTGAAGCTCGATTTGATTAAGCACAGGTTTTACACTAAATTCATCGCAAAGCTCTCTCACTAAATCCACGCTAAAATTGCTAACGCCGATTGATTTTATTAGTCCCTTTTCTACTAGCTCACAAAACCCAGCCCAAATGCCCTTAATATCGCCATAAGGAGCGTGGATTAGATACAAATCAATATAATCAAATTTAAGCGCATCTAGGCTTTCATAAACTGCTCTTTTTGCGCCCTCAAAGCCCACATTTGCGCCCCATTGAAGCTTTGAAGTTACGAAAATCTCATCTCGTTTTATGCCACTATTTCGCACAGCTTCGCCCACGATCTCTTCGTTGCGGTAATACTGCGCCGAGTCAATGTGGCGGTAGCCCACTTCTAAGGCATTTTCGATAGCTTTTAGCCCGTCCTTGCCACGAATATCCCAAGTGCCATAGCCCAAAATAGGGATTTCCCTGCCGTTATTTAAAGTGAAATTTGGAACTAAATTTTGCATTTTTGCTCCCTTGTTTGCAAAAAGCGAATTTGCGCTCACAATCGCGCCTGCGCCAAAAATTACAGAATTTTTCAAAAAACTTCGTCTTTGCATAAAATTTCCTTGAAAATTTTAAAATTTCGCAGAAATTTTACCAAATTTGGGGTGGAATTTGGTAGAACAATCCTCCAAATCCCTTGCCTAATCCTGCAAATTTTTGTCTAATTCTTTGATTTTTTCGATTGCAAGAAGTGCGCCAGTTTTGGCTGTTTGCGAGAGCGTGGAAGAAAATTCGCCTAAATTTAGCAAATCAACCTTAATGCCTAAAAATAGTATTTTTGGGATAAATTCGCGCAGGTATTTGATCCACACGCACGCTGGGATATTGTGTGCGCTGTAAAAATAACTCACATCATCGCTTAAATCCACGAATTCGCACTCAAATTTGGCGTTTTCGTCCATTATCACGCCGATTGCATCGACAGCGACTAAGATTTCTGGCGCGTAAGCTCTGATTTTGGAAAATTCATTTTCTGGCATGTCCCCGCCAAAAAATACCTCCCAGCCCGGAAGCTCACGCATAGCGATTTTACCGACCTGTGCGCCTACGCCATCATCGCCACGAAGCTCGTTTCCCACGCATAAAATCGCTTTTTTCATCTAAAAACTTTCCTAAGCGTTAAATAACCCTCATCTAAATCTTTTAAAAACTCACCCAAAGCCGAATTTTTAAGGCTTTGCAAAAGTTTTATGGCGTGTTCTGGGAAGATTTCGATTTCATTTATCGTAGCGATATTTCCTAGCTTAAATTTCGCGTATTCATCGCCCGCGCTTAGTATCTCTTCCCACTCGTTTTCGCTAAATTCGCAAATCTTCTCGCTAAAATCAATCGTGCCAACCCCATGCCCAAGGCTCGTAAAAATGGTGATATCCCTAAATTTCGGCGCAGCGTCTGGCTCATCTACATGGCGTTTTGTCAGCTTCCAAACCTCTATCATAATCCTGCCTTAAATTTGAAATTTTGCGAAATTATACAGATAAATTCTTAATTATTAAAATTTAAAAAAATCCAAAATTTTGCCCTTTATTTGCTATAAAAGTAGTATAATCTTTCACTTAAAAGCAAAAGGCTTTTAGGACAAATTTTAAGGAGGGCGGTATGAAGGTTGTAAGTATTGTTGTAGTAGATGGCAGTGTCGTAAATGAATCTGATTTGATTACAAGTATTGCGTCGTATGATGATTTTAGCGCGATTAGCGCAGAGCTTCGAAAAGCCCTGAAAAAAAATTATATTAACAAGTCGCAATATACGAAAATTTACAAAAAAATCACCGCGCAAACTGGGTTTTCGCGCGCGAAATTTGACTATACTCCATACGCGAAAGATATCGAGGAGCTGGTTTCAAGGGGATACACGGTCAAAGCGATTTTGGCCCATATCGGCGAGAAGGACGCGGAGTTTAAAAAATCTGTGAGCGCTTCGGGGCTAACGCACTTCATAGCTACGAATTGTAAGGACGAAAAAAACAAAATTCGCGCAATCGCAAAGAGCAAAAACGAGCTTTTGCAAGCGTATAAATTTGAGCTTAAAAAGCTCCATTTCAAGGGCATTTCTGACAAAGATATTTTGCGAGTAATGAGAGAGAAATACCCTGAGGATTTCACTAAAATCACAGAGGCGCAAATCCATGAGTTTATAGAAACCAACGCCAAACTCGATATGGGGCGCAAAATTTCACTTCTTAAAAAACCAAGCCTGTATGATGAGCATTTCGACGAGATTATGAGCTTGTATAAAAGTGGCATGAGGGTCTATGATATCTGGAAAACACTAAGGCAAAAATACCCAAAACTAGCCAAACTTCAAGCCCCAAGCCTGTATCATTTCATCGGAAATAACGCACTTGGCAAGGCAAAATATATGCAAGAAGGATAGGCTTGGGCGAGCCTAGAATTTGCGTGATTTTGTGCGGCGGCAAAAGCTCTCGCTTTGGCAGAGATAAGGCGATAGAGCCATTTTTGGGCGAGCCTAGCATGACGCATTTTTGTTTTAAAAGGTATTCGCGCATTTTTTCGCAGGTTTTCGTCTGCGCAAAATCGCAAAAATTTAGCCCCCCGCTTCCTTTGATAAAAGATGATTTTGAGGATTTTTCGCCTATGGGCGCGCTGTATTCAGCACTAAGGGGATTTGCTGGGGAAAGGGTTTTTATCGTGCCTGCTGATACGCCATTTGTGAGCGAAGAGGCAATTCGCGCGCTTTGGGAGAGTAGGGCTGAGATTTCGCTTGCAAGTGATGGCGAAAAAATGCATAATTTATGCGGATTTTTTAGCGGGGATTTGGCGGAGCGTGCGCTGGAATTTTACCGCAAAAACAACCATAAAATCGGCGAATTTATTACTTCTTGCGATAGTGAAATTTTAAAATTTGAAGACAAAGCGCAGTTTTTAAATATCAATTACGAAAGCGATTTGGAAAAAGTTGAAAACTAAAATTTTATTTTTGGCGCTATTTAGCGTTTTGCGCGCAGATGATGGCGAAATTTTGGCGAAAGCTAGGGATTTTGAGGCAAAGGGCGATTATAAAAACGCTATGATTTATTATAAAAAATTAGCTCTTGCAAACACTGGCGCGCAAAATTCAAACGGAATTTCAAAGCCAAATTTAGCGTCAAATTCTAGCAAAAATTCGGCGCAGTATCCGAAAAAGCAAAATTTAGCGAATTTAGATTTGAATTCCGCGCCAAAACCAAGCAAAAAACAGAATTTTAGCGAATTTCTGGGCATTAAATATTACGAGCCAATTTACGCTCTCTTTACTCACGATCATCATAAAAAAGAGGGTCGTAGCCCCAACGAAGCGCACTTTGCGTTTAGTTTCGAACGGCCTATAAGCTATGATTATTTTGGCTTTGGCGAGAAAATTTCCTTTGCTTACACACAAAATTCGTGGTGGCAAATCACCGCTGATAGCGCGCCATTTAGGGAAAATAACTACAAGCCAGAGCTTTTTATGAGTCTGACGCCAGATTTTGCCGATGAGCTAAAACTTGGCGTTTTGCACGAATCAAACGGCAAGGACGGGGCGGATTCGCGTTCAATCAATCATCTTTACGCGCAAAGTTCATGGAGATTTGGAGGCTTTGAAATCACGCCGAGACTTTGGTATGCTTTCGGGTTAGATCAACGCAACAAGGACATTAGCGAGTATATGGGCTATGGGGATTTGCGCGCTTTGTATAGTTTCGGGCGACACAAAGTCATGGCCAAATGGCGCAACAATCTGCGCTTAAACTCGCAAAATCGCGGTGCAATCGAGCTTGATTTTATATTTCCGCTATTTAACAGCGGGCTTTATGGGTATTTTAGGTATTTTAGTGGATACGCTGAAAGCCTAGCGGATTATAAAAAAAGTGTCGATAAAATCGGCCTTGGCGTCTCGTTTGTGGAATTTTAAATTTCGCCAAATACTGACCTTGAATTTTGTATAATTTGTCATTACAAGAAATGCGAAGCATTTCAGTTAAATAAAACCAGCTAAATTTAGAAAAACGAAGTTTTTCTAAATTTAGCCACTTCTAAGGTTTTACAGGGGTGGGGGTTGGTAAGGGGGAGGGTAGCGTCTCCTAAAAAGCGCGCCCTCCCCCTTACAGAGAATTTCACGGCGCAGGTTAAATTCAAAAAATCGTTCAATGCTAAATTTAGGTTGAATTTTGAATTTAAATTTTTCTGGATTGCTTCGCTCGTTACACTCGCTCGCAATGACACGGAATTTGCGCACTTTAAATTTTATTCTCGTAGATTGCTTCGCTTTCTACGAAAGCTCGCAATGACAGATTAAACAAATTTAAAAAAGCCCAAATTTTGAAAAGTCAAAATTTATAAAATTTTAGATAAAATCACAGGTTTAAATTTCAAAAAAGGATGTAAAATGGCAAAGGTTCAACCGGCAAATTTAATTTGGAAAAACGGCTCGCTAATCCCATGGGCTGAGGCTACAACGCATGTTTTAAGCCACTCGCTTCACTATGGCAACGCAGTATTTGAGGGCGTAAGAGCCTACAAGACAGACAAGGGTTATGCGATTTTTCGCCTTGATGAGCACACAAAAAGACTTTTAGTTTCAGCCAAACTCTGCCTAATCAAAACCCCTTATAGCTTCGATGAGTTGCGTCAGGCGCAAATCGATGTCGTAGCCAAAAACGACTTTGATCAAACCGTCTATATCCGCCCGCTAATCTACCTAGGATACGGCTCTATGGGCGTTTCATTAAAAGATGTCCCAGTCGATACCGTAGTAGCTGCATGGCAATGGGGCGCGTATATGGGCGAGGAAGCCCTAAGAGCGGGCATTAAGGTCAAAATTTCATCTTGGGCGAAACCTGCTCAACACTCAATGATGGCTAAGGCAAAAGCGAGTGCGAATTATTTCAACTCACAAATGGCAAACTTCGAGGCTGTCGATGCTGGATACGATGAGGCGCTACTACTTGATCCACAAGGATTTGTGGCAGAAGGTCCAGGGGAATGCTTGTTTATCGTAAAAGACGGCGCACTAATCACTCCGCCAAACGATACTAGCTTGGAGTCAATCACTCAAAACTCAGTTATCCAAATCGCCGAGAGTTTGGGCATAAAAGTCCTTCGCCAACGCATTTCGCGCGATCAAGTCTATGCGGCTGATGAGGCGTTTTTCACAGGCACAGCTGCCGAGGTTACGCCGATTAGTAATATCGACGGACGCATTATCGGCAAGGGTGAAATGGGCGAGATCACAAGCAAATTGCAAAAAGCGTATTTTGCGGTCGTTACTGGTAAAGACCCTAAATTTGAGCACTGGCTCACATATATCAAATAAGGATAATTATGCCGGCAGATTTAAATGATTATTTCAACAAAAATAAAAAAAATGGTGGCAATGAAAATGGCGGATTTAGCTTTAAGGGGCCAAATTTGCAGAATTTAGGCGGCTTTAAATTCGGCGGATTTTTCTACTTTTTAATCGCTATTATCGCGCTTTTTATTATTGCAAAACCGTTTGTGACAATCCAATCTGGCGAGGTTGGAGTTAAATCAAATTTGGGTAAATACGATCCCACACCGCTTGGCGCCGGAATCCACTTTTTCGTGCCGTTTATCCAAGATATTTTTGTGATTGATACGCGCGTGAGAATCATCAACTACACTAGCAACGAGGATATGGCTACAAGCAGGGCAAGTGGCGGAAGTATCGGCGGAATCATCCGCAAAAATTCGCTTTCAGTGCTAGACTCTCGCAACCTGCCAGTAAGCGTGGATATCACCGTGCAGTATAAACTAAACGAGAGCACCGCGCCTGCGACAATTGCTGAGTGGGGGCTTTTATGGGAGGATAAAATCATCGATCCTCGCGTCAAAGATGTCGTGCGAAGCGTCATCGGAAACTACCCAGCCGAGGAGCTTCCGACTAAGCGTGAAGAGATTGCTAAGGCGATCGATCAAGGAATCCGCTCGAATATAGACGCGCTTTCAAATTCGCCTGTGGAGCTAAGAGCTGTGCAACTTCGCGAGATAATCCTACCGCCAAAAATCAAAGAGCAAATCGAGCGCGTGCAAATCGCCAAACAAGAGGCAGAGCGCACCAAATACGAGGTCGAGCGCGCTAACCAAGAGGCTCTTAAAAAAGCAGCCCTTGCCAAAGGTAACGCTGACGCTGTAAAAATCGAAGCCCAAGGCAAGGCGGACGCCGTGAAAATCGAGGCTGATGCGCAGGCGTATGCAAACACAGAAATCGCAAAAAGCCTAAATCAAAATTTGCTAAATTTAAAGCAAATCGAAACTCAGGCGAAATTCAACGAGGCTTTGCGTGAGAACAAAGACGCGCAGATTTTCCTAACCCCAGGCGGTGCGGTGCCAAATATCTGGGTCGATACCAAAAACAAACCGCAACAATCGGCGATTAGCGAATAATAAATTTTGCAATCCTTTCCTAGGATTGCAAAATCGCGTAAATTTATCAAAAACGGAGATTTTATGATTAAGGTTGATTGGCAAAAGGTCGCTGGCTTGCTCCCAGTGGTGGTGCAAGATTACAGCGACGGGGCTGTTTTGATGCTTGGCTATATGAACGAAGAGGCGCTTGCTTTCTCGCTAGAAACGGGGCTGGCGCACTATTTTTCGCGCACGAAAAATCGCATTTGGAAAAAGGGCGAAGCAAGCGGAAATGAGCAAATCATAAAATCTGCGTTTTTAGACTGCGATAATGATACGCTATTGCTCAAAGTCGAGCAAAAGGGCGGTGTGGCGTGCCATACGGGAGAGAAGAGCTGTTTTTTTAACGAAGTAAAATTCGGCGAGAATTTGGCAAATTTGGCGCAAAATTCGGAGCAAAATTCGCAAAATTTGGGCGATGAAAACACTGCGCCCAAAACTGCGCGCAAAATTTCGCCTTATGATATTTTAGATGAAATTTACCATGTTTGCTTGGATAGGAAATTTAACGCTGACCCCGCGAAATCGTATGTCGCAAGCCTGTATAAAAAGGGCGAAAATAGCTATCTTAAAAAAATCGCCGAAGAGGCGTGCGAGTTCGCGCTAGCTTGCAAAGATCTAACCCGCGCAAAATCTGCGCCAAGTAGCCAGCGGGCGCAATTTGGCGAGCATAGAGCGGGCGAGCCAGAATACGACGCGATTTACGAGGGCGCGGATATTATTTTTCACATGCTTGTGGCTTTGGCAGATCATGGAATCCACCCTGAGACGATTTTGCGCGAGCTTGCACGCCGTGAGGGTATCAGCGGGATAGAGGAGAAAAATTCAAGGCAGGAAAAATAAAATCCTGCGAATTCGCCGTCATTACGGGCAAAGCGTTGTAATCTAATAAAATTTGAATAAATTTTGAAAATTTTAAGCTATGGACTTTTAAATTTTTCCACTCGTATATTGCCATTGTGAGCAAGGTGTGCCCGCAATGACAAAACAGCGAAATTTGCTTAAAATCCTAAATTTTCGTTGATCAAAATCACTTCGTATTCACAGCCATACGGCGGATAGTAAAATATGCTAAACCCCCTGCACATGCGCTCTTTGCTCTTGCAGTCGTAGCATTTATCCCCGTTTGCCACGCACGGGGTTTTTGATTTAAAGCGATTTGTATTTTTCACGGCGGCTATGTCTCTAGCCCTGCTCATCGCACTATCAAAATCCGGAGCGATTTTGTTTTTGCCCACGATGAAATAGACCTTTTTGTGCCCGTAGCAAATCGCTGCTATGCGGTTGCCGGTGCCGTCGATGTTGATGATTTCGCCGTCTTCTGAAATGCCATTGACAGACGAGATATAAACATCGGTCGTAAGGGCTTTTTTGCGCGTTTCATCGACGCTGAGATTTTTGTCAAGTAGCCAGTGCCAGTAGGTTTCGTTGTGCTCTCTGAGGCTCTCATACAGCCCCATTTCCTTGACGCTCATCGAACCGCCAAAGCCCACGCTGACATCGTGGATATAGATATTTAGATACTCCACAGCCTTTTCTTTGCTCTCAAAAGCGCTGACCTTGTAACCTAATTTTTCCAAATTTTTGGTTATTTTGTCGAAATTCATACCTGCCCCCTGAAATAAAATTTGGTTATTTTATCAAAATTTGCAAAAATTTAATTTAAATTTTGCGTGTTAAATAAGTAAATTTAAAGCAAAATTTGGATAAATTTTACCCTTTGCAACTAACTGCGTGAAGAAGTGTTTTCAAAATCACCGCTATTTTGAAAACAGTTGGTTTGATACTTTCGCCTGAAATTCGTTAAACCTAAGTGCAAGTTGCATTGAGCGGAATAAAATTTTAGGAGTGTAGGATGAAAGTTCGTCCTTCTGTTAAGAAGATGTGCGACAAATGTAAAGTCGTCAAACGCAAAGGTGTTGTCCATGTAATTTGTGACAATCCAAAACATAAACAAAGACAAGGATAAGTTATGGCTCGTATCGCAGGTGTTGATTTACCAAAGAAAAAAAGAATTGAGTATGGCCTAACTTATATCTATGGTATAGGTCTTTTCACTTCAAGAAAAATTCTTGATGCCACTGGCATTTCTTACGACAAAAGAGTTGCTGATCTAAGCGAAGATGAGGCTGCTACAATCCGCAAAGAGATCCAAGAAAACTATATGGTTGAGGGTGATCTTAGAAAAGAAGTTGCGATGAATATCAAAGCTTTGATGGATTTGGGTGGTTATAGAGGTTTAAGACACAGAAAAGGTCTTCCTGTTCGCGGTCAAAAAACAAAGACAAATGCTAGAACCCGCAAGGGCAAACGCAAAACTGTCGGCGCGGCAACTAAATAAGGATTAAGAAATGGCAAAAAGAAAAGTTGTTAAGAAAAAAACCGTTAGAAAAAATATAGCAAAAGGTATCGTTTATATCTCTGCTACATTTAATAACACAATGATTACAGTTACAGACGAAATGGGAAATGCTATCGCATGGAGCAGTGCTGGCGGACTAGGATTTAAAGGCAGCAAAAAATCAACTCCATACGCAGCTCAACAAGCAGTAGAAGATGCGCTTGGCAAAGCAAAAGAGCATGGCATTAAAGAAGTTGGTATCAAAGTTCAAGGTCCAGGTAGCGGTAGAGAAACTGCTGTAAAGAGCGTGGGTGCTATTGAGGGTATTAAAGTTACATATTTCAAAGACATTACTCCTTTGGCTCACAATGGTTGCAGACCACCAAAACGCCGCCGCGTATAATAAATTTAGGAGAATATAATGGCTAGATATACAGGACCAGTTGAAAAATTAGAAAGAAGACTAGGCGTTGATTTATTTATGAAAGGCGAAAGAAGACTAGCTGGAAAAAGCGCTCTTCTAAAAAGACCTTATGCGCCAGGCCAACACGGACAAAGACGCGCTAAACTTAGCGAATACGGCTCACAACTAAGAGAAAAACAAAAAGCTAAATTTATGTATGGCGTTAGCGAGAAACAATTCCGCAAACTATTCGCAGAAGCTGCTCGTCGCGATGGAAACACAGGTGCGATTTTAATCCAACTATTAGAGCAAAGACTCGATAATGTAGTTTATAGAATGGGCTTTGCTACAACTCGCCGTTTTGCAAGACAACTTGTAACTCACGGACATATTTTAGTCGATGGAAAAAGACTAGATATCCCATCATACAATGTAAAAGCTGGACAAAAAATCGAAGTTATCGAAAAAAGCAAAAACAATCCTCAAATTTCAAGAGCGGTTGATTTGACAGCTCAAACAGGTATCGTTGCTTGGGTCGATGTAGAGAAAGAGAAAAGATATGGAATTTTCTCACGCGTTCCAGAAAGAGATGAAATAGTTATTCCTGTCGAGGAAAGATTTATCGTAGAGCTTTACTCTAAATAGTAGGTGAAACATGAGAAAAATTACAACATCAGCTCATATGCCAACTGAATTAAAGGTTGAAAATGTCAGCGAAAATGTTGCTAAAATCGTAGCATATCCTTTTGAGACAGGATACGGCGTCACTCTGGCTCACCCTTTAAGAAGATTGCTATATACTAGCACCGTCGGATTCGCTCCAACTGCTGTCAAAATCGAGGGTGTAACCCACGAATTTGATAGTATGAGAGGTATGCTCGAAGATGTTGCTGCATTTATCATAAATTTGAAAAGCCTAAGATTTAAAATCAAAGGCGATTCAAAAAGAGAGGTTGTAGAATACAGCTTCAAAGGACCAAAAGAGATTTGCGGAAGTGATCTTGCCAACGATTTGGTCGATGTAGTAAATCCTAGCGCATATTTGGCTACTATTAACGAAGATGCCGATTTGAAATTTACTCTAATCGTAGAAAAGGGCATTGGTTATGTTCCAAGCGAAGAGATAAGAGACACTCTTGATAGCGATTATATCGCGCTTGACGCTTTCTTTACGCCTGTTACAAAAGCAGTGTATGATATCGAAAATATCCTAGTCGAGGATAACCCAGACTTCGAAAGAGTAGTATTTACGATCACAACTGACGGACAAGTAAGCGCAATCGACGCATTTAAAAATGCGTTAGAGGCTATGTATCAACAACTAAGCGTTTTCAAAGGCATAGTAAATATCAATATTTCTGATACTTTGGGAAAACAAATCCCTACAAATTCAGAATTTGCTAAATTATTTGAAAGCATTAATAGTTTGAATTTAAGTGCAAGAAGCTTTAACTGCTTAGAAAAAGCCGATATTAAATTTGTCGGTGAAATCGCTATTATGAGCGAATCAGAGCTAAAAGACCTTAAAAATTTAGGTAAAAAATCTCTTGAAGAGATTAAAGGCATTATGGAAGAAATCGGTTATCCATTGAGTAATGATAAACCAGAATTTTTAAGCAAAAAAGATAGCCTTAAACAAAAGCTTGAAGAGCTTAAAGCACAATCAAAAAATTAAGGATAATAAATGAGACACAATCACGGATATAGAAAGCTAGGTCGCACTTCGTCTCATCGTGCTGCACTGCTAAAAAATTTAACTATCGCACTAGTAAATAGCGGCAAAATCGAGACAACGCTTCCTAAGGCAAAAGAGCTTAGAAGTTATGCTGAAAAACTAATCACAAGAGCTAGAAAAGGCGATAGCGAAGCTCATAGATTTGTTTTCGCTGCATTACAAGACAAAGGCGCAACAAACAAACTAGTTACCGAAATCGCTCCAAAATACGAGGGCGTAAATGGTGGCTATACTCGTATCATTAAAACTCGCGTTCGCCGTGGCGACGCAGCTGAGATGGCATACATCGAGCTAATTAGCAAGTAATCAAAATTCGGGAGAAATCCCGAATTTTAAATTTTAAAATTCTTCAAATTTCCCTTTAAATTTCAACCTTTAAATTTAGATTTTAATCCCAAATTTACGCAAAATATTGTAACATTTCGACTTTTAAAAGCCTCAAAAATAAAAAAGGAAAAAGTTGCAAATCCAAAATGATTTTTTAAAAAAACTAATTGATTTAAGGCACAAAATCGCCTTTGGCCTTATCCTTATCATCGCCTGTGCGCTAATGGCGTATTCAAAAAGCTTTATGACAATCGCCTTTGGAATTTGCATTTTTATCTTTGCGATAAATTTGCTAAATCAAGCCCTAAGCGGTCTAAGCATAATCGAAAATTTCTTGCACAGCGTAACTTCTAGCAAATTTAAAAGCTTTCTTTTTGGGTTTATCACGACCTTTATCATGCAATCAAGTGGCCTAGTTAGCGTGCTTGCGATATCGTTTTTAAGCGCGGGGCTAATCGGGCTTAGCGCTGGGCTAGCTATCATTTGCGGGGCAAATTTAGGCACGGTTTCTGGCGGCTGGCTCTTTGCACTGGGGCTAAAAACGCAAATCGCATACTACGCAATGCCTCTGATAATCCTAGGCTCGCTGTTTTTATTCACCAAAAACCAAAATTCCAAAAGTTTTGGCTATTTTTTATTTAGCTTAGGGCTTTTGTTTTTAGGAATCCACTATATGAAGGGCGGATTTGAGGAAATCAAAGACACGGTCGATCTAGCAAAATACGCTATGAGCGGGTTTGGCGGGCTTTTGATTTACACATTTGTGGGTATTGTCATTACGATACTGACCCAGAGCTCGCACGCCACGCTCGCCCTTGTCATCGCAGCTCTTGGCGCGTCGCAGATAAGCTATGAAAACGCAATCGCAATCGCCATTGGCTCAAATATCGGAAGCACAATCGTGGCAGTTATCGGCTCACTTTCGGCGAATTTCGACGGGAAAAAGCTAATGCTTGGCCATGTGATTTTCAATGTCGCCACGGCTGTTTTGGTGATCGCACTGATAAAATACTTTGTGCTTGCCACAGACTGGGTGAGTGCGTATGTGGGGATAAAAAGCGATGATTACGCACTCAAACTCGCTGTTTTTCACACGATTTTTAATACTTTTGGGTGCATGATTTTTTATCCGCTGACCTCGAAACTAGAAATTTTACTAAACAAAATCATTACCGGCAAGGTCAAACGCGCCAAAATCATCAAGGCAAAATTTCTCGATGAAAACGCGCAAAAGGTGCCAAATACGGCATTTATCCTGCTTATCAAAGAAATGGGCAGGTTGTATTCTAACACCGTCTCAATCGTGGCAAAATCAATCAGTATTAGCAAAAATGACCTTAGCTCAGAGCTTGGCTCGGCTGAGATTATCGCCAAACGCTCGAAGCCAAAGGAGATAAATTTCGACGAGCTTTACGAAAACCGCTTTAAAGAGCTTTACTCGCAAATCACAGACTATCTCATCGGCGCTAGCGCAAATGCCAAAGACAGCGATTTGGCGCGCTTTATGAATATCCGCAGAGCTAGCCTGCTTCTAGCCGAAACGCTAAAAGATGTCAAACTAATCCAGCCAAATATCTTTAAATTTATGAGCTCATCGAACGAACATATCCGCGCCGAATACGACAAACTGCGCGCAAAAATCGTAAAAATGCTCCGCATTATGGAGAGTTTGCGGGATTTCGAAATTGATAGCAAAGAGGGTATGAAGGAGCTTAGGGCACTTTTTGAAGAATACCGCAAAAGCGCGCTTGCACCCGATAAACTTCTAGCCGAAAAGCTCATTTCAAACAAAATGGCGACCTCGCTGATGAACGATATGGAAATCGTCAATGAAATCACTTCAAGGCTTTTAAAAATCGTGGAAATTACATTTAATTACGGCAAAGAAAACGATGATTTTGAAATTATCCGCGATAATCTGCGCCCAAAAGAGGTGTGAAATTTCGCTTTTGTGTCAAATTTAAGTAGTAAATTTTCGCCAAATTTGGCCCCTTTTGGCAAAGGGGCTTTTGGATTAATCCGCCAAATTTATCGTATCGATAATCTCTCTGGCATGGATTGCATAATCGTTAGCAAGGGCTTTTTGGAAAATTTCGGCTAGTTGCTCATACGAGCCATCACCTCCGCCGAAAAACTCGCTGTCGCCAAAATTTCGCTCGTTTGTAGAGATTGTTTTATTATAAATCGGCTTGCCGTTTTTTAGAATTTTAAGCTTCAAATCGTAGCTGATAAATGGTTTTGCCGTCACATCGAAGCCGTCTGCGCTATAAAAGCCAAATTTAAAATCGCTGATTTGTGGGACGATTAAAAGCGCTGTTTGGCTTATGAGTTTTTCATCATTTACGAGATTTGCGCGGAGCAAATACGAGCCGATAAATCGCTTCGTTTCGCCCCCGACAAACTCACCAAGGCTAAGGGTTAGATCCTTTTTTTTGCCAAGGCTAGTTGAAGAGATGAAAGTTTGCTCGCTCATAATCTCAGCTGGGATATAAATTTGGGCTTCCTGCATGGCGTTTGCGACTAGGATATTTTCATCATACGGGGCGACATCTGCGCCGTTTTTGAACTCGGCCTTGTGCGCGCAACCAGCAAAAAGCGCGCAAACAAGGGCAAAAGAAAAAAGCTTTTTCACGAAATTTCCTTTATTTTATCACTTTTACGACATCGTCAAATGCACGGCGCAGTTTTTTAGGCTGTGGATTTATGCGATATCCAAACGGAAGCACGAGTGCCACGCGGCGGTCGTTTGGCTCATATCCTAGCACTCTTGTAAGTTCAAGTCTATCATCAATCCCCTCGATTGCGCAGCTATCGATCCCACGGCTTGCGGCCTCGTTCATCATAGTCATCGCTGCGAACATACACTGAGCGTGCGACCAGCCAAATAGCAACTCATCGTCGTTTTTGAAATTTGCATTTAAAAATTCATCGTAGAATTTCACCCTTGCCTCGCACTCTTCCGCGCTTTTGTCCTCACGGCGAGAAATCATTTTGGCGATGTATTCGCTGCCGTTTTTGAGCTCAGAAATTTTCGCCATAATTACGACAAGGCGCGCCGAGGTGGTGATTTGAGGCTGTTTCCAGCAAAGATTGCAAATTTTTTGCTTCATTTCATCATTTTGGATAACCAAAAAATCCCATTGTTCAAGCCCAGTCGAGCTTGGAGCCAAAATGCCCGCTTCTAGGATTGCTCTGAAATCCTCGTCTGATATTTTTTTGTTTTCGTCAAAAATTTTGCATGCGTGGCGAAAATTTAAAATTTCTGTATGTGTCATACTCTCTCCTTATTTTAGTTTGATTATGTAGCCATTGGCGAAATTCTCAAAGCTAGCGTTTGATTCGCCGCTGATTTCGAGGCTGTAAAACCCCTCATCTCTGGTGATATTAATGTCATAAAACCCGCCCACATTTACCATAAATCCAGCCTGACTAAGCTTCATTTCGTCCCTAAAAAGCTCGATTTTTGCAAATTTGCTTTTGTTTGTATCGAGGGATTTAATCTCATCTTTTGTGATGATTTCAAGACTATGATTTTTGATAACGAACTGCAATTTATCATCAAATTTAATCGTCTCTAACGGCAAATCAAGGCGTGGCGTAAAGTATGGCTTAGGCATAGAAATACCGCCGTTTTGCTCCAAATTTGGGTCATTTGAAGTGACAGAAACATCTAAAATTTTAGAAAGCGCAGGTTTAGCTCGCGCACTTAGCATAAAATCATCTCGCCAATCCACAGAGCGATTTATGTCGATGATTTTTTCCTGTGTTGCGCCGTTTTCGTCGCTATAACGCACTACGATTTGTGTGATTACCTTGGCGTTTGAGGGGAGCGAAAACAGCTGCGAGGTAAAGTCATCTGGCGGGATTATGGGCTTTATGACTTGAAATTTAGGCGCACTTAAATTTTGCTCTGCGCTTGAATTTTTGTCTTTGTTTGTGGAATTGGCGTCTAAATTCGCGCTAGAATTTGTATCAGCTAGCAGTAAAACTGCGCATAAAAAGGGTAGTAAAATTTTCATTTAACCAAATCCGGATCTAGCAATCTGCGCTCCAAATATGTCTTTTGAAGCTCGGCATTTTCGCTTTTTAGCCTTTCGATATCCGAAAACAAAAATGCCTTTTGCTTCTGCAAATCGCGCAAAACCTCCAACGAGCGCTTGCCAAAAAGCACATCGTATAAGAAAAATCCAGCATAAGCGATAGCCACTAACCCGCAAAGCGCAATGGCGATTTTTTTAAATGGCGATTCGATTTTTCTGAAATTTCTAGGTTTGCTAAATTTTGGCGAATTTTGAGAATTTTGAGAATTTTGTTTTGGCGCAGTATTTGCTGTGCGAGCAGAATTTGCGCCCGAATTTGGCTTTTGCGCCGAATTTGCGCTATTCGCGCTAAATTCTTGTTCGTAGAAATTCCCGGCTAAATTTTCACTTTTGCCCTCTTGCTCATCGTAAAATTTAGCCCCGATTTGGCTTAAAATTTCGCTATCATCGCCAAATTGTGCGCGCTGGGCGTAAGAGCCAAGCTCGCGCGCACCACTACCCTTTTTTTTAAAAAGCATTATAGTCTGTTGCCCAAAAATTCGTCGCTTTCGCACTCGATTTCAAGTAAGCGGTTGTATTTTGCGTTGCGCTCGCTTCTTGAAGTAGCGCCCGTTTTGATTTCGCCTGTATTTAGCGCAACCGCGAAATCAGCGATAAACGCATCTTCGCTCTCGCCACTTCTGTGGCTCATAATGCAGCGATAGCCGTTGCGTTGCGCTAGGCGCACGGTTTGCATGGTTTGGCTAACAGAGCCAATTTGATTTGGTTTAATCAAAATCGCGTTTGCCACGCCTTTTTTGATACCTTCTAGCAAAATTTTCTCATTTGTTACAAACAAATCATCGCCTACAAGTTGCACTTTTTTGCCAAGGCGCTCGGTTAGCTTTTTCCAGCCGTCCCAGTCATCTTCGCTTAGACCATCTTCGATTGAGAAAATTGGGTATTTTTCGCACAAATTCGCGTAGTATTCAATCAACTCTTCGCTTGTGAATTCTCTGCCTTCTAATTTGTATTTTCCGTCCTCGTAAAGCTCGCTAGAAGCGACATCTAGGGCGATTTTGATCTGCTCGCCCGGTTTGTATCCAGCTTTTTCGATTGCGCTCATAATGATTTTAATCGGCTCTTCGTTGTCTTTTAAATTTGGTGCAAAACCGCCCTCATCGCCCACAGCTGTGCTATGACCTGCGTCGTTTAGGATTTTCTTTAAGGTTTGATAAATCTCAGCTGCTGCGCGCAAAGCGTCGCTGAAATTATCGAAACCAAACGGCATAATCATAAATTCTTGGAAATCCACGCTGTTGTTTGCGTGTGCGCCACCATTTATAATATTAAACATAGGCACAGGCAAAATGCTAGCGTTTGCCCCACCTAAATAGCGATATAGTGGCATATTTAGGCTTTTTGCAGCCGCTCTTGCAACCGCCATAGAGACGCCCAAAACAGCATTTGCACCTAAATTTGAGTAATTCTCAGTGCCGTCAAGCTCCAACATAGTATCATCAATAAATTTTTGATTATACGCATCGGCTCCCACGATTGCCTCAGCGATTGCTTCATTTACATTAGCGACCGCTTTTAGCACGCCTTTTCCGCCAAATCTCGCGTCTTTATCGCGTAACTCCAAAGCCTCTCTTTTGCCAGTGCTAGCCCCACTTGGCACTACTGCGCTCGCTACTGTGCCGTCGCTTAGCTCGACTGTGGCTTTGACCGTCGGATTACCTCTGCTATCTAAAACCTCGATTGCATAGACATTTTCTACAAATACCATTATTCTTCTCCTTTATCATCATCGCTAGAATCGCTTAAATTCACGCCTTCGCTTCCCATTTGTTCTTTTATTTTGCCTAGAATTTCATCGGCTACGCTTGGATTGTTTTCTAGGTAAATTTTGGCATTTTCTCTACCTTGACCAAGCTTCGTATCGCCATAGCTAAACCACGCGCCACTTTTATCGACAATGTCGAGTTTGACGCCATAATCTATTAACTCGCCTACTTTGGATACGCCCTTGCCAAACATAATGTCAAATTCTGCCACTTTAAACGGCGGAGCGACCTTGTTTTTGACCACTTTTACCTTCGCGCGGTTGCCGATTGGTTCCTCGTTTTGTTTGAGTGTGGCGATTTTGCGGATATCGATACGCACTGATGAGTAAAATTTCAGCGCATTTCCGCCTGTGGTGGTCTCTGGCGAGCCGTATCCTGTCATACCGATTTTCATACGAATTTGGTTGATGAAAATCACCGTTGTTCCCATTTTATGCACGACGCCTGTGAGTTTGCGAAGCGCTTGGCTCATAAGGCGGGCTTGAAGTCCTACATGCTGATCGCCCATATCGCCGTCGATTTCGCTCTTTGGCGTAAGTGCTGCGACGCTATCTACAATTATCAAATCAATCGCGCCACTTTTGGCTAGGGTTTCGACGATATCAAGGGCCTGCTCGCCAAAGTCTGGTTGGCTCACATATAGATTGTCTGTATCTACGCCCAAATTTGCGGCGTATTTGACATCTAGCGCGTGCTCGGCATCGACAAATGCGCAAATTCCGCCAGCCTTTTGGCACTCGGCGATGATATGAAGTGTCAAAGTAGTTTTACCAGAGCTTTCTGGTCCGTAAATTTCGATAATTCTGCCCTTTGGCACGCCACCGATTCCAAGGGCGATATCAAGGCCGACTGAGCCTGTGGATATCGCGTCGATTGCCTCGACTTGCTTATCGCCAAGGCGAACCAAAGTGCCTTTGCCAAACGCTTTATCAATCGATTTTAGCGCGGCGTCAAGGGTTTTTTTCTTTCCTTCGTCCATAGTATTCCTTAAAAAAAATTTACCGCTGATTTTAGCAAAATAACTTTAATAATAGGTTGTGTTATATGGCGAAATTTAACCCTTTTTTGTTATGATTGCACAAAATCAAATTTAAGGTAAGATTATGAAAAACATTAGCGTTGCTCACTCGCCCGATGCGGACGATATTTTTATGTATATGGCGATTAAATTTGGCTGGGTAAATTCCGCGTGGCTAAGATTTTCTAACCACGCAGACGATATTCAAACGCTAAATTTGGCAAGTCTTGCTGGGACTTATGATGTTTGCGCTATCTCTTTTGCACTGTATCCAAAAATTTACGCTGATTACGCTCTACTTCGCACAGCTGTGAGCTTTGGCGAAGGCTATGGACCAAAACTGATAAAGAAAAAAGGCGTAAAGCTAAAACCGAATTTCAAAGTCGCCCTAAGTGGCGAACACACGACAAATGCGATGATTTTTCGCATTGCTTACCCAAACGCTAGGATTGTTTATAAAAATTTCTTAGAAATCGAAAATGCCGTGCTTAGTGGCGAAGTCGATGCTGGGGTGCTGATACACGAAAGCATTTTGGATTTTTCTAACCAGCTTTGCGTAGAGCGCGAAATTTGGGATATTTGGAGTGAGTTAAATGGTGAAAATTTACCGCTTCCGCTTGGCGGTATGGCGCTTCGCAGATCGTTACCACTAACTGACGCGATTGAATGCGAAAGGGTGCTGACTGACGCCGTGCGGGTCGCTCACGCAAATAAATCTTTGCTTTCAAAAATGCTGATTGAGCGAGATTTGGTGCGGGTCGATGATAAAAAACTCGAAATTTATCTAGGGCTGTATGCAAATGAAAATTCGATTACGATGAACGAAACGCAACTAAACGCAGCGCAAAAGCTCTTTGATTTGGGCTTTGAAAATGGCTTTTACAGCGAACAAATTTGCGCACGAGATATGCTGATACCGACAGAGTATAATGAGATTAGGAATTCGTAGAATTTTAAAATTTTGCAAAAATACTGCCCTGAAATTTTAAATTCGTGGCAATGACAAATCGAGTGTAAATTTTGCCTAATTTGTCATTGCGAGCGAGTGTAACGAGCGAAGCAATCCAGCCACGCCGTCAGGCGTTTTTAAATTAAATTTAAAGTGAGAAAATTTGACTATAAGAGAAATAGAAGTTTTAAGAAAATTAGCATTAAATAAAATTAACGGACTAAAAATTCCGTTTTTTCTTTCAACTCTCGCAATCCCAATTGCGGTCGGATTTTTGTTATATAAATTTGGCGATATAGAATTTGCTTTGCCTTTGGCTATTGTAATTTTTGGTATGTCAGCGATGAAATATATAATGTTAGATTTTATTGACGCAGACCAGCCTATGACCATAAAAAGAGAAATAATGCCATTTTTGCCGCTGTTAATTTTAATGTATTTTGGTGATGATATAACCAAATTTATACCAAATTTCGGCTATGTATTGCTTACGATATTTACAATACTTGCTATGATTATGTCGTTTTTATTGCTTGTGAAATTCGCAAAAATGGACGAGATAAAAAAATACAAAGATTTATTCAAAAATAGATATTTAAAGGACTATCTTGCAAAATTTGGCTATGAATACCAAGAAAAAGGCTCATTAGACCAAATAATCTTAAAACATAGTAAATTTAACCCGTCCGAAATTTCAAATATAAACGATAAAATTTGTGGAAAAATCGACAAGGTAGAATTTGTTTTTTGCGATTTAATCATCAAAAAAGAGCTAAAAGACGCGCTGTATTTTGGCGTGTTTTTTTATGCCGAATTTAACAAAAACATAAAATCAAAAACTTTCATAAAATCAAAAGACAGCAAGATAAAAAACGCGGAAAATTTGAAAAAAATTGTTATGGACGACACGAAATTTAACCGCACTTTCGAAGTTTATAGCACAGATGCTATAAATGCTATGTATATATTAAGCCCTGCATTGATGAAAAGAATTTTAAGCCTAAAATGGCATTTAAATTTTCCGATTAGCATTAGTTTTGTGGGAAGCAAAATTTACATTTTTATCGATACAGGCAAGGATAATTTCGAGCCAAATATCGATATAAGTGCGATAAAATCGGATAGAATTATCAAA
Organism: Campylobacter sp. JMF_01 NE2; assembly: GCF_027737365.1. Classification (NCBI taxonomy): domain Bacteria; kingdom Pseudomonadati; phylum Campylobacterota; class Epsilonproteobacteria; order Campylobacterales; family Campylobacteraceae; genus Campylobacter; species Campylobacter sp. JMF_01 NE2. The sequence goes on along the minus strand of NZ_JAOVTR010000001.1, from coordinate 361,906 downwards.
ACAGAACTCTCGCACTTTTTATCAATCGTTAAAACTCTAAATTTAAATACAAGAATTTGGAAAGTGTAAAATATTGTATAATAACGCAAAAATTTAAGGCATAGTTATGGCGAAAATTTACAAGGAAATTGACTTTTCAAAATATAGTTCGGTGAAAATCGGTGGCGTGGAAAAAGTTGAAGTTTTAGACGAAAACAGCGAATTTAACGGCTTTGTCGTGGGTGGAGCAAATAATCTTTTAATCTCGCCAAATCCGCCACAATTAGGAATTTTAAGCGATAAATTTGATTTTATTTCGCTTGACGGCGACACGCTAAAAATCGGCGCAAAAACAAAAAGCGGTAAAATTTACAACTTCGCAAAACGGCAAAATCTCGCAAATTTCGAGTTTTTAAAAAATATTCCTGGCACACTTGGCGGACTTCTTACAATGAACGCTGGGCTTATGGGCTTTGAAATTAGCCAAAATTTGCTGAGCGTTCGCACAAATCTTGGCGAATTTGGCAAAGACGAGTTAAATTTCGCCTATCGCCACAGCGAAATTAACGGAATTATTTTGGAAGCCAAATTTAGAGTTTCGCGCGGGTTTAACGCAGCTCTTAGCGAAGCAATCGCGCAAAAAAGGGCAAATCAGCCGCGTGGTGCAAGTTTTGGAAGCTGTTTTAAAAATCCAAATGGCGAAAGTGCCGGTAGGCTCATTGAGGCTGTGGGCTTAAAGGGCTTTCGTGTCGGCGGGTGCGGATTTAGCGAAATCCACGCGAATTTTCTTATCAATTACGGCGGCGCGACATATTTTGAGGCAATTACGCTCATAAATTTAGCCAAAATGCGCGTAAAAGCCGAATTTGGCGTGGATTTACACGAAGAAGTGGTGATTTTGTGATTGTAAAATTTGGCAAAATTTAGCCAAATTTTGGCGTAAATTTTACAATGAAAATTCCTTGCCAAAATTCGGCATGTCTAAATTTCACACGAAATTTAGACAGATATCATCAAACGGTGTGGCTTTGGCGATATTTTTTACTTACTGACCGTCAGAGACCCATTTTCCGCTGATACCCTTTACGGCGTCTGCTACTTTGATTTCCACATCGCCGTTATCTATATCTATCAGGCGGTAGCGGTCGTTGCCCATATCCATTTCCTTCATATACGAAAGCTGTCTAAGTCCATGGCGAGTTTCTATGCGCTCGACGAGATCGTGCTTTGATGACTCTGGCAAGGCATAGACGAGATCAACTGATGCCTGATCTGCTGCTAGGATATCAAGCGAGGCGACAATACCAATATCAGGAGTCACGACAGGATCTGCGCCAGTTCCTTCGCAATCGCAAGAAACACTCATATTGCGCAATACATTTATAAAGGCGATTTTGTGAGCGAAATATGTCGTTATCGCCTTAGTGGATTCGCTCATGCGCTCCATAAACTCTTCTTCGCTGATACTCCACTGACCTTTACCTTCTGCGGAGTGGATCCATTTTTTGCCTATTCGTCCGTCAGCGCAACCGATACCGATATTTTTATTCGAGCCTCCAAATCCGCCCATGGCGTGTCCCTTGAAGTGAGTAAGGGCAAGAAACGAATCATAATCAAGGATATTTTTTCCCATAGACATTTCGCTAAACCATTTACCATGTGGCACTGGTAGCAACGCTGTCCCAGCTTCGTCTATTATATCTACCTTAGAAAAGGTCCAACCATTTGTTTCGAGAGTTTTGCGGTGATCTTCTGTGTTATACCTTGCGCCTGCGTAATATGTGTTTGTCTCTACAATAGAGGCATTAGAAAGACGAGAGCTCATAAGCTCCTTTACCCATGGGCGTGGAATAATATTTGGTCCGTGTGGCTCTCCGGTGTGGAGTTTGACCGCAACTTTGCCGACTAATACGCTTTTGATTTTATCAAATATTTTGACTAGTCCTGCGGGAGAGAGATCCCTTGTAAAATACACATAAGACTCAGGTCCTTTGCGCTGCTCATACGGGATATAGCGTTCTCCGCCGACACCAGGAACTGGGGTTTTAGTGGCGTTTGTTTCGTCTTTTTTCTCTGCTGCGCTAGCATAGTTTGAGAGAGCACCAAGTGCCGCTGCGGCTCCTGCCATTTTCACAAACTTGCGCCTTACAATATCTTGCATAGCCTATACCTCTCTTTCTTAAATATTATATAGTTCTATTATAAAATAATTCAGTTAATAAAATATTTTTGCGCTTCGGCTTTATCCTCAAACGGCGTGGCTATAAATTTTTCGTTTTCAATGATGACTTCATAGCTTTTGCCTGGTTGAAATTTCATATAAGTTAGCGCAAATTTCGCCGCTAACTCCATGTCATCGCGACTAGCACCACGCGAAATGAGCGAGTATGCACCTACGAGCGGTTCGGTAAATTTAATGCGAGTAAATTTAGGATTTTGGATATTTCTTAGGCGCGCATTATCATCTTCGTTGCGTCCGATTATCATTTTTGCGCCACCACTTAGGCGCAAATGACGGCCAAATTTTAAAATTTCAGCGTCCTGCGAAGTCTCGAATTTTTCAAATTTCATCATATCTTTGATTTTATCAGCGTAGCTTTGGATCGTAAGCAAACACCCGCCAGCCGGCGTTTCGTAATCATCAAAGCCAAATTCCCCCGCTAACTCCATTTGGCGCGTTCGCCCCCTGCCACTGATATCTAGCAGTTTTTCGCGATCGACCCAGCCGTTGATTTCAGGCGCGCTTGGTGCCATTAGTTTCGCGCTTAGCGGGCGCAAGATTAGGTTATTTTCATCGCTACTTAGTTTGCGCACCTGCGCCATTGCAGCGGCTCTTTGGCTCATCGGGCGCTGTCCTAGCACCTCGCCAGAAATCACAAAACTAGCCCCAAGTGCTTTTAGCATAGAAAGCGCGGTTTTAAACATATATCCATGGCAGTCTATACAGGGGTTAAACTGCTTGCCATAGCCGTATTTTGGGCTAAAAAGCACATTTTGCAAATACTCATCTCTGATATCCACGCGCAAAAACTCAGCCCCAGCCATGCGCGCTCGCTCGCTCATAATCTCGCTTTTATCATCTTTACCACCAAAGCCAATATCCATATAAAGTGCCGTAACGCCGATATTTTGCATAGTTATTAATTTTATGGCTAGCATCGAATCTAGCCCACCGCTAAAAAGTGCGAGTGCCTTCATTTTTTTCCTTTTAATTCGTTTATTTTTTTTTGATATTCGAGGATTTTATCGAGCCTGTCAGGGTCGTTTGAAACAAGCAATTTTTGCATTTGCTCCTCTAAAACCCTGCGACGAAGAAGCATGCAGGCCTTGATAAAATTTGTCTCATTTGTAATGGCTAAAATTTTATTATCCAAGGCAAGCGCGCGCAGGCTTTGCTCGTCATCTTCGCTTTTTTGCGCTGATATTAGGGCTTCATACACCCTGCCATGCATACGGAAATCCTGCACGCTAAGGCAGTTTAGACCGTTTGCCATGAAATTTTCGTTTAAAAGCATGGATTTTATGACTTGAAGCTCGGTTATGTCTTTTAAATTTGAGCTTTCTGGTTTTGGCGCGTTTTCTTGCGGTTTTAAATTTTGCTTTGGCGCGAAATTTGCGCTCGCACCCGAATTTGAACTTAGCGAAAACGCACTAGGCGAAACATCTAAAATTTGCGCTACCAAACTCGTATATGACTGCGCTACCACAGGATTTAGCGCGTTAGTGAATTCTTTGATTTCATTTAGAGCCTGCTCTTTTTGCACAGGGCGGGTTAGGTCGTATTTTTTGGCGATTTCACGGATCAAAAACTCTCCGCCCTCCATGCCATTAGCGTAAATTTGGGCTAGCTCGCGCACTTTGCCAGCTTGCACCATATCGGCTGGATCTGCGCCACCGCCTATGATAACCACGCTATTATCAATGCCGTTTGCACATAAGAGTCTAGCACTTTTTATCGCAGCGTTGATTCCTGCGCTATCTCCGTCGAAGCTTAAAATCACGCGCAAATCCCCGCGCTTAATCAGTGGCAAATGTAGTGGCGTCAAAGCTGTGCCAAGCACGGCTACTGCGTTGTCGATACCTGCTTGGTGAAGCATTATGACATCCATATAGCCCTCTGTGATGATGAGAGTTTTTTTATCATACGCACTTTTTTTGGCTAGATTGTAAGCGTAAAAAATCCGCGATTTATCAAAAACCGCGCACTGGGGCGAATTGACATATTTGGCTGGATTTCCACTAATCGTGCGCCCGCCAAAGCCCACGATTTTGCCCGTGTGGTTGTGAATCGGAAATGTAATGCGCTCGATAAAGCTAGCGTAGCTTCCACGCTCGTTTTGTTTAATCGCGCCCACATTAAAAGCGTCGCGCGCTTCGATTTGCTCGTTTTGCAAAACACGGATTGTCTGCGCGCTAGACCCAGCCCAGCCAAGGCCAAATTTCTGTATCGTCTCATCGCTAAGACCGCGCGAGTGCAGATACTCTACCGCGCTAGGATTGCTATAAAGCTGACTTTGGTAAAAGGCATTTAGAATTTCTAAAATTTTTTTATCTTCGCGCTGAAAATTGCGCTCGTTTGTGTATTCGAGCTCGAAACCATACATCGAGGCTAGCTTTTCTACGGCTTCTTTGAAATTTAGCTTTTCGTAGTCTTGGACGAATTTTATGGCATTTCCACCAGCCTTGCACGAAAAGCAGTGGAAAATCCCAAGCCGTGAGCTTACGCTCATGCTAGGGTGCGAATCATCGTGAAATGGGCAAATTCCGACGAAATTTGAGCCAGAGCGTTTGAGCGGGACATATCTTTCTACGACATCTACGATATCAGCGACGGCTAAAAGCCTTTCAATACTTTCATTTTTAATCATTTGCAAATTATACCCACACTTTGCTATAATCGCCCTTTATTTTATACCACGAGGCGAAATTTGGACAATTTTTTTCTTGATGATCGCGATCCGATTTTTGGGCTAATTGTTTTAATCAGCATTATTTTGTTAGTTAGCGTTCTAAGCTATGTTTGGGGGATTTTTCATAAAAAAAACGAAAGGACAAATTTAGAGAATTTTATCAAAAAATTTGACACCCTCGACGCGCTTAGCGACGCTCACCGCGAGCTTTTATCAAGCCCGCAAATCGATCAGCCTACCCTTGGGGTGTTAGCGAATTCTTTTGTCAAAAGCGGGGATTATGAGCGGGCGATTGAAATTTATCTAATCGCGCTAAATAAAACCACAAACGGCGCACAAAGGGAGTTTGTGCTTACAAATTTAGGCATTGTATATTTTAAAGCCGGATTTATGGGCAGGGCCGAGGAGGTGTTTTTGGAGGCTTTGCGTCTGCGCCCACGCAATCAAACCGCGCTAAATCACCTAACCGTGATTTATGAGAGGCTTCGCAGGTTTGACGAGGCGTTGCAGGTTTTAGACGCACTGCAAGAACAAGGCGTAGATGTCTGGCAAGGCGCGCAATATATCAGAGCTCAAATCATCGCAAATGACGCAAACACGCCATTTAGCGAGAAAATAAGGCAAATTTTAGCCCTAAATTTCAAGGGTGCAAAGAGATTTTGCATAGAGCTTTTTATCAAAAACAAAGAGCCATTTGGCGAATTTAGCGAATTTCCAAATTTGAGCGAGGTGATTGATCTAATCTATCCGCTAAAAACAGCCGTAAATTTGGGCGATAGCGACTATAATGCGCTTTTTTACGCGCTTGGTAGAAGTGAGAAAAAGCCAGAAAAACCTAGCCAAAATTTCGAAATAAACGCCCTTGTAGCGATGAAGAAAGCGGGATTTGCGGGGGCTAGTTTAGCGTTTTCGTATTCGTGTGCGAAATGCAAAAGCCAGGTGGGGATATTTTCTCATCGTTGTCCTGTGTGCTACGAAATGGCTAGCGTAGGTGTTGGCGCGAAAATCTCGGAAGCAAACAATGAAATCGGTCAGACTTTTTAGCGACGGTAGCAGTCTTGGAAACCCAGGAGCTGGGGGCTGGGCGTATATTTTAGAATACAAGGGCGCTAAAAAATGCGAGTGCGGCGGCAGTGCGTGCGCTACAAACAACCAAATGGAGCTAACCGCGGCGATTATGGGCTTAAAGGCGCTTAAAGAGCCATGCGAAGTCGAGCTTATCACAGATAGTCAGTATGTGGTAAATGCGATAAATTCGTGGCTTCATAAGTGGATAAAAACGGATTTTAAAAACAAAAAAAACGAGGATTTGTGGAGGGAGTATATCAGAGTGGCAAACGGCCATAAAATCACGGCCGTATGGATCAAAGGGCATGCTGGGCACCCGCAAAATGAGGCTTGCGACAGCCTAGCTAGGGGCGAGGCGCAAAAATATAAAAAGGCTTAAATTTTGCAATGAGCGTTGCTAAATTTAAGAATTTTTGCAAATTTAATAAAGGAAAAAAATGCAAAATTTATCAAATTTAGAAGAAAAACTTGGTTATAAATTTAAGGATAAGGCAAGGCTTGCGGTCGCGCTAACGCACAGAAGCGCCAAAAATGGCGCAAACAACGAGAGATTGGAGTTTTTGGGCGATGCGGTTATGGATTTGATAGTGGGGGAGTATTTGTTTGTGAAATTTAACTCAAACGAGGGCGATCTCAGCAAACTGCGCGCGGCACTTGTCAATGAGACGAGTTTTTCAAAATTTGCTAGGTTTTTGGAGATTGGGGCGTGTCTAAATATGTCGGCTTCCGAGGAAAAAAACGGCGGCAGGGAGAAAAACTCGCTACTCTCAGACGCTTTCGAGGCGACGATTGGTGCGCTGTATTTGGAGGTGGGGCTAGAAAAAACAGCCAAAATCGTAACCACTCTGCTAGAAAAAATTTATCCAAAGATCGAATTTAACGAGCTTGTGAAGGATTATAAAACCTCGCTTCAAGAAATCACGCAGGCAAAATTCGGCGTTACACCAGAGTATCGCTTACTAGGCTCAACTGGACCTGATCATAAAAAAAGCTTTGAAATGGCGGTTTTCGTGGGTGGCAAGGAGTTTGCGAGGGACATCGGAAGCAGCAAAAAAGAAGCCGAACAAAAGGCAGCAAAGATTGCGATTGAGATTTTAGAAAAAAATTAGGATAAAAAATGAATACATTAGGTATAAAACTCAGGCTTACGACTTTTGGAGAGAGCCACGGCGTGGCGATTGGTGGCGTTTTGGACGGCTTTCCGGCGGGCGTGAAAATCGATACTAAATTTTTACAAGCCGAACTAGATAGACGCAAACCTGGCGGTAAATTTGCTACTTCTAGGAAGGAAGCTGATGAGGTGCAAATTTTAAGTGGCGTGTTTGACGGGCTTAGCACTGGCGCGCCGATAGGATTTGTGATTTACAACGCAAATCAGCACTCAAAAGACTATGAAAATTTAAAAGAGCTTTTTCGCCCGGGACACGCTGATTTTGGCTATTTTGCTAAATACGGCATTAGGGATCATAGAGGTGGCGGCAGAAGCTCGGCAAGAGAAACGGCGATAAGGGTCGCAGGTGGGGCAATCGCACAGATGCTTTTAAATGAATTTGGCGTGAGCGTGAAAAGTGGAATTTTAAGCGTAGGCGAGATTTGCGGGGAAAATTTAGACTTCGCAAATGCCGATAATAGCGAGATTTTCGCGCTTGATAAGGGTGTGGAGAATTCGCAAAAAGAGCTAATCGCAAATTTAAAGAAAAAAGGCGAGAGTGTGGGTGCGAGTGTGCTAACAATCGCAAATGGCGTGCCAAAGGGGCTTGGAGAACCACTTTATGCCAAAATTGACGCGTTAATCGGTGAAGCTTACATGGGGCTAAACGGCGTAAAAGCCGTAGAAATCGGCGACGGCGTGGAAAGCTCACTCAAATTTGGTTCGCAAAATAATGATTTTATGGATAAAAATGGCTTTAAATCAAACCACGCAGGGGGCATTCTAGGCGGTATCACAACGGGTGAGCAAATCATCATAAAAACGCATTTTAAGCCGACCCCTAGCATTTTTGCTGACCAGCCGACTATTGATAAAAACGGAAGCGAAGTCGTGTGCGCTTTGCGTGGTCGCCACGACCCTTGTATCGGAGTGCGTGGCAGTGTCGTCTGCACGGCACTTCTACGGCTGATCTTGGCTGATTTACTTCTATTAAACGCAAGTGCAAATTTGGGGAATTTAAAGAAAATTTACGGATAAAATTTAAATTAAAAGGCAAAAAATGAGAAAGATTTGTTTAATTTTTATATTTTTAAATGTCGCATTTGGCGATATAGCGGATAAATTCGCACAAGAGTGCGAAAACGGAGATGTTAAAATTTGCACACTCTTGGCTAGGAGCTATGAAAGTGGTTTATTAAATAACGAATTGCCATTTGCCTATGAAAAGGTTTTTTTAAAAAATGAGTGTGAAAAAAACGATGCTTTAAGTTGTGCTTTATATACAAATCATTTTGACAAAAAAGATGAACCACAAATTTGGAAAAAAGCCCTAGAAGTTGAAAAAAAAGAGTGCGAAAGTGGGAGTGCAAAAGGGTGTGATTATACAGGACATAGATACGACCATTATGAGCATTATTTTGGTGAAAAATTAGAGAATAATAGAGAAATAGCCGAGCAATACTATGAAAAAGCCAAAGGGCTTTATGAAAAGGAGTGTAAAAACGGCGTGGCTTATAGCTGTTTGCAAATTTGGGAATTAACAACTCGCAAAATGATGAATAGAGATGAAACTTATGGCGAAAAAATGCTTGAAAAGGCACACCAAATTTATGAAAAAGAGTGTGAAAGTGGCATAGATAATATAGAAAGCTGTATAAAAAGAATTTATAATCCGAACAAACCATATAAAAAATTCATGCCTATGCTTAAAACAAATTGTGAAAAAGGAAGCCTATATGCTTGTAAAACATTATTAAATTCCAAATTTTATGATCATCAAGTAGGTAAAAAAAGACTAAAAGAAAAAGAGATACAAGAAATTAGAGAAACATATTTAAGCTTTTTAGAAAAATCGTGCGAAAATGGAAGTGCGGAAGGCTGTTTAGACCTTAGTAGGGTTTATGAGGATTTTAATTTTGGAATAATGGATTTTACAAAAGCCGAACAAGTTCATAAAAAAAGTATAAATTTATTTGCAAAAGAGTGCGATAAAGGCGATAGAAGCAGTTGTCTTGCATTTAGTCGTCAAATTGGTTATTCGTCAATACCTTTTGAAAAAAATGAAAATTTAGCCAAAAAATATTATGAAAAAGCTTGTGAATTGGGCGAAACACTTGCGTGTAAAGCATTAGATAAGTAGCTATATGGAGTAAATATGAAAATTCTCCCAAACCCAAATGAAATTTTCCCCTTGAAATCGGGGTTGGAAAGCGTAACTTACATTAAGCCGACCATTAAAAATAAAAATATAATCGTTGGCGAATTTAGCTACTATGCGGGGCAGGATTTTGAGAGGCAGGTTACGCACCATTATGATTTTATCGGCGACAAACTAATCATCGGCAAATTTTGTCAAATAGGTTTTGGGGTGGAGTTTATGATGAACGGAGCAAACCACGCTATGAGCGGTGTTAGCACATTTCCGTTTTATATTTTTAAGGGCTTTTCGCAAGACGCTCCGAGCCTTGATAAATTGCCGATTAAGGGCGACACGGTGGTCGGAAACGATGTGTGGATAGGGCAAAATTCGCTCATCTTACCGGGAGCTAAAATCGGCGATGGCGTGATAATCGGTGCAAGTAGCGTAGTGAGTGGCGAAATCCCGCCATATAGCATAGTCGCCGGAAACCCTGCACGGCTAGTGCGAAAACGCTTCGATGATGAGATGATAAATTTGCTTTTAACTCTTAAATGGTGGGATAAAAGCGTGGGTGAAATCGAAAATTTAAGCGAAATTCTTTTAAGCGATGATTTAGCAAGCGTGAAAGAAAAAATCAAAGAAATGCTTGGAAAAACCGAACAAATTTAATGAAATTTGATTGAAATTTAGCGGTGCAAATTTCAATCAAAACCAAATTTTTAAATCTCGCCTTTTAAAATTTTAACTATTGTGCGAGGCAGTATTTCATGCTCGATTTCGTGGATTTTGGCTTCCCACTCATCGCGCGTTTTGCCCTCTCTGGCAAACGCTTCTTGGGCTATGATTTTGCCCCCGTCAAGCTCTGCGCTGACTAGATGCACGCTCACACCGCCCACTTGCATATCGCTTGCAAAGCTCTCGTCGATTGCGTGTGCGCCCTTGAAAAGTGGCAAAAGCGATGGGTGTAGGTTAATCGCCCTGATTTGCTCGCAAAATACCGGCGTAAGAACTCTCATAAAGCCCGCTAGCACAGTTAGTTCGGCGCCACTTTTTTTGATAACTTCTACTACTTTTGCGTCAAATTCCTCTCTACTAACAAACGCTTTATGATCAATAACAACGCTTGTTAGTCCGTATTTTTCGGCTTTTTGGATACCTAACGCGTTAGGTTTGTTAGTTAGTGTTAGCACGACCTCGATTTTAATATCGCCAAAAATTTTGCCATGAAGCTTTTCTAAAATCGCCTCTAAATTACTTCCGCTGCCGCTAAAAAGCACGGCTATTTTTTTCGTAACCATTTTATCTCCTCGATGATGTCAAATGGGTTTAGTGAATATGAGTTTTTCTTAAAATTTCGCCCAGCTAGTGCGTGAGCCAAAACGCCATTTATCGCGGCTTCGCGCGAGCTATAACCTTGGGCTAAAAGCCCTGTGATTAGCCCTGATAGCACATCGCCACTGCCTGCTTTGGCTAGCGCGCTAACTCCCCTCTCGCACACAAAAAGCTCGCCACGATGCGCTATAATGGTGTTTGCGCCTTTTAGCACAAGCACGGATTTGGTAGCAAGCGAAAATTTGCGCGCCAAGGCAAAGCGGTCTTTTTGCACTTCGCTCACGCTTAAATTTGCGATTTTTGCCAAGCTTAGCAAGGCGGCAAATTCCTTCGGGTGTGGCGTGATAACGGCGTTTTCGTTAGTTTGCAAAATTTCAATGATTGAGTCAGAGTAGCACAAATCCGCGTCGATGACGCAAGGCGTGTTAGCTAGGATTTGCGTGTCAAATTTCGCCCCTCCTAGCCCCATACCAGCCCCGATTGCGCTAGCGCCCAAAAACTCGTCTTTGCGCATTAAAATCGGATTTAGATTTTTTACCTTGCCTACGACGCTGACTAACCCTGCGCCGATTGCGTGCGCGCTAAGAGCGGCGATTTGGGCTGCGCCACTCATTTCGCCAGAGGCGATAAAAGCGTGGCCAAATTCGCCTTTGTTTGTGTTTTTTTTCTTTCGAAACGGCAGGCGTAAATCTGATTTTTCTAGCAAAAACGCATCAGGCGAAGTGGCAAATTTATCCTCGCAAATGCCTAAATTTGCCAGTTTTATCTTGCCGGTAAAATCTTTTGCCAAATCGCTAAAAAGCGAGATTTTCAGCGCCCCCATGCACACTGTGTAATCCGCCTCGAACGCCATAGGTCTTGGCACGCCAGCCAAATCAATTCCGCTTGGGATATCAATGGCGATTTTTAGGGTTTTGGCATGGTTTGCTCGCCCTAGTATCTCGCATACTTTCTCGTCCATATCGCGCGATAAACCGCTTCCAAAAACGCCGTCGATTATGCAGTCAAATTTGAAATTTTCCAAATTTTGGCTAAATTTCACGCCGACTTTTTTGGCAGTTTCGCTTTGAAATTTAAACGCTTCGTTTTTTGGCTCGCCAAAGATTAAAAACGCCTCGCACAAATAATCCCCGCTTAGCCTACGAAGCACGCAAATAGCGTCGTTTGCGTTATTTCCTGCCCCGCATAGGGCTAAAATTTTTGCCCCCTTTTTCAGCTTTTTGCGGATTAGAATTTCTGCGCCACTAGCGGCGTTTTCCATTAAAATTTTCTCATCAATGCCTAAATTTTGGCTTGCGTTTTTGTCAAATTCGGCTGTGCTAAAATACAAATTTTTCATATCTCGCTCCTAGTTCGAAAGCTTAGAGCTTCGAGTAAATGGGCTTTTGCGATGACCTCGCTCTCGCTTAAATCAGCGATACTTCGCGCTACTTTTTTGGTTTTTATAATCCCTCTTTGGCTTAGATTATACCTAGCAATCGCGCTTTCTAGGATATTTTGCGCGCTTGATTCCAAAACGCAAAACTTCTGCACATCCTTATCGCTTAATTTCGCGTTTAGCTCGTTTTGCTGCCTTAGTTTTTGCGCGCGAAAGGCGCACACCACCCTCTCATACATCTCCTCGCTAGATATGCTAGTTCTATCGTCCTTGCTGACCTCGTCCATAGCCACATACAGATCAATCCTATCAAGCAGTGGCCCAGAAATCACGCTTTTGTATTTTTTGATTTCGTTTGCCGAGCACGAGCACGAGGACGATTGCGAAAACAAATGTCCGCACGGGCAGGGGTTTTGCGCTGCGACAAAGATAAATTTCGTCTCATACTCTGTTTTGGAATTTACCCGCGAGATTAAAATTTTATTATCTTCGAGCGGTTCTCGCAGGCTTTCTAAAATTTGCTTTCCAAAGTGCGGAAGCTCATCGAAAAATAACTCGCCGCCGTTTGCCAAAGCCACCTCGCCGATACGCGCTCCAAGCGAACCACCGCCGAAAATCGAGCTTCTAGTGCTTGTGTGATGAGGCGAGCGAAAGGCTCTGAGTGCGCTAAAATCGACATTTTTGTTGTTTAATGATTCGTAAGCGCACGAAAGCAAAATCTCACTCACGCTTTGAGGTGGCAAAATTTGGGCTATGCGTTTAGCGCACATTGATTTGCCGCACCCTGGGCTACCCTCAAAAAGTATATTATGCATACCGCTAGCGGCGATTAGGCTCGCTCTTTTGGCTCTTTCTTGGCCTTTTATGTCTTTGAAATTTAGGGTGAAATTTCGGTTTGGGACATAAATTTCATCGCCGATTTTGATAACATCTTTAAAAATCGGATGAGTTTCGCTCATAAGGCAGGACGCGGCAAATTCATCATCGCTAAAAAATCTAATCGCTTCTGCTAAATTTTCGACCGCATAAACCTCGTAATTTGGGATTGTGCAGGCTCTAAGCGCGATTTCTTTTGGGACTAAAATTTTAGCATTTTTCACATGCGCGCTTAAAAACAGCAGCGTCGAAAACAAAGAGGCCGTGGATTTGAGCGCCCCGTCAAGTCCAAGCTCGCCAAATACGAAAAAATCGTCCCCGAAGCTCTCTTTTTGCAAAGCGATTAAAAGCGCGATTGCAAGGTCGAAGTGCGAGCCGTTTTTGGGCACATCAGAGGGAGAGAGATTTATAATGATTTTAGAGGCTGGGAATTTGAAATTTAGGCTCATCAAAGCCGCTTTTACCCTGCTTTCGCTCTCTTTAATCGTGGTTCCGGCAAGGCCAACGATATTAAAGCCAGGAAGGCCTCTTACAAATGTGCTTTCTACACTGACACTGATTAAAGTATCGGTAAAAACAGCGCATTTTAGAGATTTCATTTTGATTTTTCTTTTTTGTTTTTGCGGTATTCTTTGTCAAATTTTTTGCGGTTGTTGTAGCCTATGCGCTCGATAAAAAGGTGCCCGTCTAGGTGGTCTAGCTCGTGCTGGATACACACGGCTAAAAGCTCATCGGCGTTTAGCTCGTGTTTTTCGCCATTTCTATCTTGGTAATTTAGCGTGATTTTACGCGCTCTTTTGACCTCTTCGTAGTATCCTGGCACGCTAAGGCAACCTTCTTGGTAGATGATTTCATCTTTTTTTTGTGTGATTACGGGATTTATGAGTTCGAGCAAATCGGCTTTGTCTTGCACGCCCTCTTCGTTGGCTAAATTTATCACAACGGCTCTGATTGGATTAGCCACTTGGATAGCAGCTAGTCCAATGCCGTTTTTGCTTATCATGGTTTCATACATATCGTCTAAAAATTGCGCCAGCTCATCGTCAAATTTGACGACCTCTTTGGAGCGAACATGGAGTTTTTTGTTCGGATATGTAAGAATTTCTAAAACCATTATTTAAAGCTCTTTTCCAATACCTTGTCGATTAGTCCATACTCGCTGGCCTCTTTCGCGCTCATGAAAAAATCTCTCTCGCAGTCTTTTTCGATATCGCTTAAATTTTTGCCTGTGTTTTGGGCTAAAATTTGATTTAGTTGCGATTTCATACGCAAAATTTCTTTTGCTTGGATTTCGATATCAGTGGCTTGGCCTTGCGCTCCGCCGAGAGGTTGGTGAATCATAATGCGCGCATTTGGTAGGGCGTATCGTTTGCCCTTGGTGCCACAACTAAGCAAAAATGCGCCCATTGAAGCAGCCTGACCTATGCAGATCGTGCTGACATCTGGTTTGATGTAATTCATAGTATCATAAATGCTAAATCCGCTCGTAACCACGCCACCAGGGCTGTTGATATACATATAGATATCTTTGTCTGGATCTTCTGCCTCTAAAAATAGCAGTTGGGCTACGATTGCGCTGGCTACATCGTCGTTGATCTCGCCGCTTAGCATTACAATGCGATCTTTAAGCAAGCGAGAGTAGATATCATAGCTCCTCTCGCCTCTGCTTGTTTGCTCGATTACATAAGGTAAAAACATTATTCGCCTTCTTTGTCGTCTTTGTTTTTGCTAAAAATATTGTTGAAAAGTTTTTCCTCAATTAGCGCCATTTTAACAGCTGGCAAAACGCCTCTTTTGCGATATTCTTCAAGGTGAGCTTTCGGATCTAGGCCGTTTGAGTAAGCTTCGAAGTAAATAGCTTGGATTAACTCTTGATCGCTTACATCAATACCGCGTTTTTTAGCCAAAGCGTCGATCAAAAATGTGATTTTTACGCTTTTTTCTGCGCCAGCTCTAAATTCATCGCGTTTTTTCTCGATTGCTTTTTGATCTTTTTTAAATTCTTCGATTGTAGCCTCGTCAAATGAACGCCAAGCGTTGTTGAATTGTAAATTTATCTCTTGCTCGACGATTGATTTTGGCAAATCAAAGTTAAATTTCTCAGCCAAAGCATCAGCCATTTTTGGTTTCAACTCTTCTTCAATTTTTTTGCGAAGTTTGTCGTTTTTGAGTTGTTCTTTTATCGTGCTTTCAACCTTTTCTTTTGTAGGTTTTTCCTCGCCTGGAAGTATGCGTTTTAGCATATCCTCATCAAGCTCAGCAGCTGGTTTTTTGCACTGAATTTCATGTAATTTTACTTTAAAAATCGCGTCTTTTCCTGCAAGGTGTTTCGCGCCGTATTCAGCTGGGAATTTCACGCTTACATCGCGCTCCTCGCCGACTTTTAGACCAATCATACCATCCTCGAAACCTGGGATAAATTGATTTGAGCCGATTTCAAGCACATAATCTTTTGCCTCGCCACCCTCGAAAGCCTCGTTATCAACGAAACCTTTGAAGTCAAATTTGGCAAAATCGCCCTTTTCAAGCTCTGTTTTATCTGATTTTTCTAGTGGAGCGACCATTAGTAAAATTTTGTTTATCTCGTCTTCAATCTCTTTTTTGGTTACGCGAGGTGTCGAAAACTCAGGGATTAGCTCCTCGTATCCGTCGATATTGACCTCTGGGCGGAAAGAAATTTCCATCTCTACATCGATATTTCCGTCTTTTTCATCGTATTTAGAAAAAATTGGCTCGCCGATTACTTCATCGGCTTTTTTATTTACGCTTTTGATTGATTCGTCGATGATATTTTTAAAAATCTCTTGTTTCGCGTCTTGTTCTAACTGCGCGCCGTATCGTTTCATCACGACTGCTACTGGGACTTTGCCCTTTCTGAAACCGTCGATTTTAAGGTTTTTGGCGGCTTTTTTAGCAAGATCATCTACTTTTTTAGCGATAGTGTCTGCATCGATTTTTGTGCTTGCTACTGCGTTAGCAGAGTTTGTTAGCTTTGCATTGATTTCCATAAATTTCCTTTTAAAAAATTTTAAAATTAAAGCGCAAAATATACCAAAATTTTGCTTAATAATTTTAAAATTTGGCAAATTTTATTGTTTGGGGCTAAATTTTGCTTTTAAATTTTAGCGTTATAAAAGGGGAGTTTAAGTAATATGCGCGAAAAATTTTAAAGGAAAAATATGGACGAAAAAAGCAGGGAAGAATTCGCTTCTTGTGTCGCTAAAATGCTAACCCTACTTGGCGAAGACCCTGAGCGCGAAGGGCTAGTAAAAACGCCAGCAAGAGTGGCAAAAGCGTATGAATTTCTTACTAGCGGATACGAGCAAGACCCCAAAGATGTGCTAAATGACGCACTTTTTGAGAGCTCAAATAATGAAATGGTGCTTATTAAGGATATTGAATTTTACAGCCTTTGCGAACACCACCTTTTGCCTATTATCGGGCGGGCGCATGTGGCGTATATACCTAATAAAAAGGTCGTTGGACTATCCAAAATTCCGCGTATGGTAAATATTTTCGCACGAAGATTGCAAATCCAAGAACAACTCACCGAACAAATCGCAAATGCGCTTCAAGAGGTCATCAAGCCCCTTGGCGTGGGCGTCGTAATCCAAGCCCGCCACATGTGTATGGAAATGCGTGGCGTGCAAAAAATCAACTCCACTACGACAACTTCGGCTTTGCGCGGGCTATTTATCAGCCGAAACGACACTAGAAAAGAGTTTTTTGATTTGATAAATTCGCCAAAAACATTTGGATTTTAGCATCGGTAAGTTAAGGTGAAATTTAGTCTAATGATTATATTATCAAACTAGCTTTCAAAAGATTAAATATATCTCATTAATAAAAATTTAAGAAAGGAAATTTATGGAGCGTGTTTATTTAGACAATAACGCTACAACTATGGTCGATCCCGAAGTTTTCGAGGCAATGAAGCCATATTTTTGTGAAAAATTTGGAAACCCAAATTCACTTCATAGCTTCGGTAGCGAAACCCACCCAGCTCTAAGGCGGGCTATGGACGAGCTATACGAGGGGATTGGCGCAGCAGACGCGGACGATATCGTCATCACAAGCTGTGCGACAGAGAGCAACAACTGGGTTTTAAAAGGGATTTATTACGACAAAATTTTATCAGGCGAAAAGGACAATATCATAATCAGCTCTGTCGAGCACCCAGCTATCAGCGCGACCTGTGAGTTTTTGGAGCGAGTGTGCGGGGTAAAAATCATCAAGCTAGGCGTGGATAGCAACGGCTTAATCAGCCTAGATGAACTAAGAGAGAAAATCAACGACAAAACAGCCCTTGTTAGCGTAATGTGGGCAAACAACGAAACAGGCACGATTTTCCCTGTAAAGCAAATCGCAGATATTGCGCACGAATTTGGCGCGCTTTATCACACAGACGCTGTGCAAGCAATGGGAAAAATCCCTGTAAATGTGCGCGCAGCAGGCGTGGATTTTTTAAGCCTTTCTGGGCATAAATTTCACGCTCCAAAGGGCGTTGGCGCGCTATATATCAAAGATAGCAAACCGCTTACTAGCTTGCTTCACGGTGGCGAACACATGGGTGGGCGCAGATCTGGCACGCTAAATGTCGCTAGCATAGTAGGACTTGGCAAGGCAATGGAGTTAGCGAATAAATTTATGGCTTTTGAAAATTCGCATGTCAAAAGGCTACGCGATAAATTAGAGGACGCTTTGCTTGAAATTCCACATGTCTATGTCGTGGGAGAGCGCGAAATTCGTGTGCCAAATACGATTTTGGCTTCAATTCAAGGCGTAGAGGGCGAGGCTATGCTTTGGGATCTAAACAAAGCAGGAATCGCTGCTAGCACGGGCTCAGCATGCGCTAGTGAAGCACTAGAAAATAACCCAATCATGGAAGCAATAGGTGCAGATAAAGAGCTAGCTCACACAGCGCTTCGTTTATCGCTTTCTCGCTTTAATACAGAGGCCGAGATTGATTATGCCATAGAGCATATCAGCAAGGCAATCACCAGGCTTCGCGGGATTTCTAGCACATTTGCTTACGCCCCACAAGGTTATCAAAAATAAGGATTTAAAATGGCAAAAAACGATTTAATAAATGGTTCGATTTGGGAGCAATACTCAAACAAGGTTCAAGATCGCATGAACAACCTTAAATTTATGGGCGAAATCACAGAGGAGGAGGCCGCTGCGCGCGGTGCGAAGCTAATTGTGGCTGATTTTGGCGCAGAGAGCTGTGGGGACGCTGTGAGATTATACTGGCTCATCGACCCTGCTACTGACATTATCATCGACGCTAAATTTAAAAGCTTTGGCTGTGGCACGGCAATCGCTAGTAGCGACACTATGGCGGCGCTTTGTATCGGCAAAACCGTCGATCAAGCTGTAAAGATTACAAATTTAGATGTCGAGCGCGATATGCGCGATACCCCTGACGAGCCAGCTGTCCCACCACAAAAAATGCACTGCTCGGTAATGGCGTATGATGTCATCAAAGCAGCTGCGGCAAAATACAAAGGCATAGATCCTGAGCATTTCGAAGACGAGATTATCGTGTGCGAGTGCGCCAGGGTGAGCCTTGGCACGATAAAAGAGGTGATTAAGCTAAATGATTTAAAAACTGTCGAGCAAATCACACAATACACAAAGGCTGGCGCGTTTTGCAAATCTTGCATTAAGCCCGGCGGACACGAGGCTAGGGAGTATTATTTAGAGGATATTTTAGCTCAAACAAGAGAGGAAATGGAGCTAGAAAAACTCCAAGCCCAAGCCGGTGCGTGTGCTAGCTCTGGCACGGCGCCAGAGGCGAAACTAAGCTTTGAAGAGCTAAATTTAATCGGCAAATTTAAAGCGGTCGAGGCGATACTTGATAGCGATATTCGCCCAATGCTTCAAATGGACGGCGGAAATCTCGATGTCATCGACATCAAACCAAGCGATGATGGCAAAACTGACATTTATATTCGCTATTTGGGCGCGTGCTCGGGTTGCGCTAGTGGCGCAGGCGCGACGCTATATGCGATCGAGGCGGTTTTGAAGGATAATCTAAGCGAAAATATCCGCGTAATGCCGATTTGATGATACGCAGGCTAAATTTGGGCTTTTGCTTCAAATTTAGCCAAATTTAATACCCTAAAAACACTTGCTTTTAAATTTTAAATTCACAGATTGCTTTGGCGATAAATCGCCTTGCAATGAATTTAAAATTTAAACGCTAAATTCGCAAATTTCGCGCCATAATAAATTTTATTCTAATCCTAAATTTAGTATAATCGCGAGATATTTTTTATTTGAGGACAAATCATGAGACCAGTTATACTCGATAGCGTAAAACACGCAGACCTAAAATACCACGCAGACGCGATTCCAAACGAGCCGTTTGTGCCTGTAATCGCGCCTGAGGTTCCAGCGTGTTCTGATAAATTAGTCATCGTTTTTACAAACGAACCTGAGCCAAAAATGGTAGCACTTCTAGGCCGTTCAAAAAACCTTTTAATCGACAAAAGCTACAAAGGCATGGTGCCATCAGCTATCCAAAACTACCCATTTTTCCTAGCCAAAATCGAAGATCGCATGGTGATTTGCTTCGATGAGGACGCCAAACAAATCAAAGGCGAGGGCGAGGCGCTGTTTGAAGACGGCAAACCAACGCAGTTTTTGGAAAATTTGAAAAGCGTAATGAAAAACTACTGGGAGCTAAACGCCATTACTAGCGAGGCTGCAAAAGAGCTAAAAGAGGCTGGCGTTTTGGAGGCAAAAGAGCTAAATATCCAAAAAGACGGCGAGACAATTACGCTATTAAACGGCTTTTTGATACTAAACCGCGAGAAACTTTTGGGCCTAGATGATAAAAAACTAGCTGAATTTGCGCGCAAAGGCTATTTGGAGCTAGCGTTTTTCCACCTAAAAAGCCTAAGCAATCTACAAACCCTAGGCGATAAAATCATGGCAAAAGACGCGCCAAAAAGCAATTAAAGAGCAAATTTAAAGGAAATTTAATGATACCATTTAGCGATGAAGAGCTTTTAAATCCTGTCAAGGCTAGCCTCGATACTATCCGTCCAATGCTACAAAACGACGGCGGTGATATGGAGCTTCGTGGCATTAAAAACGGCGTTGTGTATGTCACGCTCACAGGACATTGTCATGGTTGTGCTGCTAGCGGACAGACGCTGAAATTTGGCGTAGAAAGACAGCTTCGTATGGATATCCACCCAGAACTTAGCGTCGTAAATATCCCACAAGGCGAGAATTTTGAGTTATAAATCAAAAGGGCTAAACGCCCTAAAATCTGGTAAATTCGAGTTTGCTAAAACATTTTTTGCCCTAGCGCAAGAGCAAAAACCAAGCGATGAGCTTTTGTTTTTAATCGAGCTTTGCGATTTGGGGCTTAGCGAGCCAGAAGAGGCCTTGATGCTGTATGAATTTTACACCCTAAAACCTAAGCCAAAACCTAGCGTTTTGTTTCGAATTTTAAACTCAATTAACGAAAAAATCGCTAAGAAAAATGCTGAAATTTCAAAGAAATTTTCAGATGAGGCTGAGGGGATAGACGCGATTTTATACAAAGATTTCATGCGCGCTGTAAAGGAGAGTGGAAGCTTCAAAAATGTCTTTGAGAGCGTGATTTTCTCGTCAAAAATCGCAGTTGAGAACAAAGACGAGATGATCGAGTTTTTGCAAAATTTGCTTGCAAATGGATTTGATGAAATTTGCATTAATTATATCGAGGCGAGTTCGGAGCATTTTGCTGGGGATTTGCGCCTAGATGAGATTATAAAAAAGATAAAAAATGAAAATAGGGATTAAAAATAGCTTTATCACCGATAATTCGGGTGAGTGCGAGAGCGGGTGCTATTTTGTGCAAACTAGCGCAAATTCCAAATTTAGCGCACAAGCCGAGCAAAACGGCGCACAAATCATTTCTATTGGCGAAGCAAAGGCGCTTTTAGGGATTGATGAGAGTATCAAAATCGTAGGTATTACCGGCACCAACGGCAAGACCACGACCGCCGCACTGATTTATTCCATGCTTTTGGATTTGGGGTATTCTGTGGGGCTGTGTGGCACCAGAGGGGCTTTCATAAACGATAAAAGAATCGATGAAAAGGGGCTTACGACAAGTTCTGTTTTTAAAACGATGAGTTATTTGTGGGAGGCTAGCAAACAAAAATGCGAATTTTTCGTTATGGAGGTTAGCTCTCACGCAATCGCGCAAAACCGCATTGAAGGGCTAAATTTCGCGCTTAAAATTTTTACAAATTTAAGCCAAGACCATTTGGATTATCATAAAACTATGAGCGAATACGCCGCGGTAAAAAGCTCGTTTTTCGCCGATGAGAGCGCAAAACTTATCAACAAAGACGACGGCCATATCGAATTTAACCTAAAAAATGCCCTAACTTATGGCGTGAAAAATCCAGCCACTTTTAGCGTGCTAGCTTACAGCGTAAAAGGTGCAATCGACGCTATGATAAAAACTCCAAATGGTGAGTTTGAAATTTCTAGCGAATTAATCGGCGAATTTAACCTTTACAACGCCCTAGCAGCCTTTGGCGCAGTTAAAATGCTAACTAATAAAAACGAAAAAGATATCGCAAAGGCAATGTCGAATTTCGCAGGGGTTGAGGGCAGGGTGCAAGTAGTAGCCAAAAACCCCCTTGTCATCGTGGATTTCGCGCATACGCCAGATGGGATCGAAAAGGTGTTAAATGCGCTTAAAGATAACGAATTAATCGTGGTTTTCGGTGCAGGTGGCGACAGAGATCCTCTAAAACGCCCATTAATGGGGGCTATGGTGGAGCATTTCGCTAAATTTGCAATCATCACTAGCGATAATCCACGAAGCGAAGACCCCGAAAAAATCATCGCTCAAATCGAAGAGGGTATGCGAGATAAAGAAAAAATCACAAAAATCGCGGATCGCAAAGAGGCGATTAAAAAGGCGATAAATTTGGCGCAAAATGGCGAAGTGGTCGTGATTTTGGGCAAGGGCGATGAAACATACCAAGAGATAAAGGGTGTAAAATATCCATTTAGCGATAAAGATGTCGTTTTAGAGATTTTAAAGGAGCAAAAATGAAAATAACAATGCTTCAAAGCAAAATTCACAGAGCCCGTGTAACGGACGCAAATTTAAATTATGTCGGCTCGATTACGATTGATAAAGAGCTTTTAAAAGCTAGCGGTATGATAGAGTTTCAAAAGGTTGAAATTTTAAATATCAACAACGGCGAGCGATTTAGCACATATATCATCGAGGGCGAGAAAAAGGGCGAGATTTGCCTAAATGGCGCGGCTGCGCGCAAAGTCTGTGTAGGCGATGTGGTAATCATCGTAAGTTATGCTGATATGAAACCTGAGGAAGCGAAAAAATTCAGGCCAAAAATCGTGCATGTAAATGAAAAAAACGAGATTGTGGAGTAAGAAATGTTTGAGGGAATGGATTTTTCTAAAATGGGCGAAATGATCGAGCAAATGCAAGAAAAGGCAAAGCAGATCCAAGAAGAAAACGCCAAAAAAGAATTTAGCGTCAAAGTCGGCGCTGGTATGGTCGCTATCAAAATCAACGGCGCTGGCGAGGTTTTGGATGTGGAGATCGACGATAGCCTTTTGGAGGATAAAGACAGCTTGCAAATTTTGCTAATCTCAGCGATAAATGACGCCGTAAAACTCATAGAAAACGAAAAGAAAAACGCCGCAACTGCCATGCTAGGCGGTCTTGGCGGACTAGGCGGATTTGGCGCGAATTAGGAATAAAAATGGAAATTTTAAAGGAATTTAAAGAGTATTTGCGCGAAAATCCACTTCATGCGCCTAGTTTTCACCCATATTTCGAAGAGGCGTTAAATTATATGTTAGGTGCTGGCGGGAAGCATTTTCGCGCTCAACTGCTTCTTGGTGTGGTCGCTGCTATAAATAAAAATAAATTTGCAGACGCCCTACCTGTCGCAAAAGCCCTAGAAATGGTGCATACATACTCGCTAATCCACGATGATTTACCCGCTATGGATAATGCTGATTTTAGGCGCTCTCATCAAACCATACACAAAAAATACGATGAGGTTACAGCGATACTCGTGGGCGATGCGTTAAATACTGACGCTTTTTTGGTGATTTCTAAGTCAAATTTAAACGCAGAGATTAAGGTAAAATGCGTTGAAATTTTAGCCAAAAATGCAGGTTCGGCAGGCATGGTTTTGGGTCAAGCGATTGATTGTTATTTTGAGAAAAAACACTTAGAAATATCGGATTTAAAATTTTTGCACCTTCACAAAACAGGCGCCCTAATAGCCGCTTCGTTTGAATTAGGCGCTGTTATAGCTGGTTTGGGCGATGAAAAGGCAAGGAAATTTTATGGCGTCGGGCTAAATTTGGGACTAGCTTTTCAGATACAAGATGACATCATCGACGCCACGCAAAGCTCCCAAACCGCAGGAAAGCCTACTATGCACGACGGGGATAAAAATTCTTTTACAAATTTACTCGGCGTCGAACGCGCCAAAGAGTATAAAAACTCACTCATTTCGCAAATCGAAGAAAGTATGAGCGATGAGAGTGAAAATTTGCAAAATTTAGTATCAAATTTGATAAACAAATATCTGAAAGGATAAAAATGAGAAGTAAAATTTCAAACACCATTAAATTTTTGAGTGCGGATATGATCCAAAAGGCTAATTCTGGCCACCCAGGCACTCCTATGGGGCTAAGCGATGTGATGAGCGTGCTTATGGAAAAGCTAGTGCATAATCCAAAAAATCCAAACTGGCTAAACCGCGATCGCCTCGTATTTTCCGGCGGTCATGCAAGTGCTTTGGTGTATAGCTATCTCTATCTGAGTGGGTATGATATCGCGCTGGAAGATTTGAAAAATTTCCGTCAGCTCCACTCCAAAACCCCAGGTCACCCAGAAATCACAACCCCTGGCGTAGAAATTGCCACAGGTCCGCTAGGTCAAGGCGTAGCAAACGCTGTGGGCTTTGCAATGGCGGCAAAATACGCTGCAAATTTGCTAAATGACGAAAACACAAAGGTAATCGATCATAAAATTTACTGTCTTTGCGGGGACGGCGATTTAGAGGAAGGTATCAGCTACGAAGCATGCGCGCTGGCAGGTTGCCACAGCCTAGATAATCTAGTCATTATCTACGATAGCAATAAAATCACGATTGATGGCTCAACTTCGATTGCGTGGGACGAGGATATCAAGGTTCGCTTCGAAGCCCAAGGCTTTGAGGTGGCTCGCATAGACGGACACAATTTCGATCAAATCGAATTTGCCCTAGACGAGGCCAAAAACAAAACAAAACCATACCTAATCATCGCAAATACCGCTATCGGCAAGGGTGCATTAGAGCTAGAAGGTAGCCACAAAACTCACGGCGCACCTTTGGGTGAGGATCTCATAAAAAGAGCCAAAGAGGCACTGGGCTTTAACCCTGATGAGAGTTTTAGTGTGAGCGAAGATGTGCTTTTCGCCACTCGCGCAGCCGTAGAAAAGGGCGATTTGGCTGAGAAACTATGGAACGAAAAAATCGCAAATTTAAGCGCGGAGAAGAAAAATTTATTAAACTCGCTTCAAAATCCAAATTTTGACGCTATACAATTCCCTGATTTTAGCGGTCAAAAGATCGCTACGCGCGATAGCAATGGCAAAATTTTAAACGCAATTGCGGCCGCGCTTCCAAGCTTCATAGGCGGAAGCGCAGACCTAGCAGCGTCGAATAAAACAGAGCTTAAAGGCTTTGGCGACTTCCCGTATGGCAAAAATTTCCACTTCGGGATCCGCGAGCACTCAATGGCTGCGATAAACAACGCAGTGGCTAGATATGGGCTGTTTATCCCATTTTCTGCGACATTTTTTATTTTCAGCGACTATCTAAAAAATAGTGCTAGAATGGCGGCGCTTATGAGCCTAAGACACTATTTTGTTTTCACTCACGATAGTATCGGTGTGGGCGAGGACGGCCCGACTCACGAGCCAATCGAGCAACTCTCAACCTTCCGCGCAATGCCGAATTTTTACACCTTCCGTCCGGCTGATGGCAACGAAAATGTAGAGTGCTGGCGCGCAGCACTTGCCACAAACGCCCCTGCTGCCTTTGTTTGCTCGCGCCAAGGCTTAGAGGCTTTGCCAAAGGCTGTATTTGGCGAGGCAAAAAACGGCGCGTATTTGATCAAAGAGTGCGAAAACGCCGATATCACGCTAGTAGCTAGCGGTAGCGAAGTAGGAATCTGCCTAAAAGCCGCAGCTCTGCTTCAAAGCGAAAATATCAGAGCAAATGTCGTTAGTGCGCCTTGTTTCGAGCTTTTGTGCGAACAAAGCGATGAATATAGGGCTAGAATTTTCAAAGGCAAAGTCCTAGCCGTAGAGGCCGCAAGTGCGCTAGAATGGTATAAATTCGCTGATGAAATTTTAGGTATGAAGAGCTTTGGCGAGAGCGCACCAGCTGGCGAGCTATTCAAACTTTTCGGTTTTAGCGATCTAAATGTCGCAAACGAAGCGAAAAAACTACTAAATAGATAATCCAAAATTTAGCCAAATTTCAAAATTTGGCTAAATTCCTTTTAAATTTTATTAAATTTCACTAAATTCTATTTACAATCGCTTGGCGAAATTGCGATAGAAGTTAGGTTGGTATCAATCCCAGGCAGGGTGTAGCGCCACTCCATGGCTATTTCGTTATCTCTGTATTCGGCTAACTCCTCGGCCTTGCAGTAAAGCTCCAAAAGCTCACCACTTTTCAAAACCAAATTCGAGCGCAATTTATCCTCGATTTGGCTGATTTTTTCCATTGCCTCTGGCGGAAGGTCGAATTCATAGTAGTGCGTTAAAAGATTGTTTTGGCAGGTTATGTCGTTATAAATCACAACGCCGTTTTTGTATGGCAAATCCTTTTTGCTAGCCTTGATTAGCGCGATAGTTTCGGCGTTTTGGCATTTATCGGCGTTTTCTTGTGCGTTTTTATTTTGATTTGGAATTGATACAATTATCGTTTGCGTGGAAACGGCTGGCGCCTCTGCCATCTCGGGCACACTTGGCGCGAGATTTTTTGTATTTGGCTCGTTTGAAACACTCGGCGCGCTTTTTTCTTGCGCGAAATTTGGCGCTTCTAGCGTCTTTGGCGCGCTTACAATTTCACCCAAGCCATCTTTGCTCGCATCAAAAGTAGCTGGCGTATTGGGCATGGTTAGCGTGGTATAATTTATAGGTTTTGTCGGTGTTGCGGAGTTTGCGGCAGCGATTTTGTCAAATTCGCGCGAAATTTCTAGCTCTATGGAATCATTTTTTTTCGTGTTTGCTAAGCGCTGTTTTCCTCTTTTTTTCTCCTCCCCGCACCCCGCTAAAAGCACCAAAAGACCAGCCAAAACTAGAAATTTTCTCATAAATTTCCTTTTTTTTAAATTTTGCAAGAATTATAACGATTTAGGCTTAAATTTGTAATAGCAAAATTTAGTCAAATTTAATATATGATTAAAATAAATTTACCACGGGAGTGTATAATCCTCACATTTTATCTCATTTTAAGGAGTTTTAATGAAAAAATCTCTACTTAGCCTTAGCGTAGTTGCGATGATTGCGCTTAGTGGTTGCTCTAACAAATCGGAAACTTTGGGACCTGATGTCTATGACGAGCATGGATTAAACCAAGAACAAAGCGCCAAAACTATCCAAATTCTCTCAATCGTCCCAGCCAAGGTCAGGGTCGATAATACCGAAAACAAACGCTTAGCCCAAGCCGCAGGTGGCGTAGTAGGCGCTGTGGGCGGAGCTGTGCTAGGTCATAAAATGGGCGGTCGCCACGAAACAGGCGGAGCTGTGGCTGGTGGCGCGATAGGTGGCGTGCTAGGAGCGGGAGCAGGATCGATGGTAAGCGATACCAAGGTAATCGACGCCGTGACAATCACATACAAAGAGGGCAAATCGC
This sequence comes from Campylobacter sp. JMF_01 NE2, assembly GCF_027737365.1. Classification (NCBI taxonomy): domain Bacteria; kingdom Pseudomonadati; phylum Campylobacterota; class Epsilonproteobacteria; order Campylobacterales; family Campylobacteraceae; genus Campylobacter; species Campylobacter sp. JMF_01 NE2. The sequence goes on along the minus strand of NZ_JAOVTR010000001.1, from coordinate 335,154 downwards.
TTAAAAGCTCGACACAAGCAGGTCGCGTGTGCCAGTATGCTAATGGCGAAGCACTGATGATTTCATCATACTCTGGCGAGACGAGAATCCAGCCAAATGCGGTGTGCGCTGATTAAATTTAGCCGAATTTACCCGTGAAATTTACGGGTAAATTCCACTTTGCAAAAAATCTAAAATTTACAAATTTTTATTAAAATATAGGACAAATTTCAAAATTTAGGATTACAATGAAACTTCAAATGTCCCTAATCTCGGCTGCTTGCGTGGTGATAATCATAGCAGGACTTAAAGCCGCTGGCTCGATTATCGTGCCGTTTTTGTTAGCGATTTTTATCACGGTTTTGATTTCGCCACTAATGCTATCTATCCAAAAACTGCGCGTTGGGCGATTGTTTAGCTTTTTGATCGTGGTTTTGGGATTTCTTGGCGTTATGGGATTTATGGGCGATATCGTATTTAAGGCGGTCAGAGAGTTTTCGGCGCAGTTACCAGAGCTGGGGGCGAAATTTAACCAGGTCTTAGGTGGCGCGCAAGAGCGGCTGAATAATTACGGCATTGATTTTGATTTAGCTAGTCTCGGTGCTGAGCCCTCTGAAATGGTATCTCGCGCGACAGCTGTGGCGAAAAAAACAGGCGGAATTGTCAGCACTGGGTTTTTCGTCTTTATTTTGGTCTCGTTTATGGTCTTTGAAAGCTCAGTAATCGATGCGAAAATCAAATATTTTTCCGCTCGCAACCGCGGTATGCATAAATTTATGAAAAAATTTGCCCCAAGCCTGAAAAAATATCTACTTATCAAAACGATTTCAAGCGCCACGACAGGTGCGCTAATCGGGCTTTGTCTGTGGCTACTTGGCGTGCCGTATGCTGCGCTTTGGGGGATTGTAGCCTTTATGCTAAATTATATCCCTACAATCGGCTCCATAATCGCCGTTTTTCCGACACTTTTCGTGACATTGGCGACAATGGATTTAAGCGTGAGTATTTGGGTCGTGGCGATCTATCTCATCGTAAATGTCGTCATTGGAAATATCATCGAACCGCGCTTCATGGGCGAGGGACTGGGGCTTTCGACACTAAGCGTGCTTGGAGGTCTTCTTCTTTGGGGATTTGTCTTTGGTGTGGGGGGTATGTTTTTGGCTGTGCCACTTACTATGAGCATACAAATCGCGCTAAATTCGAACGAACGCACGAAATCTATCGCTACGCTTTTAAGCAATAAAATTGAGCATTAAATTTTAAAATTTCGCTAGGGAAATCCTAGCGAAATTTAGCTATTAAACATAGCCTTGATCTATCATCGCATCGGCTACTTTGCGGAAACCTGCGATATTTGAGCCAAGAACCAAGTTGCCCTCATCGCCGAATTCTTTCGAGGTTTCATAGCTAGTGCGGAAGATATGCCTCATAATCTCGTGTAACCTGCCATCGACCTCTTCGAAACTCCATGATTCAAGTTGCGCATTTTGCATCATTTCTAAGCCACTTGTCGCCACGCCACCAGCATTTGCTGCCTTTGCAGGGCCAAATAAAAAGTCTTTTTGGCTTAGCATAAAATCAATCGCAGCTAGCGTGCTAGGCATGTTTGCGCCCTCGCATACAAGGCGACATCCGTTTGCGTATAGTGTTTTGGCGTCCTCTAAGCTTAGCTCGTTTTGTGTAGCGCTTGGGAAGGCTGCGTCGCATTTGACGCTCCATACGCTGTTTCTGCCCTCCGGATACTCGCTAACTGGGGTAAATTTAGCGTTTTTGCGCTCTTTGGTGTATTCGGCTAGTCCTACTCTAAGCTCTTCTTTTAGTTTTTTAAGTAGAGCTAAATCAATGCCATCTGGATCGTAGATAAAGCCGGTAGAATCGCTAACGGTAACCGGTTTGGCTTCTAGTTGATATAGTTTTTCGACTGTGTAGATTGCGACATTTCCTGCGCCTGAGATTGCGCAGACTTTGCCACGAAGCGCTTCGCCTTTTTTAGCTAGCATTTCTTGTGCGAAATACACTGAGCCGTATCCTGTGGCTTGCGTGCGAGCTAGGCTTCCGCCCCATGCTAGGCCTTTGCCTGTAAGTGCGCCATCAAATCTGCGAGTGATTTTTTTGTATGCGCCATATAGGTATCCGATTTCTCTACCGCCCACGCCGATATCTCCTGCCGGGACATCTGTATTTTCGCTAATTAGTCTGTGAAGCTCTAACATAAATGCTTGGCAAAATCTCATAATCTCGCCGTCGCTTTTGCCTTTTGGATCGAAATTTGCGCCACCTTTGCCGCCGCCGATATTAACACCTGTGAGTGAATTTTTGAAAATTTGCTCGAAACCTAAAAATTTCAAAACACCCATATTTACGCTAGGGTGAAATCTAAGACCGCCTTTGTATGGACCAAGCGCTGAGTTAAACTCGACGCGGTATCCCGTATGCACGCAAGGCTCGCCACGATCGTTTGTATAGACTACGCGAAAGCTTAGGCTTCTCTCTGGCACGGTGATTCGCTCTAAAATTTTGTGTTTTGTGTATTTTTCTTCGCGCTCGATTAGGGGAGCAAGAGAGTTAAAAATTTCAGTCGCTGCTTGTATAAAAACTTCTTCGCCCGGATTTTGCTCTTTTAGGTTGTTTAACAACCCTGCCACATAACTGTTCATATCTCCTCCTTAAATTGGTTTATAATTAAATTTGCTTGCTTTTTTTAGGAAAATTTTAAGTGCGCGCCTCTCGCGCGCGCCGACTTTGTAGCTTATGAGTTGGAGGTATTCTAAGATGTCTTTTTCAGCAATTCCTCTGCTTCTAGCGTATTTGATGAGGATATATTGCGGGATTTTGACCTTAGTGCGCAAAAACGCCTCGGTAAGTTTGGCGTAAATTTCGTGGTTTTTAACGGAGCATAAAATTCCAAAAACAAATGGTAAATTTGTGTTTTTGTGCCAAATTTCGCCCAAATCGTAAAATTTCTCTTCCCCTTGCGATAAAATCGCGCGCAGAGCGTTATCGCCGATGATGACCTCGCCATTAATGCCTAAAATTCGCGAGAGCATATTTGAGCTCATCGAGGCTGGATCTAGGCGCGGTGTGCTAGCTTTGCGCACGAGCACGCTTTTTACCTTTTTTTGGGCGACTATGCCAAGAGGGTGGGTGGAGTATTTTTTGTGGCGGGATTCTATGCTAGAAATCACGGCCGCATCGACACGCATTGCGCGCAAATCGCGACAGAGCTTGCTAGGCACACCTTTTTTGAGTTCTATGAATTTTTTGGTATGCGCTGGCAAAGGTAGAGATTTTAAATACACATGAAAAGGGAGTAAATTTAAATAATCTATCTTGCCAAATCGCATCCATATTCCTATTTTAAAATTCGTAAATTATATTACTATTTTTGTAAGAAAAAGTTAAAATTTTAAAATTAATAAAACTAATAAATTTTGCCACCAAAGAAGTGGCAAAATTTGGATTAATCGACTTGTGAGATTGGGAGTGAGTTGTATTTGCTAAACTCGACTATGCCCTCGCCACCTTCTTTGAAGTGGATACTCACACCTTTGTCATTTTCCATGTAAATTCCGCTAGCTGAGCGTTGGCGAGTTAGGTTGTGAGTTTTGCCCTCGCTATCAGTTAAAACCGCTGTGTCAAACAAATCGTTTGAAGCTAGGCTTAGTTTTTTGCCATTTTCGGTTTTGAAATTTAGCACTTCCATTTTGGCGGTTGCTGTGGTGTGGTTTTGCTCGTTAATCGCGTCCTCTGGGGATTGGCGAAGTTGCTTTGAGGCACAACCTGCCAAAAGTAAAAGTGCAGTCATGCATGAGAGAATTTTGCTCATTTTCTATCCTTTTAAAATGAAATTTTACGCAAGAAAATCTTGCAAACGCGCAATTATAGTCAAAATTTTTATTTCAAAAGTAAATAAAAATTTACTATTTTCTACGATTTGCCTAAATTTGCGTTTATTTCATCAATCAGCGATTTTCGCGTCTCCCAAAGCTTAGCCGATAAATCTACTTTGTAGGTTTGTGGGTGGATATTTCGCAGGTATTCGCACCAAAATTTCGCCTTAGCCTTGCGCGAAAATTCGGCGATTTGCATGACGGATTTTTTCTCGCCGACAAATTTACCATTTACAAACACAGGCTTTAACATAGCTTTTGCGCTGAAATTTTCGAGTTTTTTGCGTTTGTAGGTGTAGAGTGGGTGGAAAATTTCAAGCGGTGCGCTCTCATCGATACTTTCATTTTCAAGCGTGATTAAATCCGCTAGTGCCATGCCACTATCTTTGTCATAGAGTCTGAAAAACTGCTTGTAACCGGGGTTGTTTATCTTGCGTGGGTCGTTTGAAATTTTAATCTTTGGCAAAATTTCGCCCTCTTTTTCGATACCGCTTAGCTTATAAACGCCGCCAAGGCTTGAACTATCGCCACCTGTGATTAATCTCGTGCCAATGCCCCAGCTATCAATTTTAGCGTCGAAAAGTTTGAGCTGATCGATCGCGTATTCGTCCAAATCGTTGCTGGCTGTGATTTTGGCGTCCTTAAATCCAGCGTTATCAAGCATTTTGCGAGATTGTTTGGTCAGATACTCCAAATCACCAGAATCAATGCGAATTCCAAGCGGTTTGTGGCCTTGCTCGCGAAGTTCTTCAAAAACCTTAATCGCATTTGGCACGCCGGAATTTAGCGTATCGTAGGTATCTACAAGCAAAAGCGCGGAGTCTGGGTAAATTTTGGCGTAAGCGCGAAAGGCCTCGATTTCGCTAGGAAAGCTTCCGATCCACGCATGAGAGTGTGTGCCGATAGCTGGTATGTCAAAAATTTTGGCAGCCAAAACATTTGAAGTAGCCACGCAACCGCCGATTATAGCGGCCTTTGCGCCAAAAATCGCAGCACTTTTATCCTGCGCTCTGCGAAGCCCAAACTCCATTACGCTACCTTCTCCTGCGCTGAAATTTATGCGCGAGCTTTTGGTAGCGATTAGGGTTTGGAAATTTATGGTGTTCAAAATCGCAGTTTCGATTAACTGCGCCTCGATGATATTTGCTTTGACGCGGATTAGTGGCTCGTGTGGAAATACGACCTCGCCCTCATCGACAGCGTAAATTTCGCCACTAAATTTGAAATTTTCAAGGTAGCTTAAAAATTCGTCCTTAAAACTCCCAAGCGAGCGCAAATACGCTATATCATCACTGCTAAAATGCAAATTTTCTATATAATCCACCACTTCGCTCATACCGCAAAATATCGCATAACCGCCGCCGCATGGGTTTTTGCGGTAATACATATCAAAAACTGCGACTTCGTGCGGTTTTAAGAAAAAATATCCTTGCATCATTGTGAGTTGATAAAAGTCAGTAAGTAGGGCTAAATTTGATGAATTTTCGAAATTTTGCATTTTTTAAATACCTTAAATTTTGAAATTTCCCGAAAACGGGAAATTTCGATTATTTTGATTGTAAAGATTTTTTGTAAGTCTCGAAATCGAAATTGCTTACTCTTGCGACGCCATCATCGATCGCAGCCTTTGCCACAGCGGCTGAAATGATAGCAAATACGCGCGGATCAAATGGATTTGGGATAATATAATCTCGTCCAAATTTCAAATCCTTTTTGCCTAGCATTTTTAGCACATCTGGGTGGATTGGCTCACGGGCTAGCTCCGCCATAGCGCGAGAAGCGGCTAGTTTCATATTTTCGGTGATTTTTTTAGCTCTTACATCTAGCGCGCCACGGAAAATGTAAGGGAAGCCCAAAACATTGTTGATTTGGTTAGCAAAGTCGCTTCTGCCAGTGCCTACGATCGCATCGTCCCTCACGGCATGCACCTCATCTGGGTAGATTTCAGGCACAGGGTTAGCCAGAGCGAAGATTATCGGCGTTGGCGCCATTGATTTTACCATTTCGGCTGTTACGACGCCCGGTTTGCTAAGGCCAAGAAACATATCAGCCCCCCTCATCGCATCTGCTAGGCTTCTATCGTTTGTGTCGATAGCAAATTCCATTTTTTGTGGGTTTAAATCGCTTCTGCCAGTATGAATTACGCCCTTTGAATCAAGCATAATTACATTTTTTGCGCCAAGACTTTTATAGAGTTTCGCGCATGCAATACCTGCTGCGCCAGCACCAGATACTACGATTTTCATATCTTCGATTTTTTTGCCACTGATGTAGGCTGCGTTGATTAATCCCGCACCTGTAATCATCGCTGTGCCGTGCTGATCATCGTGCATGACAGGGATATCGACGGCATTTTGTAGCTCTTTTTCGATCTCAAAGCACTCAGGAGCTTTGATATCTTCTAAATTTATTCCGCCAAATGTCGGCGAGATAGCTTTGCAAATTTCGACTATTTTTTTAGGGTCTGTTTCGTTGATCTCGATATCAAAAGCATCTACGCCAGCAAATTTTTTAAACAAAACCGCTTTTCCCTCCATTACTGGCTTTCCTGCGATTGCGCCTATATCTCCTAGCCCTAAAACGGCCGTTCCATTTGTGATAACTGCGACAAGATTTGATTTGTTGGTGTATTTGTATGCTAGCTCATTATCGGCCTCGATTACCTTGCAAGGCTCGGCCACACCCGGTGTGTATGCTAGGGTCAAATCCTCTGGTTTAGCGCATGGAGTTTTGACATTTATGCCGATTTTTCCACCGATATGATACTCTAACGCCCTTTCTTTCAAATCATTTTGTGCCATTTAAATTCCTTTCTGTAATAAGCTAGAAATTCTAGCTTTAACCTCGTCGCTACCTAAAATTTCAATCATTTCAAATATCGACGGACTTACGCTCGTTCCTGTTATGGCGACTCGCAAAGGTTGGGCTAAATCTTTTAGCTTCACTTCGTTTGCCTCCAAAAATTCCATTGTCTTCGCCTCGATTTCGCTTGCTACGAAATTTGAGGTTAAAATTTCTTGGAATTTTGCGAGTAAGGCTATCGAATTTTCGTTGATAAACTTTTTATACGCTTTTTCATCATAAATTTTTAAAGGATTGATTAAGGTTGCGATTCCGTTCGCCATTTCGGCTAGGGTTTTTGCCCTCTCTTTGTATTGATCAATGATAAGCTCTTTTTTAGGGTGCTGGACTATATCTACGCCAAATTCTAGCAGGTGGGCGCAGGCTTCGGTAACGCTTAAATTTTTAATGTAGTGCGCATTTAGCCAATCAAGTTTGGTTTGGTTAAATGTGCTTGCACTTTTGCCGATATTATTAGGATTAAAGAGTTTTTTCATATCGTCCATGCTAAAAATTTCATCGTCCCCATGAGACCAGCCAAGGCGGACTAAGAAATTTAGCAAAGCCTGTGGCAAATAGCCCATTTTTTTGTATTCCATGACATCTGTCGCGCCGTGGCGTTTAGAGAGTTTTGAGCCGTCAGAGCCATTTATCATAGCGACATGGTAAAATTTCGGAACCTTAAATCCAAGTGCGTTGTAAAGCACGATTTGTTTTGGGGTATTTGATAGGTGATCGTCGCCTCTGATGATGTCTGTAACGCCCATTAGTGCGTCATCTATAACAACCGTGAAATTATAAGTCGGCGTGCCGTCGCTTCTAGCGATGATAAAATCGTCTAAAATGTCTTTGGCTTCAAATTTCATATCGCCTTTGATACCGTCGCTGAATTCTATCGTGCCATCAAGTGGCGATTTTATGCGGATTACTGGCTCGATACCAACCGGCGGAGTGCCTGTGAAATCGCGATACCTATTATCGTATTTTGGGCGCTCTTTTCTGGCTTCTTGCTCGGCTCTTAGCGCGTCTAGCTCAGCCTTGCTCATATAGCATTTGTATGCTTTGCCCTCATCAAGGAGCTTTTGGACATATTCTTTGTATAAATCAAATCGTGAGCTTTGATAGACGATTTCGCCGTCGTAGTCTAGACTGCACCATTTAAACGCCTCTTCGATAGCCTTTGCAGCCTCTACCGAATTTCTTTTTAAATCCGTATCTTCAATGCGAAGCAAGAATTTGCCGTTATTTGCTCTTGCGTATAGGTATGAAAACAGCGCAGTTCTTAATCCGCCGATGTGCAAATACCCTGTCGGGCTTGGTGCGAAACGAGTTACAATCATAAATTTCCTTTTTAAAATTTTACTTTTTAATGTTATAATCGTGGGATTATAAAGCAAAAAGACTAAATAAAGGTTGAAAATGATAAAAAAACTAGCCGTTGTTGCACTTTTAGGTTTTGGCGCGTTAAACGCAAATGTCGTAAATAGCGTCGTGGCTGTCGTAGAAAACGAGCCGATTACGAATTACGAATTAGCCAGAGTCCAAAAGGCCACAGGTGCCAGCCCGCAAGCTGCAATGGAAATTTTAATCAAACAAAAATTACAAGATTCTGAGATTAAGCGCAGAGGAATCACCGTAAGCCCAGCCGAAATCGATAACCGCATAAAAATGATTGCCGAGCAGAACAAACTTAGCCTAGAACAGCTACAAAAGGCGCTAAAACAGCAAAAAATGTCAGAAGAGGCGTTTAGAGAAAATGTGCGTCGCGGAATTTTAGAAGAAAAGCTCTATGGGCCGCTTTTTGCCGATGTGCAACGCACCGTAACGCCACAAAATGTGCGTAGATTTTACGAGCAAAACCCGTCTTTATTCACGACCTTTGATAGCATTACGCTAACTCGCTATATCGCCAAAACCGAAAGCGCTCTTAATCCTATCAAACGCAATCCAAACGCACGACCAGGAAATGTGTATGTAATGCGTGGCACGCTAAAAGCCAATCAAATGGACGCAGGGCTAAAATACATCGTCACAAGCGTGGATAAGGGCAAATTCTCGCCAGTTATCCCTACGGCAAACGGATATGAGATGTTTTATGTAAATGACAAAAAGGGCGTGCAAATGGCAGATTTCGAAAGCGTGCAAGAAAAGGCAATCGAAGCCTATGTGACAAACAAACGCAAAAAAATGGTCGAGGAATTTAACGATAGAATCCGTTCTAACGCCAATGTCCGCATAATTGACCGCAACCTAAACCCTACAAATTCTACAAAAAAATCTAAATAACTTACCCAAAATTTTGGAAATTTTAAAATTTCCAAAATTTAAATTTTAATGAAATTTTGAAATTTAACCCACGCTAAATTTGCGAATTTAGCGTGGAATTTAAAGTGTAGTTTTGAAATTTATTTTAATTTCGAAGTTTCGATGATAAATGGCACTGAATTTAGGCCAGATGAGAAGTATTTATCGGCGATAGCTTTTGCGCTTTTTAGCTCCTCAGGGCTTACGCTTGAAGCGTTTGCTTTGTTATCTTCGGCGTAGTATTTGCGCAAAACAGCGATTTTTTCGGCGTCAGTTTTGGCTGATTTGACCTCTTTGTAAATCAGCGCTGATTTAGCATGACCGCTATCTCCATGCACTGATGTCATTACGATTTCGACATTGTTGCTTTTAAGTGTTCGCTCGATTTCGGCTAGCTCTCTACGACAAAACGGACACTCAGCGTCAGTTAGCATTAGCAAAGTTGGCTTTTTAGGGTCATTTCCAAGGGTAATGATATTGTCTTTGCTTTCGCTTTTATAGACGCTTGCTACCCCTTTTGAAAGTCTAGATTGTTTGATTTGATCTTTGTAAAGAATCTGTTTTTTAGGGTCGATTACATCCATTAAAACCAAATCTCCACTAGTGAAAATCACCTCTTCTTGTGAAATTTCGCCATTTGAAATTTTCAAAATCACAGCTTGGATATCTTTTAGCCCCTCTACTGGCATACGCTCAGCCACGCTGATTTTTAAATTTGCTGGCAAACCGCCATACATAGATAAAATTTCGCTATCGCTAAGCGCGGCATTTAGGCTTAGCGCGCCCGCAAGCGAGAAAAGTAAAACTTTTTTCATTTTCTTCCTTTTTTAAAAAATCCAACGATTTTAGCCAAAATTTGTAAATAACTTATTTTTTTAAGTAGCGTTTATTATCGATTGTGATGATATCGCCTAGATTATCGAGGTATTCTAGGTAAGAAATCGCAAATTTCCTGCTTAAATTTAGCCCCTCTTTGACATTTGCTACATCGGCAAAACCAGCTTCTTTTATCAAATCATAAAGCTTTTTGATAATCTGGCTTAAATTTCCAGCCTCCACAAATAGATTGTGCGCTAGGCGAACTACCTTTTTAGAATATGTTAGTTTTTTCAGAGCGTCATCGCCACTGACGCGGTCGATATCGAGCATTTCGTAGATATTATATGGCGCAAGCGGGGCGATTCCGCCTTTTTTGATGATGTCAAAAATTTTGCCCTCCAAGCTCTGTTTTAAATCCTGTAAATTCGCCCCTTTTTTGATATACACGCCACCAGTTTTTTCTATCACACCGGCCCTTTCTAGCTCGCTAAGCACGAGGGAGGCTAAGCTTTCGCTAGCCCAAGAGAGTTTTAGGGCGATTGAGGTTGGGGAAAATACAGCGTGCGGGTTTTTGGCTATGATAAATTTAATCAGCTCTTTGATATCGCCAATCGCGCTATTATCATACACGCACAGCGTCGCTTCGTCAAAATATGTATTTGGTATCGTTTTAGCAATCGCTTTTGCGCTATCATAATCCATATCAAATCTCTGATACGCCGAAAACAGCCCAAATCCGTGGCGGTGAAATTTGCTTAAAATTTCAAAGGCTTTTTTGAAATTTTTGTGCAAAAGTGCGGTCAAAAACTCAGCCTTATTTGCCTTTTTTAGTGGCTCGATGACCGCATTTAGCACCCTTCCGCCCCCACACACGCGAGAGTTTGCCAAACATACAAATGGCTCGTCAAATTTCAAAAACATAGTTTTTTCAAATTTGAAATTTATCAAAAATTCGTCACTTCCAAGCTCTTTGATAATGCGCGCTTTGGCTGGCGTTTGCTTTGAGCCCACACAAAAGCTCACATCTTCCCCATGCGCTATTTTGCCACGAAAGAGTGTATCGGCTTCGTTAAATCCCCTAAAAAAGCCCTTTTTAGTGAGGATATAGCCTCGCTCTAATTCGCTAGTTTTAGCGTCAAGCGCGATTGCTACGCGGTTTGGCGCATACGCAACCTGTGTGTCGGTATCGTGGATTTGCAGGCTTTTGGCGGTTAAAATTTTGCCACAATCTGCGCAAAGAAGCTTTTCGCCCCGCGAAATCGCCCCGCTAATAAGCGAGCCAGTTACCACCGTGCCAATGCCTTTTAAAGTAAAAATTCTATCTATATAATAATGCAAAATTCCCCCATTTTTGCGCGCTTTTGGCTTTATGTTAAATAGATAAGATTTAAGCTCGTCAATGCCTAAATTTGTCTTTGCGCTTAGGAAAAATGTGTTTAAAATTTGCAAATTTGAAAATTTGGCTATAAATTCCTCGCACTCTTTTTTAACTTCGCTTTGACGCGCAGAGTCTGTGAGATCGCACTTTGTGATACACAAAACCACGCTTTTTACATCTAAAAGCGATAAAATTTCGATATGCTCCCTGCTTTGGGGCATTAGCCCGTCATCACTAGCGACAATCAAAAGCGCGCAATCAAACGCATACGCCCCACTAATCATGGTTTTTACTAAATTTTCGTGTCCCGGAACATCAATAAATGCGATATTTGCGCTTTTTGATTTTAAATTTGAAAAGCTTAAATCAATCGTGATTCCGCGCTCAATCTCGCTTGCTAGCCTGTCGCCATCAACGCCATTTAGCGCCTTTATAAGTGCGGTTTTGCCATGATCGATATGCCCTGCTGTGCCGATTATGACGCTATTCATACATTTCCTTTAAAATTTTTATTAGTTTTTGCAAATCATTTTGTAAAATGGCGCGAAAATCAAGCAAAAATTTATCATTTTCAATGCGCCCGATAATCCCGCGCGCCCTAAATTTCGCCGAAATTTCCTCTGGGCTAGCGTTTTGGTTAAGCACCAAAGCGACGCTATCGTAGTTTTTGCAAGGCAGACTCCCGCCACCCACAAAGGTTTTTGTGCGAATAAGGCTTGCTTGAAATTTAGTGTTTTTTAGCGCGTCCAAAACACCCTGCGCGCGCCTTTCAAGCTCGCTAAGGGGCAAGTGAATTTGATCAATCGTAGGAATTAGCGAAAATTCTTTGTTAATGTAAGCCTTAATCGTTTCGTTTAAAATCGCAAGTGTGATTTTATCAGCGCGAAGCATACGCAAAAGCTGATTTTTGCGCAATTTTTCGACTAAGGATTTCTCGCCCAGGATTATTCCACACTGCACACTTCCAAAAAGTTTATCCCCGCTAAAACTAATCAGCCTAGCCCCGGAGGCTAAAATTTCGCCAATTTTTGGCTCGTTTTTAGCTAAATTCGCGCCTAAATCATTTACGCTCCCGCTTCCAAGATCGTAATAATCAATGATTTCGCTAAATTTTTCCTCTTCGCAAATTTTAAATTCCAGCTCTTTTTTCTCGTAAAATTCAGCCTTTTTTTCGCTCGCAAATTTTGCTAAATGCGAAATTTCGCCTATTTCCACACTTTGCGTGAAACCTGAAATTTCAAAATTTGAACGATGAATTTTCATCAAAACTGCCGTATTTTCGTTTATGGCGTTTTGATAATCCGAAATTTTAGTCTTATTTGTGGTGCCAATCTCACGCAAAATCGCCCCAGAGTTCGCCATGACCTCGCTCACTCTAAAACTCCCGCCGATTTCGACTAGCTCACCACGACTTACCACGACTTCGCGCCCCGTAGCAAAGGTATTTAGCACCAAAAACACAGCCGCTGCGTTGTTATTTACCACAAGTGCGCTCTCGCAGCCAAAAAGCTCAGCCAAAAGCGCGCTAGTATAATCGTAGCGATTGGCGCGCGTTCCGCTATCTAGGTCGAATTCGAGGTTAGAGTAGGCGCAAATCGCCCCCTGCGCGCGAGATAAAATTTCAGGCGAAATCACGCTACGACCGAGATTGGTGTGAAGCACGACGCCGGTTGCGTTGATGAGCGGACGAAGTGCGAGATTTGCGAATTTTTCGTAGCGAGATTTGATTTGCGCGATGATTTGCTCTTCGCTAGCGCACGAATTTTCGCTATTTACTAGGCTGGTTCTAAATTCGTTTATAATCTCTTTTGCGATTCGCAAAACCACGGGCTTCAAAAGTCCGTGAAATTCCGCGCTATTTGCGATTTTATCGACTTTGGGAAGTTTGATTTGCATTTAAAAAATCCTATAAATTTTGTTTTTACGGACTATTTTTATCACTATTTTTATTAAAATTTAACATGCCAAAAAAATTACAAATTTAACTTATGTTTAGTTTAAATTTACATTTAACGATTGTTTAGAAAATGAGTGTAAAAAATGCGAATTTTGTTTTTAGGATAGAAAATGAGTGAATACGGATTTAGCCCAGTGGGCGTAAAAGAGGCTATTTTAGGCGATAGCATAGAGGTTTGCACTGATAGCGACAGACACTTTGTCGTGGCAAATTCGCCTAGCTTAAAGGCTGAAATTTACGCGCCAGAGATAAATTTTTATATAAATTCCACAAACGATGAAATGCTTCAAATCGCTAGAAATGTTGAAATTTTATACGAAGCAAAGGCGGTAATGTTTGATTATGGCGCGGATAATGCCTATCAAAAACCAGTGGGAAAAAATATAATTTTCGTAAGCGATAATGAGCGCAAAAGCTGTGTAAATGCGCTCAAAAATGCTGGATTTAAGGTGATTTGCCTAACTCACGCTGAGATAAAATTTGTCTATGGTGGGATTGGGGATTTGAGTGTAAGCGTGCTAAGTAACACCGATGAATACGAGGTTGAGGCTGATTTTTTCCTAGTAGAAAATGCAAAAAGCTATCAACTTCGCCAAAGTGGTTGCTATGAAATCGCAGGGTTAAATGATGATGAAATTCTAGCTCTCGTATCCGAAAAATCGCCGATTTACACTTACAAAAACAACATTTCATTTAACGCAAACCTCTGTCAATACGAGGGCAGGAGAGTGGAACTGTGCGCTAAATGCGTGGAGGTTTGCCCTAGCGTGGCGCTTTTGAAAGATGAGCAAAATCGCAAGCTTGAAATTTCGCATATTGATTGCATAGCCTGTGGTAGGTGTGTGAGCGTCTGCCCCACAGGTGCGATTAGCTCGGCAAAACAGCCACCAATCGCGATTAGCCAAATGGCAAAACTCTACGCCGGCAAAATTCCACTTCTTGCCCATGAGGCGAGCTTTGGCGAGATTTCGGGCGTGAGTTTGCCCTGCGGCGTGCTTCCATTTGGAATTTTTGCTAAATTTCAGCTAGATGAGGTTTTTTTGCTTAGCATAATGCAAGAAACAGGCTCGCAGGTTGTGCTTTTTGAGGGCGAGATTTGCGAAGCCACAAAAGATGCGATAAATCTCATAAATAGCGCGACAATGGCGATTTATGGCGTGCAGGGAGTGTTTGTGGCTAGCGATGAGGCCCAGCTAAAAACTGCGCTAAATTTGGCTAAAAGCGGGCAAAAATGGAAATTTAGCCTAAATGAGACAAATTTAAGCAAAATTGAAATTTTCTCATCTCGCATGGCATTTATGGTGGGCGAGGGCGATTACGGCGTGGTCGCAAACGGCGCGTCGCAAAGCCACGCTAAAATCAGCATAAACGAGCAAACCTGCACGCTGTGCCTATCGTGCGCGGGCGCGTGCAACACAGGCGCACTTTTTGCCGATAAAAGCGATAATTCGCTCAAATTTAACGCTTCGCTTTGCGTGGGGTGCGATTACTGCGTGCGAAGTTGCGCCGAAAAAGATACAATGGCGCTTGATTTGTGTGGCGTAGAGCTTAAAAAAGAGTTTTTCGAGTATCAAATTTTAGCTCGCGACGAGCTGTTTGAGTGTATCGAGTGCGGCAAAAAATTTGCCACAAAAAAGGCGATTATGAAAATCGCAAATTTGATGAGCGCGCACTTCGCGGACGACGCGGATAAGGCAAAAACGCTGTTTTGTTGCGCTGATTGCAAGGCGAAAATTATGATTTTAAAGCAAATGCAAGAGGAGATTTGAAAATGGATTTAAATTTGATTAAGGCTAGGTCGTATTATTATGAATTTTTCGCAATTCCGTTTTTTTTCTACGAAAACGGAGCTAAATTTAGCCTGTGGAAAGAGCAACTCGAATTTCTAAAATCATCGCCGATTAGCGAAGCGGACGCTAAGAATTTTGAAATTTTGCAAAATTTTAGTTTTGAGGAGTTTAGGCGCGAGCAAAACGATGTTTTGTTTGATTTTTCCTTTGTCAATGTCCCAACGACGGCTAGTTTTTACGACGAGGGCAGGGACGAGGGCAGGATGAAAATCCTCATCACAAACACCCTTAAAAAGAGCAAATTTCGCCGTAACAGCGAGCTTTGCAAGGATAGCGAGGATTTCGTGGGGTTTATTTTTTATCTGCAATCTTCGCTTTTGCGCGATGAGGCGGAGGCGCAAAATGGAAATATTTTCCTTTCAACCGAGCTTTTTGCAAGTGTGATAAATGAATTTTGCGACCATTTTATGGGGCTTTTAAAAGAGCATAAGAGTTCGAAATTTTTTAGGGCGTTGGCTGGGATTATGGAGAGTTTTTTTGCTTTGGAGCGTTCGCTTTTGGCCCTGCCAAAACCGCAAAAAGATAAAAACATCGCCAAAGAATCAATTAATGCCAAGCTTTATCGCGGAAATTTTAAAAATGCGAAGCACAATTTCGAATTTGACGAGTAAATTCGCTAAAATTTTGGCGAAATTTGGCTAAATTCGCTGAATTTTAGCCTTTCTTAAAATAAAATTAATCTTAAATTATAATTTTATTTTTAACCGCTTTATTATCAACTTTTCGTTAATATCAGCTATTTTAAGATATGTAGCAGGCGTTACGACAAAGATTAAAATAAAATTTCCTTTTAAAGGAGAGATTATGCAAAGCAAACGCAGAGATTTTCTCAAAAAATCTCTAAAAGTCGGCGCCGTCGGTGCCGTAGGTATAGCCGCTAGCGTGGCTAGTGCAAACGGTGATAAAGACACTTCCCAACCAAACACAGTTCGCGGAAAATCACCAAAAAAAGAGGTGCTTTACTTTGAAAGTGAAGCGTGGCAAAAATACTACAAAGTAGCGTATTAGGAGTAGATTATGAGTGAAAATACGATCGGCAGAAGGTCGTTTTTAAAACTCGCTGCTTTGGGCGGTGCTAGTGTAAGTGCGTTTGGAGCTAACGACACACTTCGCGAGGCGACGGAGCAAGAGATTAAAAACCCTTTTCCAAATTCGGTTTATAAAAAGACGGTTTGCTCGATTTGTTCGGCAGGGTGCGGTATCATAGCCCAAGTCGATGAGAGCACAAACACTTGGATTCGCCAAGATATGGCGGTAGATCACCCGATTTCGCAAGGAAGTCATTGCTGTAAGGGAATCGATCAAATCGATTTAACCAAGTCAAAAATGCGTTTAAAATACCCACTTAAAAAAGTTAATGGTAAGTGGGAACGCATAAGCTGGGAGCAAGCAGTTAATGAAATTTCAGCAAAAATGCTAGAAGTGCGAAAAGAAGATGGTCCAGATAGCGTAGAATTTTTAGGTTCAGCTAAATTTTGCAACGAACAGGCATTTTATTTTAGAAAATTTGCAGCATTTTGGGGTTCTAATAATATAGACCATGTTGCTAGAATTTGACATAGCGCAACAGTCGCCGGTGTGGCGAATACATGGGGTTATGGCGCTATGACAAATCACTTCGGTGATATGGCAGCAAACTCAAAAATGATACTTTTCATCGGTGCAAATTCAGCCGTGGCAAACCCAGTTGGTGGTATGAAACACGCTCTGCAAGCCAAAGATAGAAACGGCGCGAAAATCGTCGTTGTAGATCCTGCATTTACTAGAACTGCGGCCAAGGCTGATATGTATATTAGAATTCGCCCAGGAACGGACATTGCCTTTATTTATGGTATGCTTCATCTGATTTTCAAAAACGGCTGGGAAGATAAAGATGTCATCGCAAATCAATCTTACGCAATTGATGAAATTCGCGCAGAGGCCGAAAAATGGACGCCAGAAGAGACAGCAAATGTTACAGGCTGTAAGATCGAAGAGTTGCTCGAATTTACAAAAATGTTTGCTACGACCAAGCCAGCTACGCTGATTTGGGCTCTTGGTATCACTCAGCACTCTGTGGGTAGCTCAAATACTAGAATTCTTTCGATTTTGCAATTAGTTTTAGGAAATATGGGCAAACCGGGCGGTGGAACGAATATTATTCGTGGTCATGATAATGTCCAAGGCTCTACCGATATGGGCGATTTGGCTGATACACTGCCAATGTATTATGGATTAGGTGATGCGGCGTGGAAACACTACTGCAAGGGCTGGGGCGTGGATTTTGATACATTTGTCAAACGCTTCGCTACAACCATTAAAGAGCCAAAACAAGGCGGAAAAGTTCCTGGAACGAATTTTGATGAGTATTTCCATGTCGATCCAAACGCCGAAAAAGAAATAACTTGGCGCAATGAAAAAGGCTATTCGCTCTCTAAATGGTGGCAAGGTGTCTTAAAAGAAGAAAAAACATATTCGAGTGGAAATTTAAGAGTTCTTTGGGTTCAAGGAACAGGAATTACCTCTATGGCGCATTTGACTAAAATTCAACAAGCTGTTGATAAGCTAGATATGCTCGTCGTAGCCGAGCCTTTCTTAAACGAAGTTGCGATTTTAAGCGATAGAAAGGACGGCATTTATGTCCTTCCTACTTGCACGCAGTTTGAGACAGAGGGGCATTTACAAGCTACAAACAGAACTGGTCAGTGGCGTACTCAGGTCATCAAACCAATCTATGAGAGCAAGGAAGACCACGAGGTAATGTTTATGTTCGCCAAAAAATTTGGCTTTTATGATGAATACACTCGCGGTATGAAAATGGAAGTCGTAAATGGCGAAATCAAGCAGGTAAAAGCCGATAATGAGCCTTTCATCTGGCCAGATGACGCTACAAACGAGATCGCAAGGTGCGGTCATAGTATCGGCGCACAAGGTAGAACCGCAGAGAGATTAAGACGCCACCAAAGAAACTGGGAATTTTTCGATCCTGATACGCTAATGGGAATTGGTGGCGAAGTCGAGGGCGAATACTTCGGACTTCCGTGGCCTTGCTGGGACATTAAGCACCCAGGCACGCCTATTTTGTATGATTTAAGCAAACCTTATGAAAAGGGTGGTATGGGATTTAGAAATCGCTTTGGTTTAGAGCACGACGGCGTTTCACAGCTAGCAGGCGAGGACATAACTTTGCCAGGAGCGAAAATTTCTGGCGGACATGCACATTTGCTAAAAGATAATATCGAAGAAATGCTAGGAATCACGCTTAGCGAGGAAGAAAAGGCGAAAATGGGGCCTAGTTGGAGTGATGATTATAGCGGAATCATCAACCAAAAAGCGCGTGAATTTGGAATTTGTCCTTGTGGAAACGCAAGGGCTAGGGCGAAAGTTTGGGAGTTTGCCGATCCTATCCCTAAACATAGAGAGCCGTTACACTCTCCGCGCTGGGATTTGGTAGAAAAATATCCTACATTTGACGATCAGGCTAAAAATTTCCGTGTCGAGGTTAAATTTATCAGCGAGCAGAAAAAGCAGGATTGGAGCAAGGATTTCCCTACGATTATGAGCTCAATGAGACTTGTAAATTTAAGCGGTGCTGGTATGTTAGAGCGCACTAGCAAATACCTTGCAGCAATCACGCCAGAGATGTTTGCCCATGTCAATCCAAAACTAGCGGCAGATTATGGTATAGCTGACGGGGCGATGATGTGGATACACTCGCCACAAGGCACGAAAATCAAGGTCAAATGTATATATTCGCACTCTGTTACGCCAGATCGCATAGTGTTGCCGTATAACTTCGCTGGAATTATGCAGGGCGTGGATCTAAGCTCGCGCTATCCAGAGGGGGCGAAACCTTATGTCATCGGCGAGAGTTCGAACACTATCACGAATTACGGCTTTGATATAAATACGCAAATTTCGGAATTTAACGCCGGACTTTGCCGTTTGGAAAAAGCGTAAGGAGTAGATAATGGGAAGAATGAAATTTTATGTAGATGTCCAAAGATGTATCGCATGCTACGGCTGTCAAGTGGCCTGCTCTAATGCGCACGAAGTCCCTGTGGGCATTAATAGACGCAAGGTTTTAATCCTAAATGAGGGTGTCCCTGGCAAAGAGGTGGCTAGCTCGATCGCATGTCAGCACTGCACAGACGCGCCATGTGCGCAGGTTTGTCCAGTACAGTGCTTTTATATCAGGGCTGACGGAATTGTCTTGCATGATAAAGATAAGTGTATCGGTTGTGGATACTGCTTGTATGCGTGTCCGTTTGGTGCGCCGCAGTTCCCACGAGATGGCGCTTTTGGCATAAAAGGCGCAATGGATAAATGCACAATGTGCGCAGGCGGACCAGAAGAGACATTTTCTAGTGCTGAGCTTCACAAATACGGCCAAAACCGCATAGCCGAGGGCAAGGTGCCAATGTGCGCGGCGATTTGTTGCACAAATGCGCTTTTAGTCGGCGATAGCGCGAAAGTTTCGGAAGTTTATCGCAAACGCGTGCTTACTCGGGGCACAAATTTATAAAATTTTGGGAGAGAAATCTCCCAAAATTTCTTAATTCTATAAATTCTTAATCCTAAATTTGCTACAATCTCTGAAATTTTTTCGGAGAAATTTGATGAAAATTAAAATTTTAAGCGTTTTTACGATTTGTATTTTTGCGTTTTTTACAGGTTGCGCAAAAGCGCCGGTAAATAGCGGGATTGTGCGCACGAGCGAGCCGATTTTTATCACAAAAATGCCAGAGAAAAAATTCATCAGCGTGAGTTTTACAAATACTAGCACGAGTGATTTAAATCTAACCTCGGCTGTGAGCGAGTATCTGGTAAAAGACGGATTTGTGGTAGTAAAAAACGAAAAAGACGCCACGATTAAGGTGGGCGGAAATATAAATTATTTTCGCTTACTAAGCGTTGGTGGGGATTATTATGCAAGGCCTAGGTTTAGTTTTGGCTTTGGTTTTGGTGGTGGCAGAGGTCATAGACACAGCCACTGGGGCGTAGGTATGGGATTTCCGATGTTTTATGATCCATGGTATGATGATGTCCCCGAAAGGCTCTATGACGCGCAGGTTGGCTTGCTAATCAGTGTGAAAAATGGCAAAGCTTGGCAGGATTATACTACGAATTTGACCTATCAAAACAGTAGCTCAAATTTGTCAAAATCGCGCGCAATCGACGCATTTAATTATAAAATTTACGAACATATAAAACAAATTTTAAGTAGGTAAAAATGATAATAAACGAAAATAAAAAACCAGTTAGAGCAACCTTAGTCGCTGCCCTTATTTTGGCGGTTTGTGGCGGATATTTGTATCATATCGGATATGGTGGGATTGCACTTTTTATGTCAGCGACTTGTGCTGTGAGTGCGCTGTTTTGTCTGAAAAAAATGTTTAGCAAAAAACATATCGAAATCACCGATGATGCCCTAAAAATCGTCATAAACGAGCGCGAGTGTGAGTTTAAATTCGCCGATATTAAAAATATCAATGTCAAAACTTTCACCGCTGGCAAAAAGCAGGTTAAGCTTTTAAATTTCGAATTCAAGCGCGCTCTGGATTTAGACGATACTTATAACTTCTTGCATTTTTATACTGATAAAGAGGCTACGATGCCAGATATCTACGAAACCTCAATATATGAAATAAATAAAATTTTGCGCGCTAAAATGGGCTTTGAAAACGAACCCGAAGAGCCTAGCGCAAATTCTAAAAAACACGGCAAACGCAAATGATAGACCCAGCCATCACCAGCGCATTTTTGCGCGGGGCTGGGCTCATGCTATCGATGATTGTGGCGATTGGCGCACAAAATATCTTTGTCATCTCGCAAGGCCTAGCCAAAAGCTATATTTTCGTCGTTTGCGCACTTTGCACCCTGCTTGATATCGTTTTTACGGGCTTTGGCGTCTTTGTCGTGGGCGAGAGTTTCGCTAAAAACGAGCTTTTGACACTGATTTTGGGTGTGAGTGGAATTTTGTTTTTGCTAAGTTATGCGCTAGCCTCATTTCGTAGCGCATACAAAGGCTCGCACTTTGCCAAAATCAAAAACGCCAAAAACGCCTCACTACTTCCGGTGGTTTTAAAAACCCTAGCCGTAACCGTGCTAAATCCGCATGTTTATTTAGATACTATCGTCGTTATCGGCTCGACATCAGCACCCGTGCCAAGCGAGCTAAAAATTTGGTTTTTTTGCGGGGCGGTTTTGGTATCCTTCGCGTGGTTTTTTAGCTTAGGATACGCTGCTAGGGCGCTTGCTGGGCTGTTTGCGAACGAAAAAGCATGGCGGATTATAGATAGCGTGGTGGGCGTGATAATGGTCTATATGGCGTATTTGATAGCGGAATTTTTGTTTAAAATTTAGCTTTTAAGTGCGTTTTTGATAAAATTTGCAAATTTTGTTTAAAGGAAGAAAAATGAGCCATATTTTGATTATCGGAGCAGGTGGAGTAAGCCGCGTAGCAACCGTGAAATGTGCGATGAATTCGCAGGTTTTTACCAAAATAACTCTTGCAAGTAGAACTAAAAGCAAATGCGATGAAATCGCTAAATTTATAAAAGAACGCCTTGGCGTAGAGATCGCAACGGCCAAAATCGATGCTGATGATACCGAAGCTGTGGCAAAATTCGCCAAAGAAATCGGAGCAGATTTGCTTTTAAATGTGGCTTTGCCTTATCAAGATCTCACATTGATGGACGCTTGTTTGAAAGCGGGAATCCCATATATCGATACCGCAAACTACGAGCACCCAGACACAGCGCACTTTGAATACAAACTTCAATGGGCGAAAAATGATGATTTTAAAAACGCAGGAATTCCCGCACTTCTAGGAAGCGGATTTGATCCGGGCGTTACAAATGTATTTTGCGCCTATGCACAGCAAAATTTATTCGATGAAATAAATGAGATTGATATACTTGATTGCAACGCAGGAGACCACGGATACGCGTTTGCGACAAATTTTAACCCAGAAATTAATTTGCGTGAAGTATCAGCTAATGGCAGATACTGGGAAAATGGCTCGTGGATCACCACAAAACCGCTTGAAATAATGATGAAATGGGACTATCCCAAAGTCGGCGTGAAAGATAGCTATTTGCTTTATCACGAAGAAATGGAAAGTTTGGTTAAAAATATCAAAGGCTTAAAACGAATTCGCTTTTTTATGACCTTTGGGCAAAGTTATCTTACGCACATGCGTTGCCTAGAAAATGTCGGTATGCTTCGCATTGACGAAGTCGAGCATAACGGCATGAAAATCGTGCCAATTCAATTTTTAAAGACGCTTTTGCCTGATCCCGCAAGTCTAGGACCACGCACCAAAGGCAAAACAAATATCGGCTGTGTGATAAAAGGCGTCAAAGACGGCAAAGCTCGCAAGGTTTATATTTACAATGTCTGCGACCACGAAGAGTGCTACGCAGAGACTGGCGCGCAAGCCGTTAGCTACACCACAGGCGTGCCGGCTATGATAGGCTCGATGATGATAGCAACTGGCAAATGGAGCGGAAAAGGCGTATTTAATATGGAAGAATTTGATGCCAAGCCATTTATGGACGAGCTAAATCGCCAAGGCTTATCATGGGAAATCATCGAAATGGATCCAAACGAAAGTAGAGTTGTGGAGTAAAATTTGCCCGTAAATTCGCTAAATTTTGGCTCAAATTTGAGCCAAAATTTTAAATTTAAAGCAAAACCTTACCCATACTACTACTTATAAAATCCACAAGAAACGGCATTATAGCGCACAAAACCGCGCACAAAGCCACGGCGAAATTTATCGGCGCGCTACTTTGGCGCAGTGCGGCGCGAAATTTAGCCGAGCGAAAGTCCGCCTCGCACAAAAACATACACACGATTAAACGCAGATAATAATACAGCGCAACCGCGCTATTTACTGCCATTATCACAGCCAAGCCGTAAAATTCGCCCCTAATAGCAGAGCCAAGCAAATATAATTTACCCCAAAACAGCCCAAACGGCGGAATCCCAGCAAGGCTCAGCATAAAAATAACCAGAGCAATCGCGCGCAGTGGAAATGTGTGGATAAGACCGTTAAATTTCTCGTATGGATACTCAAAACGGCTCCAAATTTCGTTACTTGCGCCGTGCAAATCCCTTTTCTCTCTCGCGCTCCAAAGCACGGCAAACGCGCCTAAATTCGCCATTGCGTATAAAACCCAATAAACAAAAAGGCTTAAATTCGCTTCCGTCGTGCCGATAACTATGGCGCAAAGCCCAAATCCAGCGTGGCTAATCGCGCTGTAAGAGAGCATGCGTTTGACATCGTGCTGGACTAGTGCCATGACATTTGCCACGCTCATTGTAAGCACGGCGATTGCGTATAAAACCGAGTTAAGCCACGCTACGCCTATGTTTTGCAAACCTTCAAAAAGCCTAATGGCTACGATGAAGGCTGCGATTTTAGGCGCGACGGACATAAAGCCACTAAGGGCTGAGCTAGCGCCCTCGTAAGCGTCCATAATCCATGCGTGAAATGGGATAAACGATAGCTTAAAGCCGATAGAAGCTATCATAAATGCACTTGCGCCAAACAGAGCCGCGCTCGTGCTAAGGCCTGAATTTTGCGCAATCATAGCGATTTGCGAAATTTCAAACGAGCCTGTGATTAAGAAAAATAGCGCCGCGCCAAATGCGTAAAATGCAGAACCCAGCGCGCCCATTACGAAGTATTTGAGCGCAGCCTCAGCAGAGCGCGCGCGGTTGTGCATGGCAATGAGTGTATAAAGTGCCAGCGATGAGGTTTCAAGTCCAACGAAAATCATCATTAAATTTTCGCTTGATACCATAAATTCATACCCTAAAATCATAAAAAGAAAAATGGCGAAAAACTCCGCCACGCTGTATTCGTGCGCACTTTTAGCCCCCAAAGATAGCCAGATATAAAACACGCTACAACCCAAAATTATGAGTGTTGCAAGAATTGCTAGATTATCAACTAGCATAATATCGAAAAAGCCTCTTGCGCCGCCGCTGTATCCAAAAACGAAGCCAAAGTCCAAAATAAGGGCTAAAAGTGTGATTATGGCGTAGAAGTTTTGGGGTAATTTGCGCCCAAAAAGGCAAAGTACTAAAATCAGTAGCGCAAACACGCACAAAATCGCCATTGGCACGATTACGGCTAAATTTAAAAGACTATTTTGCATTTGTCACCACCTTGAAATTTGCTTTTTCTATATAGTTTTTGGTGGCTAAATTTTGGGCGTTGTGCGCCATGAGAGCGATATTTTCGCTCACACTTGGCGAAATGCGACTAAGCATAAAATTTGGCGCGACACCTAGGAAAATGCACAAAACACAAATCGGAACAATGCTTGAAATTTCACTAAATTTCAAATCTTTTAAGCTTCTGTTTTGTTCGACGCAAATTTTGCCAAAAAATGTTTTTTTGTATAAATTTAAGCTATAAATCGCCCCCATAACTATACCAAATCCGCCAAAAAGTGCATACGAAAAGCTGATTTTATAAATGCCAAGCAGACTTAAAAACTCGCCCACAAATCCAATCGTAAGCGGAAGTCCAATCCCACTAAATAAAACCACGCCAAAGCAAAAGGCATAAACTGGCATAATTTTGGCAAGTCCGCCAAATTCGCTTAGTAGCTTTGTGTGGCGTCTATCATAGATAAATCCCACAAGCATAAAAAGCCCGCCAGAGGTGATTCCGTGGCTAATCATCAAAAATATCGCCCCGCTAATGCCCTCGCTTCCAAGCGAGAAAATGCCTAGTATTATCACGCCCATGTGAGCGATAGAGCTGTAAGCGACGACTTGTTTTATGTCTTTTTGCGCAAATGCGATGAAGCTGGTATAAATCACCATAATTATCGCCAAAACGCACATTAAAGGGGCGAAATGCACGCACGCATCAGGGAAAAGTGGCAACGAAAATCGCACGAAGCCGTAGGTTCCCATTTTTAGCAAAACAGCCGCTAGCAAAACAGAGCCGATTGTAGGAGCCTGTCCGTGCGCGTAAGGTAGCCAAGTGTGAAATGGAAACATCGGCGTTTTTATCGCAAAAGCAATTCCAAAAGCCAAAAATAGCAAATTTTGCGCATTTATTGGCAAATTTAGCCCCTGCCATGCGATGAGATTAAAGCTTAGTTCGCCCGTGGATTTGTAGTATAAATACGCCATTGCGATTAGCCCCACGAGCAAAAACATAGAGCCAAAAAATGTGTAGATAAAAAATTTCACCCCAGCATAAATCCTGCGCCCGCTTCCCCACGCGCCGATGATATAGAGCATTGGGATAAGAGAGAGCTCCCAAAATATATAAAATAAAATCGCATCAAGCGCGACAAAAACCCCAATCATCGTCATTTCTAAAAACAAAACCGAGATGATTAAATTTTTAACCCTCTCCCTTATGCTTAGGCTAATTAGGGCCAAAAATGTCATTAGCGTGCTTAAAATCACCAAAAATAGGCTAATCCCATCTACGCCGATAAAATAGCTTATCCCATACGCGCTAATTATGCTAGCCGAGGTGCTAAACGCAATTCCGCCCTCATAAAAAGCCAGCAAAAAGAGCGAAAGCGCAAATTCTATCAAGCTCATAATCACAGCGTATGTTTTTATGCTCCTCTCATCGATAAAAACCCCAAGCGCCCCAGCAATGGCTGGGAAAAATATAATTAAACTTAAAAAATGCTCCATAATCTACCTTAAATCAAAAATACTAAAACCAAAAGCGCAAAAAAGCCAAAAATCATCAATCTCAAATTTGCACTCAAATTTGTCCCGTCGTTTGCGCCTTGGAGCGCAAAGCCCATTTTTAGTAGCGCCTTGGCGATTAAATCTACAATACTATCAATGATCGCGCTATCTATTTTGGCGCAAATTTGGCTTATGATTTTATAGCTTCCCACTATGAAAATGTCGTAAAATTGCGGTATGAAATACTGTGCGCTTAAAATTTTGTAAATTTTAGAATTTTTCAAATTTGGGCTAAATTTTGCGTTTTTATACGCAAAAATTGTAGCGATTGCCACAACGCTAATAGCACCTAGCGTCAAAGTGATTAGTAAAATTTCTGTGTTGTGCGAAATTTCATTATGAAAGCTTGGCAAAACATAGCCCACAAAGCCGTAAAACTCAGGCGCAAAAAAGCCGCAAATCATCGTCAAAACCGCCAAAACGCTCATTGCAAGCAGGGCATAAGACTTCGCTTCGTGCGGGTGGTGGTCGTATTTTTTTTCGCCAAAAAAGACAAGCATTAAAAGCCTAAAACTATAAAATGTAGTCAAAATTGCGCCAAAAAACAAAACCGCCCAGATAAAGTGCGCCCCGCTAGCAAAGGCAGTTTCTAAAATTTTATCCTTTGAGAAAAATCCAGAAAATGGATAAAATCCGCAAAGTGCTAGCGAACCGATACTCATAAGCGCAAGGCTAGGCTTCATAAATTTAGCCAGCGCGCCCATTTTTTGGATATTTAGTTTGCCCGCCATAGCGTGCATTACATTTCCAGCCCCAAGGAAAAGAAGCGATTTAAAAAACGCGTGAGTTACAAGGTGAAAAAGCGCGATAGCATACGCCCCAAGCCCTGCTGCTACGAACATATAGCCAAGTTGCGAGAGCGTAGAGTAGGCTATGATTTTTTTAAGATCATTATGCACGCACGCCATTGACGCGGCAAAAATCGCTACAAACGCCCCAAGATAGGTGATAGCTTGCGCCACATCAGGGGCGAGCGCAAAGATAGAATTTGCCCTAATCACCAAATAAACGCCAGCCGTAACCATAGTCGCAGCGTGGATTAGCGCAGAAACCGGCGTCGGTCCTGCCATAGCGTCAGCTAGCCATGTGTGAAATGGAAACTGCGCGCTTTTGCCCATAGCACCGATGAAAAGCAAGGCAGCAATGAGCGCAAGTGCGCCCCTATCGGCACTGCTAGCATTTGCTAGGACATCATCATAGGCAAACGAGCCGAAATTTAGATAAATCGCAAAAATTCCAAGTAGCATGGCAAGGTCGGCTACGCGGTTCATGATAAAGGCTTCGTTCGCGCACCAGCTGTTATTATCCCTATCGTGCCAAAAGCCGATTAGTAGCCACGAGCAAAGCCCCACGCCCTCCCAGCCGATAAAAAGCCCGATAAAGTTATCGCTTAGCACTAAAACTAGCATTGAAAAGACAAAAAGCCCAAGGTAAGCGAAAAATTTGGCAAAGCCCGGGTCTTTTTGCATATAATAAATCGAATAAATATGCACCACAGAGCTTACAATCCCCACGGTAATCGCCATAATCGTGCTAAGAGCGTCAATCATCACGCCGTATTTTATGTTTAGTTCGCCCACACTTATGAAATTTGCTAGCGCAATGTCCATACCGCCGTTTTGCAGGACAAATTCCACTAGCCACAGCGAAGCGATTGTGCCAAGCACTATTAGGCACGAGCAGATGATGCCTACGAATAATTTATCTTTTAATTTGATAAAAATCCCAGCGAAAATCGCCGAAACTAGCGGGGCAAAAAGTGCGATTAATAGCCAAAAAAACATAGTATCAAGCATTTTTTTCTCCGCGCGGAATTTTAAAATTTACAAAACTATCTATTTCGATACTGCCTGTTTTTTTATACCATAAAATCAAAAGTGCTAACCCCACGGCGATCTCGCTAGCAGCGATTGCAATGATAAAAAGGGCGAAAATTTCGCCATTTAAATTTTGGTGAAATTTAGCGATTGCCACAAGGGCTAAATTTGCCGAATTTAGCAAAATTTCGGTTGAGAAAAATAGCATTATTAAATTTTGCCTTTTCATAACCCCCACAAGCCCCAAAACAAACATAAGACTTGCCACGATTAAATAGTGATTTAGGCTCATGCTTCCTCCTTTATTGCGCTCTCTTCGTAGCTTTGGCAAACATCCATTTGTTTGTGAGTTAGCACGATAGCGCAAATCATCGCCACAAGTAGCATTATGGCGACCACCTCGAAAATCAGCAAATATTTCGTAAAAAGCAGAGTTCCGATAGCTTGGATATTGTCGCTATTTGGGATTTTTAGGCTTGGCGCGTCATTTGCGATGAGCGCACCTGAGATGATTAGCACTAGCAAAAGCGCGATAAAAACGGCTAAGGTGTAGAAAATTTTGGCATGTTTTGCGCTCTCTTTAACATTTTTGCTAGCGTCAAAAAACATAAGCGAAAATCCATACAGCACCATTACAGCGCCCGTATAGACTATGATTTGCACTACGCCTAAAAATTCAGCCCCGAGCAAAAAGAAAAATCCGCTCAAAAATATCATGCCACCAGCTAGCGCGCTCATAGCATAAAGCAAATTTCGCGAAAACACGCTCACGCTAAAAAGCCCCAAGGCAAGGATTGCGAAAAAATAAAACGCAAAAGCCTCTATCATAAGCTCTCCTTTTCATCGCTAAAATACGCAGTAGG
Organism: Campylobacter sp. JMF_01 NE2; assembly: GCF_027737365.1. Lineage (NCBI taxonomy): Bacteria > Pseudomonadati > Campylobacterota > Epsilonproteobacteria > Campylobacterales > Campylobacteraceae > Campylobacter > Campylobacter sp. JMF_01 NE2. The sequence goes on along the minus strand of NZ_JAOVTR010000001.1, from coordinate 306,734 downwards.
CGTGCGCTTCACGCGCGCTCCTGCGTCCGCGTCCAAGTTTCCATAGCCTTCGAATTCTTTATTTGCATCTACTAAGCACAAATCCTCGCCCCTGCTTAAAAAATCCTCTTTAAATCCATAATACGCTCGCTGTTCGCTTGCTAGCTCGTATTCGCTACCATGGACGATTGCGATTTCTGGGCAGACATCGGCGCACAGCCCGCAATACACGCACCTGCCTAAATTTATGGAGTAGTTTTCGACCTTTTTGCGTCCGTCGCTTCCAAGGCTAGTTTGCATAGCAATACAGTTTGAGACGCAGATTTTTTCGCATAGCCCACAGCCTATGCAACGCTCATTTCCGCTTTCTAGCAATCTCATTAGCCTATGCACACCACGATACCTTAATCCCAAATCAAATTTTTCTTGCGGATAGATTAGGGTGTGTGTATTGCCACGGGCAAGCATTTGGCGAAGCACGACCCAAAGCCCCACAAAAAGCTCGCCTCTAAATGTGCGAATTAAAAATTCTCTAAATTTATCTTTGTTATTTAAAAGTGGTTTTCGTTTGTCGATTTCTTTGTAAATTCCCATGTTTTTTCCTATAAAATCACAATGCCAGTGATTAAAATACTAAGTAGCGCTAGTGGCATGCAAACCTTCCAACAAAGCGCCATTAGCTGGTCTGGGCGCAGGTGCGGAAATGCCGCTCTGCTCCATAAAAACAAAAAGAAGAAAAAGCCCGCTTTAAGGGCTATCATCACCCAGCCAGGAATAAACCAAAAGCTATTGTATCCGCCAAAAAATATGAGCGAGATTACGATAGAGTAAGTTATCATATTGGCGTATTCGCCGATGAAAAACATACCGCCCCTTAGCCCAGAATACGCTGTGCTAGCCCCTGCTAAAAGCTCGGTTTCGTTCTCGGTAAGGCAAAGTGGCGTGCGGTTACACTCCACAAACGAAGCGATTAAAAATAGCGCGAAGCATACTGGCTCTTTCCACACGAACCACTTCTCAATACCGCCACTTTGGGTATTTACGATATCAATTAGCGAGAGTGAGCCCACAATCATAATAATCGGAATTAGGCTTAAAGCATTAATAACCTCAAAGCTAATTAGCTGCAAAAATGCGCGAAATGAGCCGATTAGGCCGTATTTATTATAGCTTGCCAAACCTCCAATCACTAGCCCATAAACGCCAGCAGCACTAGCTCCAAGCAAAAACAAAAGCGCGACATTTATATCAGCGATAATCGGGCGAATAGTATGCCCAAAAAGGCTAAATTCGGGCAAAAGTGGCACCACACTAATAGCCACAAGCGCAGCTGCCGCTGATATAATCGGCGAAATTTTATAAAGAAACTTATTTGCATGCGTTGGAATCGTATCTTCTTTGGTGATTAGTTTAATCATATCGGCTACGACTTGAAGCACGCCAGCTGGCCCCACGATAGCAGGACCTAATCGGCGCTGCATATAGGCGATGACCTTGCGCTCGATATATGTCGCAAAGCCCGCCATTGTGGCGATTAGAGCGATGATGATTAGACATTTGGCAAAGGTAAATGCGAAATTTAAGGCAAACTCACTCATTATTGCCTCCGATTTTTTCGATTTTTACGGCTTTGTAGCGCGAATTTACAAAAATATTTTGCGTAGGGATTTTTGCGTCAAAATACGGCAAATAAATTCCGCAAAATTCATTGTCAAATTTGACTTTGACTACGATTTTTTCGCCCTCACACTCGATTTTTACTATATCGTTTAGAGCTAAATTTAGCTCTTGTGCGATTTGTGGGTGCATAAATATCGCGCCACTTTCGCCAAGAGCTGCGCTAATGCCGGTAAAGGCGTTAAACTGGTGAAGCGGGTTTGCTTCATAGATTAAAATTTCGCCATTTTTAGCGCAAATCTCATCTGAAACAAAAATGTCAAATTTATTAGCATTTGGCGAAATTTGGCGGTTTTGCAGAGCGTATCCGCGGTGATTTTCCCCGCAGTTGTCATAAAAATTCTCTAAATCATCAAATTTGATTTTTTTGAAATACTCGCCCAAATTTGGCGTGTATGAAATCGCGAAAGAGGCATTAACGCCAAGGGCGTTTGCGATATCGTTTAGCTCGTATCCACCGTATGCCAATGCCGCATTTGTCGGCACTACGCGCTTGTCGTAGTTAGTAAATGTGCCCTCTTGTTGCACTAGGCTAGGCGCGTGTAAATTCGCTTCACTCACACCAAATTTAAAATCGCCGTCCTCGTTGTATCCTAAAATCTCGCCAGCTCCCTTTTCGCCAAGGTTGCAGATTAGCGCCACGCCAAGGCTGTTTGTGCGAGGCGGTATGATTAAGACGCTAAAATTCGTGTATCGCTCAATCATGCCAAGCAGTTTTGCAATGGTGTTTGAGCGTGGGTGTTTGATAAAATCCTCGCCGATGATTAGGGCGGGATTTTGGGCGTTTTGGCAAATTTCGCGGAGGGCGTTTTCGTCTAAATTTAGGTTTTTTGCGAAATTTGAAACTTTATTTTCGCCTGAAATTTCAAAATTTGCGCCCAGTTTTTTATCCAGCCACTCTGGCATTTGCGCGCCAAAATTTTGCAAAATCCATAGCAAAATTTGCGCTTCCAAACCCGCCTTGTGCTGGCATGAGATGAGATTTTTGCCAAATGCGTCTAGCCCGCTATCGCGCACGGCGTGAAAATACAGAGCGCGCGATTTTCGCACTTTTAGGGCGTTATTTAGCGCGTAGGCCAAATTTGGCGCGTCCGAGCGCAAAAAACTGCCCGCACACACGATAAAATCGCTATTTCGCACGGCTTGTTCGCTCCCGCTGTATAATTTCATACCGCTATATTCGCTAAAATTTCGCAAAAAATCTTGATATCTTTTGGCCTCGTAATTTATCAAATTTAAGTCAAATCTTTCGCGCAAAAGCTCTAAAATTCGCGCTTCCTCGTTTGTAATGAAGCTGTTAAATTTGATATTTTTGATAACGCCAGTTTTTATTTTTTCTACAATTTCGTTAAATTTGGCTTCATTTTTAACCGCGTTTTCGTTCGAAAAATCCCAGCCAAAGCGCGCCCCAGCGTGAAGAGGGGCAAAATTTATATCGCTACTTACGCGGTAAATTTTCTCGCCACTCTCGCTTATGGATTTGCGTTTTACCTCGTAAAAAAGCAGTTCGCAATCGCTCGTGTGCGGGTTGGAGGCTGGTATTTTGCGAAGCTCCCAAGCATTTGAGCTGTATTTAAAGGCACTCACGATTAGCGCGCCAGTAGGGCATGCGGCCGCGCACTCGCCGTAATTTACGCAATCATCATCATCGCTAACGCGCGCGATTAGGCTTTTTTGCATTTTATTTAGCACGGCGTAGGCGTCTTTTGGCATGCTGTCTTTTAAATTTGGACTTAGTGGCTCGCCCTGGCGTGCTACTAGTTTAAAGGCGTCAAATCCTAGGCGATCTTTGGCGGTTTTTATGCAGCGCTCACACACAATGCAAAGGCTAGGATCGTAGCTCAAAAACCCCCAATCCTCTACCTTTTTCGCGCTATCAACCACGGCGAAAGATTGAGTGCTAACGCGCATTTGCTGGGTTAGGTTTTGCAATTCGCACTCGCCACTTTTATCGCATACACCGCACTCCAATGGGTGATTTATACAATAAACCTGCATTATGGCGTTGCGCTCTTTGCTTAAATTTGGCGAGTTTGTGATCACGCTCATGCCCTCTTTTGCCTTGGCGTTACAGCTATATACTACCTTTTCATCGGCTTCGACCATACACAGCCTGCACGCTAGCGTGGGCGACGCGCCATGCAGGTAGCATAGAGTCGGGATATAAATCCCGTTTTCGCGCGCGATTTCTAAAATGCTCTGCCCTTCGCTAAATTCGCAAATTTGCCCGTCAATTGTAATTTTTGCCATTAAATCCTGCTTATTTTGGCTATTTCGAAGTCATAGCCACTAAAATTTTCTCCCCCAAAACCAAGTCTTGCGACCGTGCCTTTTAAATTTGCGTCTAATTCAAATTTGCGTTTTACGCTAAAATTTGGCGTGCTTATCTCGCACATATCGCCGTCTTTGATCTTTGCGACCATGCTAAAATACGCCCCACCGACGAATTTATCGTCGAGGCTGTGTTTGAAAACCACGGCACCGTCGAAGCTTTCAAGCTCTTTTAGCTCGGTTAAATTTTGCTTTTGCGGGCAAAATTCCTCGCCATTTAGGCGCAAAATTTTAAATTTATACTCATCTTGCAAAAGCGATAAAAATGTTTGGATATTTGCTTTATCGCTGTGAGTGTCGATAAGAGCGTCATCTATAATGAGGATTTCGCAACCACTCAAAAATTCGCTCAAAACCTCGATTTCCTCGTCTCCGACATTGCTCTCTGCGCTCATAAACGCGTCGTCTAAATCCTCAAAAAACGCCTTTTGTGTGGCGTCCAAATTTGGCAAACTCATACACAAAAGCGCCAAAACATAGCCCTGTGCGCCGATTTCGCATTTGATTAAATTTTCATAGCCCTCATCTTGCAGAGCAGAAAGGGTTAAAATTTCATCATTTTTAAATTTTTCCCATAAATTTGGTGCTTGCAATCTTAGCAACGAAGCGCAATTTAGTATTTTCATTTTTTTCCTTTTCTAGCGACTATCATCCAGTCAGCTTGGTTGTATCTAAGTGAGTTTAAAAGTGTCGAATTTAGCCCTTCCACGAGGTTTGCACTGGCTTTGATTTGGTCGAATTCGCCCATTTCAAAGATAAAAATCATAGTCTCGTTTGGGGCAGAGTTTTTCAAAATTTCCCCCATGCGGTTTAGGAAATTTCCCCGTAAATGGCGCAAATCGTATCGTTTCATCGATCCACCTCGCCAAGAAGTATGTTTGAACTACCGATTATCGCGGCTGCGTCGGCTAGGTAGTGGCCTGGCAGTATCTCCTCATACAGCGCGCAGTGCCAAAAGCTAGGCGTGCGCACTTTGAGCCGATACGGGCGCGAATCCCCTGTGGAGTAAATGTAGTATCCAAGCTCGCCCTTTGGGGTCTCGGTAGCGTGATAAATCTCGCCAGCAGGGGGTTTTAGCCCTTGCGTAATCAAAACGAAATGTTGCATGAGCGAGTAGTTTTGCGTCATAATCTGCTCTTTGCTAGGGCTTATGAATTCCGGATTATCGGCTAAAATTCCAGCTGGCGAGCTTTTATACAGCCCCGCACACTGGCGCAAAATTTTAAGACTTTCCTTCATTTCGGCGATATAGCATTTATACCTAGCGTAGCAATCCCCGGCGTTCGCGTAAGGCACATCGAAGTCTAGCTCGTCGTATATGAGATAAGGCTCCTCTTTTCTGATATCCCATTTATGTCCGCTAGCCCTTAGCATGACGCCAGAACAGCCCAAATTTAGGGCGTCTTCTTTGGAGATTACACCGACATCTTGGGTGCGCAAAAGCCAAATTCTATTATTATCTAGCAAATCTTCAAATTCTTTAATATCATTTGGGAAATCATCGCAAAAGCTAAGCATTTCCTCGCACCAAAGCTCAGGCAAATCCACAAAAACGCCACCGATTTTTATGCTGTTGTGTGTTAGCCTTGCGCCGCAGTATTTTTCTATGAGATCCAATACATGCTCGCGCGAGCGAAAGCAGTATAAAAATACGCTCATAGCCCCGATATCTAGGGCGTGCGTGCCCAAAAAAAGCAGGTGAGAGCTAATGCGATTTAACTCTAATAAAATCGTGCGAATGATCTGCGCTCTGCGTGGCACCTCGATATCACATAGCTTCTCCACAGTAGCGCAAAATCCGTAGTTATTCGCGCTTGCTGCGATATAATCCATGCGATCAGTTACTGGCACAAATTCGCTATAAATCATATTTTCTGCCATTTTTTCCACGCCTCGGTGCATGAAGCCAACCTCTGGGCGTGCGCGCACGATTAGCTCGCCGTCGAGTTCTAAGACTAATTTTAGCTGACCATGCGCGCTAGGGTGCTGGGGGCCGAAATTTAGTATCATATTGCTCCCAACGCGCGTAAATTCGGCATTTTCGAAAAATGGTCTAAGTTTGGTCGGTTTTTGCATTATTTTCTCTCTGTTATGATTTTGTGTGCGCCGCGTTTGGCCTTTTTGATAAAGCGCACTCCGCCAGATTCTTGGTATTCTTGCGCGCTAGCTTTGCTCGGTCTAGCCTCGCCATAAGGGGTCTCGTGGTTTATGCGCGAGAAATTAAATGTATCTTTGTCATCAACCATAGCCGAATCGCGGTTTTCCTCGCCGATTAATTCTCTATTTTCGCGCCCGAAAATTTTATCCACCTCATACCATTTGGCAAATTCATCGCCTTGGAGCGGATATGATTTTAAAAGTGGGTGGCCAAACCAGTCATTTGGCATTAAAATTCGCCCTAAATTTGGGTGGCTCGCAATCCATACCCCCATCATATCGTATAATTCACGCTCCGCCCAGTTCGCGCTTTTAAAAATACCTGTCGCGCTTGGCAGATACTCGCCGGTTTTTACGAAGCATTTTGCTCTCATACGGCGCGCTCTGCCGATGTCAAGTAGCTGATAAAAGACCTCGATTCCACCACTTTTAGCTATGAAATCAACCCCGCTTAGCTCGCATAAAATTTCATATCCTAGCTCTTTGCATGCTTGAAGCGCAGACAAAATTTCATCTTTTTGCGTGTAAATTACAAGGGTATCGAATTCGACATAGGCGTTTAAAATTTCAAATTTGGCTAAATTTGATAAATTTTCAAAATCATCGCTAAATTTGGAATTTTTCGGGTCAAATTTTTCACTTTTTTTGGGGACGAAAAATCTATCGTTGTAGTAGTTTTTCGCGCTTTTATCGCCCTTTGGTGTGTATTTTCTCATCAAATCAGCCTTTTTGGTTTTTGCGTTCTATTTGCTCTTTCGCGGCGGATTTTTTTCTGCAAAATCATCAGCGCAAACTGCAATGTCTCTGGTCTGGGTGCACAGCCTGGCAGGTAAATATCCACAGGCACCACTCTATCGCAGCCCTGAACCGTGGCGTATGTGTTAAACATACCGCCTGTATTGGCGCAAGAACCCATTGAAATCACCCATTTTGGCTCAGGCATCGCGTCATATAGTCTGCGGGTGAATTCGGCGTGTTTTTTCGTAAGCGTGCCTGCGATTATCATCACATCGGCTTGTTTGGCTGAGGCGCGAAAAATCGTCCCAAACCTGTCGAAATCATACCTGCCAGCGCCTGCGGCCATCATCTCTATCGCGCAACACGCTAGCCCATAGGTCATAGCCCACAGCGAATTTGACCTGCCCCAATTTATCAGCTTATCGGCAGTGGTAAGCACGATAGGAAGGCCATTTTCTTTGGTGTAGTTTATTTTGTGCTCTGCCATGAAAGCGCTCCTTTTTTCCACGCATAAACAAATCCCACGCCAAGCAATGCGATGAATAAAATCATCTCGGCAAATCCAAACGCGCCTAAGAGTTTGAAATTCACAGCCCACGGAAACATAAAGATAATCTCAACATCAAAAAGTATAAATAAAACAGCGACTATGTAAAAGTGTGAATTTATCGAATTTGGCTGTTTTACGGCCTCTGGGCCTGCTTCGTAAAAATCATTTTTCAATCTCTCATCATTGCGATTGGCGAGTTTTTTACTGATAATCGAGCTAAATTTCACGGTGAGTGAAAACACGCAAAACGCCAAAATAAACATAATAAAAATGCCTAAATATGACGAATCGTTTGGAAGTCTTGACATTTTTTACCTTAAATTTGAAAATTTGGCTTAATTTTATCATTTTATGATTTATAAAATCTTACTTTGCGTTTTAAATAAGCTTTTTCATAAAAATTTAAGAAAAAAGATAAAAAATGTCAATATAAATTTTGCCCCCGTTTTTTAGTTTTTTTTAAATGGATAAAGGGTAGAATTGAAAGGTTATTTTTAAATTTTTGGGGATAAATTTTGAAAACACAAAAAATCAACCTCCTTTTAATCGGCATAACTCTTGGTGCGATGATATATTTTTTTATTTGGGGTTTTGGATTTATAGGAAATGCTAATAAACTAATCTTCGTAATCTCCGTATTTTTGGGCGTTTTCATGGCGTTTAACATCGGCGGAAACGATGTGGCAAATAGCTTTGGCACAAGCGTGGGAAGCGGGACGCTGACTATCACGCAAGCCCTATGTATCGCGGCTGTGTTTGAAGCAAGTGGCGCAATCATCGCTGGTGGCGAGGTTACGGCGTCGATTAGAAGTGGAATTATCGATTTTGGTGGCTCTCACATACACCCGAGCGATTTTATTTATATTATGATGAGCGCGCTTTTTGCGGCTGGGGCGTGGCTACTTTTCGCTAGCAAGCACGGACTTCCGGTTTCGACCACACACGCGATTGTAGGCGGAATTGTCGGCTCTGGCGTAACGCTTGGATTTTTGATGAATAATCCTGAAATTTCAGCCCTAAGCTTAGTGCAATGGGGCAAAATCGGCAAAATCGCCAGCTCGTGGGTGCTCTCGCCACTTCTTGGAGGGCTTATTTCGTATGGGGTATTTTGGCTGATTAAACACTATATTTTGGATTATAACAAATACGCGCAAATTCGCATTGATCGCATAAAACGCGAAAAAAAAGCACTTCGCAAACTGCACAAAAAAACATTTGAAACGCTCGATGATATCCAAAAAATCGCCTACGCAGAGGCTGTCAATCACGATATCTACGCTATGAAAGACCCTGATTTTGATCCGAGCGAGCTAGATAGCGATTATTATAAAAAAATCGTAAATTTAGATAGGAAAAAAGAGGGCTTAAAATCGCATAGAGCGCTAGAATTTGGAATTCCAGCCGTGGCAGGGATTGGGGCTTTTGTAGTTTCGTCTATGCTGATTTTTAAGGGATTGCAAAATTTAGATTTAGGGCTAAGCGATATTCACAACTACCTAATTATCGGCATGGTTACGGTGGTAACTTGGCTTTTGATGTTTATTTTCGCCAAGACTTTGCGCAGGTCTGATCTGCATAAATCGACATTTTTGATGTTTAGCTGGTTGCAGGTCTTAACAGCGTGCGGATTTGCCTTTTCGCATGGCTCGAACGATATCGCAAACGCCGTAGGGCCGTTTGCTGCGATACTTGATACGCTTGCGAGTGGTTCGATTAACGGTGATAGCCCTGTGCCGCCGCAAATCATGGTAATGTTCGCCGTAGCGCTTATCGTGGGGCTTTGGTTTGTGGGAAAAGAGGTAATTGCCACCGTGGGGACGAATCTGACCGAGATACACCCTGCCTCTGGATTTAGCGCGGAGCTAGCTAGCGCGATCGTAGTCATGGTAGCCTCTGTGTTAGGGCTTCCGATTTCATCGACGCATGTGCTAATCGGTGCGATTTTGGGAATCGGCGTGGTTAATGGCAACACAAACTGGTCTTTGATGAAGCCAATAGGGCTAGCGTGGATTATCACTCTTCCTGCCTCATCGCTTTTAGCCGCGGTGATGTTTATAGTTTTAAGGCATGTGATTTAAATTTTAAATTTGGCGTTACGAGAAATGCGAAGCATTTCCGTAAAATAAAACCAGCTAAATTTTAAAAAGCAACGCTTTTTAAAATTTAGCCACCTTAAAAGCGTCGTCGGGGGTTGGGGGTTTGTAAGGGGGAAGGGGCGCGACCTCGCAATTCAAGCCCCCTTCCCCCTTACGAGAAAAGCACGGTGCAATCTAAAATTTAAAAAAAATCGTTCAATGCTAAATTTAAGTAGAATTTTGAATTTAAATTTCCCTAGATTGCTTCGAATTTGCTACGCAAATTCTCGCAATGACAGCGAATTTGCAAATTTGGAATTTTTATTTCGTAGATTGCTTCGGCGTTATCACGCCTCACAATGACACAAAATTTTTTTGCTCATAGCTTGCGCCATATTTCTTACAATGACAGATTGTGCCAAATTTAGCCGTTTTTACCCAAAAATTCTAAAATTTCTCTCTCTAAAATTTCGCTTGGGGCGTGTATTTTGCCCTCAAACTGCGATTTGTTAAATGTGCGCTGGCGTTTGGCGAGCTGGCGCGTGTGGATTGTGATGAGCTCCTCGCAACTAGCCCTTGAAATCTCGCCTCGCAAATACTCCCCGCACTCCTTCAAACCCACGCAGGATAGGGATTTGCACTCATATCCATATCGCTCAAACAAAAATTTCGCCTCATCTAAAATTCCCGCTTCAAACATTTTTTTGGTTCGAAGTGTGATTCGCTCGTTGATTTCGTCCTTTTCGCGCAAAATTTCAAAAATTTTGAGATTTTTTATCACGGGCTGGGCAGTATTTTTGCGCAAAAATTCGCTTGGAATTTCGCCAGTAGCGACATAAATGCTATACCATTTGCGCAGTCTAAATGTATCAAATGCGCTAAATTTGGCGCAAAACTCACTATCAATTTTTTGCGCAAGCGCGAAAATTTCGCTATTTTGCGGGAAAATTTGAGCGTCTTGGATTTTGGGCGCAAGGCCTGAGAGCATGGATTTTAGGTAAAATCCGCTTCCGCCTGTGATGATGAGTGGAATTTGCGATTGCGCGGCAAATTCGCGCGCTTTTTCGTATTCTTTGATAAACTCGCCCGCGCTAAAATATTCGTTTGGTTCTATCAAATTTATCCCAAAATACGGCACCTGCGCTAGCTCGTCTTTGCTGGGTTTTGCGCTAGCGATGTCGATTAGCTTATAGACACAAAGTGCGTCCAAACTCAAAATCGCAGCGCCTGTTTTTAGGGCGATTTTGTGCGCTAAATCCGTCTTTCCGCTGGCTGTCGTGCCGATGAGTGCAAGTTGTAAAATTTCGCTCAAATTTTGCCTTTTATTAAATTTTGGGGCTAATTTTAGCAAATTTAAGATAGAAAAATTTAATTATAAATAGATTTTTTGCCAAATTTTTGCTAAAATACCGCCCGAAATAAGGGAATCTATGGAAAAATTTAAACAAATTTTAAAAGATATCAACGAATTAATAGTTTTCAAACACTCGGTTTTTGCCCTGCCGTTTATTTTCGTGGCGATGATAACAGCCTCAAAGGCGCAAAACGGCTCAATGTGGTTTGGCTTTGGACTTTTTGTTTTGGGGATTTTGTGCGCCGTGAGTGCTAGAAGCTTCGCAATGGCCGTAAATCGCTATTTGGACGAAGAAATCGACCGAAACAACCCTCGTTGCGCTTCTCGCCCAAGTGTCGATGGGCGCATAGGTCGCAAAAATATGCTAGCTTTTATCGCGCTAAATGCCGTGATTTTCGTGGTTGTAGCCTATTTTATCAATAGCCTTGCCTTTGGGCTTAGCGTGCCGATTTTGATCGCGCTTGGCTCGTATTCGTATTTCAAGCGATTTAGCGAAACTGCGCATTTAATGCTAGGTCTTTGCCTAGGCCTTGCACCGATTGCCGGAAATATCGCAGTAACAGGCGCGATTTCGATTTGGTCTGTGGTGCTGTGTCTGGGCGTGGTGTTTTGGGTAGGGGGATTTGATGTGCTCTACTCGCTCCAAGATATGGAGTATGATAGGCAAAATGGGCTATTTAGCATACCGTCGCGTTATGGCAAAGAGGCTTCGATGTTTATTTCGAAGCTTTTTCATGCAATTTGTGTGATTTTTTGGTTTTTATACTGTGCGCTGGCAAATTTAGGCACATTTGCCTATATCGGCGTGGCTGTGTGTGCGCTGATTTTATACAAAGAGCATAAAATCGTCGAAAAAGATTTTAGCAAAATCGATAGAGCGTTTTTTACTTTAAACGGATATTTGGGTATTATATTCTTTATATTTGTTTGGATAAGTTTGTTTTAAGGAGATAAAGTGGATTTAAATATGCTTATTATTTTGGGACTTTGTGTAGTTATAGTTTTGATTTTAATCGTTATGTTTATCAAGGACAAACAGACAGATAAAAAATTCGAACGCTTCGATCAGGTCATCACCGATAGCATGCAAGAAAACTATATGTTAAAGAAAAAGCTCGAAGAGCTTCACGCTATGGTAGAAGGCGAGGGCAAAGGCGTAGCCAGCCTAGATATCAACGCAGTCGCTGATGTCATCGATGAGGTGATCGAGCAAAGACTAAGCGGGGTTTCGGCTTTGGTCGATACTAGGGTCGAGGCACAAATCCGCCCGCTTTTAGAGCAGTTAAAAGAGCTACTTGTAAGCGTGAAAAAATAAACCAATCAATATAAAAATAAAATTTTGCAAAAAGAATTTTATTTATATATAATCGCTGAAATTTAGAAATTTAAGGTTTATAATGCTAATCGACAAATTTGGTAGAAATATTAATTATTTGCGAATTTCAGTTACCCAAAAGTGCAATTTCAGGTGCCGTTACTGCATGCCAAACACCCCATTTGAGTGGGTGCCTAGGGAAAATCTTCTAAGCTTTGAGGAGATGTTTAGCTTCGTCAAGGTCGCAATCGATAAGGGCATAGAAAAGATCCGTATCACAGGTGGCGAGCCACTAATCAGGCGAGATATCGCAAAATTTGTCAAAATGATAAGCGATTATGCGCCAAGTATCGATTTAGCCCTTACCACAAACGGATATTATCTCAAAAATTACGCCAAAGATTTAGCTGAGGCTGGGCTAAAACGCATAAATATGTCGCTTGACTCACTTCGCCCAGAGCGCGCCAAATACATCGCTCAAAAGGGCGTTTTATACAATGTCTTAGAAGGTCTTGAAACAGCGCTTGAAGTGGGGCTGAAAGTCAAACTAAACACCGTCGTTTTGCGCGGGATTAATGATGATGAAATTTGCCATTTAATCGAATTTGCCAAAGAACGAGGCGTGCAAATTCGTTTTATAGAGTTTATGGAAAACACTCACGCGCAAAATTTAAAGGGCGTGAAATCAAATGAAATTTTAAAAATCATCGGCGAAAAATACCAAATTTCACCGCTTCAAAAGCAAGCCACCTCCCCAGCTTCGCTTTATGCGTTAGATGACGGCTACACTTTTGGCATAATTGATCCGCACAAACACGATTTTTGCGCTAGTTGCAATAGGCTAAGACTTAGCGCAGAGGGGCATTTGATACCGTGTTTGTATTTCGAGGACGCCCTAAGCATAAAAGAGGCTGTGCGCGCCGGCGACATCGCAAAAGCCAGCGAAATTTTAGCGCAGGTCTTAGAAAACAAACCAGAAAAAAATCGCTGGGAAATCGGCGCTCAAAACGAAATTTCAAGCCGCGCATTTTACCAAACCGGTGGTTGAGATTGCGCCTAGTAGAGAGCTTTTTAAGTATCCAGGGCGAGGGCAAATACTCAGGCAGACTCGCGCTGTTTATGCGCTTTGCAGGGTGCAATCTAAAATGCGCTGGATTTGGCGTGAGCGCGCGCTCAATTAAAACTGGCGAAATTTTGGTTGGGTGCGATACAATCCGCGCGGTGCAGACGGGGCATTTTGAGAGTGAAGAAATCACTAGCGCAAGCCAACTTTTCTTAAAATTTTATGAGCAATTATTAGAAAAAAAATATAAAAATGTTATCGTCGTCATCACCGGCGGAGAGCCACTTTTGCACCACAAAAACGAAATTTTTATTGAATTTATCCAAATTTTACAAAGGTTAAATTACCAGGTGCATTTCGAAACAAACGGCACGATTTTAATCGATTTTGAAAAATTCCCGTTTTACAAAGATTGCGTTTTTGCTATCTCGCCGAAGCTTTCAAATTCGGGCGAACCGCGCGAAAAACGGCTAAATTTCGAGGCTTTAAAAGCGATTAAGAAAAATGCAAAAGATAGTTTTTATAAATTTGTAATTTCGCCTGAATTTGACGCCGAGGCTGAAATTTGCGAAATTTTAGCAGAGTGCGAAAACGAGGTTTTTTGTATGCCTCTTGGCGCAAACAAGGCGGAGTTGGAGCAAAACGCAGAATTTGTCGCTAAATTTTGCATAAAAAATGGTTATAATTACTCCGATAGAGCGCATATTAGAATTTGGAACGATAAGGAAAGTGTATGATAATCAGAAAAATGTATGAGTTCGAAAACGCCCATATAGTGCGCTTTTGCGGGTCGCAAAGGTGCAGACAGAGTATCCATGGGCACTCGTATAAATGCGAGGTTTTACTTAGCTCAAATTACCTTGATAATGCTGGCATGGTCTATGATTTTGGCTATATGAAGCTTGGAATTAGGGATATAATCGATAGTTTTGACCATGCTACGACGATATTTTCTGGCGAGAGTGATGAGTATAAAAACGATTTGAAAAAATACAGCGCGCGCTGGATAGAGATCCCGCAAAATGCGAGCGCGGAGCAGTTTGCGAGAATATTTTTTATCTTAATTCGCAGACTTTTAGAACTAAGCGAAATGAAAAACGGCGAGCGCGAAGTAAGGCTTCATAGCGTCATCGTGCATGAGACTTCCACGGGCTATGCGCAGTGCTTCGAAGAAGACGCCGATAACGAAAATATGGGCAAAATCGAGCTAGAAGAGATTAAATTTTCCCCAGGCGTAATGGCTGAGTGGAGAGATAAAAAAATGTTTGAAAAGCTCGTAAATGGCGTGAAATTTAGCTACGAAAAGGATTGCTAATGAGAGCGAAAATTTTGGGTATTTTTGCGGTTTTAGCACTTTTTACGGGGTGCAAAGAAGAGGAAGAAAAGGTGCTAGAAAAGCCGCCTGTATCTAGCGAGGTGCCTAGTGATGTGAGCATCGCAAACCCTGACCCGCTCCCGCAAATCAACCCGCAACTCCCGCCAGAACCAGTGGTAGAGTAATGGAGTATATGTTTGCTAGCGCGCTAGGCTTTCATAAATTTTTCGCCTTTGTCTTTGGCGTGCTTACGATTATTTATTTTGCATTAACGCGCCTTAAAATCGATAAAAACATTAAATTTTACACTTTAAATTCAGCCGAGAAAAACGGTGTCGTGAAATTTCCTGCTTTGCGAAATTTAAGAGGGATAAAAGCGCGCAAAAAGCTTTTTAATGGGCGAAAATATTTAGCTAGAATTCGCAAATTTTTGCCTGTGTATTACGCTGTTTTGGCAGCGATTGTAACAACTGGGGCTGTGATGTTGCCAGTAATGGCTAGCGTGAGCGTGAGTGTGGGGCTAATGTGCGTAGGCGCAGTGTGCATAATGGGGCTGTGCGCGGTGGGATACAAACGCCTTAAATGCGCATTTTTGGGGCAAAAATTTGAAATTTATCGCGCGCAAATAGCTAAAATTTTGGGCGCAATTTTTGCGATAATTTTGATAGTGAGTTTTATATAATGGTATTTTTTTATGACAAAAACGCAGGAAGCGAAATTTTAGAAATTTTGGGCGAAAATTTTTCGCATTTGCGCGCTAGACGCCTTAGCGTGGGCGATAGAGTGGATTTTAGAAATTTGCGCGATGGGGGCAATTATATCTATGAAATTACCGAAATTTCGCGCAAAACCGCGGTAGCGAATTTGGTTTTTAAAAACTCCGTTATCGCGCCAAAGCACGAATTTTGCCTTGCTTGGGCGGTGGTCGAGCCAAGCGTGATTGAAAAAACACTTCCTAGCCTAAATGAAATGGGCGTGGCAAAAATCATTTTCGTTTATAGCGATTTTTCGCAAAAAAATGTTAGGCTGGATTTAGAGCGCATGGGGCGAATTTTGATAAATTCGTCGTGTCAGTGTGGGCGAAATTCTATTATAGAGCTTGAAATTTTAGCTAGCTCTGACGAGCTTTTGGCTAAATATCCAAATTCGGTTTTGATTGATTTTGAGGGCAAAAGTTTGGAGATTTTTGATAAAAACGAGATTCCTTTTATAGGACCCGAGGGTGGATTTTCCGAAAATGAACGCAAAAAATTTAGCAAATCTTACGAGCTAAATTTACCATATATTTTGCGCTCAAACACCGCGATAATGACTGCTTGCGCAAGGTTGATTTTCTAAAAAAGTCAAATTTGATTTTTTAAAAATTTTATTGTATAATCGCAACCTTTTAAAATTTGCAAGGAGTTAAAATGAAAAAAGATATTCACCCAAATTATGTTGAAACAACCGTAACTTGCGCTTGTGGCAACACTTTTAAAACACGCTCAAACAAAGAAGAAATCCGTGTAGATATCTGCTCAAACTGCCACCCATTTTTTACAGGTAGCGAAAAAATCGTAGATAGCGCGGGTCGTGTTGAGAAATTCAAACAAAAATACGGAATGAAATAATTGCTTTATTTCGTTCCTACGCCGATAGGAAATCTCGCTGACATTTCAACCCATGCCCTTGAAATACTCACCAAATGCGAGATTTTTATCTGCGAGGACACAAGATTTAGTAAAAAACTTCTAAACTTACTTAGCGAAAAATATCAAATAAATTTCGGCCAAAAAGAGTTTTATTCGCTTCACACGCACAACGAAAGCGAATTTTTCGCCAAATTTGACACCTTAAATTTCACCCAAAAAAATTGCGCATTTTTAAGCGACGCTGGCATGCCTTGCATTAGCGATCCAGGGATTGCGCTTGTGAAATTTGCCCAAAATAACGGCATTGAATACGAAATTTTAAGCGGGGCAAACGCGCTTTTGCTAGCAGTCGCGGCTAGCGGGATAGTGCAGAAGGAATTTTGCTTTTTAGGCTTTTTGCCAAATACCGGCAAAGAGCGCAAAATCGCCATAGAAAACATGCTTAAAAACCCCTATCCATGCGTGATTTACGAATCACCAAAGCGGATTTTAAGCCTTGTTTGCGATATCGAAAATTTAGACGAAAATCGCCAAATTTTCGCCATAAAAGAAGCGAGTAAAAAATTTGAAACCAAATTTTTTGGCAGCGCAAAAGAGCTGGCCCTCACTCTAAAAACCGCGAATTTAAACGGCGAGTGGGCTGTGGTGGTAGCTGGTGCAAAAGAGGCAAATTTCGAAAAAATCAGCGAAAACGACATTAAAAGCCTCGAAATTTCGCCCAAAATCAAGGCAAAATTGCTCGCCAAAATCACCGGAAAATCTGTCAAAGAAATCTACAATGATTTGATAAAATAAGGCATCTCTTAACCATTTTTTGCTAAAATCGCAAAATGATTATTTACGGAAAACAATTATTTTTACATATTTTAGAATACCATAGCGAAAAATTTGTTCGCATTATGCTTGCCAAGGAGTGCGAGAGCGATATTTTTCGCTGTATTGCGCGCACTGGTGTCAAAGTCGAGCGCGTAGATAGCAAAAAAGCCCAAGCTTTGGCGCATGGTGGCAATCATCAAGGTTTTTTAGCCGAGGTTAGCGAGTTTGAATTCGCTGAGTTTGCGAGTGTGAAAAACGATGAATTTTTGGTCGTTTTATACGGGCTGACCGATGTGGGAAACATCGGCGCGATTATGCGCACGGCTTACGCTTTGGGCGCAAATAGCGTGATAATTGTCGCAAATAATCTAAACATCGAAGGCATTTTAAGAGCTAGTTCGGGCGCAGCCTATGAGCTAAATGTAGTTAGGCTTAGCGACGGGCTAGGCGCATTAAACGAGCTAAAACAAGCTGGGTTTGAAATCTGCGCTGCCAGTGCGGACGGAGAAAATTTCAAAGAGCTTAAATTTGCCAAAAAAAGGGCGCTTGTCATGGGAAATGAGGGGTTTGGAATCCCTGCAAAAGTGCTTAAAAAATGTGATAAAAAAGTATCGATCAAAATGCGCGAGGGCTGGGATTCGCTAAATGTAAGCGCCGCTTTTGCGATACTTTGTGATAGGATTTTAAATGGATGAGAAGGAAAAAAAAGATCTAGATTTAGAGCGTTTGCGAGGCATGGATTTAGGCGAGGTCGCCAATGCAACGCATATAGAAGTGGAAAATTTAAAAGCGATTTTAGATAAAGATTTTCAAAAACTTGCGAATTTCAATGTCGCTGGATATATTAAAATTTTAGAGCGCGAATTTGGGCTGGATTTGAGCGAGTGGTTGAGCGAGTTTAGGGCTGCAAAGGCTAGTTTTGAACCAAACAAAAGAGCCCATGTCGAAAAGGTCTATGCGCGTGCAAGTGGCAGCAAAAGAGAGGGTGGAGGCTGGATAATATGGCTAGTGGCGATATTTTTGATAATCGCTGCGATTTTTTATTTCGAGCTTCATAAGAAATTTAATGAATTTTTAGGCTCCATGCTAAATGAAGAAACTAGCGCCACATACTCCGATAATAGCGTGGTTAGCGATACGCAAAAACAGCTAGAAAATGTAGGCATCAAGCCTTATGAATCGCCGCGCGCATTGGAATTTAACGCTAGTGCTTATAGCGCCAGCGATTACAACGCAAGTGCGCCAAATGCGCTAGATCGAAGCATACAAATCATCAAAGCAGAGGCTAATGCAAGCGACGCAAACGCAAGTGATAGCAATGCTAGCGATAATAACACAAGCGCGAAATTTAGCCCAAGCGACGAGCTTAAACTCACACCGCATGTTAAAATTTGGCTAGGAATAATAAATTTAACTACTGGCAAAAAACGAGAATTTGTCACAACCGAAAGCTATACGCTAAGTGCTAGCGACGAGCTTTTAATCGCTACTGGGCATGGTATGTTTGACATAGGAAAACCGGGCGATCCAGTGAAATTTAGCGAGAAAAACACAATCAAACTCCACATCAAAAACGGCGAAATAAACAAAATTTCAAACGAAGAGTTTATTCGGCTAAATAAGGGCAAAAAGTGGTAAAAATCGTTTTCGCGCTCGCGTTTTGTTTGGGGCTGGCTTTTTGTGCGAGCCCTAGCGAAATTTTGGCGCGTTACGATATCAACGCAAGTGAAGATTTGAGCGATAAAAACGGCTTTGCTGACCTTACAAAGATAAGCAAAATTTTAGAAAAAAACCAAATTTTAAATTTCACTCCAAGCGATAGGGCGCGCGGGATTGAGATAAAATTTCTAACAAAGCAAAATTCAAAATTTCTTTTAAAACCGCTAAATTTGGTCTTTGACAGGCTAAATTTAGAGAATTACAAAAATTTAGCTTTTCTAAATTTAGACGAGGGCGAAAAGCTAAGAAGCATACTTTTGCGCACAAACCGCATGATCGATCCTGGCGCGATTTACGCAGAGCTTAAAAAGCATAAAATTTATGTCGAGGATTTTATGATTTTAGGTGATGTAATGCTGTTTCGCCTGAATTTTGAGAGTATGAATTTACTCACAAACAAAGAACAAAACGAGCTAAAAAGTAGCTATTTTATAAATATCGCAAACACCAAAAAGGCGCTTATTAAAACCAAAGGCGCGCAGGTTTGGTATCCAAACATAGCCTTTTATGACAAAAATTTAGATGAAATTTCAAACAAAATCAGTGAGGCAAAAGTAAAAGAGTTGGAGATTAAATTCCCGCCAAATGCGCATTATATGCACCTTTGCGACGCATTTGCTGGGGAAAATATCAAACAAGGATTAGAAATCAAACTTATAGGAGGATGAGATGTTTGACGAGATTAGATTTGGCAAAATCGAGCGATTGCCTAATTATGTTTTTGCTGAGGTCAATGCGATTAAAATGGCAGCACGCCACAAGGGCGATGATATAATCGACTTTTCTATGGGTAACCCAGACGGCCGCACGCCACAGCACATCATCGACAAGCTTTGCGAAAGCGCGCAAAAGGACAAAACTCACGGATATAGCGTAAGTCAGGGCATTTACAAGCTTCGCTTGGCATGTGCTAACTGGTATAAGCGCAAATACGGCGTTATGCTTGATCCTGATAGCGAAATCGTCGCGACAATGGGCTCGAAAGAGGGTTTTGTGCATTTAACAAGCGCGATAATCAACCCTGGCGATGTAGCCGTAGTCCCAGATCCTGCCTATCCGATTCACACCCAAGCCTTCATTATCGCAGGCGGAAATGTGGTGAAAATCCCTTTGCCTTATGATACGCAAACTTTGGAATTTGATGAGAATAAATTTTTCATCGAACTTCAAAAAACATTTGATGAGAGTATCCCTAGACCAAAATATGTTGTGGTAAATTTCCCGCACAATCCAACAACCGTAACCGTCGAAAAGAGCTTTTACGAGCGCCTTGTAGCAATGGCAAAAAAAGAGAGATTTTATATCATCAGCGATATAGCTTATGCTGAGATTAGCTTTGATGGGTATAAAACTCCAAGTATCTTTGAGGTCGATGGCGCCAAAGATGTCGCAGTCGAGGCATACACGCTATCGAAAACCTACAATATGGCTGGCTGGCGCGTGGGATTTGTGTGCGGAAATAAACGCCTAGTTGCCGCGCTTAAAAAGATCAAATCGTGGTTTGATTATGGTATGTTTACTCCAATTCAAGTAGCAGCTACAATTGCACTCGATGGCCCGCAAGAGTGCATTGATGAGATAAGGGCGACTTACCAAAAACGAAGAGATGTCTTGCTAGAAGCCTTTGGCAACGCAGGCTGGGAGATCGCGACCCCACAAGCTAGCATGTTTGCATGGGCGAAACTACCTCCGCAATGCGCTGGATTAAAAAGCATGGAGTTTTCAAAACAGCTTCTAACGCAGGCTTGCGTGGCTGTTAGCCCAGGAATTGGCTTTGGAAGTGCGGGAGATGATTATGTGCGAATTGCCTTTATCGAAAACGAAAATAGAATCCGCCAAGCAGCGCGAAATATCAAAAAATATCTTAAAGAGGTCAAATGAGAGTAGCGATTTTAGGCGTCGGAACCGTCGGTAACGAGGTAGCAAACATACTCATCGAAAACGAAAAGCTAATCACTGCGCGCGCTGGGGTTAAAATCGAGCCAGTTATCGGCGTGGTGCGAGATCTAAGCAAAAAGCGCAGTGTTAAAATCCCGCTAAGTGATGATTTAAATTCAGTCATAAACCGCGATGATATCGATGTTTTTGTCGAACTCATGGGCGGGGTCGAAAAGCCTTATGAGATAGTTAGTGAAATTTTAAAACGCAAAAAGGCTGTCGTTACCGCAAATAAGGCACTTTTGGCTTATCATAGATATGAGCTTGAAAATTTAGCCGGCTCAACGCCTTTTGGTTACGAAGCTAGCGTAGCGGGCGGAATTCCGATAATCAAGGCTTTGCGCGAGGGTTTAAGTGCGAATAAAATCGAAAAAATCATCGGTATATTAAACGGCACTAGCAATTATATCCTCACAAATATGATGCAAAAAAACGAAAATTTTGAAGACGCGCTAAAAAAGGCGCAAGAGCTAGGCTATGCTGAGGCTGATCCGACCTTTGATATAGGCGGATTTGACGCAGCACATAAACTGCTAATCCTAGCTAGCATTGCTTATGGGGCGCAGGGTAGGCCTGAGGATATTTTGATTAAAGGTATTGATAGGATTAGCAAAGAAGATATATATTTTGCGCATGAATTTGAGTATGTAATCAAGCTTTTGGCGATTGCAAAACGCATTGACGAAAGCCGTGTCGAGCTTCGTGTCCATCCAGCCCTAATCCCGCAAAACGCAATGCTTTCTAAGGTCGGCGGGGCAATGAACGGCGTGAGCGTTTTTGGGGATTGTATGAGCGAGAGTATGTTTTATGGACCAGGAGCTGGTGGTAGGGCTACGGCAAGTGCAGTTATAAGCGATCTAATCGATATCGCTCGCGGTAACAAAAGCCCGATTTTAGGCTATAAAAAAGAGCTTGAAAATGATTTTGTGATTTCGCCTATGGGTGAAATTCGCACGAAGTATTATTTGCGAATTCGCGTCAAAGACGAAAAGGGTGTTTTGGCTAAAATTACAAATATATTAAGCGAAAACAACCTCTCAATTGATAGCTTTTTGCAAAAACCAAAGCAAAAAACCGAAGAGTGCGTTACGCTGTTTTTCACCACTCACACGAGCTTAGAGGCCGATGTCAAGCGTGCTATGGGCGAGCTAGACGCGCAGGAGTTTATCATACAGCGACCATTTATGATTAGAATCGAAGAGTAATGGGGCTAAAAAATTATCTCTTTGGATTTTCTGCCGAGGATAGGGCGGCTGGGTGGTTAGAGCAGAATAAATTTAAGATAATCGCGCGAAATTTTCACTCGCGATTTGGCGAGATTGATATCATCGCGCAAAAAGATGAAATTTTGCACTTTATCGAGGTTAAGGCGACTAGTGGCGATTACTGCGCTGCTAGCCGTGTAACGCCTGCGAAGATGAGCAAAATTTTAAAGGCGATTGATTATTACATTTTGACAAACGAAATTTGCGATGATTGGCAGATTGATTTAATTGAAATTTATCCGCAACGGATAAATTTTATCAATAATATTTCATTATAACCCAAATTTTTACCTTTCATTAATATTGTAAAACTATAATAGTCCGATTTTCAACCAAATTTATTTAAAGGAGAATTTATGGGAAAATATATCGAACTTACATCTGTAAATTTCAAAGATGTAGTGGGCGAGGGCGTTGCGTTAGTTGATTTCTGGGCTCCATGGTGCGGACCATGCCGTATGATAGCCCCTGTCATCGACGAGCTAGCAAACGAGTTTGAGGGCAAAGCTAAAATTTGCAAGGTAAATACCGATGAAGCGCAAGATTTGGCAGTAGAATTTGGCGTTCGCTCGATCCCAACTATGCTATTTTTCAAAAACGGCGAAGTTGCAGCTCAACTAATCGGCGCACAATCAAAACAAGTAATCACTGATAAAATCAACTCATTACTTTAAAATTTAAGGGCGAAAGCCCTTTTTATTTTTCACTGAAATTTAGTCCTAAATTTGATTAAAAAATAAAACAAAGGAGAAAAAATGTTAGATTTAGCAATCATCGGTGGCGGTCCAGCTGGGCTAAGTGCTGGACTTTACGCCACAAGGGGCGGACTTAAAAATGTCGTAATGTATGAAATGGGTATGCCAGGAGGCCAAATCACAAGTAGCTCTGAAATGGAAAACTACCCTGGCGTAGCGACCGTGATGGACGGCATGAGCTTTATGGCGCCATGGCAGGAGCAGTGCTTTCGCTTCGGGCTCAAACACGAAATGATAAGCGTCGAGCGTATCAAAAAAGACGAAGACGGCGCATTTAGCATAATCTTAGAGGGTGGCAAAACCGCTCGTGCCAAGGCTGTAATCGTAGCCACTGGCTCGAAACCTCGCAGAGCAGGGGTCAAGGGCGAAGATGAGTTTTTCGGACGCGGGGTCAGCACATGCGCTACTTGCGACGGATTTTTCTATAAAAACAAAGAAGTGGCCGTCCTTGGCGGTGGAAATACTGCGCTCGAAGAGGCGCTGTATCTAGCAAATATCTGCTCGAAAGTCTATCTAATCCACAGAAGAGACGGCTTCCGCGCTACGCCAAACACTATCGAAAAGGTCAAAAATAACGAGAAAATCGAGCTTATCACAAATGCCATTGTCGATGAGATCAAAGGCGATAATAGCGGAGTAACGGGCATTGTCGTTAGCGATAAAAACACAGGCGCAAAAAGAGAATTGAGCCTGCCTGGGATTTTTACCTTCGTGGGGCTTGATGTGCGAAACAGCGTGCTAAGGGACGAAAACGGCGATTTTATTTGCAATATGAACGACGAGGGCAAGGTCGTGGTAAATCTAAAAATGCAAACAAGCCTGCCTGGTCTTTTTGCGGCGGGTGATTTGCGCATAGATGCGCCAAAACAGGTCGTTTGCGCAGCCGCTGATGGCGCGACAGCCGCCCTTGGCGTGATTTCATATCTAGAACACTCAAATTAATCAAATTCTAAATTCTTAAATTTCAAACCCCAGCCACACTTTGTGGTTGGGGTTTATGTAAATTTAAAATTTTTCAAAAATACTAAGTTTAAATTTTAAATTCGTATAAATTTTGCAGAATTGTGAATTTTTGAAAATTTTGCGCTAAGAATTTTGAAATTTTGAAATTTAGACTTTGGCGAGAGAGTGAGGGAATCGAACCCCCCAGAAAGCGGTCAACCGCCCTCTTATCGGATTTGAAGTCCGCAGACGCCACCAGGTCATCATCCTCTCCAAAACTCGCCATTATAGCAGGCTAAATTTGATTTTAGATTAAATTTTTAACCTAGATTTGCTCATTAAGAGTGAAGGCAGGATTATGAGCGCGCCAAGCAACAAAAGCGCCATTACAAGGCAGATCAAAAGCCCAAAATAAATCGTCGGCCAAAAATTGCTTATCATCATAACGCTAAATCCTAGAATTATCGCAAATGATGTGTAATACATCGCATACCCGATACTAGCGTGGCTTGCGCGGATTGCCTCTGCGCTATCTTGCGTGCGCGCGAACTCGCGTCGGAAGCGAAATAGATAGTGTATGACATCATCTACGCCGATACCGATACTAATCGCGGCAATCGTAATACTCATGATATCTAGCGGAATGCCCAAAATCCCCATTATCCCAAAGCATACGCAAAGCGGGATTAGATTTACCACAATCGCGATAAATGCGTAGCTTAGCGAGCGGAAAATCAAGCAAAACAGCACAAATAAAACCCCAACCGTAATGCCAAGCGTGCCGATTTGCGAGCTCATTAGGGTTTGGAGCATGTTATTATAAAGCACCATTATACCGCTTACTTGCGCGCTTACGCCGTCATTTGCAAGCAATTTATCTAAATCATTTTGTAAATTTTGCAAAAATTCATTTCTGCGCAAATTTGGATCGCTATCAATCGTGCGAACGCTAAAATGCGCCTCATTTTCTTCTATGCTGACATAGGGCGAAAGCACCATTTCTCGGTAGTTTTGGGGCAGTTCGGAGTAAATTAGCGCTAGCATTAAATCATCTAGCTCCTCGCCTGAGTTTATCTCGCGCCCGACCTGCAAAAGCGAGCTTAGCGAGCTTACCTGCCCGATAAATTTGTGATCGCTAATGTTTTGGTCTTTTAAAAATGCGTGAGTTTTATTGATAATTCGCATTTTTTGGGAGTTAAACCAGTATTTTGGGTCGTTTTCGTTCGCGGCGTATTCAGCCTCGAATTCGTCCATTTCATCGCTTGGCGCGCTCTGCGATTTTGGGAATTTTATCACGATATCGAGTGGAATCGTGCCTCCAAGCTTGGTGTCGATGACCTCCATACCGGCATAAATCGGGGTATTTTCCTTAAAATAGCCAATGAAGCTGTTTTCCACGCGCAATTTGCTAATCCCAAAAATCCCAGCCAAAACAGCTAGCGCGCAAACTGCGTAAATTTTGCCTCTGTGATTTAGGGCTAAATTTGCGCAAAAATGGGTGAAGCGAAACTGTTTTTCAAAACTACGATTATTATGCGTGCGCCTAGATATGCTCATCACCGCGCCAAAGAGGCAAAACACCACGACTAGCGAGCACGCAATTCCCACGCTCATCATAATTCCTAGCGAAATTACAGGCTTAATATCGCAGAAGATTAGCGACATAAATCCCACAATCGTGGTAAAAATCGCAAAAAAGCATGGCTTAGCCCGCTCGCGCAAGACCGCATATACTAGCTGGCGTTGCGAAAAGCTAGGAAATCTGGCGCTGTATTCGCGGTAAGCTACGATTAGGTGGATACACACAGAAACCGTGATGATTAGCACAAGGGCAATGAAATTCGAGCTAATTACGGTGATTTCAAAGCCCAAAAGCCCGAAAAGTCCGCTACTAATCATTACCGAGTAAGCGCAAATGATAAGCGGAAGCACGATGAATTTCGCCTGCCTAAAAAACAGCCAAAAGCACGCTAGCAAGAGCACCAGCGCGCCCACGCCATAAGTGCTAAGGTCATTTCTGACATAGCTTATCATATCATCGGCTATCATATTTATACCGCCCAAAAACAGCCGCTCGCTAGGGTGCGCGTTAGAAAATTCGGCGATTATGGCTCGAAGGTTTTGTAAATTTTCGTGGTCTTTGATACGAAGTTCATCTCTGTAAGCTTTGAAATTTTGCTCGGCAAGTTTTAAATTTTGCTTTAAATTTGAAATTTCGGAATTCGCCAAATTCGACTTTTTTGCCAAATTTATGGCGTTTTTCGCACTATCTCGCGCACGAAGTAGCTCTTCGTATTTTTTCTCTGGTTTTAAATTTATCAAAATTCCAGTCGTGCCAAAATCAGCGCTGACTAAATTTGAAGCGTAAAATGGGCTGGTTAGTAGCTCACGCTTAGCGGCAGCTAGGTCGATATCTGCGTCTTTTAGCGTGGGGATATGTTTTAAAAGCTCGCTTAAATCGCCCTTGCGGTTTAACAAAAGCGGCACATTTCCCAAATCCACCACGCTATCAACGAAATCTAGCGCGCTAAATTTGGCGTTAAGTTCTGCTATGTTTGATAGCGTCTGTTTGCTTAGCAAGTCTTGCGAGGGCGTGTATGCCACGACGAAAAAATTCGGAGTAGCATACCTTGCGCTAACTTCGCGCCAAATCTCTAAATCCTTGTCGTTTTCTAAAAGCAGGGTTTGGCTAGAAGCGTCGATTTGCAGGTGCGTGCAAAAATAACCAAAAAAGAGCGCAAGAGCGCTAAATATGGCTAAAACGCTCTTTGGAAATTTGACAATTAAGCGAAAAATGCGTTTCAAGCGTTATTTGCCACTTTCGATTACGGTCGCATTAAGGCGTTTTAATAGCTCGTCAAAGCCCAAATTTTGCGCGACATCGCCAAATTGTGAGCGGTAGGTTTGGATTAGACTAACGCCCACGATATCGACATCGTAAATGCGCCAATCGCTGTTATTTGGGAAAAATTTAAAATCGATTGCGTAGTTTTTATCCTCGCCGATGATTTGCGTTTTTAGCACGCGTCTTTTTTCGCTTGGAGCTTCTTTGCTTAAAATTTTCATATCTTGGTCGGTATAAAGCGAGAGTTTATCGATAAATGAGCGTTTCAAATGCGCTTCGTAAGCTTTGTTAAACTCGGCGATTTGGGCGTCTGAAAGGTTCGCATAATGCTTGGCAAGGGATAGTTTTGCCATTTGTTTATAGTCGAAATACTCATCAAATAGAGCGAAAATTTTGGCTGGTTTTGCGTCCTTTGCGAGCGCGCCGTCCCTCATAATCGAAACTGCTGTGGCAACCTTTTGGCTCATTACTGGCTCGATATCAGCGTCGCTAATAGCGTGTGAAAAACTAAAAAGCAAAAACGCCAAAGTTAAAATTTTAAAAAATTTCATTTTTATTCCTTTATTTTTTGTTCTCTGCTTTGCTCATAAGCATCGCGTAAAAATGGGTATAAATCCACAGCCCCGCTTGTCATTTTCTCGTAAAATTCAGGATCGCGAGAGTAATCGTTAAAAATCCTAAACGCATTTACCGACATACTTACGGTGCTATCGTCGATATAGTTTATCGGATTGGTGAAAAAATCGCCCACAAGCCCGAAAGTATCGCGTAGGTTGCTAGACCCTAGTATCGGCCAGACGATATGCGGTCCTGCTGGCACGCCCCAGTATCCTAGCGTCTGCCCGAAATCCTCATCGTGGCGCGGTATGTTAAAATGCAAGGTCGCCGCGTCGCTAAGCCCAGCAAAACCGATTGTGGTGTTTATCAAAAATCTCTTTGTCTCGTCCCAAGAATTTTCCCATTTGCCCTGTAAAAGGTTGTTTGTCAGGCGCATTGGATACATTAGATTGTGGAAAAAGTTCGCAAACGCCCCTTGTATGGGATCTGGCATGACATAATCATAGCCTGTGGCCACAGGTGTCACCAAATAGCGATAAAACACATCGTTAAAGCCCGTCATTACGCGGTTATAGCCACTTAGCGGATCGAAAACTTCCTTTTGACTATACTCGGCGTCAAACTCATCAATCTCAGCGCTAGTATCGGTGGCATACAGCGCACAGCTACACGCAACAGCGCATAAAAAAGCTCTATGAAATTTCAACCCTTATCCTTTTAAATTTAATCGAAAGGGCGATTTTACAAAATTTAAGTAAATTTTTGTCTATATGTGAAATTAAAATTAAAATAATGAAATAAAATCCCATAAAAAGGTATTTTTAAGCTTTTTAAATATATTATTTTATACAGATAAAATCAGAAAAAGTAAATGAAATAAAAAGGAAAATTTATGAACGCTAAATTTGCGCTAGAACTTTATCTTAGCAAGGATACGACGCTGATTTCACGCCATATCGCCTTGCTAAAAGCTGTCGATGAAACTAAATCAATCACCAAAGCCGCCCAAAAAATCGGCATTAGCTACAAAAACTGCTGGGATAGCCTAAATTTGATAAACAATGCCAGCAAAAAGCCTCTGATTTCTCGCGCGCAAGGCTCGAAAAAAAATAGTGGCTCGGAGCTCACTGACTACGCTAAAAGCCTAATTCGCTCCTATGATATCATCAGCAGGGTTGGCGATAGTTTTTTAGAGCAAATTTTAAAGGCCGATGATATTAGCGATGAAAATTTAATTGGACTTGAAAGAATCGGCATAAAACTCTCAGCCAGAAATCAATTAAACGCCGTAATTAGCGAGATTAGCAGAGGCGCGGTCGATAGCATAATCACGCTCACGCTTTCAGGTGGCGAGAAGCTAGACGCGCAAATCACAATCGAAAGCGAAAAAAACCTAGAATTAAGGCCTGGCAAAGAGGTTTTGCTAATTTTCAAAGCCCCAAGTGTGAAAATTTTAAAAGGCGAAAATTTGGGCGAGTGTAATGGCGTGAAATGCAAAATCAGTGATGTCAAAATCGGCATTAAAAACGCTCAAATTTGCCTTGATACCGCAGGTCATCAAAACATAATCGCCATAATCGCGCGCAAAAGCGCAAATGAGCTAAATTTGGGCGTGGGCGATGAGGTGCTAGCATGCATAGAGCCCGATGATATCATTATTGGCGTGTGATTTGAGCGATAAATTTTAAAATTTAAAATCCATTTTTGAAGGAGAATTTATGAAACACAAATTTTTACTTTGCGCTCTTGCGCTATGTGGCGTCTTAAATGCGGGCGAGGTATCTATCGCGGCGGCTGCGAATACGACTTACGCTTTTGACGAGATTAAGTCTGAGTTTGAAAAGCTAAACCCAGATACTAAGCTAAATGTGAGCCTTGGTGCAAGTGGTGCGTTTAATACGCAGATCAAAAACGGCGCGCCATTTGACATTTTTATGGCGGCTGATATGAAATTTGCCGATGATTTGTTTGAGGCTGGTTTTGCTACGGCAAAGGCGCAAACTTACGCCAAGGGCAAGGTTGCAATGCTAAGCGTGCGTGGTGTGGATTTAGGGAAAGGGCTTGACGCGCTAAAAGACGAAAAGGTAAAAACGATTTCTATCGCAAACCCAAAAACAGCCCCTTACGGCACTGCTAGCGTGGAAGCTATGCAAAAGGCTGAAATTTTTGATAGCGTAAAAGGAAAAATAATCGAGGCTAAATCAATCGGCGAAGCCCTAACTCAGGCGCTAAGTGCCGCTGATGTGGGATTTATCGCAGCCAGTGCGATGTATGCGCCAAAAATGAAAGATGGCGGTTGCGCGGGTGCGCCGTGCGAGGAGGGCAAACATTTCGTGCTAGTGCCTAGCGCGCTTTACGAGCCGATCGCGCAAGGCATGGTAATACTCAAAAAAGCCGAAAACAACGCCGAAGCAAAGGCGTTTTATGACTTTATTTTAAGCGATAAGGGCAGGGAAATTTTCGCAAAATACGGATATGAGTTTTGAGAGTTAGGGTAGAGCAAATTTTAGCGAGCGAGGGAATTTATAAAATTCTTTTCTCGCACGGGCTTTGTGGAGTTTTTTTAGAACTCCCAAAGCCCCTTAGCGTGGGATTAGGCGTAGAAATTGGCTTTAAAGCGACACAGGCAGTATTAGCGCGCAAAAAATGCGAAATTTCAGCAGAAAATGAAATTTGTGCCGAGATTTCAGATATTAAATTTGGCGAAATTTTATCAAATTTAAGCTTTTGCAAAAGTGAGCAAAATTTAGAATTTGACATTATCGCAACCACGCAGAGCGTGCGAAATTTAGGGCTTTGCGTGGGCGATGAAATTTACATTTACGCAAATGCAAGCGCGATTTTTATAGAGAAAATTTATGATTAAGATTGATTGTGAAAAACGGCTAAACGAAAATTTTAAAATTAGTGTGAATTTAGAGATAAAAAAGGGCTCCTTTGTCTGTCTGTATGGGGCTAGCGGATCTGGTAAAACTACGATTTTAAGGCTACTTGCTGGCTTTATGAAAATAGATAGCGGGGCGATTACAAACGGCGAAATCACGCTAGATAATGGGCGAAAATTTATGCACGCTAAGCAGCGAAAAATCGGCTTTTTGTTCCAAGACTACGCGCTTTTTGAGAATATGAGCGTGATAGAAAATCTACTTTTTGCCAAAAAAGATTTGCAAAAAGCAGGCGAAATGCTAAAATTTTTAGAGCTTGAAAAATACGCAAATTTCGCCATTTCGCAGCTCTCTGGCGGACAAAAACAGCGCGTGGCACTAGCCCGTGCGCTCATGCAAAGCCCAGAAATTTTGCTACTTGATGAGCCATTATCGGCGCTAGATTACAAAATTCGTGAAAAAATCCAAGACTATCTCAAAAAAATCCATGAGAAATTTCGCCCTACAATTATCCTTGTCAGCCATGATATCAGCGAGATTTACAGGCTGTGCGAGCGTGTGTATGAGCTAAAAAATGGAAGCCTTGTGCGCGAGGGTTCGCCAAGCGAAATTTTCTTGCAAACTAGCGGTTCGCAAAAATTTAGCTTTCGTGGCAAGGTGGTTGCTTTGCGCGAAGCAGGTGGCGTAAATATCGCTATAATCGCTGTTGGGGCGCAACTTTGCGAAGTGGTTTTAAGCGTGAGCGAGGCTAGGGATTTGCGCGTGGGTGATAGCGTGAGCGTGGGCGCAAAAGCCTTTAATATAAATTTGAAAAAAATCGAGGAAAACAGTGATTGAAGCTTTACAAAATTTAGACCTTACGCCGTTTTTGATTTCGCTTAAACTCTCGGTGGTGACGACATTTACTCTGTTTTGGATTTGCCTGTTTTTGGCATATTTTATGGCGTATAGGGAGTTTCGCGCCAAAAGCGTGATTGAAAGCGTCATTTCGCTTCCGCTCGTGCTTCCACCAAGCGTGCTGGGATTTTATCTGCTTGTGTTTTTATCGCCGTATTCGACGCTTGGCAAATTTTTCGATGAAAATTTTGGTGTGCGATTTGTCTTTAATTTCAGCGGTTTGGTGATTGCAAGCTGTATTTACTCTCTACCATTTATGTTTTCGCCAATGCTTAGCGGGTTTCGTTCGATTCCAATCTCGCTTCGCCACGCTTCGTGGTCGCTAGGTAAGGGATTTTTTGCTACGCTTTTTAGGGTGCTACTACCAGCGATGAAACCGTCTTTACTAAGCGCTGTGGTGATATGTTTCGCGCACACTATGGGAGAATTTGGCGTGGTGCTGATGATAGGTGGCTCTGTGAGCGAGCAGACCAAGGTAGCTTCGATTGCGATTTATGAGGCGACTGAAATTTTAGATTTTACCAGCGCGCATTTATACTCGGCGATTATGCTGATTTTTAGCTTTTTGGTGCTTTTGGCTATGCATTTTTTGGGAGAAAGGTCAAATAAAATAAGACTTTAATCACTTTTTTGCTAAAATGGCGCGAAAAATTTAAATTTTTGGCATAAAAATGGAAGATAAAAGAGTAATAACCAAACGATTTTTTATAGCTTTGATTCTTGGAATTTTGGCTATTTTCGCGCTTGTTTTTTGCATTTTTGGCTTTGTAGGCTCAAATATCCAAGCCGAGCTTTCTACCAAATTAAGCGTAGCAAAAAATGCTGTAAAAGACCGCAACGCCGAGCTTTTTAGCGAACTTGAAATTTTATCTGAAAACCTTAAAACCTATCAAGGTTTAAAAACCGAAAACGAGTATGCAAGAAGAACCTTGTATTTCCGTCTCATCGAGCATACAGCCTCGCAAAAGCAAAATTTCGACGCGATTTTTTATGTCAGGGCTGTGGGTAATAAAGACGAGGTTATAGCTTCGTATTTCAATGATTCTGCTATGGCAAATTTGGGCGAACTTAGGCTTGATAATTTTATCTCAAAAATCAAAGACAACCGCTATATATCGCGCTTCATGCAGATTAATGGCGCAAATAGATATTTTTTGATCCAAAAGGTCGAGGTAAATACATTTTTGATAGCCTTTGCAAACACAACCTCGCTAAATGACAAATTTGCCGGCCTTGGCGAAATTTTGATTTTTAACAAAGAGGGCGAAATTTTTAATATCACAAACGATATTTTCGCACTTTATACAAATAGATTTGATTTCGAAGGCGAGAAAAAACTCAAAATTTTAAAAAGCCTTGGAGAGCGCAAATTTGTCTATTTTGAGAAATTTGATGATTCGAACAATTTCATAATGATAAGCAAAAATTTAAAAGAATATCTAAGCCCAAAAAACCTTTTGGTTTTGCTAGCGCTTGGGTTTTTGTTTTTGTATTTGCTAATCACTTTGATAAATTACAAATTTTTAAAACGCCGAATTTTCGATCCTTTGCACCTGCTTCACAGCTCGGTTTCAGGCGGTGTGTATAAATCCACAGCGACCAAAATCGAAACCATGGGCGCGCTAGATCAAATTTTAGAAATCGCGCAAAAACTCGATGAAAGCGTGCAGTATTCTGGTAGGGCTAGCAAGGTGGATTTCACATTTTTCGACGCGCTGAAAAAAAGCTCACTAATGATTTTTAGCGTCGAAAACACTAATGGCATGATAAACAACGCTAGCCTTAGAGCCAAGGAGCTTTACGGCGATGATATCGTGGGCAAAAATATCTTTACACTAGAAGCGACTTCGCTGTATGAAAACGCCCGCCAAAGCCAAATTTCACTTTACACCAAAGAAAATTATGTTATCCACACGCACGATACCCCAAACGGCAAAAAGGATATGTATATCAAAAAGACCTTTGTGCGCAATGGCGAGGATATTTTGGTGCTTTATGTCTTGCTGGACGCCTCAAAATACCGTAAATTTTACACCGATACCAAAGAGAAGTATAAATATCTAAATGACGCCCCAATCGTAACCGTAGTCATCAAAGGTGGCGAAATAATCGATGTTAGCGCTAGTTCGCGTGAAATTTGGGGATATGAAAATACTCAAATTTTAGAGGGCAAAACATATTTTTGGAGCCTATTTCAAAAAAGCGACGCCGATTCTTTGCAAAACGAGCTAAGAAACCTTATGAGCGATACTAGGCAAAATAACGAGGTTACTAAGCGGGTTTATCCGATTTTGCATAGAAATTCGATTAGAGCGTTTTATGAGATTACGATTTGTCTGTATAAAAAAGAGCGCAAAGTCGTTATGTATTTTACCAACATACACGATAAGCTTATGGAAATCAACAAACTCAAATCAGATATGAAAAGCAACGAAGAGCTTTTAAAAACCAGATCGTATAGCCCATGCACGATTGATTTGCTAGCCAAAAAAATCATGCTTAGCAAAGAGTATATGGAGATTTTAGGTAGTAAGGAAGCCAGCGTCGATACAGAGATGAGTATAGGCGATTTCGTAGCGAAAATTTACTATGTGGATTTGAAGAAATTTAACGACGAACTCAACAAATGCAAGCTAGGCATAAGCGATGAGATTTCATGCGAAATCAGAATCAAGCTAAACGACGAGCTAAGCGATAACGACGAGCTAAAATACGCGTGGATTAGCCTGCAAGGATATGCTAGCAAAAAAGAAAAAAGAAGTGGCGGTGCCGAAGAAATCGTCGCTACTATCGAGGATATCACCGCTAAAAAAGACATTGAAGCTGAGCTAAATCTAAATTCAAATGTATTTTTAAGGTCGTTAGAGGCGATTGTCATCACAGATGATATCGGTAGGATTATCCGCGCAAATAGGGCATTTTATACGATTATGCAATTTAGCGAAACCGATGTCGTGGGCGAGGTGCCAGAGTATTTCAGAGTAGATCACGACGGCGGTATAATGGGCGAAATCAAGGAAAAACTAGACAAAGAGAGCCTAAGCTATACAGATGAAATTTACTGCGTCAAGAAAAACGGCGATGATTTCCCTGCGCTGTTTTCGGCTATCGCGATAAAAGATGAATTTGGCGTGGTAAGCAACTATATTTTAATGTTTAACGAAATTTCTGAGATTAAGAAAAAAGAGAGCGAGCTTGTCAAAATCGCTCACCACGACGCGCTCACAGGTTTGCCAAATAGAATTTACATTATGAACGCAGCGGGCGAGTATCTAAGCGCGGCAAAGGAACAAAACAGGCTTGCGGCTGTGCTATTTATAGATTTTGACGGATTTAAGGCGATTAATGATAATTTCGGCCACGATGTGGGGGATTTGTTTTTGCAAGAGGTCAGCAAGACTATGAATAACCTACTTCGCAAGGGCGATATTTTAGCTAGACTTGGCGGAGATGAATTTGGCGCGATTATCGGGGATTTGAAAGACGAAAAAGCAGCGCACGCGCTATTAGAGCGACTTTTAGGAATTGCGAATAAGAAATTTAATCTCGACGGCAACGAGGTAAGTGCGAGCGTGAGTGTGGGTGCGGCGTTTTACGACGGAAGCGAAGAAATCGATTTCAACGAGCTTTTAAGCAGGGCAGATAGGGCGATGTATCGCGCTAAAACGAGCGGAAAAAATAGATATTGTATCTTTGATAAAGAGAATTTCGACGATTTGCAAATCAGCGAGGAAAGGCTGAAAAAATCTATCGAAAACAACGAATTTTTCATGCTTTATCAGCCTATCATCGATGATAAAGACAAAATTTACGGCTACGAGCTTTTGCTTCGTTGGCGACGCGAAAATTTGGGCGTTTTATTGCCTAGCGACTTTTTATTTGATATCAGAGAGCCGAAACTTGAAATTTTAATCTCTAAATTTTCATTTACGCAAATGTTGAAATTTAACAAAGAGACAAATTCTCTCTGCTCGATAAATATCAGTCTAGAAGTCCTAAAAAGCGATGAATTTTATCATTTCGCTTCGCGCGCGATAGAAAAATACGCGCCAAAGACAGAGCTATTTATGTTTGAAATCACTGATTTTAACGACAGAACTGCGGCTGATTTTAAACTCATTAGACAAAGATACGCTGATTTTGGCATTAAATTTGCTCTAAATAATGCAAATCACCAAAATTCAAAATACCTAAAAGGTATGCCTTTTGATATCATTAAAATCGATATGAGGCTCTGCCTAGATGTCGCCAAAAAGCGTGAAGGTATAAAAAATCTGCTAGATTTAGTGAAATACTTGCGCGGCGAGCTGAAATTTGAAAAACTAGGCGCGCAGGGTATCGAAAACGCGCTCTCACGCCGTTTGCTTAAAAATTTCAAATTTAATTTTATGCAAGGAAATTTCCTCGGAAAAGCCGTCGATAGAAGAGAAATCACCGCTATCATCGCCAAGCTAAAAGAGGCTAAGGGCGCTAAACCAATCACAAAAGATGAGTTTGAAAACTTTTTGATTGCCCTTGATTACAAAAATATCGCGCTTGAATTTTTAGAAAACGCAGAACACGGCGATATCACCGATCTTCGCTTCGAAGTTTTCCAAGAAGAAATCAAAGAGATCAAAACCAGAATCGAAAAATCCACAAGCCATAAATTTATGCTAAATACAGAAATTAATAAGCAAATTTTGGATATTCTTGCGCTTGAATTTGAAGATTTACAAAGCTTCATTACAAAATACAAAGCGCGAGTAGATAAGTTTATACTAAATTTGGAGGAATCATGATAAATAGCGTCAGTGCGGACTTTGATCACGAAATACCAAATGGTTCGCGCCTATATTTTGGCACAAGCGCAAAACTAAAAAGAGAACTCGAAAATAAAGCTAGCAAAATTTTAGAAAATCACGGATTTAGCGAAATTCTCACGCCGTATTTTTCGTATCATCAGCATTTGAGCGTGGCTGGGGCGAAGCTTTTGAAATTTTCCGATCCTAGCAACCACGAAATCGCGCTTCGTGCCGATAGCACGGTCGATGTCGTGCGAATCGTGCGCCGAAGACTAAAAGATGAAAGCCTAAAAAGACTTTTTTATATCCAGCCTACATTTAAATACCCTAGCGAGGAATTTTACCAAATCGGCGCAGAGTTAATAGATGAGAGTAACCTAGCCTTGGCGATAAAAATCGCAATAGAAATTTTTAGAGAATTTAGCTTAGAACCTGTTTTACAACTAAGCAATATCGAAATTCCAAAGCGAATTTGCGAAATACTAAATTTACCAATTAGCGTTTTTGAAAAGGGCGAGATTGAGACGATTTTGGCTCAAAACTGCGACTGGCTAGCTAAAACAGCGCGCGCGACAAATTTGGGCGATGTGGAGAATTTACGAAAAATCGTCCCAGAGGAGATCAAGCCTTGTTTAGATGAAATTTTAAATTTAGGCGTAGAGTATAAAAATATCAGAGTTTCACTTTTGTATTATTCAAAAATGCGCTATTACAAGGCGCTATTTTTTAGATTTTTAGACGAAAATAGCGTGCTTTGCAATGGCGGAAATTATGAGATTGACGGATTGAAGTCGAGTGGTTTTGCACTTTTGGTTGATGCATTGATAGAAAAATTAATGATAAAGGATTAAACATGAGTAAGGTTGATGTAATCGTAGGCGCTCAATGGGGCGATGAGGGAAAAGGTAAAATCGTAGATATGATTAGTGCTAATTACGATTTCGTATGCAGAAGCTGTGGCGGACACAACGCCGGTCATACAATCATCGTAAATGGCGAAAAATACGCGCTTCACTTAGTCCCAAGCGGTGTTTTGCACAAAAATATCATAAATATCATCGGAAATGGCGTGGTCATTAACCCTGATGTTTTAATCACTGAAATGGCGCAATTTGGGGATTTGAAGGGTAGATTTTTTATCAGCGAAAAGGCGTTTTTAAATTTAGAGTATCACTCGCTAATCGACCAAGCTAAGGAAAAATTAAAAGGCGATAAGGCTATTGGCACCACAGGCAAGGGTATCGGACCTGCGTATGCGGATAAAATTTCGCGCACAGGACACCGCATAATCGAGCTTTTAGAGCCAGAGAAATTAACAGAAGCCCTAGTTAGGGATTTTGCGAGCAGGGCGCAACTTTTCGAGAGTTTAAATATCAAAATTCCTGATAAAATGGAAATTTACGAGGAAATCAAACGCTACAAATCTGTGCTAGAACCATATATCGCAAACACAACTAATATGATTTGGAAGGCGCTTGATTATGACAAAAAAGTCCTTGTCGAGGGGGCGCAAGGAAGTTTGCTAGATATCGATCACGGCACATATCCGTATGTAACTAGCTCTTCGACTATCGCAGCTGGGGCTTGCACGGGTCTCGGACTAGCGCCAAAAGATGTTGGCGAGGTCATCGGAATTGTCAAAGCCTATACTACGCGCGTAGGAAACGGCGCTTTCCCAACAGAGGCCAAAGATGAGTATGGCGACAGACTTTGCGAAATCGGGCATGAGTTTGGCACTACGACAGGTAGAAGACGCAGATGTGGGTGGTTTGACGGCGTAGCGGCGAAATACACATCTAGAATCAACGGAATTGATAAATTTGCCCTTATGAAACTCGATGTTTTAGACGGATTTGAGAGTATTAAAATTTGCAAAGCATACAAGATAAATGGCGAAGAGATTGATTATTTCCCAATCGAGCTTGGCGTGGTAGAGCCTGTATATGAGGAAATGCCGGGCTGGGATAGCGTAAAAGGAATTAATAAATTCGAAGATTTGCCACAAAATGCGCAAAATTATATTAGAAAAATCGAGGAACTAACAGGCACAAAGGTAGGGTTTATCTCTACTAGCCCTGAGCGAACAGATACAATTATATTATAAGAAAGGCGGATAATGCGAATACAACTAGCACATGTTCCATACATAGCGCAAAAAATTGCGATAGATATATTAAATTCTGGCATGGTTACACTTAGCTCTGGCGTCGAGCCCATAGCCAAGGTAGCCTCAGAAATCATCAAAACTGATTTGCAAAAAGAAAAAGCCATAGACGAGCGCGCTAACGAGCTAATGGACGAGAGAATCGATGAATTTGACGAAATGAATGTAAATAAAAAAGATATGTTTTGGCTCATCAAGCGCAAACTCGCCGCACAAGAGAATTTCGAGCTGATTTTCGAGGATAGATACTCAAATATCTCGCATGAAATTTTAGAGACGATTTGGAAGAAAAATTTAGTAGATTATCAAGTGAGCGAAAACCGCATTAAAACTATCATTTACAACTCAATCGAGGGGTATTTGAAAATTTACAAAAAAATCGAAGAAGATGTCTATGAACTCATGCAAGGACATGGCAAAAAGCTAATCCCAGGCACCGAGGAATACGAGCTTGTGTTTGCGCAAACTTACGAAAAAGAGCTTAAAAAAAGAGGTATGCTGTGAAAGCGTATGTTTATTTAGAAAACGGCGTGTTTTTGGAGGCAAAGGCGTTTGGCAAGGGTGGAAGTGCCTTTGGCGAGCTTGTATTTAACACCTCTATTACAGGATATGAAGAAATCATCTCAGACCCTAGCTATGCTGGGCAGTTTATAGTATTCACTATGCCAGAAATCGGCATTGTAGGCACGAACAGCGACGATGAGGAGAGTGGCAAAATCCACGCTAGTGGAATTTTTATCCGCGAGTTTAACAACACTCCCTCAAATTTCAGATCCGAGCAAAATTTGGAAGAGTATTTCATCAAAAACGGCAAATTTGGCGTATATGATATAGATACGAGGTATCTTACAAAAATGCTTCGCGATGAGGGAAATTTGCGGGTTTTTGTATCTACTGAAATCAGCGATAAAGAAACCTTGAAAAAAGCTCTTCAAGACTCAGCTAGGATTGAAGAGGTTAATTATGTCAGCATTGTAAGCACCAAAACCCCATATATCCACGAAAAAGGCCATTGGGACGCGAATAAAGGCGCTTATAGCACGCCGAAAAAAAATGGCAAAAAAATCGCTGTAATGGATTATGGTGTGAAGCGAAATATCCTAAATGAGCTTTGCGATTTGGGCCTTAGCGTGGAGGTTTTCCCGTATAATACTAAGGCAAAAACGCTGATTGATAAATTTAACTCTGGCGAAATTCACGGCGTATTTTTATCAAACGGCCCTGGCGAGCCAAAAATGCTAAAAGATGAAATCGCGCAAATCAAAGAGATAATCGAGGCTAGGATTCCGATTTTTGGCATTTGCCTTGGTCATCAGCTGCTTTCAAACGCTATGGGCTATGAGACATACAAACTCAAATTTGGCCAGCACGGCGCAAATCACCCTGTGCAAAATTTGTTTAACAAATCTATCGAAATCACAGCGCAAAACCACAACTACAATGTGCCAGAATCCATAGCTGAGATTTGCGATATCACGCACAGAAATCTATTTGACGGCACAATTGAGGGCGTGAGATACAAAAACTACCCTGTTTTTTCAGTCCAACACCACCCAGAAGCGAGTGCCGGACCAAACGAAAGCAAATACATTTTCAAAGAATTTTTAGAAATTTTATGATTAGTTTTTTTGCTATCATACCCGCCACGCTAATGCTGAGCTTGACGCACTGCATTGGCATGTGCGGGGGCTTTGTGATAGCATACAATGCAAAACTAGCTAGCCTTAGCAGGGCTAGGGCGTTTTTTTTCTCGCTTGTTTATCAAATTTGTAGAATTTGCGCTTATATCATGCTTGGCGCACTTGGTGGGGCATTTGGCTCGGTCATAGTTTTTAGCGATAAAACAGCTGGTTTTTTGCAGTTTGGCGTGGGAATTTTGCTAATTATTTTTGGGATTGCCCTACTAAAACGGGGCGCACTTTTAAAATTTATCGAAAATCAAAAAATTTATAATCTTTTTTTAGCCAAACCTATGAAATTCGCCCTTGGCAGGGAGGATATTTTGGGGTTTTGTCTGCTTGGGTTTTTAAACGGACTTTTGCCATGCGGGCTAGTTTATACCTACCTAGCCATGGCGATAATGAGCCACGATGCCCTGCAAGGCGCGCTTGTAATGGCGGTTTTTGGATTATCTACCTTGCCTGCGCTATTAGTTTTTGGTGGCGTGGCGAATTTCATCAGCGCAAAATTCTCGCGCGCTATGCTTTTTATCTCTTCAATCATCATAATTGCCTTTGGAATTTATCAATCTTACAACGGATTTATTCTCACAAGATAAAATTTTTAAATTTTAAGTTTTATATAAGTTAAATTTTGAAAAAATGGCAAATTACATTTTAAGGGGCGTTTTATGAGTGATATTTTAAAAAATTTAAGTATATTGTTGGTCGAAGATGAGAGTAAGATGAGAAACTCTCTAAGAAACACTTTTGAAGGAATTTTTAAAAATGTCTATGAGGCCAAAGATGGCGTAGAGGGACTTAAAAAATTTAAAAAATACAATCCAAATTTGGTCGTTACAGATATTTTGATGCCTATCGAAGACGGGCTTGAAATGACACGCCAAATCAAACAAATCTCCCCAGATACCCCAGTTGTCGTGCTTAGCGGATTTAGCGAGAAGGCTCAGCTTCTAGGGGCAATCGAGGCAGGTGTAGCCAAATACTTCATAAAACCTGTTGATATGGAAGAATTTAAAGAAGCGATAAAAAGCCTAATGAGCGCAAAACTTAGCGTTAGTAGCGTGGTAGAAATTTCAGGTGGATATAGTTTTGATCCGCTAAAAAGGGTCTTAACTCACGGCGAAGAGGAAATTTCGCTTACG
The DNA here is from genome assembly GCF_027737365.1 of Campylobacter sp. JMF_01 NE2. Lineage (NCBI taxonomy): Bacteria > Pseudomonadati > Campylobacterota > Epsilonproteobacteria > Campylobacterales > Campylobacteraceae > Campylobacter > Campylobacter sp. JMF_01 NE2. Next base: position 266,157 of record NZ_JAOVTR010000001.1, on the reverse strand, counting down.
AAAAAAGAGTTAGCCTTTATTTCGCTTTTGGTCTCGCGAATCGATACTTTGGTCTTGCACGAAGAGATTAAACGATATGTCTGGGCGAACGACAACTCAGTCTCAGATGTGGCAATCAGAACTTTTATCAAACGAATTCGAGATAAAATCGGCGCAGATGTTATCAAAAATATCCCAAGTTTGGGCTATAAAATCGAATCTAAAAAAGAGTAAAATTTTTGTTGATAAAAATGTCACAAGTTTAAAACTTTTGCAAACAAAAAGTTAATAAAAAGTCAAATTTAAGCTTTTTAAAACTTATTAACTCTTATAATCCTCCATAAAGTTTCTCGACTTTTAACCAAATTTTAAAGGAGGGTTTTATGAATCCTGAACAGGCATTACGCAGTGGCAAGATGCTAAGCTACGATTATACAGTGGCGAAATTGTTTTTGTATTCTACTCTGGCATTTGGTATCATCGGTATGCTTATAGGCACGCTTATAGCATTTCAGCTAGCATATCCAGATCTTAACTACTTGCTTGGAGAGTATGGTACATTTGGCAGACTTAGACCATTACACACAAATGGTGTCATTTATGGTTTTATGCTATCTGGAATTTGGGCTACATGGTATTATGTAGGACAGAGAGTTTTAAAAGCATCGATGAGCGAATCAAAATTTTTGATGTGCGTGGGTAAATTGCACTTTGTGATTTATATCCTAATCATCTTACTCGCTGTGGTTTCGCTTTTAGCTGGTGTTACTACATCAAAAGAGTATTCTGAGTTAGAGTGGCCTATCGATATTTTGGTTGTTGTCGTGTGGGTTTTATGGGGAATTAGCATTTTTGGTCTAATCGGTATCAGACGCGAAAAAACGCTTTATATCTCTGTTTGGTATTATATCGCTACCTTCCTCGGCGTTGCTATGCTATATTTGTTTAACAACATGGAAATTCCAACTAGATTGCTTACTGGCATGGGTAGCTGGATACACTCTGTATCAATGTATGCTGGCACAAACGACGCTATGGTTCAATGGTGGTTCGGTCACAACGCCGTTGCGTTCGTATTTACCGTAGCGATTATCGCTGAAATTTATTATTTCTTGCCAAAAGAGAGCGGTCAGCCGATTTTCTCATACAAACTATCTTTGTTCTCATTTTGGGGATTGATGTTTATCTACCTATGGGCTGGCGGTCACCACCTTATCCACGGACCAGTTCCTGATTGGGTTCAGACAATGGGTTCGGTTTTCTCTGTCGTTTTGATTTTGCCATCTTGGGGAACAGGTATTAATATGCTCCTTACAATGAGAGGCGAGTGGAATCAGCTAAGAGAGAGCCCGCTAATCAAATTTATGATTTTGGCTTCCACTTTCTATCTATTCTCTACTTTGGAAGGTCCAATCCTTTCTGTCAAATCAGTAAATGCCCTAGCGCACTTTACAGATTGGATCCCAGGACATGTCCATGACGGCACACTTGGCTGGGTTGGATTTATGACAATCGCTGCTATGTATCACATGGTGCCTAGAATGTTTAAAAGAGAGCTTTATTCAAAATCTTTAATGACAGCTCAATTTTGGATCCAAACAACAGGCGTTGTGCTATTTTTCAGCTCAATGTGGATTGCTGGTATCACACAAGGTATGATGTGGAGAGCAACTGATGATTATGGCAACTTGCTATACTCATTTATAGATACAGTTAGCGCGCTAGTTCCTTATTACTGGATTAGAGCGATTGGTGGTTTATTATACTTCATAGGTTTGTGTATGTTTGTATATAATATCTTGATGTCTATTCGCGCAGGCAGAAGCTTAGACCAAGAGCCTAGAAGCGCTTCACCTATGGCTGCGTAAGGAGAGAAAGATGTTTAGTTGGTTAGAAAAAAATCCGTTCTTTTTTGCGGTTGGTGTTTTTGTAGTCATCGCTTATGCTGGTATCGTTACGATTTTACCAGATTTTGCTAACAGCGCTCGTCCAATCGAGGGCAAACAACCATATACTGTTTTGCAACTCGCTGGTCGCCATGTCTATATCCAAGAGAGCTGTAATGCCTGCCACTCACAACTTATTCGTCCGTTCAAATCAGAAACTGACAGATATGGTGATTATTCAAAAAGTGGTGAATTTGCTTATGATAGACCATTTTTGTGGGGTTCTAAAAGAACTGGCCCGGATCTTGCTAGGGTCGGACGCAACAGAACCACAGGCTGGCACGAAACTCACATGAAAGATCCAAAAGTCCTAGTCGGCAAATCAATCATGCCTGCATACAAATCTATGTTTAAGAAAAACGCAGATATGCAAACAGCCTATGCAGAGGCTTTGACGATTAAAAAAGCCTTCAATGTCCCTTATGATACAGCTGGCGCACCAAAGCTCGAAGCTGATCCTAGCAAGGACGCTATGTCAAATTTCGAAAGTTATAAAGCTGAAATGATGGCAGAGGCTGAGGCAATCGTAAATGATATGCGCGACGAAGATGTCAAAGCGGCATTTAAAAACGGCGAAATACGCGAAATCGTTGCGTTAATAGCATATTTAAATAGCTTAAAATAGGGGGTTTGCGATGAGTGCTGATTTCATTAGAGAGTTACAAGCTTATGGCTTTATAGCTTTTGTCATATTGGCCTGCCTTGGAGTTTATGGATACTGGTTTCATTTGAAGCACTCTGAAAAAACAGGGCGCAGAAACTACGAAAAGTATGCAAATTTGGCGCTTGATGATGAGCTTGGCAGTGAAATCATAGAGTCTCGCACACCTACGAAAGAAGAAAAAGGAAAATGATATGAAATGGCTAAATTTAAGCGATAATGTTAATGTTGCGGCGCTGATAGCGTCGTTTATACTTGTCGCAGTTACGGCTTTTATCGTTAAAAAATATGCTGGTCAAAGTAAAAGCTTAAACGAAACTACCGAGACAACTGGCGAAGATTTTGACGGAATTGCCGAGCTAAAAAATGGCTTGCCAAAAGGCTGGGCTATATGTTTTGTTTTGATGTTTGTCTATGCGTTAGTGTATTTTTTCATCGCTTATCCGCTAAATTCTTACTCACAAATCGGCGAGTATAACGATGAGGTAAAGGCACACAACGCTAAATTTGAAAAAACCTATGCAAACGCTGATAGCACTACGCTAAAAGCTATGGGCGAGTCGGTGTATTTGGTGCAATGCTCACAATGCCACGGACTTGACGGAGATGGAATCGATGGAGAGTCTGCTGACCTTACTAAATGGGGCAAAGAAGCTGGCATAATTGACGCTATCAACAAAGGCTCAAAAGGCCTAAACTATCCACTTGGCGAAATGCCAGCAGGTATGGTTAGCCCTGAGGACGCAAAAGCAGTAGCTGCATTTATGGCAAAAGAAATTTCTAGCCTAAAAGCTACAAAAAATGAAAATTTGGTTGAAAAAGGTAGAGAGCTATGGCCTACTTGCGCTGCTTGCCATGGTGATGACGGCAAGGGTATGGACGGCTCAGCGCCAGATCTTAGCAAATACGGCTCGGCTGAATTTAGCGTCGATGTGCTAAATCGTGGCAAAAAAGGCTTTATCGGCACAATGCCAGCCTTTGATGACGGGCGTTTAAACGATGTGCAAAAACGCGCCGTTGGCGAGTATATCAACTCTATCAAATAAAGGGGCGATTATGGAAAATGTAAAAAGATCGGTTTTTGCGCTAAATGGCGTAACTGGAATGCTAATCGCAACTGCGCTTTTGCTGGCGATTCTTGCATGCCTTACCTGCCTTGGCATTAAGACACAGCAAGCCGTCATGGATAAGCCTTATGAGCTAAAAGACATTAGCTCTGTAAGCGAAAAAAGCTCAGTCGATACGCAAAAAAAAGTATTTGTGATAAAGGATAAGTGATGAGTGATGCATTGATTGAAAAATTGATTTTACTTGGTTGTATCGCTTTGGCTGTGGCAACTGCTGCCTCTGTTTTGACTAGAAATATCCTATTTATCGGTTAATGAGAGCAATTTTTGCGATTTTTTGCCTGTGCATTTTAGCGCAGGCAAAATTTGTTTTAAACACAGGCGAGATTATCACGCCTATGCTTGCAGAAAAAATCGAAATTTTAGGCGCTGAGACGCAGGATAAAACCGGCGTGGGCGTCTATGTCCTAGCCACGCAGAGCCTTGGTGGCGCAAGTTTAGAAAATTATGCCCTAAATTTCGCTTCGAATTTAAGCTCGCCTTATGCGCTTTTAGTTTTTGCCGATGCTGAGCACAAAGTCGAAATTTACGGCTCGCCTGAGGCGTTAGCGCTTTTTGATAGAGAGCAAATTTTAAGCGTGGGAAGCCGTGGGCGCATAATTCCAATCATCGCTTCGCAAAAAAAAGATCTAAACCAAACCCAAAAAATCGGCGTTTATAACGCTGCGCTTTTAAACGGATATGCCGAGATTTGCGACCAAATCGCCGCTTCAAAGGGGGTTGGGTTGGAGAATTCTATCGGCAATACAAACAACAATTTCATAAATTTCTTGCGCTATATTTTTTACGCGACGCTGATTTTCGCGCTGGGCTCATATCTATACAAAAAAGGCAGAAAAAATGGCGCAAAATAAAAAAACTCTCTGGCCCTATGGTATCGCATTTAGCATAGTAGCAATCATCGCAGCGTGCGTAGCGACGATAATTTTCTCGCTAGATTATCCGGTGCATAGCGATAATTTTTACTTCGATAAATACCAAAAAGTCGATGAGAATTACAACGAAATTCAGCTAAAACAGCAAAATTTCGAAAAAAAATATGAGGTAAATTTTGAAATTTCAAATCCGCAAAATACAGAAAAATTTAGCCTAAATTTGCCGATAAAAGCGAAAAATAATGCCAAATTTGATAAAATCTCAGCCGAAATTTTACTTACTAGACCAGATAGCACGACTTTTGATAAAAGGCTTAATACGCAGTTTTTAGATGGTGCGTTACGAAGCGAAAATTTTAGTATCGAAAAGCTTGGCAGGTGGCAGGTAATGGCGAAAATTTCAGATTCCATAGACACAGGATTTTACAAATTTGAATTCAACGCAACCAAAACAACTTCGGGTATTTACGACTTACAGATCCTTGAAGGAGGCCGTAAATAGGGCAGAGTGCGGAATAGTTTTTGCCGAAAGTTTAAGCGAATTTTACAAAAAGGCGGTTTTTGTAAATGGCTTTGATGAGTGCGGGCAGATTGAGCGCACACTTTTTATGCAAGAGGCCGTCAAAAATACCAAAAATGCAAACGAAAAACTCCGCTTCCCAAGCGAATTTTTCGAATTTATGCAACACAAAGATTATCTGTTTAAATTTTTCAAAGAGCTTGCTAGCGAAAAGGTGAGCCTGCAAACTCTCGATTTTAGCGATACTTACGCGCAATACAGCGAACATTTCGAAATCTTAAAAGAGCTTTTGCAAAATTACCAAAATTTTTTGCAAAACGCTAAAAGCTACGATGAAATCACGCTTCCGCAAATTTATGAATTAAACGAAAATTATCTCAAAAGATTTGATAGCATTGAGATTGATATCGACGGAAATCCGAGTAAATTTGAGTTTGAAATTTTAAAGCAAGCTTCGCAGGTTACGCAAATTTATCTAAATTTTAAGGCAAGTAAATTTAATCAAAAAACGCTTCGTAGTATTAGCGAGCTTTGTGGGCTTAACTTTGAGAGCGGATTTAGCTATAAGCTAAATTTAAGCGAGAATAAAATTTTAGAGCCTTACACCGCGCCAATCCCGCAAAATAGTGAAATCGTGCTAAAAGGATTTGAGCTTAGGGCTTTGCAGGCTTGCTATATTTTTGAGAAAATTTCAAAATTTATTAGTCTTGGAATTAATCCGGAAAAAATCGCAGTAATTCTGCCTGATGAGAAATTTGCTAAAACCCTTAGAGCTTTGGACGAAAAAATTAACAAAAACGCCCCAATGCTGAATTTTGCTATGGGCGAAAGTGTCAGAGATAGTCTATTTGGCGTGAGTTTGGCTAAAATTTCAGAGTGCATTAAAGAAAACATAAGACCAAATTTCAACCCACAATATCTAAATTTGAGCAAAGACATTTCGCGGGATTTGCCAAATGAGTATGATTTGTTTTTTAAAGAGGCCAGGATTAGTGAAAAAATTTTTGATAAATTTAGAGAAAATTTCAACAAAAGCGTAGAATTTGAGATTTTTGATGCTTGTATAAATGAGCTTTTGCGCGCAGTCAAAACCAAAAACGATGCCCTAGCAAACAAGCTAAAATCGCCAAAATTTTTAATCAAAATTCTAAACGAAAAATTTGGCGAAAACCTTACGCTATCAAATTTGATTGATCTTTTCCTTGGCGAGCTAAAAAATGTCAAACTCGATGATATTAATGGCGGAAAGGTTACTGTAATGGGGCTTTTGGAGAGTCGTGGTGCAAACTTTGAGGCTGTGATAATCCCTGATTTCAACGATGATTTTGTGCCAAAGCGAAGCGAGGGCGAGATGTTTTTAAACAGCACTCTTCGGGCCAAGGCTGGGCTAATTAGCCACAAAGACAGGGAGGATTTGCAGAGGTTTTATTACTCTTGTTTGATTTTTGGCGCGAAAAAAGTGGCGATTTGCTACCACGACACAGCGGAAAAATCGCCGTCTAGGTTTTTGAAAAATTTTAACACGCAAGAGGATATGGACGAGTTTAGTATGCAAGATTATTTGCGCATTTTTAATGGCAAAATCTATGAAAAGCCAGAATTTAGCGATTTTACGCCAAATATGAAGCATGATTTTTTTGCCCAGCCTGTTTCGCACGCTAGATTTGATACATTTAGCACATGCAAAAGACAGTATTATTACTCATATATTTTAAATATCAAAGAGGGGCTGAAATTTGGCGAGGATAACGCTTCTATGGGAAATATTTTGCATGAGGCGTTTGAGGAGTATTACGCTAAATACCCTAAATTTAACTACGCAAAATTTGAGGAAATTTACCTTAAAAAGGCTATGAAAAAAAATGCCGATTTTTACAGCATTTATTATGATTTATGCAGGGTTAAATTTTTGGCTAAAACCTTAGACGAACACGAGCAAAAGTGGAATTTTTCGCAAAGTGAGGCGAATTTTGACGGCGTTAAATTTAACGAATTTGCCACAATTAACGGAAAAATCGATCGCATAGACACAAACGAAAGTGGCGATAGATTTATCATTGATTACAAAAGAGGCGATTACAACGCCAAATCAATGCAGCTAAAATTCTACAAAGCCCTTTTGGGCGATGATGAAATGGAGGCTGCGTATCTCTCGCTAAGGGATAAAAAATTTGTTTTTGATGAAAACGAAAAAGATGATGCCGGAAAAAGCGCGTTTGAAATTTTATCTGAAAAATTTGAAGAAATCAGAGCGCTTTGCGAAAGCGAAATGAGTTTTGAGCGCGCGAGCAAAAGCGGTGTGTGCAAATATTGCGCGTATAAAATAATCTGTAAAGGCGAAATCAATGATTAAGATGAAGACAAATGAAGGCGAGGACGCAAGATATCTAGCGCTTGAAGCTAGCGCAGGTAGCGGAAAGACATTTTCTTTGGCGGTTAGGTTCGTAGGGCTCGTGCTTTTGGGCGAGAATATAAATGAAATTTTGGCTTTGACCTTTACTAAAAAAGCGGCCGCTGAGATGAAGGTGCGCATAATTGATACATTTTCGCTGCTTCACACGCCACAAAAAGAGGCTGAGCTTGACGCGCTTTGCGTGCTTTTGAGCAAGGAAAAAGAGGAAATTTTGCGCCTTAGAGATGAGCATTTGGCGAAATTTATGGATTGCGCTTTAAATATTTCGACCTTTGATGCGTTTTTTGGCAAAATACTGCGCGCGTTCGCCCTAAATGCGGGGATTAATCCAAATTTTCAAAACGACGATAATATACTAAAAGCCCAAAATGACGCCTTTATCAAAGAAGCTTTCAAAAATGATGAATTATCGGGCAAAATGTATGAATATATAAACGATGCAAATTTAAGCAAACAAGCGTTTTTTGGGGGCATTGCCGAGCTGTGGAAAAATGGAATAAGTGCAGATATTAGCCAAAGCAAAGCCCCGAATTTAGACGAAATCAATGAAATTTTAGCCCGTATGCGTGAAATTTTAGTGCGCAATAAAGCGAGCGATAAACAAATAAACTATATGGCTCCAACCAGCAGTATCAGTGAGCTAAGTAACACAAAGACTAGGCCGTGGTTTGATAAACCAAGTTTAGATTACAGAACTTTTGCTAAGGCTTTTTCGCCTGATTTAGATGATGAATTTGCAAATTTAAAGCGCGCAATGCTTGAATATGCGATAAAATTTGAAAATTACCAAATTTCATCTTTGGCAAAATTTCTAAATTTTTATTCGCAAAACAAAAAAGAACTTAGCAAAAAAAGCGCTAAGATGACATTTTCTGATGTTAGCGTGGGCGTGCATGAGCTATTTTGCAAAACTGGCGAGATTGGAGAGCACAATGATTTGCTCTATTTCAGGCTAGATTCAAAAATCAAGCACCTTTTAATCGACGAGTTTCAAGACACCAGCGTTTTGCAGTATGAAATCATGCTTCCTTTGATTGATGAAATCGTTGCGGGGCTCGGTCAAAGTGGGCTAGGAAGCCTTTTTTATGTGGGCGATAAAAAGCAAAGTATCTATAAATTTCGCGGGGCAAAAAAGGAGCTTTTCGATTCGCTCAAAGATAGGCATAATCAAATAGTTTTGGAAACTATGCCAAAAAATTATCGCAGTTTAAAGCTTTTGGTTCGATTTGTAAATGCGATTTTTGGGAATTTGGTGGCAAATGAAGAAACGGGCGAAAAATACGATTACAAACCGCAAGAAGCAAATAAATTTAATGAGAGCAAATTTAGCGCAGAGGTTTTAGATAAAATTTTAAAATTCCCAAAAGAAAATAAAAATTTATCGTTTTTCACGCCAGATGACGACGATTTTGGCTATATTTGCGCTAAGACATACGAAGATGTTTGCGAGGGCGCTGTAAGCGAGGCTATACGCTTGATTAAAGAGCACAGCGTAAGCCCTAGCGACATAGCGATTTTGTGCTGGACGAATAAAGATGTAGCAAAGATACAAGAGCTTTTGTCGCTAAAAAATATTCCATCATCGACCGGCGCTACGAAAAAACTAATCGCTACGCCCCAAGTTAAGGCGATTAGCGAGTATGCGAAGTATCTAATTAGCAAAGATGAAATTCACGCTTTCAATATAAAATCGCTTTTAAATTTAAGCGACAAGCCAGATTTTAGCCCAGTTTCGCTAAGTGATGAGGCTGTGAGCGTAGCTAAGACAATCGCTGAAAATTTGGGGCTAAATTTTGGCGATGAAAATTTGCTCATATTTTTTGAAATTTTGCAAAAGTATGATAGCTTCGCGCAGTATCTTTTCGCAGATGATAACAGCGACGCCTATGCCAAGGAACTTAGCGGGGTCAAGATTATGACCGTGCATAAGTCAAAGGGGCTAGAATTTGCGCATGTGATTTTGTGCGATTTGCTTAGCAAAGGAGGCGGCGATAGGGATAAATTTATGCTAGGCTACGACGGGCAGTGGCGCATAAAATACCGCATGACAAATAGAGAAATTTACGATGCAGAGTATGCAAAATTTAAAAAAGATAGCGAAAATTTGGAGCGAGCTGAGGTTTTTAACAAGCTATATGTGGGCTTTACAAGAGCCGAAAAATCGCTGATAATCGTAAAAAAAGGCGGTGATTTAAATGGAAACAACCCTAGCTATTTTACGCCTTATACTTCAAATAAAGTGGATAAGAAATTTTTAGTTATCGAGGATTTTGAGTATGGATACATCATACCAAGTAGCGTCACGCCAGCGCTAGTGCAAAAACCAAAAAAGATAAATCTACAACCAGTCGCGAAACAAAATATCACAGAGTATGAAAGAGCCAGCGATAGGGCTGTCGTGGCGGAATTTAGCAAGGTTTATAAGGGCGAGGCGTTGCACTACACGCTTGAAATGCTCGATGATTTTGAGATTTCTAGCTTGGAGAGTGCGCTAAATTTGGCAAAAAATCGCTACGCGAAATATTTGGATTCGAGCGATTTTGATGAGATTAGGCAAAAGGTCGAAAGTTTGTGCGCTAATGAGGAGTTTTTATCATACATATCAGGGTGCGAAATTTACAAAGAAATTTCGATAAAACGGGAAAATGGTGGAGTTTCTAGGGTGGATTTGATGTGCGTTAGAGATGATGAGGTTTTGCTTTTTGACTACAAAAGCTCTCCATATTTTTTAGAAAAAAACAAAAAACAGATTAAATCATACAAAAAAGATTTAATCCTATCAAGCAAAAATCCAAATTTGAGTGTTCGCACATTTATTGTGGTTTTAGAAAATTCTGTAAAAATCGAAGAGGTAAAAGAATAAATTTAACTCCCAAAATGGGAGTTAAATTTTAGTATAGCACTACATGGACATTTCGTGGTCCATGCACGCCAAGAACTGTGATAAGCTCGATATCTGCGGTGCGAGATGGTCCCATGATAAAGTTGATATTTGTAGGCAACTCATCTTTTGTAACCTCTGCTAAGGCTTTATCTAAGCTTTCTACAAGGGCATTTTTTCTAAGCAAAATAATGCAGTTTGTCGGAAGCAAGCTAAGAAGTCTTGGTTGTGCTTTTGAGCTAACTACGCAGCATACGCCAAAGTTTGAAACGCCAAGTTTTGCTTGAATAATCGAAGTATCCGCATCAAAAAGCGCTTCTCTTATCTCATTTACTGGTTTGTCAAACGGCAATTTTTCTGCTTGCAATTTGTCTGTTTTAATTGGCAAATCTGAACCAAACATAACTGTTTTTGCGCCGACTGTTTTGACGATCTCTTCTACTAGCGCTTGAAGTCCTTTTTCGTCTGTCTCATGAACAACGGCTTTATTGTTTGTCAAATTTGTCTTAAAGTTTTCATATTTATCGCCTTCGTTTTCGACAAATTTAGTTATATCTAGTGGTTCGATTTCTGTTCTTTTAGCTACTCTGTTTGATCTAATTTTAGCTAAAATTGTCTCTTTGCTACTCATAGATTACTCCTTCGATTTTTTGGATATCTGCGTGTAGATTTCCTTTTAAGACAGGTGCTGAGCGATGTCTTGTCCATAGTTTTACCACAGGGATTGAATCTGCCTTTTTAACTACGAAATTTGAGAATTTAGAAGCTATGGAAATTCCAGTTCTCCACATAAATCCATTTGTAGCAACTGTTCTAAATCCAGCAAATCCCATTGCTTCGATTTTGCTGTGTTCTAGCAAATCAGAGCCTTTTGCTTTTTTCTTACCTTCACCGACTTTATTGCTTCTTAGCTTTCTGATTGTCTCTGCTAACGGAATTTTAACAGGGCAAACTTCGCTACATCTACCACAAAGTGAGCAGAAATTAAGAATATCTGCATTTTTTTCCATACCAAAAATTTGTGGGCTGATTACTTCGCCGATTGGTCCTGGATATACAGCGTGGTATGTGTGACCGCCGATTTTCTCATAAACAGGGCAGTAGTTCATACAAGCACCGCATCTAACGCATCTTAGAGCTTCGAAGTATTCTTCATTTGTTAGCATATCGGTTCTACCGTTATCTAGTAAGACAACATGGACTTCTTTTGGACCGTCTAACTCGCCCTCTTTTCTAGGGCCTGTGATGATGTTGTTATAGCAAGTAATAGGCGCACCTACGGCTGATGGAGTAACAGGCGAGTGAGCGCTTACTACATCTTCAAATGTCTCTAAAACTTTTTCTATACCACAGATTACGATATGCACATCAGGGGCTGTGGTACACATTCTACCGTTACCTTCGTTTTCTAGCAACCAAATGGCTCCTGCCTTGCTAATACCAAAATTTGCGCCTGAAATTCCGATTTTCATCGTTCTAAATTCGTTTCTTAGGTGGTTTCTAGCTATTGCATTTAGTTTTTCAGGTTCGCTCTCTAATGGCGCACCTAAGCGCTCTTGGAAAATTTTACCGACTTCATTGCGGTTTTTGTGAATCGCAGGGACGACGATATGAACAGGCGGATCTTGGATTAATTGGATAATCAACTCACCAAGGTCGGTTTCTTGGGCTTTGATGCCTCTTTCTTCTAAATAGTGGTTTAGGTGAATTTCTTCACTAGCCATTGTTTTTTGTTTTAGAACTTTATCTCCGTTGTGAGATTTTATAATTCGATAAATTATCTCGTTTGCTTCCTCGCCATTTACTGCCCAATGCACTTTCATGCCGTTTTTTGTAGCATTTGCTTCAAATTCGAGTAGTCTTTCATCAAGTGTCGCAAGAGAGTTATTTTTAACGGTTCTTGCTCTGCTTCTTAACTCATCAAAATTTTTAAATTTTGTAGTGCTAAGTCTGTTTCTGTTACCTTGAAGAGTGTGCATTGCAGAGTCAAGGTTTGCTCTTAGTTGTTTGTCAGCAAGCTTTTGATTTACTAAATTTTCATGATTCATCATAGCGCTGCTCCTTCAATTCTTTTGATTATGAAATCATATAGATGAATACCTTTTACTCTTGAACCATTTTTTTTCATAGTTCCTGCGATATTCATCAAACAGCCGCCATCACCTGAAACGATATAATCAGCTCCGCTTTCTTCTATGAATTTAATCTTTTGTTGAACCATAGCGTTAGAAATTTCAGGCTCTTTTACAGCGAAAGTTCCGCCAAATCCGCAACACTCCTCTTCTCTTTCAAGCTCGATTAATTCCACATTTTTGAATTGAGCTAACAAATTTTTAGCGTTTTGGATTGATTTTTGGACGCGCAAAGCGTGGCAGTTCGAGTGCCAAGTGATTTTTACTTTTTCGCCTTTGTCTTCGTATTTGACATGCAAAACCTTGTCCAAATACTCGCACAAATCATAAACCCTAGAACTGAATTCTTTGACTTTTCCTTCGTATTCTGTGCCTTTGAAAAGCTCGACATAATCGTGCTTCATCATACCAGCGCACGAACCAGATGGAACGATAACAGGATAATTTTCGCTAAAAAGATTGATATTGTGTAGGGCTATTTTTTTAGTGTCTTCAAAATAACCTGTATTGTAGCTTGGTTGGCCACAGCAAGTTTGATCTTTTTTGAAAATAACCTCTACACCCTCTCTTCTTAAAAGCTTAACTGCATTTAAAGCGGTATCGGTAAAAACCGCGTTGCCAAGACAGGTTGCAAAAAAATAAACTTTATTCACCTTTATTCTCCTTTCTCGAATAAATTTAAATTTAAACTAGTTATTTTATCACGCTTTTGGAATATTTTGTATTAAATTTGGATTAAAATAACATTAAATTATAATTAAAATGAAATGTAATTTTTTTATTACAACATTTTTTAAGTTTAAAAAAAGAAAAATTTGAAAATTCTAAAATTTAAGTGCAAAAATAAGATAAAAAAATAGTGAAATTCTATCCGCAAAGATAGAATTTCACTCATAAAATTTATAGCAATATCACACCGATTATAACGGCTATTATTGCATAAAATACTGCTGGGGCTATATTGTAAGTAAGACATCTAGCCTCGCCTTTGCCTAGCAAGCCCACGGTTGCGCAAACAGCGACGATATTGTTGATACAAACCATGTTACCGATAGCACCACCAACATTTTGAAGTGCAACAATAACTTCGGTTTTTAAGCCAACAAGCGTAGCTGTTTCGTATTGAAGACCTGAGAAGAGCATATTTGATACTGTGTTTGAACCAGAGAAAAATGCTCCAAGAATACCAACTAGTGGCGCAACAGCAACATAAGCTTGACCTGAAATATCAGCAAAGAATTTCGCCATAAGCTTAATCATAGAGTAGTTAGTTCCATCGACTGTTGTGCCGACATTTAACATGATTTGAACCAAAGCCAAACCAGCTGCTAGTGGAATTGCTGCTGCTGCAACTTGTTTGAAAGTTTTGCTCCAAGCCTCTTTTACATCATTGCCACTCATTCTGTGCAAGAATATAGTAAGGATAGCAACCAAAATAAATGGAATAATACCTGGTAAATAGCCGTAGTTGAAGCTATATGCAGTGCCAGGGACACCAAACATCAAGTTATCAGGAGCAGTAAATAGATTTATTTTCCAGCTTTGTAGAATTGGTTTTAATCCGATTGCAGGAATACGAGTAACAACTAGTATAAATGAAATAAGGATGTATGGTAACCAAGCCATAAACAATGACATATCTTTTTTGCTACTCTCTTCTTGTTTAGGTGCATTTTCAGAAGCCTGAGTTGAACCTATCCAAAATTCTTGCCATTGTGCGCGAGGAACGAAATCCCAGTTCTCTTTTGGAGTCATAAATCCAGCTTTTGCAGATGCGATAAGGATACCAAGAGATATAAGACCAGCAAGAAGTGATGGTAACTCAATACCCAAGAATTTTGCGCCTATCAAATAAGGAACGATGAAGCTAACTGAGGCAAGCATAGCAAATGGCAATGCAGGAAGAGCATCTTTGAAGCTTCTGTTTTTACCGAATAGTTTTACCATTATCATAACAACGATAAAAGGAATAAAAATAGCGCCTACTGAGTGGATGATAGCAGTATTTGTGCTAACGGTAGTTATATACGGTTCTATATTTCCACCGCTTCCTTCTACAAGACTTTGAACGGTAGTTTTAACACCAAATGTTGGAGTTCCAACCGCACCGTAGCTAACAGGTGAGCTGTTTAGCACAAGACATGCAAGAGCTGCACTAAGAGCAGGAAAGCCAAGACCTACTAGAAGTGGAGCAGCCAAAGCAGCAGGTGTTCCAAAACCAGCCGCACCCTCAATAAATGCACCAAACGCCCAACCAATAATCAATACTTGAACACGGCGGTCAGTTGAAATTTTGGTAAAGCCGTTGTTGATTGATTGCATAGCGCCTGAGTATTTCATAGTGTTTAATATCAAAATAGCACCAAAAATGATGACTAAGATATCAAACGCCTTCATAAAGCCCAAAAGCACATACGCCAAAACGCTGGTGCCATCGGCATTTATACTAAACGCAGACAGAGCTATACCAATCGCTAAAAACATGGCAACACTAAGCGAGAGCTTAGAACTAAGTTTAAACCCTATCATCATAACCAAAATGACGACAATAGGTAAAAAGGCTAGCAAGGTATGCATCGTTAGATCTCCTTTGCAAGATAAATTTAGATTATCTTTTGATAATTCTTAAATCGAAAGTCTATACAAAAATAAATAAATAATAAATAAAAAAGAATACTTTAATTATTTTTTAAAAAAATTTTAAAGAAAATATATTTAAGGTATTAAATTTCGCAAAATTTTGCCCCAAAAAACTTAAATTCTTTAAATTTTACTTAAATTCAGTTTTTTATAAGGTTATTTATGTAAAATCCCATTTTTCAAAATTTTTAAGAAGGCGGAAATCATGACAGAAATTACAAAGCCTAGCGAAGTCAAACGCGACTGGGTTGTTATTGATGCAACTGACAAAAGATTCGGTAGAATGCTAACCGAAGTCGCAGTTTTATTGCGCGGCAAACACAAACCATGCTACACACCAAATGTTGATTGTGGCGATTATGTCATTATCGTAAATGCTTCAAAAGCAGTTTTTACAGGTGCAAACAAAGGCGAGGATAAGCTATATCATAGCTATTCAGGGTATTTTGGAAGTCTAAAAAGCGTTAAATTTGAGGATATGTTGAAAAACAATCCTGCTAAATTATACAAACTTGCAGTTCGCGGTATGCTTCCTAAAACAAAACTAGGTAAAGCAATGATTAAAAAGCTTTTCGTTTATGAGGGTAGCGAGCACCCACATACAGCGCAAACAACAAGTAAAGGAAAATAATTATGGCAACAATTTACGCAACAGGCAAAAGAAAAACAGCCGTAGCTAAGGTATGGTTAAAACCAGGTAGCGGTAAAATGGTTGTAAATGGTATGGACCTAAATACTTGGCTTGGCGGTCACGAGGCTATTAAATTAAAGGTTATTCAACCGCTTTTAGTTACAAAACAAGAGACATCTATGGATATCACTGCTCAAACACTAGGCGGTGGCTATTCAGCACAAGCTGAGGCATTGCGCCACGGTATTTCACGCGCACTAGCAGCTATGGATAAAGATTTCAGAGCAGCTCTAAAACCAAAAGGTCTTTTAACTCGCGATTCTCGCTCAGTAGAAAGAAAGAAATTTGGTCGCAGAAAAGCGCGCAGAAGCCCACAATTCTCAAAAAGATAATAGGGTTTTGGCTGTTATTTTTCAAGGTTTTTTTAAACTTAATTGGAAAATTTTAAAAAATTTTAAAAAAAGATTTACTATAATTAAAAGTTTTAAATTCATTTCGAAAGGATGTTTAATGAAAAAAGTTTTACTTGCACTAAGCTTGTGTGCATCAAGTGCATTACTCGCAACAGATGCGGATTATCACTGGGAGATCACTCCTACAATCGGTGGTATGACTCACGAAGGTAACATGGATTTGGATTCAAATTTCATGGCAGGTCTTCGCCTAGCTAAAAACCTTCAAGATTCATTTATCGATCAAATCGAGTTAGGTTTTGACTATTCTCGCGATATCGGTTTAGAGGATCTTGCTCACAGAAATGGTGGCAAAGAGCCAAACGCTAAATACTACCACATCAATTTGGTAAAAGATTTAGTAAATTTCACTGACAACTTCAAACTATATGGCTTAACTGGTGTTGGTTATATGGATTATAGCAAAGATGTATATAATGACGGCGACCAAGACAGCGGTTTCTGGCAATATGGTCTAGGTATGAAATACTACATCACAAGAAACTTCGCTACAAAACTTGAAGCAAGAGACGCTATCAGATTCGAAGACGGCAACCATGTTCTATTCTACACACTTGGCTTCGCTGTTGATTTCGGTAAAAGATTTGCAGACGCTGCAACTGGCTGCGTAGATTCAGACAATGACGGCGTATGCGATGATATGGACAGATGCCCAGGCACAGCTGCTGGTGTAGTTGTAGATGAATACGGCTGCGAAAAAGTAATCAGACTAAACCTAGGCGTAAATTTCGCTACTGATAGCTCAAAAATTTCAGACGAATATATGAGCGAAATCAAAAATGTAAGCGACTACCTAAATGAGCACTCAGATTACAGCGTAATCCTAGAAGGCCACACAGATAGCACTGGTTCAGACGCTTACAACCAAAAACTATCTGAGAGAAGAGCAGCTGCTGTTGCTGGCGCATTGCAAAACTTCGGCGTTGATGCTGCTAGAATTTCTAGCGTAGGCTATGGCGAGTCTCAACCAATCGCTACAAACGCTACAAAAGAAGGCCGCGCTCAAAACAGACGCGTTGATGCTAAATTTAGAAAATAATCTTTCTAAAAATTTTAAGCGGGGCTTAGGCTCCGCTTTTTTTATTTACAAAAATGCAGAAATTTAACACTACAATTTTATTTGATTTAGACGGGACTTTGATAGATTCGACCTCTGCGATTTTGGAGGGTTTTGCTTATGCTTTTTCTAAAATGGGCGAGGCTTGCCCAGATGATGAAGCGATCAAAAAACTAATCGGCTATCCACTCGATGAAATTTTCGCTGGACTTGGTGTAGTGGGCGATACGAGCGAATATGTAAGGCTCTATAAAGAAAAATATGTCAAAATTTATCTAGATCAAACCACGCTTTTGCAGAGTGCTTACGAAGCTGTGGAATTTGGTGCTAAATTTGCAAATTTAGGCGTGGTTACCACGAAAACATCGAAATTCTCTAAACTCTTGTTAGATAAACTTGGCGTTGGCGAGTTTTTCAGCGTGATAATCGGCAGAGAAGATGTAGAGCATGTCAAACCGCACGCCGAACCTATCATAAACGCGATGAAGGGATTAGGTTTGCCTGTGGATAAGAGCGTTTTTATGGTGGGCGATACGAAGCTCGACGCACTAGCAGCGAGCAACGCCGGAGCGCGTAGCGTGGGTGTAATGTGTGGGTATGGCGATGAGGCGCAGCTTAGAAAGCACTGCGAGTTTGTCTGCGAAAACGCTTATGCGGCAGTTAGTTTAATCAAACAAAATTTATAATTCCCCTTGGGCTATCGTCTAATGGCAGGACAACGAACTCTGGATTCGTGAATATAGGTTCGACCCCTATTAGCCCATCCAAAATTTTAAATTTTTTCAAAATTCACAAAAAACTAAAAATTCACTTTTTTTGTTATAATTCTGCCTTATTAAATTTTTTAAATTTGGAGATTTATGTGAAAAAGATAATTTTAATACTATTGATATTTTTGACACCATTTATAATAAGACAAATTTTTCTAAATGCCGGCCAAGGCGATAAAGAGTTGATAAATTCGCCAGAACTTGATAGCAAAACAAACGAGCAAATGCAAAATTTATTTAAACTTGCATATTATCGCACTGCTTACAATGTCGCTAAAATGAATAAATTTAGACAAAAACTCGACAATAAGGAAATAACTGTTGCCGAATTTGAAGAAGCTATAAAAGATTTAAAGATAAAAACTACAAAAGATTATTATGACAATCTTGGCATTTTTAGAGAAATCAAACTTTCAAAACACGCCAATTTTATGGTTAGCTCTGCCGTTAGACAAGATGATATAAAAGAGCTCCCTAGCGAAATTTGTATGCTTGAAAATTTGGAAGAAATCGATGTAGAAGGCACAGGTATCACCGACCTGCCACCTTGCGTGATAAATTTAACCAAGCTTGAAAGGCTAAATTTCGGTAAAACTTACATAAAAGAAATCCCTGAAACCATAAGCAAAATTCCAAATCTAAAACGCCTATCTTTGCGAACTTCTAAGCTAGAAAGATTAGGAGAACACATATCAAATTTAAAAAATTTAGAAAAGTTAGACATTTCGCAAACAGCGATTTCTGAAATACCACCGCAAATCGAAAATCTTGTAAATTTAAAAGAGCTTCGCTGCTACAACTGCGACAATCTAAATTCACTGCCAAAAGAACTTGCAAATTTGAAAAATTTAGAAGTTTTGTATTTAATGAATTTAACCATAAAGGAATTTCCAGATGAACTTCTAAATTCAAAAAGCCTAAAATCACTCGTTATAAGCTTTGAAAATTTCCCACAAAATTTTGCAAATTTGCAAGGTTTAGAAATATTAGACATCGGAAAAATCAATATGGAGAATTTGAGCGAAATTTTAAAATTAAAAAATTTGAGAATTCTAGATATAGCAGGAAATATTACCGCTATACCCGATGAAATCGGCAATCTAGACAAACTTGAAGAATTTTATTATAGACATGGGGATTTGGAAACAATCTCACCAAAAATCGCAAATCTAAAAAATCTAAAAGAGCTTTGGATTAAGGGCAACAAAAAACTATCGCAGTTGCCAGAAAATTTGGGCGATTTAGAAAGCTTAGAAACCTTGCTTATATATGATACGAATATAACCAAACTGCCACAAAGCATGGCAAATTTGAAAAAATTAGACAAACTTGGGATTTCAAATACCAAAATTGCCGAACTTCCAAATGGATTTGGGAATTTAGAAAATTTAAGAGAGTTAATTATGGATAACACTGAAATCACCGAATTCCCAAGCGGTTTTGAAAATTTGCAAAATTTAGAACAGCTGTATTTCAAAAACACGCCGATTAAAAACCAAGAAATTTTATCAAAAATGCCGAATTTAAGGATTATTGAGAAATAAATCAATTTCTGCGACTAAATTCATCATATACAAATTTAATCAAAACTTCTTGTAACCTTGAAATTTGGCGAATTTGCGTTCGCCAAATTTTGCTAAATTTTATATTTTCGCAAACACTGCCTCTAATTTGTCTGATTTGTCATTGCGAGTGCGCATTTTTAATAAAAGCGAATTCCTTTGCGCTAAATTTGCTGTCATTGCGAGAAAACGAAGTTTTCGAAGCAATCCAGAAAAATTTAAATTCAAAATTTAACCTAAATTTAGCATTGAACGATTTTGTAAATTTTAGGCGAAATTTTGCTTTTCTTGTAAGGGGGAGGGCGCGCTTTTTGCGAGACGCTACCCTCCCCCTTACCAACCCCCACCCCTGTAAAACGCTAGAAGTGGCTAAATTTAGAAAAACTTCGTTTTTCTAAATTTAGCTGGTTTTATTTTTACGGAAATGCTTCGCATTTCTTTGCAAAGATAGATTGAGTAAATTTTTGCCTTAAATTTCACCAAATTTTATTTGATTTTTTCCTTGCCTTTGTATGTGGCGACGACCTTTGTGGTGCCGTCTTTTTTGATTGCGATGACATCGTAAATCTCAGGCTCGGCGCCAACTTCCATGCCCGGGCTTTCTAGTGGCATGGCAGGAACTGCGATTCCTACAATATCGCTTGGTTTTTGATTTAGGATTATGCGGATTTCGCCTGCTGGGACATGGCCTTCGACGACATAGCCATCAATCAGCGCAGTGTGGCAGCTAGCAAGCTCCAATGGGACTTTTTCATCGTATTTTTTTTGGATAAAAGCCTCATCGTCTAGGTAGATGTGTTTGGTCTCAAATCCATTTTCGCGCAGATAAGCCGACCATTTGTGGCAGCACTCGCAGGTTAAGCCCTGATAAATTTCGATGAAATTACCAGCGTGCAAATTCGCGCAAAATGCGCCAAAAAGCGCTGTGGAGAGTAAAATTTTATTCATTATAAATCCTTTGATTACAAAAATTGTGGCGATTATATGACAAAAGATTAAATTTTAAAAATTCCTTGCCAAATTTGGCAAGGAAGGTGGATTATAAGCATTTTGAGATTGCTGATGAGATCGCAGATTTAGGGACATAACCCTCAGAATCGCTAGTCAAAGAGACATCGCAACCTGGCTTGTAGTTTTTCCAAGTGTAGATATTGCCGTTGTTTGCGGTAGTGCGGATAGAATCTGGCTGTTTATTCCACGCTGAAATTACTTGGTTGATATGAAAAGCATCGCTTTTATTGACTACGGCATCGGTTGTGCTTGCATCTGGTAGGTTCTCTTCGACCATTTCTACGGTGTCGTTTGAGACCTCTTGGACTTTGTCTGTCACACCACTTATGCTTGGCTCATTTGCTGGGGCAGTGGTTTGAGAAGCGCTTTGAGTGCGTGCGCCGGTTGGTTGGTTGGCTATATTCCAGTTAGAACAGCCTGTGAAAATAGCGGATAAAAGGATTATCGCAGCTAATTTTTTCATCTAAATTCTCCTAAAATAAATTCAGGCTGATAGTATCACATTTATGTTTAGTTTAAAATTAAAACTGCAAATATCTTAAATTTTATTATGTGTTTCAGTAGGAATTTATGAAATTTAAGATAAAATCCCAAGTTTATTACCAAATCGGGCTATTAAATTTTGCAATGCAAATGCCCTTTTGGCTACCAAATTTTTAAGGAGCTTTGATGTATGCAATCATCAAACACGGCGGCAAGCAATATAGAGTAGAAGAGGGAAACTACCTAAATCTAGATCATTTTGCAGCAGAGCCAAAAAGTAAAGTCGAACTTAGCGAAGTTTTAGCGCTAAATGACGGCGAGTTAAAGGTAGGTGCGCCATTTGTTAAGGGTGCAAAGGTGGTTTTAGAGGTCGTTACAGAGGGTAAAGACAAAAAAGTCGTAATCTACAAAAAACGCAGAAGAAAAGACTCAAAATTAAAACGCGGTTTCAGACGCCAATACACTCGCGTCAAAGTTGTCGCAATCAATGCATAAAGGATAGCTAATGGCACACAAAAAAGGTCAAGGTTCAACCCAAAATAACCGTGATAGTATCGGACGCCGCTTAGGTGTGAAAAAATTCGGTGGCGAGTTTGTTAGAGCTGGCAATATCATCATCCGCCAAAGAGGCACTGCAACTCACCCAGGTAGCAATGTAGGTCTTGGCAACGATCACACAATCTTCGCTCTAATCGACGGCGTAGTAAAATTCGAGCGCAAAGACAAAAATCGCAAACAAGTATCAGTTTATCCTGTTGCGTAATTTTAGGGGCATTTCGCCCCTTTTCTTCTTAAAATTTCCACTTTAAAAAGTATTTTTAACCGATTTGGCTATAATTGCCGTTTTTAAATTTAAGGATTGTTATGTTTATAGATAGTGCAAAATTTAGTGTAACTTCCGGCAAGGGCGGAGCAGGGTGCGTAAGTTTCAGACGCGAAAAATTTGTCATTTTAGGCGGACCTGACGGCGGAGACGGCGGAGCAGGTGGCGATGTATTTTTTAAAGTAGATAAAAACTCCCATACTCTTTCATTTTACAAAGGCAAACGCGCTTTTAAAGCCCAAAATGGCGCGCCCGGCGAGGGTCGCAAAAAAACTGGCAAAAGTGGCGAGGATCTATATCTCATAGTGCCGCCTGGAACGGCGGTGTATGACGATGATAGTGGCGAGCTTTTGCTTGATTTGACGATTGACGGGCAAACGGAGCTGTTTTTAAAGGGCGGCAAAGGGGGTCTTGGAAATGTGCATTTTAAAAACTCCGTAAATCAGCGCCCAGAATACGCCCAACCAGGGCTTCCTGGCGAGGCTAAAAATGTGCGATTAGAGCTAAAACTCATCGCGGATGTCGGACTTGTAGGCTTCCCAAATGTCGGCAAATCCACGCTAATCTCTGTCGTTTCAAACGCCAAACCCGAAATCGCAAACTACGAATTCACCACAATCACGCCAAAGCTTGGCATGGTTAGCGTAGATGAGTTTAGCAATTTCGTGATCGCTGATATCCCTGGTATCATCGAGGGGGCGAGCGACGGCAAGGGGCTTGGGCTAAAATTTTTGCGCCATATCGAGCGCACTAAAATTTTGCTTTTTATGCTTGATCTTGCAAATTATCGAAGCCTAGGCGAGCAATACCGCGCACTTCGCGCCGAGCTTGAAAAATTCTCGCCAGATCTCGCAAAGCGCGCCTTTGCGATTGCGCTTACGAAATTTGACGCATGCGAAAATTTTGAGGAAAAATGCGATAAATTTTTGCGCGAATTTGGATACGAAAAAAGACAAGATTACGAAATGTTTGGCAAGCTCGATGAGAGCAAACCAGCCTTTGTTATGGGGATTTCTAGCGTTGTGGGCGCAGGTATAAACGAGCTAAAATTTGAGCTATTTAAACTTGTGAAAAAAGAGGAAAAATGAAAATAGTTTTTATGGGCACGCCAGAGTATGCGACGACGATTTTAAGGGCATTGGCGGCTAAATTTGAGATTGTGGGGATATTTTGTCAGCCAGATCGCCCTGTGGGTAGAAAACAAATTTTAACCCCGCCAAGCGTGAAAATCTGGGCGCAGGAAAATTTGAAAAGCGTGCCGATTTTTCAGCCAAATAGATTGCGCGAGGGTGATAATGAGCGCATTATCAGGGAGCTTGCGCCTGAATTTATCGTCGTGGCAGCTTATGGTCAAATTTTGCCAAAAGGGATTTTAGAAATTGCACCGTGCATAAATTTGCACGCTTCTATTTTGCCAAAATTCCGTGGTGCTAGCCCTATCCAAAGCGCGATTTTAGCGGGAGAGGCGCAAACTGGCGTAACGGCAATGCTCATGGACGAGGGGTTAGATACTGGCGATATGCTGGGTTTTGCCCGCACTTCGTGCGAGGGCAAAATGGCTAGCGAGCTTTTTGACGAGCTTGGAGAGTTAGCGGCGGGGCTGATTGTCAAAGTTTTGCAAAATTTCACCCAAATTTCGCCGATTAAACAAAATTCCGCCCTTGCTTCGCATTGCAAAAAAATCCTTAAATCCGACGGCCTTGTGGATTTTAGCGAGAGTGCAAGCGAGATTTATAATAAATTTCGCGCTCTAACTCCGTGGCCTGGAATTTACACCGCCTCGGGGCTTAAAATTTTAAATTTAGAATTACTAAGCGATTTAAAAGATAAAAATTTTGACAACGCTGGCCAAATTTTAAGTATCCAAAAGGACGGATTTTGCCTTTCTTGCAAAAGGGGAGCGATTAAAATCACGGCCTTGCAAGAACCAAGCAAAAAGCCCATAAGTGCGAGTGATTTTATAAATGGCAAACGACTGGGCGTAGGCGAGTTTTTATGCAGATAGAATTTGCTGGGATTTTGCCCTCGACGCAAAGTGAATTAATCGAAAGATTGAAAAACGGAAGCGTTCGCGCGCCCTTTTGTCTAGTGGCGCAGGCGCAAAGTAGCGGTCTGGGCTCGCGCGGAAATGGCTGGGAGAGTGCAAGCGGAAATTTGGCGTTTTCGTTTTGCGTGGAGATTAGCGATTTGCCAGGGGGCGTGCCACTGCAATCGAGCAGTATTTATTTTGCGATGATAATGAGAGAATTTCTTGCTTCGTGCGGTTCTGAAATTTGGCTTAAATGGCCAAACGATTTTTACATAAATGATCGCAAAATCGGCGGAATTTTGACTAACAAAATCAAAAATATCCTAGTTTGTGGCATAGGTATAAATCTAGTTAGCGCGCCCGAATTTGCGGGTATATTAGACATAAAAATCACTCCAAAAGACGCTGTGGAGGGGTTTTTAAATTTATACAAAAATAAAATCTCGTGGAAGCAAATTTTTAGTAAATTTTCGTTACAATTCCGCCTGTCTCAAAATTTTTGCGCTCATATCGAGGGCAAAAAAGTCCCACTCTCGCAAGCGAGGCTCTGCGACGACGGGGCGATAATAATAAATAAAAAGAGGATTTATAGTTTAAGATGAGCGAGATAATAACGATTGCAAACCAAAAAGGCGGTGTAGGCAAGACAACCACAGCGATAAATTTAAGCGCGTCGCTTGCGATGAAAAAAAAGCGAGTGCTTTTAATCGATGTCGATCCGCAGGCAAACGCCACGACTGGGCTTGGGTTTAACAGAAGCGATTTTGAGTTTAATATCTACCATGTCCTAACTGGTCGCAAAAAACTCTCCGAAGTCATACAAAAAACACAAATGGAGTATATGGATCTAGCCCCTTCAAATATCGGCCTAGTTGGTATAGAGCGCGAAAGTGCTGACGAGGCTGATTTCAAACTCATCCTAAAAAACAAAATCGAAGAGATAAAAGATATATATGATTATATCATTATTGATTCGCCGCCTACGCTTGGCAGTATCACGGTAAATGCCCTGGCAGCTAGTAATAGCGTGATAATCCCGATTCAGTGCGAATTTTACGCATTAGAGGGTGTCGCACTCGTGCTAAATACCATAAAAATCGTCAAACAAACCATAAATAAAAATTTGCAAATCAGGGGCTTTTTGCCGACAATGTATTCTGCGCAAAACAACCTTGCCAAGGAAACTGTGGCGAATTTGCAAGAGTATTTTGGCGAAAAGCTATTTTACATCGGCAAGGACAAAAACCTTGTCGTAATCCCACGCAATGTAAAACTCGCCGAAAGCCCAAGTTTTGGCAAACCGGTAATTTTATATGATAAAAAATCGGCCGGTTCGCTAGCGTATCAGGATTTAGCAAAAGCAGTAATGGAGAAAAGATGAGCAAGGTCAAAAAAAGTGTGCTAGGACGGGGTTTAGGCAGTATTTTAGAAGATGTCGAAAAGGCATACACAAAAGAGCTAGAAGATGGACAATCTGAAAATTTAGTCATCGAAATCGATGTAGATAAAATTTCGCCAAATCCATATCAACCAAGGCTAAATTTCAACGAAGAAGCACTTCGCGAACTAAGCGAGAGTATCCTTAGACATGGCCTTATCCAGCCAATCGTAGTCATCGAAAAAAATGGCGCCTATGTCCTAATCGCCGGCGAGAGAAGACTAAGAGCAACCAAGCTAGCAGGTCTAGCTAAAATCAAAGCCGTCGTAGCGGACCTTGGCTCGCAAAACATGCGCGAACTAGCCCTAATCGAAAATATCCAAAGGGAGAATTTAAACCCAATCGAGCTAGCCAAATCATACCGCGAACTAATCGAAGAGTATAAAATCACGCAAGAAGAGTTAGCCGATATCATCAAAAAATCCCGCACGCAAATCACAAACACCATGCGTTTGTTAAATTTATCAGCCCCGCTCCAAGATGCTTTGCGCACAGAAAAAATCAGCCAAGGCCATGCTAAGGTCATCGTAGGTCTTAGCGAAGATGAGCAAATTTTGGTTTTAAATACAATCACTGGACAAAAACTCAGCGTCAGAGAGACCGAGGATTTGATTAAAAAGCTAAAAAGCAAAGAAAATGTCAAAACTGCAAACAACCATAAAGAATTCCAAACCTTTAAGCCAGAACTTATGAAGCTGAAAGAAAAATTAAACAAATTTGGAAAAATCAGCGTGAAAGATAAGAAAATTCTCATAGAATTTAGCGAAATTTCACAAATTTCAGACTTTATGAAACAAATAGGTTAAAATTATATTAAATTTTAATCTTAATTATTGTAGTATCCCAAGTTTATATAAAATTTAGCCAAGGAGGTGTAATGCTAGAAATTAGTGTATCTGCAATGCTGACGACAATCATTGTGTTTTTAGCTTTAATAGCATTTTTAAATACCAAGCTTTACAAACCGCTTCTTGCGCACATGGAAGCGCGCGAAAAAGCGATTAGAGAAGATGAGGAAAATGCTAGAAAAAACGCACAAGATGTCGATTCTAACAAAGCAGAGATAGCAAAGGTTCTTGACGCTGCGAGGGTCGAGGCAAGTAAAATTAAGCAAGAAGCGGTAGATAGCGCAAAAGAGGTTGCTAGCAAAGAAATTGCTGAGCAAAAAGCTAAATTAGAGGCCGATTTTGCGAAATTTAGCGAAAGCTTAAACGAGCAAAAAGCAAGCTTAAAAAGTGATTTGAGTGCGAAAATCCCTGATTTCAAAGACGAAATCAAATCCGCACTTTCAAAAATTTAAGGAGTCGGCGTGAAAAAATATCTAATTTTCCTTATTTTGCCACTTATCTCGCTAGCTAGCGGACATGACGGCCCCAAAGACTACGATATAGTATGGAGAACGATAAATTTCGTATTGTTTTTCGGCATTTTATATTACCTTCTAAAAGGCCCTGCAAAAGACGCTTTCAAAGCCAGAATCGATAGTATTGCTAAACGCCTTGAAACAAATCAAAGAATTTTAAAAGAATCAAATGAGAAAAAAGAACAAGCAAAAAAAGATTTAGAAGAGGCAAAAGCCCAAGGCGCATCTTTGATCGAAACTGCTAAAAAAGAGGCTGTGTTTGCGGCTGATAAAGTAAAAGCAATGAGCGAGCAAGAGATTAAAAATTTAAACAAATCTTTCGCTGAGCAAAAAGATTTCGAAACACGCCGTATCGAAAAAGAGGTCGTAAATGAAATCTTAGATGAGGTTTTTGCAAAAGATACTATGGAATTCAAACAAGACAAGCTTCTTGATATCATTGAGAAAAAGGCTGTGTGATGATAGATAATACGGCGAAAAAATATGTAAGCGCGCTGATTAAAACTTATAAAAAAGACGAATTAGGCGCTGTTTTAGGCACATTGGAGACTATCTCATCTGCGTTTAAGGTTTCAAAATTTGGCGATATTATAAAATCTCCAACAATCAAAGACGCCGATAAAGTGAATTTAATACTTTCTTTTATCAAAGATCCAAGCGATAAAATCGTAAATTTCATCAAATTTCTTGCCAAAAAC
Organism: Campylobacter sp. JMF_01 NE2; assembly: GCF_027737365.1. NCBI lineage: Bacteria > Pseudomonadati > Campylobacterota > Epsilonproteobacteria > Campylobacterales > Campylobacteraceae > Campylobacter > Campylobacter sp. JMF_01 NE2. Next base: position 238,645 of record NZ_JAOVTR010000001.1, on the reverse strand, counting down.
AGAAGAATTGGTTTGATTCCTCAAATCACAGATGATTTGCGTAAAAATATCTCTGCTATGGATAACAAATTCCACGGCAAAATTTACTCAAATCAAGATATTAGCGAGGATAAAATCAAAGATTTGCAAGGCAAAATTTCAAAGAAATTTAACGCCGAAATTTTACTCGAACTAGTCAAATGCGACTACGAGGGTATCAAAATCGAGGTCGAGGATTTGGGATTTGAGATTAGTTTTTCAATCGATAGATTGAAACAAAAAATGAGTGAATATATTTTAAAAGCAATTTAATAAGGAGTAAAGTGTGGGTGCGAAAATTAAAGCAGACGAAATTAGTAGCATAATTAAAGAGCGAATTGAAAGCTTTGATCTTAGCGTTGATGTCGAAGAGACAGGTAAGGTTGTATCTGTTGCTGACGGTGTCGCTAATGTTTATGGCCTAAAAAATGTTATGGCTAATGAAATGGTTGAGTTCGAAAACGGCTCTCGCGGTATTGCGCTGAATTTGGAAGAAAGCAGTGTCGGTGTCGTTATTTTGGGCGATACAAGCGGTATCAATGAAGGAAGTAGCGCAAAAAGACTTGGCAAACTTTTGCGTGTTCCAGTAGGCGACGCGCTAATCGGACGCGTTGTAAATGCCCTTGGCGAGCCGATTGACGGCAAAGGTCCAATCGATACAAATACAACAAGATTCGTTGAAGAAAAAGCAAAAGGTATTATGGCTAGAAAATCAGTTCATGAGCCACTTCAAACAGGTCTTAAAGCGATCGACGCCCTTGTTCCAATCGGTAGAGGTCAAAGAGAGCTAATCATCGGCGATAGACAAACAGGTAAAACAACCGTTGCAGTTGATACTATCATTAACCAAAAAGGTCAAGATGTCGTTTGTATCTATGTCGCTATCGGTCAAAAACAATCAACCGTAGCACAAGTCGTTAAAAAACTAGAAGAATACGGCGCTATGGAATACACTATCGTAGTTTCAGCTGGTGCTAGCGAGGCCGCTGCGCTTCAATACCTAGCCCCATATTCAGGCTGCACAATGGGCGAGTATTTCAGAGATAACTCACGCCATGCTTTGATTATTTATGATGATTTAAGCAAACACGCTGTTGCATACCGCGAAATGTCATTGATTTTAAGAAGACCACCAGGTCGTGAGGCTTATCCGGGCGATGTTTTTTATCTACACTCTCGCTTACTTGAAAGAGCTAGTAAGCTAAGTGACGCGCTAGGTGCTGGTAGCTTAACAGCGCTTCCTATTATCGAAACACAAGCGGGCGATGTTTCAGCATATATCCCTACAAATGTTATTTCGATTACTGATGGTCAAATTTTCCTTGAATCGGGTCTATTTAACTCAGGTATCCGTCCTGCGATCAATGTCGGTCTCTCAGTTAGCCGTGTCGGTGGTTCAGCGCAAATCAAAGCGATTAAAAAAGTTTCAGGCACACTTCGCCTTGACCTTGCCCAATACCGCGAACTTCAAGCGTTCGCACAATTTGCAAGCGATTTGGACGAAAGCAGTAGAAAACAACTAGACCGCGGTCAAAGAATGGTTGAAATCCTAAAACAACCACCTTATAGCCCGCTTCCAGTTGAAAATCAAATCGTCATTATTTTTGCAGGTAGCAAGGGATATTTAGACGATGTCGCACCAAGCGCAATCGGCAAATTTGAAGCTGAGCTTTATCCATTTATCGAGGCTAAATACCCTGAAATTTTCGAGCAAATCAGAACCAAAAAGACTTTGGAAAAAGATTTAGAAGAGAATTTGGCAAAAGCATTAAATGACTTTAAAGCGACATTTTCGGCATAATAAGGCTAAAAAATGGCAAATTTAAAAGATATTAAGTTAAAGATAAAAAGCGTAAAAAATACAGAAAAAACAACAAAAGCTATGAAGCTTGTTTCTAATGTAAAGCTTAAAAATACCAAAGAAGCTGCTATGCGCTCTCGTGCTTATGCTGTGAAGATTAACGATGTTCTTGGCGAAATTTCAGCACGAATCAAAGACTATGTAGCTGCTAGCGTAGGTGATGATGATAAGCTAAAAATTTTTAACACAAGCAGAGAAGTCAAAGTTGTTGATTTGCTTTTTATCACAGCAGATAAGGGACTTTGCGGTGGTTTTAATATCAATACCATTAAACAAGTAAAAGCCCTAATCGAAGAGTATAAAGCGAAAAATGTAAAAGTTCGCCTAAGAGCTGTGGGTAAAAAAGGCATTGAGTATTTTAACTTCCAAGGTGTCGAGCTTTTAGAAAGATATGTTGGCGTGAGCTCATCGCCAAATCCTGAGAAGGCTAACGATATCGTAAATGCTGCGGTTGCTGATTTTAGAGAGGGCAAAACTGATAAAATCGTTCTTATCCACAATGGATATTTGAATATGATTTCGCAAGAAATGAGAGTTTCTACCCTCGTGCCTATCGGACAGCCAGAGATAGATGAGAGTGCTTTTAAAACTGGTTCTGTAATGGAAGTAGAAGTTCAGTATCCAGAAGATGAAGAAATTTTGATGATGAATTTGGTGCAAAGCTATTTGAGTTATAGTATGTATTATGCTCTGATAGATTCACTTGCAGCAGAACATTGTTCTAGAATGAATGCTATGGAAAACGCGACAAACAACGCAAAAGAGCGTGTCGCTCAGCTAAATTTGGCATATAATAAAGCTAGACAAAGTTCTATTACTACTGAGCTGATAGAGATTATCAGCGGTGTAGAATCAATGAAATAATAAATGAAAGGAGAATTAATGAAGGGAATAATTTCTCAGGTAATGGGTCCTGTCGTTGATGTCGATTTCAATGACTACTTACCTAAAATTAACGAAGCTATCGAAGTCAAATACGATGTCGAAGGCGAATCAAAAAGATTAATTTTAGAAGTTGCAGCTCACTTAGGTGATAACCGCGTAAGAACAATCGCTATGGATATGAGTGATGGTTTGCGCCGTGGTTTGGAGGCCGTGGCACTTGGTGCGCCTATTAGCGTTCCAGTTGGCGAAAAAGTTTTAGGTAGAATTTTTAATGTTACAGGCGATTTGATTGATGAGGGCGAAGAAGAAAATTTTGAAACTCGCTGGTCAATCCACAGAGATCCGCCAAGCTTTGAAAACCAAAGCACAAAAAGCGAAATTTTCGAAACCGGTATCAAAGTCGTAGATTTGCTAGCTCCTTATGCAAAAGGTGGAAAAGTTGGTCTATTTGGCGGTGCCGGTGTTGGTAAAACCGTTATTATTATGGAGCTAATCCACAATGTTGCTTTCAAACACAGCGGTTACTCTGTATTTGCGGGCGTTGGCGAGCGAACAAGAGAGGGAAACGACCTTTATAACGAAATGAAGGAATCCGGAGTTTTGGATAAAGTTGCCTTAACCTATGGTCAAATGAACGAACCACCGGGAGCAAGAAACCGTATCGCTTTGACTGGTCTTACAATGGCTGAGTATTTCCGTGATGAGCTAGGACTAGATGTTTTGATGTTTATTGATAACATTTTTAGATTTTCTCAATCAGGTTCAGAGATGTCGGCGCTTCTAGGACGAATTCCAAGTGCCGTTGGTTACCAACCGACTTTGGCAAGCGAAATGGGAAAACTTCAAGAGCGTATTACATCGACTAAAAAAGGCTCAATTACATCAGTTCAAGCTGTTTATGTTCCTGCTGATGACTTAACTGACCCTGCTCCTGCAACGGTTTTTGCTCACCTTGATGCGACAACTGTTCTAAACAGAGCGATTGCAGAAAAGGGAATTTACCCTGCGGTTGATCCACTTGATTCAACTTCAAGAATGCTTGATCCTCAAATCATCGGCGAAGAGCATTACAAGGTAGCTCGTGGCGTTCAAGCTGTGCTTCAAAAATACAAAGATTTGCAAGATATTATCGCAATTTTGGGTATGGACGAGCTTAGCGAAGAAGATAAACTTGTGGTCGATAGAGCTAGAAAGGTCGAGCGTTATCTTTCACAACCTTTCTTTGTCGCCGAAGTTTTCACAGGAAGCCCTGGTAAATATATCAGCCTTGAAGAGACTATCGCTGGATTTAAGGGAATTTTAGAGGGTAAATATGATGATTTACCTGAAAATGCTTTCTATATGGTAGGAAATATTGACGAGGTAGTGGCAAAAGCCGAAAAAATGAAGGCATAGGAATCTGCTATGAATAAATTTTTACTATTAGAAATCGTTACGCCAGAGGGTTTGGTATTCTCTGGCGAAGTTGCGTCTGTCCAACTTCCAGGTCAAACTGGCGAACTTGGCGTTTTGCCTGGACACTCTACCTTGCTGACTGGTCTGAAAAACGGCAACGAGGGTGGTATCGTTGAGATTGTAGATAAAGAGGGCAAAAAGCAATTAGTCATAGTAAATGGTGGATTTTTAAAAGTCGATGAGGAAAAAACCACTATTTTGGCAACTCAGGCTGTGGCGATAGGTGGCGATAGCGAAAATGCTGTCGCAAAATCGTTGCAAAAAGCCAAAGAATTGCTAAATTCTATCAGCACAGATACTATGGCTACCTCTGCTATCATGGCCAGAGTTGATGAATTTGCAAGGCAAAAATAAGTATGTTGGATCTTATTTTAAGTTATTTTACAAGAAGCACATTTATTACGATATTTGTGCTTTCTTGGCTTTCGATATATTTTATAGTTACATTTACCATTTTAATTTCGCGCTACGCAGGGCTTAGTGCATGGCAAGTCAAAGAAACAAAGGCGCTAGAATCGCTTTTAATGGGTGGCAAGATTGCACTTTCTGGATCGATTTTTCAAAAAATTACTCCCGAGCGAACGACCAAAGAGGCCCTAAATGTCTATAAAAGCAAGGCTGAGCGCGACGCTACTAGCGGGCTAACTTGGCTTTCTATCATCGCTTCGACATCGCCTTTTATAGGGCTTTTTGGAACGGTTGTTAGTATTTTGGATACATTTTCAAAGTTAGGGGGCGGAAATTCAGGAATAGATACCATCGCACCAGCTATTAGCGAGGCTTTGGTTGCGACAGGTTGTGGAATTTTCGTCGCTATTCCTGCATATACTTTTGCTTTACTTATTAAGCGTAAAGCTTATGAGGTTACAAGCATTATAAACCGCACATCTGATATCTTGCTTCATAAAGCAGGCGTAAAGTAGAGTTGTATGTATAATTTCGATGAAAATCCTGAATTAAATATAACTCCGCTTGTCGATATTATGCTGGTTTTGCTCGCTATTTTAATGGTGGCGCAAACCGCGATTATTTATGATGAGAGAATCGAACTTCCAAGCGGTTCGAAATCGGCTTCATCGCAAAATACAGCCGAATTTATGCTCGTGCGCGTAGATGCAGATAGTAAAATTTATATTGATACCAGCACTATGAGTTTGGCTGAATTTCCGGATAATTTGCAACTCATCAAAAGCAGTGGCAAATACGCTGTGGATAAGCCGGTTTATATCCAAGCCGATAAAAAAATCATTTATGATAATGTAATGTTTGTTTTAAAGACGCTAAAACAAGCTGGTTTTAATAAGGTTGTGCTTCAAACAAATGGCTAGATATTCAAATTTCACCGGGGTTAGATATGATAATTTCAGATCATTTCTAATCGCTTTGGCTCTATATTTTAGCTTGCTTGCTATTTTTCTTTATCAAATTTCAGAATACAAAAACAAAGCGAAAAAATACACCGATGATTTGGGCGCGATTATGGATATCGCAATCCCGATAGATTTTGACGATTCTCCGATACCAACAGCCCCAAATATCGCCGAAGAGGACAAAGAGGGCGACCAACACGAGCAAGAAGAAAAACCAGTCGAAGAAGAAACTCTAAAAACTACGACTGAGGTTACTACCCCACCTCCACCACCTGTGCCAAAACCAGAGCCAGCAAAGGAAGAGGTAAAAAAAGAGGAGCCAAAACCAGAGCCTGAGCCAGAACCAATCCCGGAGAAAAAGCCAGAAGAGCCAAAGCCAAAAGAGGAGGCTAAAAAAGAGCCTGAGCCAAATTTGAACGATCTGTTTTCTGATACTACGAAAGATAACAAAAAGCTAAGCGAGAGTGTTTCTAAAAACGACGCTGTGCAAAGTAGCAAAAAATCAGACAAGCAAACCCAAACCAAGGCGAAAAATCAGGCGACTTCGCGCAACGCGCTAGTAAAATCAAATGTCGTTACTGGCAAAACCCAGCTTACTGGCGAATACGACGCATACCGCGGCAAGATAAACAAAATCCTCCAACGCCTTTGGAGTAAATACGCAACCACCGTCAATGACGATTCCACCGTCGTTGTAACCTTTGGCGGGGACGGCAGGATTAGCGATTATCAGATCAAAAGACTTGGAGCAAATACCGAATTTAACCAAAAACTAAGAGATTTCCTAGGAAATTTGGAAATGCAAAATTTCCCAAAATCGCCTGACGGGAAGCCTTTTATTTATGAGATAAATTTAAACGATGTAGTTAGAAATAAATTTTAATTTACAAATTTTTACTACAATTGCATTTTTTTAAAATTTTGCAAGGAGAGATAATGAAAAATTTAATGTTGATTTTTGCATTTTGTATGGCTGTTTTTGCGGCAGATGCGACGACTACGATTACAAACGAGGGCGTAAGCCTGCCAAGAATTGTCGTTCAAAATGCATCAAATCTTTCAAACGCTGAGTTTAACAACAAATTTTTTAAACTCATGGTAGGGGATTTAAAGGTTGGCGCTACTTTCGATGTTAGCGACGAGTATTTGGTGAGCGATTATAACGGGGACTCTAATTCAAATTTAGGCGAGCTAGGGGCTGCGCTTATCGTAAGATACGCAGTTAGCGACAAAACATCGCCTATGAATTTAAAGGCCAAAGTCATCGAGGCTGGGACTGGCAGAGTAATGTATGAGAAAAGCTTTTCTCTCTCAAACGCCGAGAAATACCCATTTTTGGCTCACATGGCAGTTTCTGAAATCGTAAAAGAGCTAGGATATTCTGATGTGGATTGGATGAAAGAGATGATTTTGCTCTCTCGATATACTTCGACAAAAGAGAGTGAGATTATGGTGGCTGATTATACGCTGACATACCAAAAGGTAGTTTTGCGTGGTGGATTAAACATCTTCCCTAAATGGGCGAGTGCGGCACAAAATGAATTTTACTATACTTACTATGTGAATCAAAATACCCCTGCGATTTATAAATACAACCTTTCAAACGGCTCAAAAAGTAAAATTTTCACAGGCAAAGGTATGACAATCGTAGGCGATGTAAGCTCTGATGGTCGCAAACTTCTAATCACAAACGCACCAAAAGACCAGCCAGATATTTATCTATACGATATAGGCTCAGGTTCGGCTAGACAGATTACAGATTATCCAGGAATCGATGTAAATGGAAATTTCATCGACGGCGATTCAAGGGTAGCTTTCGTAAGCGATAGACTTGGGTATCCAAATATTTTTGCCACTAGCATAAATGGTGGAAATGTAACACAAATGGTATATCACGGCAAAAATAACAACTCAATTAGCACAAATGGAAACTACATAGTTTATTCTAGTCGCGACGGATCTGGTAGCTTTAATATCTATATGATCTCAACTCAAACAGATATGATTCGCCAGCTAACATCTGGTGGCAAAAATATGTTCCCTAGATTTTCTAGCGACGGCGGCAGTGTTATGTATATCAAACAAGCAGGCGGTGGAAGTTCAGTAGGAATTATCCGTGTAAATGAGAATAAAAGCTTTCAATTTCCATTAAAAATCGGTCAAATTCAATCGGTTGATTGGTAATTTTAAATATTTTTATGCTATAATCTTGTAATTTTTTTTGAAAGGATAAGTATGAAACATTTAGTTTTAACTTCAGTTGCAGTTGCTGCTCTACTTTTGAGCGGTTGTTCTAAAAAGAATCCAGAGGTAGATTCAAATTTAAGCGATGCTGACAGATTGGCTGCATTAGCTGCTCAAATTCAAAGCGAAGTTGGCAATGTATATTTTGATTTCGATAGATTTAATATCCGCGCTGATCAACAAGGTACAATCAACAACAACGCAGCTTTATTCAACCAAGCTGGCGCAGAGGCTTTAACTGTTAAAGTTGAAGGTAACTGCGATGAGTGGGGCACAGATGAATACAACTACGCTCTTGGTCTAAAAAGAGCAAAAGCTGCAAAAGATGCATTGGTTGCACAAGGCGTAAATGGCGACAGACTATCAGTTGTTAGCTACGGCGAGAGCAATACAGTATGCAAAAATGGCACAAAAGAGTGCGACGCTCAAAACAGACGCGACGAATTCAAAGTAGGTTTCTAATTTGAGTTTCAAATCAAATTTAGCTGTGGCGCTTCTTGGCGTTACAGCTTTTTTACATGCAGAAGTTTCGGCATTTGACGCTGGCAATATCGGTTCAGATAGCTCTTATGGTCTGACAGAAAACGAGCAATTCCTACGCGACAATCGTAAAAAAGTAAATGATATGCAAAACAACCTAAATAGTGTTAATGAAAACATGGAGGGTTTGCGCACTGTCGTAGAAGGAGCTAATGAAAAAGTTTCAAATTTAGAAAGCAGAGTGGCTGATTTAGAGATTCGCACGACTGGTCGCAGTAATGGCAGCAGCGAGCTAGATCAGATGAAAAAAGATATTGCATGGCTAAAATCTCAAATTTCTGAAATTAATGCAAAACTTGGAAATTCAAGTGTAAAAAAAAACGCTGAAATAAGCAAAAATACTGGCGCTCAAAGTGCCAAGGGCGCTAGTGCAACTACCACAAATAAATCAAATTTTAGCGCCAAAGATAATGCTTCAATCGCAAAAGAGGCAGAGGAATTATTTAAGAAAAAAGACTATGCAGGCGCCAAAGAGCGCTACGCTTACCTTGCTAGCAAAAATTATCAACCAGCAAGATCAAATTATATGTTAGGCGAAGTGGCGTATTTTTCGGGCTCTTACGGGGACGCGATTAATTACTACAAAAAGAGCATTTCGCACAATCAAAAACAAGACTACACACCAAGACTTTTATATCACACAGCAATTAGCTTCGATAAAATCGGGGATAGCGCAAGCGGAACGAAATTTTACAACGCTCTAAAATCATCTTACCCTGATTCAAAAGAGGCCAAAGCTGCACCAACACGCTAAAATCAAAATTTGATAAATTTTAATTTAAGGAGAATTTTATGGCGCAAAACAGAGTTATAAAAATGTATTATGAGCTAAAAGACGCAAATTCAGGCGAAATTTTAGAGTCAAATTTCAACGCAAATCCGATTGCCTTCATCACTGGCAAAGAGCAAATTATCCAAAAACTAGAAGATGAAGTTCTAAGTCTAGGCGAGGGCGAGAGCAAAATCGTTAGAATTTCCCCAAGTGACGGCGTTGGCGAATACAACGAAAACGCTATCCAAATTTTGCCAAAAGAGGAATTTGCAGGTATTGATTTGGTCGTAGGCATGGAGCTTTTCGGTCAGGCAGAAGACGGCGCGACAACCCGCGTAATCGTCAAAGCAATCGGCGAAGAAGATGTTACGATTGACTTTAACCACCCATTTGCGGGCAAAGAGTTAGAATTTAATGTCAAAGTCGTCGAAAACCGCGAGCCGAGCGAAGACGAGCTAATGACAGGCGTGCCAGAGGGCGAACATACTTGCGGTTGTGGCGGACACGGACATCATCATGGCGAAGACCATGAGTGCTGCGGCGGACACGGACACCACCACCACGGAGATCACGAGTGTTGTGGCGGGCATGGACACCACCACCATGGCGATCATGAGTGCTGCGGCGGACATGGTCATCACCACGAGGACTAAGATATGAAATACGCATTTATTTTCCCGGGTCAAGGCTCACAAAGTGTGGGTATGGGCAGAGAAATTTACGAGAATTTTGCCAGCGCAAAAGAGCTTTTGGACACTGCTAGCGCGCATACCAAAATCGATTTTGCAAATTTGCTTTTTGAGGCAAATGACAAACTTGATATTTCTGAATTTACTCAGCCAGCAATCGCGCTAAATTCGATGATGTGTGTTTTGGCGCTAAATGAGCAGATTAAAATTTCGCCTGAGTTTTTGCTGGGCCACTCGCTTGGCGAGTTTAGCGCACTTGGCGCTGCTGGCGCGATTGAGGCAAAGGAAATTTTAAGGCTTGTAAATATCCGCGGGAAATTAATGCAAAATGCTTGCGAGGGCAAAAATGCCGGTATGATGGTGGTTTTGGCCCTTAGCGACGAGGTAGTTTGCGCTATTTGCGATGAGGCTAGGGCGCAGGGCAAGCAGGTTTGGGCTGCGAATTTCAACTGCGACGGACAAATCGTCGTGGCTGGCAACCGCGATGATTTGGCGAGTTTGGAAGCCAAATTTAAAGAAGCTGGCGCAAAGCGCGCAATGCTTTTAAATATGAGCGTAGCTAGTCACTGCCCAATGCTTCAAAGCGCAAGCGACGAGCTTGTGAGGCATTTAGAACCTGCGCTAAATGAGAGTTTCGCCCCAGTCGTAGCCAATGCAACAGCTAAAATTTACAGCACAAAAAGTGAAGCCCTAGGGCTTTTAAAGGCGCAACTAATCAGCCCAGTGCTATACAAACACAGCGTGAAAAACTACGAAAATAGCGTTGATTGCTTCGTCGAATTTGGCGCAAGCGTGCTAAAAGGGATAAACAAAAAAATCACCGACAAACCGACTTTTAGCATTTCAAATTTAAGCTCACTAGAAGAATTTGTAAAATTCGCAAAGGAAAACGCTTGAAAATCGCAATTTTAGGCGCAATGCCAGAGGAAATAGAGCCACTTTTGGCGAATTTAGACGCCAAAAAGATTGATTATGCAAACAACGAATTCTACCTTGCGAAATTCGGCGCGCACGAGCTTATCATCGCTTACTCAAAAATCGGCAAGGTAAATTCTACCCTTACTGCCACGCTGATGATAGAAAAATTCGGCGCAGAGAAGCTTATTTTCACGGGCGTTGCAGGCGCGCTTAAAGAGGGTTTAAAAATCGGCGAAATTTTATACGCTACCCGTTTAGTCCAGCATGATTTGGATATCACGGCCTTTGGCCACCCACATGGATTTGTGCCTGGAAGCCCGATTTTTGTGGATACTGACGCGAATCTTAACGAAATCGCACAGCGCGCGGCAAGGGAATTGGGGCTAAATTTAAAATCAGGCATTATCGCAAGTGGCGATCAATTCGTATGCGACGAGGCGCGCAAAGCTTGGATTGGGGCCGAATTCGACGCGAGCGCGGTAGAAATGGAGGGCGCTAGCGTGGCGCAGGTTTGCCATGCGCTAGGCGTTAGCTTTTGCGTGTTAAGAGCCATTAGCGACGAGGCTGGAAACAAAGCCGAGTTTGATTTCGACGAATTCGTCGTAAAAAGCGCGAAAATAAGCGCAAATTTAGCCCTAAAAATGGTCGAACTTCTTTGATAAATATCTCCAAAAAACTTTTGCGCGTGGTCGGCCAAACCAACGCAAAATACAAAATGTTCGAAGAGGGCGATAAAATTTTGCTCGGGTTAAGTGGCGGCAAAGACAGCATGTCTTTGGCACATATTTTGAAGCATTTCCAAAGTGTAAGCCCGCTAAAATGGGAGTTCGAGGCCGTCACGATAAGCTATGGTATAGGCGAGAATTTAGGCGAAATTTCAGCGCATTTTAAGAAACACGAAATCCCATATCGTATCATTGAAACCAAAATTTTCGAATTTGGCAAGGAAAAAATCCGCGCAAACACCACATTTTGCAGTTTTTGCTCGCGCATGCGCAGAGGCTATCTCTACACATACGCACTCGAAAACGGCTTTAACAAAATCGCCATAGCTCACCATTTAGACGACGCTGCGGAGAGTTTTTTTATGAATTTCACCTACAATGGCGCACTTCGCACCCTAGCTCCAAAATACACCGCCCAAAACGGCCTAGTAATAATCCGCCCACTAATCCTAGCCAGAGAGCGCCAGCTAAGCGCGTGTGCGGCGCAAAATGAGCTTCCAGTGATGAACGAAGAAGATAGCTGTCCAGCCAAACAATACGGAGGCAAGGAACCAATCGCCAGAGCCGCGACAAAGGAGCTTTTAGCCCAGTATGAAAAGGCTCACCCGAAATTTTTTATCAGCTTAGAAAGTGCGTTTAACAACATTCACGATGACACATTTTTCACACCGAAATTTTAAAATTTGGTAGTTAAATTTTAGTTTCATATTAATAAAATTTTAATAATAAATAAATTTTTCAACCTAAATTTAGACGAATTTTGATAAATTTACGCGTCAATTATCAGATTTCTTTGAAAAGGCTGTCGTGTGAGTAAAATTCATCAAATTGTAATCACAAATCCGGAGCTTTGCATAGGTTGCAAGGCGTGCGAGAAGGCTTGTGTTAAAGAATCTATAAAACGCGGCAAACTAGGAATTACACGCATTAGAGTATTCAAAGTAGAAAAAACTTCTGCTACAAACCAATGTCGCCAATGCGACGATGCTCCATGCGCCGTAGTTTGCCCAAGCGGTGCTTTGCAAAATTTAACAGATTTTGTCCATCTCAATGAGCATTTATGCGTCGGCTGTGGGCTTTGCACTGTAGCCTGTCCGTATGGCGCCGTCTCATTAGATAGCACTGGTGTTTTTGGAGTCGAAAAAGACGCGAACTATCTTAGCCAACCGGGATTTCCAAGTCTCGCTGTCAAATGCGATATTTGTGATGGTAGGCAAGAGGGCTCGGCCTGTGTCGAAGCCTGTCCAAAAGGTGCGATTATAATGCTAGATTCAAATTCGGAGCATAAAATCGGAAAAAAACTCAAAAATACGGAAAATATGCAAAATTTCATCAAGGCTATCAGCGATAGAGATGTTGATCTAAGCGAGTTCGTGGCTCCACCTGCGCCAAAACCTGCGCCAGAAGCGAGCGTGGCTGAAAAACCAGCTGAAAAAGTGGCTGAAAAAGTGGCTCCTGACACGACTTCTGCACCACAGAGTGCGCCAGCCCAAAAACCGGCTGAAAAACCAGCCCCACAAACAGCTCCTGCCCTAACTCCTGCGTCAGCTGAGAAAGTAGTCCAAAAACCAGCTCCTCAAACGGTCGAAGCAAAAACCGAGCCAAAAGCGGAAGTCAAAGCCGAGCCAAAAGTAGAAGCTAAGCCTAGTGATGAGATAAAACCGCAAAAAGTAGCCTCTAAACCGAAAAAAGAGAGCAAAGGGGCAAAAAATCCGAATTTGAAATCTAACGATAATAAGGATGACAATGCTTGAATTTATTTTTATTTCATACTTATTAATAGGCGTTATCAGCTTAGCTCTTTATAATTCGCAAAAGACTGCTTTGTATTTTGGATTTATTTCAAATGCCGCTATTTCGGTAGTGGGCGCGCTGTATTTCCTATCGCAACTGCATGGAAGTAGCGAATTTGTGCTTAGGGGATTTTTGTTTGAACCAAGCTTTTTGCTAACGCCTTTGGGTGCGTTTTTTAGTTTTATAGTATGTTTTATAGGCGCGATGAGTGCGATTTATTCGCTTGGATATTTGCAAAATTTCAAGCTGAATTTCGCTGTAAAATCTGCGCTTTTTAGCTTTTTTATGCTAAGCATGCTAATGGTTATTAGTAGTAATGATGTCTTTGGATTCGTGGTTTTATGGGAGTTAATGACGCTAGTTTCTGCGCTAATGCTCAAATTCAACGACACTCCAAGCTCAAATTTCACAGTTATGCTATATCTTGGCGTGGCGCAAGTGGGTGCGTTTTGTATCGTTATAGCGTTTTTGATTATGGCGCATAGTGCTGGAAGTTTGCATTTTAGCGACTGGAATTTCAATGCTTCATCTTTATTTATTTGCATTTTGCTTTTTATCGGATTTGGCACGAAGGCTGGTCTTGCACCGTTTCATGTGTGGAGCCCGCTAGCATATCCTCTTGCAAATTCAAATGTCTCAGCGTTATTTAGTTCTGCGATGAGTAAGGTCGCAATTTTTGGTTTGATTAAATTTATGTTAATTGCCAAAATCCCTGCCTCTTTTGCCTTAGCTATGATGATTTTGGGCGCATTTGGTGCTGTTTGGGGTATCATTTTTGCTGCGCTTCAAAACGAGTATAAAAAACTAATCGCATATAGTTCTGTTGAAAATATGGGAATTATCTTGCTAGCACTTGGTGCTGGACTTTATGGCTTGGCGACTAATAATAATATATTAGCTGCGTTTGGTTTGGCTGGTGCGATTTTGCATAGCTTAAATCACAGCGTGTTCAAGGCTGTTTTGTTCTTTGCTGCTGGAAATATCTACAATGCAAGCAAAAAGCTAAAAATCAACTCTTTGGGCGGTTTGGCCAAATTTATGCCAATCACTGCGTTTTGTTCGCTAATAGCTGTGTTAAGCATAGTCGCAATTCCGCTATTTAACGGCTTTGCGAGCGAGTGGTTGATATATAAAGCGCTTTTATCAAAAACAGATCCTGGAATTTCAAGATTAGTTTTTGCGCTTTCAACTATCGGTTTGACGCTAGCTGGCGTGCTTTGTGCGTTTGCCTTCGTTAAATTTTATGGATTAATATTTAGTGGCAAAGCCAAAGGCGAGTATAGAGAGGCTTCGATTTTCTCGCTCGTGCCTATGGTGATTTTGGCGCTTTTCTGTGTGATTTTGGCTCTTTCATCGCCTATGTTTGTGAGTAAAATTTGGTCATTTATGCCAGTATCAGATAGCGGAGCGACGCTATCGTTTTCATTGCTTTGGCTATGTTTGATTGCTATGTTAATTTTGCCATTTGTGATTTTGCTAGTTTTCAAATCGCCTTTTGATAAACCAAAACTAAGCGATCCGTGGGCGAACGGATTTAAATTCAGCAACGATTTCTTGCCAAATTCAAACACAGCCGTGGGTGATTTAAGGCGAGTTTTGGCTAAATTTATGTGCATAAAAATGCGCAAAAAAGGTGCGTCTTACAGCATTGTCGTAAAAGATGTTTTTATGGAATATATCTATAAACCAATAATTGATATAAATATGAAAATAGCCGATAAAATCGCCATTATGCAAAACGGCAAGAGTGCTACTTATGCATTTTATATGGTGCTTTATCTTGGCGTTATGGGCGTGGGAATATTTTACTTTTTTGGAGGCAAACTATGATATTACAACTACTTTTAGCTCTTGCCTTGATGCCACTATTTGACGGTATTTGTCGAAGTTTGCGCGCAAAAATCCAGTCTCGCCAAGGACCTCCGATTTGGCAAACTTATTATGATTTGTTAAAACTTTTGCGCAGAAAGCGAACGGCTCCAAATTCAGCCCATTTTGTCTTTAAATGGACGCCATATCTGCTCGTGGCAATCGGAGCGTTTTTGGTAATGCTAACGGCCGCTAGGTGTGAGAGCATTTCAGATTTGATTGTTATCGTGTATCTGCTGGTCGCATTTAGAGTTATTTTAAATTTAGCAGCATTTGATAGCCTAAACCCATTTGCGGCAATCGGCGCAAACAGAGAAAATATGCTTGCTCTTTATGCTGAGCCTATTATGATTTGCGGTGTAATCGTGGTTTGTGCGATGTTTGGCGATACAAATTTGGTCAAAATTCACCAAGCTGTGATAAATGGCGAAATCGGCGCAAAAGCATCGTTTATAGTCGCTGGGATTGTGTTTTTGTGGGCTGTTTATATTGAAATGTCAAGAAAGCCTTTTGATATAGCAGAAGCAGAACAAGAGGTCCAAGAAGGCGTCGTGGCTGAATTTAGCGGTAGAGATTTGGCACTCATCGACATTGGCGCTATGTTAAAACAATTTGCTGTAATTTGCCTATTTGTTAAAATTTTTATCCCTTTTGGGTTTAATAATTTACTACTAGATTGCATTTTTACGATAATTTTGGTCGAATTAGCCACAACGCTTGCCGTGCTAATCGATAACTTCGGTCCTAGGTATGCAATGCTTTCGACTTTGAAATTAAACGCTTCGTGGATGCTAGGACTTGGCATTTTAAGCGTGATTTTGTTTGCTGCGGGGGTTTGATATGGAAGTGTTTGCAATACTTTTGATGATGATTTCTTTGGCGGTATTTTCGTTTAGGGATTATAAAATTTCAATTTCTCTTTATGCGTTAAATACCCTTTGTTTGGTGACGCTATTTTTTATCATGGCGGCCAAATTTGGAGCTGGCGAGCTGTATTCGTGGGCGATAATCGCGGTCATTACCAAGGTGATTTTGGTGCCTGCGATACTTTTCTTTACCCTTATTAGAATCGATGAAAAGCACGAAAACGACCCATACACTGGCTTTTTCTTATCGCCTGTGATAGCTTTTGCTTTTTCGATTGGGCTAGCTTATCTTTTGACGCCAATCTTTATGAAATTTGCAATTATCCAAAATGAATTTGTCATTTGCGCTGCGATTTTTACATTTTGGATTGGGGTTTGCGGATTTATTTTAAGAAGGTCGTTTTTAAAACAAATTTTGGCTTATTGTTTGATAGAAAACGCGGTTCATCTAAATTTAGCCACAAACGCTTGTAATGCTAGTTCGCTAGTCGAGCTTGGAATTTTAAGCGACGCTGTGTTTGGAATCGCGATTATGGCTATTTTGGCGGTTAGATACAAAGAGGTCTTTGGTAGCCAAAATACGAATTTAGCCAGCGAGTTAAAGGGTTGAGTATGATAATATGTTTATTGCTTATTTTGCCGTTAATATTTGCGGCGTTGATTTATTTCGTGCCTGATAACAAGATAAAAGTCGCGAATTTGGTCTTTGCGCTAATTATTTGTGCGGTTATTTTTAAAGCTATTTCGCTTATAGGATATTCGCCGCTTTTCGCACTAAATAAAATGCTGTTTTTAGATAGCTTGGGTGGAATTTATCTGACAATCATCGGCATTACAGGGACTTTGGTAACGCTATATTTTCCTACTTATCTTGGTTGGAGAGATGAAAGTCCTAAAAAAATCAAAAAAATGCTAATTTTAGCCTATATCACGACATTTGCTATGATACTATCTGCTGTGGCAAATGATATTGCTATTATGTGGGCAGCTGTCGAAGCAACAACGCTAAGTAGCGTTTTTATGGTTGTTTATAATAAGAAAAAACAAATCGTAGAAGCCGGTTATAAATATGTAATGATCTGCTCTCTTGGTCTAGCGTTTGCTATGTTGGCTACTATTTTGCTTTATTCAAGCGGCGGGATTTTATTTACGGATTTGATTGATAAAAAAATCGATCCGCTTACGATGAAAGTTATTTTTATCCTAGCTCTTGTGGGATTTGGCACAAAAGCAGGTCTTGTTCCAACTCATACTTGGCTTCCTGATGCTCACGCACAAGGTCCATCTCCGACTTCTGCTGTGCTTAGCGGTATAGTGCTAAAAGTCGCAATGCTAGCTCTCATTAGATACTATTTTATCGCTGCAAATTCAGTCGGCATGGAATTTGTAATGGATACTATGCTAGTAAGTGGCGTGATTACACTTTATGTGGCTGGGTATTTCTTGGTAACTCAACACGATGTAAAACGCATGCTTGCTTATCACAGCGTAGTTCATATGGGCGTTATCGCATTTGCTTTGGGAGTTGGCGGGAAAATCGGCGTAGCAGCAGCACTTTTCCATTGCCTAGCTCACAGCCTTACAAAAGCCCTAGCTTTCCTTACCACGGGAAATACTTGGAGAATTTACCAAACAAACAATATGCACAAAATGGGCGGTCTAGCCTACACCGCGCCGCTTACTTGCGTGTTTTTTGGAATTTCGATTTGCTCACTTGTTGGAGTTCCAGCTTTTGCGATATTTGTAAGCGAATTTATGACTTTTACACAAGCAATTTTGACAGAGCGATATGTCGTAGCGATTATTTTTGCGATTGCATTAGCAGTTATTTTCATAGCGGACTTTTCACACTTTTTCCTAGCTTCATTTGGCAAAAACCAAAGCGAGTTAAAATACGATAAAGAGATGAGTTTGTTTGAAAATTTACCGCTTATATTTTTGGGCTTTTTTGTTATCGCTTTTGGACTTTGGAAGTTTGAGTTTTTCTGGAATTTGCTTGATTTGAGCGTGAATTTAATAAAGGATTTAAGATGATAGGTGATTTATACATTAGTCAAATCGAAAGCGAATTTAACATACTTGAAACCACTAGACAAACCGATAAACAAATAACGATTTTGGTCGATAGAAACGACCTGCCTGCTGTGGTAAATAAGCTATATTATGGTATCGGCGGTTGGTTAGTGACGATGGTAGCAAACGATGAAAGGCCTATAAATAAACATTTTGCGCTTTATTATGTGCTTTCTATGGAGGGTTCTAAATTTAGCCAAGATGATGAATTAGAAGAGAAATGCTTTATAACCGTTAAAACTTTAATTCCGGCTGATGATCCTGTTTATCCGTCAGTTACGCCACTCGTTAAGGCTGCTGTTTGGTATGAAAGAGAAGCTTTTGATCTCTTTGGGCTTAGAGCGGAAGGGTTAATCGATCCAAGAAGACTTGCTATGAGTGATGATTGGCCACTAGATTTATATCCGCTTAGAAAAGATGAGATGAATTATAAATTCCGTCCAGATCCATTAAGCGTAGAGCCTGATTATGAATTTAAAAAGCCAACTGGCGTAAATACCCAAGCTATCCCGCTTGGACCACTTCATATCACGGCTGATGAGCCGGGGCATTTTAGGCTTTATTGCGACGGCGATACGATTGTAGATGCGGATTATAGGCTGTATTATGAGCACAGAGGCATGGAAAAACTAGCCGAAAATCGTATGAACTACACTCAAATGGCGTTTTTAGCCGAGAGAGTTTGTGGAATTTGCGGTTTTGCGCACTCTATCGCTATGGCAAGAGCCGCAGAAAACGCTATGGGGTTAGAAATTCCTGAGCGCGCGCAAGCGCTTCGTATAATGAGTGCAGAAGTTGAAAGACTTCACTCGAACTTGCTAAATATCGGTTTAGCGTGTGAAGTTACAGGAAACTACACCGCATTTATGCATGTTTTTAGAATTCGTGAATATACGCTTGATTTAGCTCAAATCATTACAGGCGGTCGTAAAACTTACGGAACTGTTGCTGTTGGCGGTATGAGAAGAGATATTAGAGCAAAAGAGATAAAACAAATGCTTCATTTGCTTGTTAAAATCGAACAAGAATTTGATGAAATTTGGGATGTTATCATAAATGATGAAAGACAAATGTCTCGCTGGAAGGGAATCGGTGTTTTAGATCCGCAGGTAGGTAGGGATTACGGCTCAGTAGGACCTACTATAAGAGCTAGCGGGTTTAAAAGAGATGTTCGTTATGATCACCCTGATGATTTTACGAAAAAACTTAAATTTAATATCAATACCGAAACTAGTTGCGATGTTTATGGTAGAGTAAAAGTTCGTTATCATGATACGATAGATGCTATTAGCATAATTAGACAATGTATTGACTTGATGCCGGGCGGCGATATTATCGTAAGTAGTGATTATCGTATAACGCCAAATAGCTATGCAATCGGCTGTATCGAAGCACCACGCGGCGAAGATATACACTGGATAATGCAAAGCGGAAGCCAAAAGGTTTATAGATGGCGCGTTAAGGCTCCTACATTTAGCAACTGGCCAGCCCTAGCTCATCAGCTTCGTGGTTACACTGTTGCCGATGCCGCGCTTATCGTATGTAGCCTAGATCCGTGCTATTCATGCACCGAAAGGCTAACCGTGGTTGATATAAAAAGCGGAAAAAGCAAAATTTTAGCCGGAAAAGAGCTTAAAGCGATTTGCCAAAAAGGAAATTAGATGAAAATTTTTGATTTAGTGAAAAAAAAGGGAGTTGTTACAAAGCCTTATCCGTTAGCGCCGTATGAAATGACCGAAAATTTCAGAGGCCGCCCAGAATACACCTATGCTTTGTGCATTGGTTGCGCGTCTTGTGGCGTGGCTTGCCCACCAAACGCAATCAGCGTCAAAATCGAAGATGAAAAGTCAGTAGTGTGGCGATACGATACTGGCAGGTGCATTTTTTGTGGTCGTTGCGAAGAGGTATGCCCTACAAAGGCTATCAAACTTAGCTCTAAATTTGAACTAGGCGTGAATTTCAATCGAGCTGATTTGCATGTGTGTGGCACTATGGAGGCGCATAACTGCTCACAGTGTGGCAAGGCCTTTACTTCGAAGCGTTTTGTCCAAACCGCGCTTAGTAGAATCACGGCTTCAAATATGAGCGATGATCGCAAAAAGCTAGCCAGAGAATATACGCAAATTTGCCCTGCTTGCAAACGCGAAAACACAGCAGCGAAAATGCGAGAAAATGATTATCAAAGGATTGTGTGATGAGCGGCGATGATAAATTAAAATTTTTAAAACAAATTAGGCGAAGTTTCAGCGTTTTTCGTGTCGATTGCGGTAGCTGTAATGGTTGCGAAATCGAGATTTTCGCCACTCTTGCTCCACAATGGGATCCAGAGAGATTTGGCTTCAAGCTCGTCGCAAACCCGCGCCACGCCGATATTTTGCTCGTAACTGGACCTGTTACTAGGCAGATGTATTATCCGCTTTTGCGCGCGTATGAGGCAATCCCTGAGCCAAAAATCGTCGTAGCCTTGGGTGCGTGCGGTTCAAGTGGCGGAATCTTCCATGATAGTTACGCCGTGTGGGGCGGTGCGCAAAGCGTAATTCCAGTCGATGTCTTTATCCCTGGCTGTCCTCCGCACCCAGCTGGCATTTTATACGGGCTAGCTAGCGCGCTTGGGCTAGTAGATCAAAAGCTAAAAGAGCAGAAATTTGAAAAAAGTGAGAATTTTATTTTCACAGATAAACCTTCGTTAGTAGGCGATATGGCTTTCGAAAAATCAGCTTACCAAAAGGCAAGATTTTTGATGAGCTATGTCCATGCTGACGAGCTTTATGACAAATTTATGGACGCGCTTCGCACAAGCGGTGAGCCTAAAAACCCTGCTAGCGTCAAAACAGCTGTTTTAAACGCGATTAGCGCAGAAGAGGATCCGAGATTTAAAGAGTGCTTGGGAATTATCTACAACGATGTGTATGGCAAGTATTTTGGCGCAGAAAAAATCGATCCAAAATCTCTTGCTTGGGCGTAAATTTTAAATTTACGCCCCTTTTTTAAATTTTTTAAAAATTCTTATTTAAATTTTTATAATATCAATAAGTTTTATATTTTATATAATTTTAGTGTAATTTTAGTTTTAAATTTTAAAATGCTTTAATGAACACGGGTTATAATCGCACTTTATTTCGTTAAAAGGGGAAATCATGAAAAAACTTCTTTGTTCATTGGCGGGCGTAGCTTGCTTGGGTGCTGGCGTAGCCAGCGCAAACACGCTAGATCAAATCAAATCTAGCAAGGTTTTAAGAATCGGTGTGAGCGAGCACATGGCACCATTTAGCGTGTTGCAAAGCGATGGCTCATTTGTTGGCTTTGAGATTGACTTCGCAAAAGAGATCGCAAAGGCTATTTTAGGCGATGAGGGCAGGATAGAGTTCGTAGGCGTGCCTCAAAAAGAGCGCTTAGACTATGTCAAAGACAACAAGGTCGATTTGCTAATCGCAGCTTACACTAGAAACGAAAAACGCGCCCAAGTGGCTGATTTTTCGGTACCGTATTTTTCTATCAATCTCTCAACCGTTTCGAAAAGATCAGCCGGTATCAAATCAATCGAGGATTTAGAGGGCAAAAGAATAGCCGTCATCGGTGAGAGCAACTCAGATGTCTGGGTGCGCAAAAACCCTAATATAACCCCAGTGCCATGCCAAAACAACAAAGACTGCTACGACAAGGTCAATCGTGGCGAGGCTGACGCGTATATGCACAATATCGTCTCAGTCGCCTCTGTGCCGGTGCTAGATCTAAATTTCGAAGTATCAATCCCAAAAATCGGCGAGACATTTTTCGACTGCGTCGTGACCCAAAAGGGCAACAGAGATATGCTACAATTGGTCGATCAAAAGATTTTCGAGCTCTCGCAAGCAGGGTATTTTGATAAAAAATACGATGAGACAATCGGGCCATTTTATAACGGCAATGTCCCTAAACACTACTTTTTGTTAGATGATTTATACAGCCAATTTTTAACTATGTAATCACCGCGAAATTCGCATTGATTAAAATTTTAACTTCTTAAAAATTTGGCGCGAGTGTTAGGTCGCGCCAAATTTCAAATTTAGGCTTTTTGCCTACTAAAAATCCCAAAATACGCACAAAACGCAAAGCCAAGCGCCACCGCATACGGCGCAAATTCTGTAATTCCCTTAGCCGAGCTAGCTAGCGAGAAATTATGCGCGATAGCCCCGCCACACGCCATGCCAGCGATGAAAATCGCAGAGTTTAGGTTTCCGCTTCCAGCCTGGACTAGGTGTTTGCCAGGACAGCCTTCGCACAGAGAAAAGCACAGCCCCGCCAATGCCATGCCGGCGAAATTCCAGATAAATTCGTTATGCGCGATTGGTTGAGCTTCGAAGCCGAATTTATACTGCCCAAACGCCAAATTTGCGATTGAGGCACTCGCGATCACTGCTACTATACCCCAAAACATAGAAAAATCGCCGTTAAAAGTGCGTGAAAGTGCGCCAACGGAGCAAAATTTGCTTCTTTGCATAGCCGCGCCGATGATGATGGCTACGATTAGGGAGATAAAAATCGGCGCATGTTGCGAACCAGGGCCCGTTGTAGAGCTAAAAATCGCGCCATTTTCGCCAAATTTCACCCCGCTAATGAGTGCTAACAAAAGCAAAATTCCAATGATAAGTGGCATTGCGCCAAGCGGTTTTGAAAGCTCGTTTTCGCGCTCCGTTTCGTATCCACTAGCCTTAAAAAACCTGCCACAAGCCACCCCAGCAAATAGCCCCACCACGCCAGCGATTGCGCTCATATCGCCACCGCCTAGGCGCAAAAACGCTCTCCACGGACAGCCCAAAAACACTAAACAGCCAATCATCGCAAAAATCCCTAAGATAAATCTCGTAAATGGCGATGAGGCCGAGAGTGTGCGATACTCGCCGCTAATTAGCGAGGCGATAAAACCGCCGATGATAAGGCCGATGATTTCTGGGCGTATGTATTGCACCACGGCCGCTCTGTGAAAGCCGAGCGCACCAGCTGTATCGCGCAAGAAACACGCGGCGCAAACGCCCATATTCGCGGGGTTACCATAATGCACGAGCGCGGCTCCGCCAAGGCCAAGAAGGGTACCTGAAATGATAAAAAGTATGGTTGATTTTGGCATTAAATTGCCTTTTGGATAAGTTAAGCAGACCTGCTTTTTTCGGGGCGAATTGTAGCGAAATTTGATTAGAGTTGATTGAAAAAATTTGATTAGTTTGGGATAGAAATTTGGTTTTAAATTTAGGGGTTTTGCGGGGTTTGAGTTATTGCATTAAATTTTGGGTTTGGGCTTTGCTTTCGCGTAAAAGTAGCTTTATGTGTTTGAGCAAAATCGGCGAAGCATAAGGCAAAAGCTCACTAAATTCGGGGTCGAGCGTGGCGTAGGTTTTGGCTAAATGGTTGTAAAATCTCGCCTTGTCGTTTTCGTTGCAGATGAAAAGTTCCTGTTCGAAGATGCCTAACGCCTGAGCGATGAACGGGATTAGCTCGACTTTTAGCTCTCGGTTGCCGTTGAGGTAGTTGTAAAGTGCGGGTTCGCTTGGGATTTCGCCTGTGGAGTTTAGGTGTGGTTCGAGCGATAGAATACGCCTGACAAGCTCTTTTTTGCTGATATTTTTTTCTTTTGCGATTTCGGCGATTTTTTCGTAAATTTCCATTTTCGTCCTAAATATTCAAAATGAATAACTTCTTTGAATTTTAAATATTTTTTTATTCGTATTGAATATTTATAGACTTCGAATTGAATAAATTTATGGAAAATTGGGTAGAATTAGGGGAAATTTTTAAAAAAAGGAGAAATTATGAAAAAATTATTTCAATTTTCTATCTTAGTTGTTGCTGTAATGTTATTTAACGGCTGTGCAGAATTAAATCAAGCATTAGAAGAGAGCGTATCGGAACCTGATTGCAGAAGCGAAGGAATAAATGCTTGTGCTATGCTTTGCGAACAAAATGTAAGTGAAAATTTCTGCCTTTATACATCGTGTATGTATTTACAAGCTGGAAATGAGGCGAAAGCTCGTGAATACCGCACTAAAATTTGTGATTTTTCAAGCGTAGCTGATAAATATGGCGGTAAAATCAGTTGTATTTTAAACCAAAATGAACAATTTAAAAACACAATTCCTGATTGCAATAAATATTTGGATAAGGAATAAAAATGAGATTTTTGTCAGTTTTGTTTTGTGTATTTTCTATTTTATTGAGTGCAGATGTTTCAGCCATAAAATCAGATATTTTTTTGGGCAAAAATATCCAAAACGGATTAAACGAGTTGATTTTGTTATGCGAAAACGGGCAGGCTAGTGCGTGTGGGGCTGTCGGCGAGATAGCTGCAAGTCAAGGGGATAAAAAATTTGCTACTTCGTATTTAAGGAAATCTTGCGAACTCGGCGGAAATTGTTTATGTTATGAAAATTTTATGGCAGGAAATTCGGTAGAAGATTGTGAAAAAGAGCCAGAACAAGATATTGAAGAGGCAGAAGCTATCAAAAATGAGCTGAACGAACTAATGTTGTTATGCAAAGGGGGCATTGCTAGTGCGTGCGGAGCTTTGGGCGAGATAGCTGCAAAGCAAGGAGATACAAAATTTGCCACTCAATATCTAAAAAAATCTTGCGAACTTGGTGGAAATTGTTCGTGTTATGAAAATTTGATTGCAGGAAATTTGGTAGAAGATTGTACAAAAGAACCAACAAAAAATATTGAAGAGACAGTAATTGTCGAACAAGAGCAAACTATACAAGAACAAATTGCCCAACAACCACAAACCAAAGCAAATTCTCAATCTGCACAGGTAGCACAAGAAAAAATAGAATATACACAAACAAATGCAGAAAAAGAGCCACCAAGCATAATGGAAGGAATTAAAGCCATATTTTATGTTACAATTTTTTATATCATTTATAAAAAAATTTTGCGTCCGATATTTTCTTTTTTTGGCAGAATAAATTCTTCATTTAGCAGTGCTTCGCAAGATGATGACATATATGATGAACGAAAAATGGAAAAAATGCATAAAAAACAAATGAAAGAAATAGAGCGAAAAAATAAAGAAATGCAAGAAAAAAATCAAAGAGAAATGGAACGGAAAAATAAAGAAATGGAGGAAAAAAATCAAAGAGAGCTTATCGGTTCGGCTGTGCAAGACGGAAATTATGTGTATGTCTATAATCTAAAAGGAAGTATGTTATTTTCTAGGTTAGGAGAGCTCGTTGGCTATACTAGCACAACGGTTTCTGTTCTAGATAAAAATAGCGATGGCAAATATGGCACGGTATATGTGTATAACAATAAAGGAAGCACAATAAGCTCTAAACCATGGCGTAAAAATTAAAGGAGATAAAAAATGAATAATGATATAACGATAAAAAATTCAACCGAATTACTAGACGAACTTTGGAATACTATAAAATCGAGTGGGCTTTATGCCTACTCGAAAAATGATATTTATGATTATCTGATTTATCTGATAAACAAATATGACGAAAATCACTTTTTTGATAAAAATTCAAATGCTGAAAATGAGCGACTTTTGAAAATAAGTTCAACTAAAATAAAAAATACGAAGAAAAATATATCGCTTAAATTTATGAACGATAAAGAGTTTGATAATGTGTTTTTGGAGTATTTGGATAACCTAAACGCCGATAGGCTAAAAGATGGTAGTAATGGGAACATTAAACTTATAATTGAAAATCCCGTAATCAGAGATATTTTAGAAAATAAATTAAAAATGAGTGTCGGAAATACTTTTGAATATCATATAAATAGAGAAACTGTGGATATTAAGGCTGATGATTTTGCAAAAATGCTAGAAAAAGAATTGATAAATTTAAAAAAAGATAAAAGCGAAATTTCAAAGAAAATACAAAATAAAATCGAGCGAATATGTATAAGAGAGCTACTAGAAGATTATAAAGGCTCTCCGAAAGACATGGCTATAAAACTTATTCAAAGATTATTAAAGGGTTAAATTTAAGATATTTTGTTACAATCTAATAAATCATTTCAACTTTTTATCTTCAAAAAATCAAGTAAATAAATTTGTGTTATTTTAAAAAAGAAAATTTTATCCGCAAGGAATTAAAAAATGATAAAAAATATTAAAAAACTAAAAGCAAAACGAAAAATTAAATTAGGCATAGCGTGTGCGCCAGAAAACGATAACACAAAATATTTTTACATACACGGATATAATTCGACAGGCGCACAAACCGCGCAAAATATCGAAAAACTAGGGATTGAGGTTGAAGTTTTGGGCTGGGATAGCAGGGCGGATTTCAAAACAAACTATCAAAATTTATTAGCGCAACTTCCAGAAAAAGACGATTTTAAAATAATCGCTTCATCGCTTGGGTGCTATTATGCCAGAGCACTTGCTGAGAAAAAATACAGCGAATTGGTCCTTTTTAATCCGTGTTTTGACCCGCAAAACTACGATTTCATCACAGAACGAGCGACTTACAATTATAAATTTAACCCGTCAATTACGATTGCAATGAGTATTTTTGTATCCCAAAGCGACGAAGTTTTGGTAAATAATGTCCAAAAGGTCAGAGAATTATTCGGCGGTCGTTGTTATATCGAAGTAACGAACGAACGCCACCGAGTAACAGATTTTTCGAAATACAAAGATGCAATTTTGAAAGATAGTTGGTTATAAGTATAAAATTTTGGCGATTATTCAAAAATAATATAAATATAAAGCTTTCCTTGAAAATTTAAGGAAAGCTTGAAGAGATTTGGTAGTTAAAATTTACGATTTCTTCTAAAAATTTAATTACTTCATCGTATTAAACACCCTATCGCCAGCGTCTCCTAGACCTGGGACGATGTAGCCGTTTTCGTTTAGCTTCTCGTCGATCGCGGCGGTATATACAGGCACATCTGGGTAGATTTCGCTGAATTTTTTCAGTCCCTCAGGTGCTGCGATGATAGAGATAAATTTGATCTTTTTCACGCCTTTTTCTTTTAAGAATTTCACCGCGTCAATCGCCGTGCCACCGGTGGCAAACATCGGATCTATGATGATTGCGGTGCGCTCTTTGTAGTCAGTCGGGAGTTTTGCGTAGAAAAACTCAGCCTGCAAACTCTCTTCATTTCGCTGAAAGCCCAAAAACCCGACGCTCGCATCTGGAATTAGCTTAAAGACAGCATCTAGCATACCAAGCGCAGCGCGTAAAATAGGGCATATCATAATCTTTTCGTCTAATCTTTTTGCTGTCATTTTCGCCACAGGCGTCGTAATCGGCGCGTCTTTTAGGCGCAAATCATTGCTTGCTTCAAAAAGCATTAGATAGCTAATCTCGTCGATTAGCATACGAAACTGAAACGGATCTGTCTTTTTATCTCGCAGGATTGAGAGTTTGTGCTCGATTAGGGGGTGTGAGATTTGTTTGATATTTTTCATGATTTCACCTTTCATAAAATTTGCCTATTATACAGAAAATTGGTAATGAAAGGGTAGATTTTGGGATTTTGATTGGTGGCGGACAGGGAGGGATTCGAACCCTCGAGCCCCGGTTAGAAGCTGCACCCTTAGCAGGGGTGTGGTTTCGGCCAGCTCACCCACCTGTCCAAGTAATAAGAAATCGCATTATATCGAATAAAACTAATATAACGCTTAAAATTTCGCTAAATTTTGAAATTTTGGTTGTTTTGTGGCAGGGCTGGGGAATACTGCGCCGAGAATTCGGGCGTGCGTATAATGCGCTATTGAGCGTAAATTTTGTTTGATTTGTCATTGCGAGCGAGTGCAACGAGCGAAGCAATCTAGCACGGCGAAGCCGTAACGAAAAATAAAACCAGCTAAATTTTAAAAAGCAACGCTTTTTAAAATTTAGCCACTTCTAAGGTTTTACAGGGGTGGGGGTTGGTAAGGGGGAGGGTAGCGTCTCCTAAAAAGCGCGCCCTCCCCCTTACAGAGAATTTTAAAATTTTGCTTAAAATTTAAAAAATCGTTCAATGCTAAATTTAGGTTGAATTTTAAATTTAAATTTCCCTGGATTGCTTCGAAAACTTCGTTTTCTCGCAATGACACGGAATTTGCGTTTTGGTGATTTTAGCTCGTAGATTGCCACGAATTTTTGCTTCGCAAAAATTCTCGCAATGACAAATTAAGGGTGTGGGAATTTCTTGTTTTTGCAAAAGCTCGCAATGACAGCAAATTCGGCGCAAGGAATTTTAAAGTCGTAGATTGACTTCGCCTACGGCTCGTCCAAAACAAGCGAAGCGCTTTTTGCGAAGCAAAAATGTTTCTGTGAAATGCCCCTTCACTTCGCTTGGGTCGCTACGCTCATTTTGCTTCGGCGACAAGTCGCCTCGCAATGACAAATTTTGACAAATTTGACAAATTTGATAAATTTTAGAGATTAAATTTTAAAAAAGCAAAAATCAGGGGGCGCGAAGCCCCCGAGCAGAAATTATTTTTTTACGATTACGGAAATTCCGTTTGGAATCACAGTTAGACTCTTTTTGCCTAGCGCATGCGCCATTTCTAGGGCTTCTTCAAGGCTAGCGGCATATTTCATTTTCATATCTTCGACCATGGTTTTAATCTCAGGGCGTGTTACCATGATGACTGTGTGTTTGATCAAAACACGCGCGAGAATTTGGCTCTCCCATTGATCTGGGATTGTTTTTTCTTGTGGGGTTGCCATACATTGATCGTAAAAAGCCTGCGCGCTTTCGCAATCTTTAAGCGAGCGATAAAATCCCTCGCCACCGTGTCCATCGGCGCAGTATGAGCACTCGATGATGACGCCACCAGGGTTGCAGGTAGCCTCAGCTGCGGTCATTGATTTGACGCATTGGTAGAGATTTTGATCAAGTGGCGCGCCGCCGTTTGATGTGATGACGATGTCTGCCATTTTTGGCTCGACTTTTGCGTAACTTAGCAAAAAGTCGCAACCCGCTCTGTGCGCTGTAACATAATTTCCCGCAAATGCTGCGACTGTTTTTTTATCCTCGTCGATTACGACATTTACGATGTAGGCGAGTTTGGCAAATTTCGCCGCTGCTAGCATATCTGTGTGCAATGGATTGCCATCTAGCACACCAGTGCGGGCAAATTCGCTATCTATGAATTTTGAGCAGTGATTTCCTAGCACGGTTACTTTGTCGCAAACACCAGGCAAAACGCTCTTTCTGCCGCCACTAAATCCAGCGAAAAAGTGCGGTTCGATGAAGCCCTCTGATACCAAAAGCTCGGTTTCTACGGCGACTTTATCGATGACGCAAGGCGCACCCGATGGCAAAATGCCGATTTGTGTGTTTGAATCAGGATCGAAGCAATCATGCACCACGATTTTTGAGCTTTCATAAATTTCATCGCCTAGTTTGGCGCGAAGCTCGGCCTCTGTGGTAGGGCGGTGAAATCCAGTAGAGACTAAAAGCGTGATTTCGATATCAGGATTTCCCTCTTTTAGCTCGGCAAACATATTTGGCAAAATATCCTTGCTTGGCACTGGGCGGGTGTGGTCTGAGATGATGATGACGCAGTTTTTCTTGCCTTTGGCAAGCTCGCACAATCGCGGGCTATCAATCGGGTTCGCCATAGCTTTTTTTACGATTTCTAGGCCGCTACCCTCGGCTTTAAGCTCGTCGATTTTAGAGCGCAAAACATTTGCGTCCCCCTCGTCAAAGTCGATAAAGGTGTTGCCGTAAGGAATCTTTAACATAATTTACCCCTTAAAATGAAATGAAAATTTAACTTTTTATTATACAGCGATGGGGTGTATATTTTGCTTAAATTTCAAAATAAATTTTAAAATTTAAGTTATGAAAAATATCGGCAAAATTCCTAAAATAGGGCATATCAAGGCACATGTTTTAGAGCGAATAGCGCCAAGAGCGCATAAATTTGTAAGCACAAAAAGTGGAAGTGGAATTTGCGCTTTAAAGCTTGGAAGCGTGAAATTTAAAAAACTAATCAAAGCCTCATCAAAAACCCCGCCCAATCCGCACAGGTGCAAAACCACGCTAAGAGGGTAAAAAATCACAAAAATATATCCGATGATAATCACGCTAAGTTGCTGAAATGAAGCCAGCGGAAAGAAAAAATACACCGCGATATTCATCGCAAACCAGACATAAAGATTAAAAAGCGCTAAATTTGCGAGAGTGCCAAATTTGCCCCAAAAATGGTGCGAATACAAAAAAATATAAAGCACGCCAAGGGAGGAAAAATAAAACCCCACGCTAAAAGCTAAATGCGGAAAAACGGCTAGTAAAAGGGCAATGCTAAGGAAGAGATTGGCGAAATTTAAAAGCTCGAAATTGCGCCACAAAAGGAAAAATCCCACTACGCACATCGCCAGCGAACGCAAAAAACTAGGCGTGAAATCCAGCACAAAAAGATAGCCAATCATCAGCAAAATCGCCGTAACGCTGAGGTCAAATTTGAGATTTCGCCATGGGAAAAATCGCCTCTGCAAAATGCGATAAATCGGCGCAAAGATTAGGAAAAACGACGAAAAAATAATGCCTAAATGAAATCCGCTAATTGAGACAATATGCGCGATCCCCCAGTGCGTGATGTTTTGGCGTAAATCATAAGGCATAGGCGTGGCGAAATACAGCGCGCTGTAAAGATCGGCTATGAGGGGGTTTGCGTGCTGAGAACGAATAAAATTTATGGCTTTGGTTTTGGGCGAGTTTTCGTAAAATGGGGCTGAAATTTTAAAATTTGGCGCATAAAATCTAGCCTTCACAAAATCCAAAAAACTCAAATTTTGCGTGATGATACCCACACTCACGCGCGCGAATCGTGGGAATTCGCGCCCGGTTTTGGTCGTGGTATAAATCGTAAAATTCCCTGATTTTAGTTTTAGCACGGTGTATGTGCGGCCTTTGGCGTTTGTTTTGTCGTAAGAATTTAAAATTTGGCTTTGTAAAAATATGCGAGAATTTGCCTTAAATTCGCAAAATTTGTGGTATTTAAACGCCAAATTTAGCGCAAAAATCAAAATGATAAAAAGCGAAAATAGGCAAAATTCTTTTTTGTTATAAAAGAGTTTGAGTTTCAAAATTTTGAAATTTGGGCGAAATCACTTTCGCCCACGCGCCCCTAGCACGAAAAATTCATCTTAAACTCATACGGAGTAGGGCGTGCTTCGTATGGCCAAACTTGGGTTTTAAATTTCATGTGTTGATAGGCTTGGATAAAATCGTCGCTCATAATATCTTTGAGATACGCTCTATCGCGGATCAGCGCTTCTAGCGAGCCACGAAGCGTGTGCGGGAACTGCTCGATACCGCGCTCGCGAATCTCATCAAGGGTTAGTTTAAATAAATTTTCGTCCATTGGCCCTGCTGGCTCGATTTTGTTTTTCACGCCATCAAGTCCTGCCATTAGCATTGCAGCGAAGGCTAAATATGGATTTGAAGTGCTATCTGGGAAGCGAAATTCAGCCCGCACGCTCTTTTCGCCTGCGCCATAAGGAATTCGCACAGAGGCTGAGCGGTTTTGGCTAGAATATGTCAAAATCGACGGAGCCTCAAAGCCCGGAATTAGGCGTTTGTAGCTGTTTGTGCTGGCGTTTGTAAAGGCTGCGACGCTTCTTGCGTGAGCTAGCACGCCACCGATATACCATCTAGCGAAATCGCTTAAATTCGCGTAATTTCCCTCGCCATAAAATAGGTTTTTGCCGTCTTTCCAGACTGATTGATGCACATGCATGCCATTTCCGTTGTCGCCATAAAGCGGTTTTGGCATGAAAGTCGCGGTTTTGCCGTTTAGTTGAGCTACCATTTTGATGACATATTTTAGTTTTTGGACATTGTCAGCCATTTCGACTAGATTGCCAAATTTCACGCCGATTTCGTTTTGGCCTTGGGCTACTTCGTGGTGTCCTAGCATGACATCTAAGCCCACTTGCTCCAAAACCTGCATCATCTCAGCCCTTAAATCAGTGGCTGTATCGATTGGCTGAGTCATCAAATATCCGCCTTTTTTGCGTGGGCGGTGGCCGCTATTGTATCCTGATGAGAAGTTCGTATCGTCGTTCCACTCGCCCTCTTCGGTGTCTATCTCATACATAGCGCAGTTTGTGCTATCGACGATTTTGACATTATCAAAGATAAAAAATTCATTTTCAGCCCCGAAATACGCCTCATCGCCAAGCCCGCTATCTTTTAGGTATTTCATAGCCTTTTTTGCGATTGAGCGAGGGCATTTTTCGTAAAGTTCGCCCTTGTAAATATCGAAAATATCGCTAAAAACCACAGCCGTAGGGTCTGCGGTAAATGGATCTAAAAATGCAGTTTCGACATCTGGCATCATTAGCATATCGCTTTTATCGATTGGTTGCCAGCCGTCCATCGAGCTAGCGTCCATTGGGATACCATTTTTGAACTGATCTGGTTCGACGATTTTGATATTGTAGCTGATAGAGTGCCAAAATCCCTTCATATCCGTAAAGCGGAAATCGACAAATTTAACTTCGTTTTCTTCGCAAAATTTGAAAAATTCATCGACATTATTCACAAATTTTCCCATTTCTTCTCCTTAAAAATTCTAAATTTTGTAATTTTACCCTTTTGTTACTTAAAATACGAAGCGAAATATTTTTGTGCGAGTTAAATTTTGAAATTTGCGCAGTTTTGAAAATTTGGTGCTAAATTTAGTGATAAATTTAAAAAACCCCGCGAAATTCGCAGGGTTAGGGGAGTATGAAATTATTTTAGGAAGGCTTATTTTTTATCTTTTTTAAGCTCTTTTTGCGCTTCTCTTTTTTCCTTGCGCTCTTTTAAATTTTTAGCCAAATTTGACTTTTGCTCGCTGCTTAGCACGCCAAGCAAAGCCTCTATGACACCAGCCTCGGCGGTGATTTGCTCGGTAAATTTTTTGCTATTATTTTCGATAAATTTGGCTTTGTCAAAATTAGCGATATCTTCTAGCAAATTCTCGCGTGGCTCTGATTTTTTGGCGATTCGCGCTTCGTTTGCTTCAAACATTATTCTGCGCACCTTCGCCCATTGCTCATCGCTTAGATCAAGGCGTGGAAGCTCGCGCATAATCGCACCTGTGTAGCGGTCGTTGTGCCCCATTTTGTGGAATTTTTTCATACCTTGGCCAAATTTCGCCCCCTTTGCCTCGCAGTTTTTCATATCGCCAGCGCATGGCATTGCGCTATCGTGGAAACCACCCTTAAATCCGCCCATTTTTGGCATTAAATTTGGAGCGCATTTATGCTGGGCGTTTGCGCATGGAAGCGGAGTTTGAGCACCTTGCGGATCTTGTGCGAAAGCCCCAGTTGCCAAAACAGCGCACGCTAATGATAGAACTAACTTTTTCATTTTTTCTCCTTTGCTTTAAAGTTGGCGTGATTATACGCGCACAAACTAACCCCAAAACCCACGCTTTGCTAACCAAAGCTAACTTTGACAAAAATTTACGCTAAATTTGATACCAAACCGCTAATATCTAAACACCACCGGTTATTTTTAAACGATTTAATTATCTCATCACTCAATCCAAGAGAGTTTAATAATCTCTCCTCTGCCTTGTTTAGCTCACTAGTAGCCTTGTTAATTCTGCTAGAATTACTCATTTTTTTGTCTCCTTATTGGAAAAATTTTTGAAATTGTTGTTCGCTTAAATTTTTGTTTATATCTATATGAAATATAGCCATAATGTAGTCTCTCACTTGTTTATAATCATTTTCGTTGAAGCAAAATAAATGTATAGAATAAAGCCCTGCATTATCAAATTCCCTAGAATCATACCAATGTATCTCTTGTGCATATTCGATATTTAACTGAAATTTTAGGAATATTTGCCAAAAATTTTTAAGGCTTTTATTTGATTTTTTATAAATTCCCATAAAAACTAAAATTTCTAAAAATTCAGCTACTAACAATATGAATATTAAAAGTAATATGCCAATAAAAGCCGTTTCAAAAGTTCCTTTTATAAAATTCGCTATCAAAAATATAGCCAAAATCATCTTGCCAAAAGTTGTTGTAAATATCGTGTTTAAAAACCAAACAGCCCTTACAACTATTCCGTTGTGGCGTAAATCTTCGGTGCTAATTTCTTTAAATTTTTCATCGCAATACGCAACTTTTGAAGCGTAGTAAGTAATATATTTTTTCTTTGATTTAATGATATTAAAATAATCAATTATTACAAATCCTATCGCTAAACAAGTAAAATTAATTAGCGTTTGACTTATTTGATTTATATCTAAAATTCCACTTTCAAAATCATCTAAAAAGCTAATACAAAACAAAGAAGCACTAATCCAAAATATCAAAATTCCTAAATGATGAAATCCAATCGGAAAACCAGAATAATCACGCAAAATCAACGGCTCTTTATCATAATCTCTTTGGTTTCTATTTGAATTAGTATTTAAATTTTTATCAAATTTCTTTTTATTCCAATTTTTCAAATTCAGTCCTTTTTATAAAATTCCTTTGCAAATTTAAATTTAGGTCATATTATTTATCATCGATACGAAATGATTTAAATTTGCGATTTTGTTACTTTTACATTAGCGATTATTTCGCCCACTCGCAACGATAAATAAGGCAAATTTAATCAGATTGTTTTTTTATAAATTTTATAAAATTCACGCCATTTTCGTGCGAATAGGCGATTTCGTAGCCGTTTAAAATCGCTGTTTTTTGTATGATAAATAGCCCAAATCCATACCCGCTCGAACTTTTATGGCGCACGCTTTTATCCAATTTCCAGTTTAGTTCCAGCTCGCCGTTCGCGCTAGAAATGTCCTTGGCAAGGGGCTCGCCGCTGTTTTCGAAAACTATCGCGCCATGCGTGGCGTAAATTTTAATCTCGTGATTTGGCGAGTAATTCAGCGCATTTTCGATTAAATTTTTAAGACATATCTCCCACAGCTCGGCGCTTCCGTAAATTTTAAAATCGCGCGCTAAATCAACGCAAATTTTATCATTTTCGTGCAAATTTAGCTTTTCGCGTGTGCGCTCAAAAACCTCGCCAAAGCCCATTTGCTCGCACTCTACCGCCTCGGAGCTAACCAGACTTTCAAGAAGCCTGAAATTTTCTAACTGCTCGTTTATCTGCGCAAAAAGCCTAGCCAAATTGCCCTGATTTTGCGGGCTGGGAGCGTTTTTTAGGTAGAAAGCGCCCTTGGCAAGGGGCGTTTTCATCTCGTGCATAAAGATTTTGTTAAACATTTCTCTGGTGCCAAGAAGCTGTTTTATGCGCAAAATCGCGCTATTATAGGCGTTTTGGATACGAGAAATTTCTTTATAATCGCTTTTGATTTCCAAAATTTTAAACTCGCCGTTTTTTAAATTTAGCAAATTTGAATAAAGCAAATTTAGTGGCGCCAAAGCCTTGTTTAAAAAGAAAAAAAGTAGTGCCAAAATACCTAGCAAAACGCAGAAAAAAATGTCGAAAACCGCGAAATCTCGGTCATTATCCAAGGCGCGCAAAACCATATAATTAATCGGCGTGTATATGAAAAACAGCTCCTCGCGCCCTGATTTTACGATCTGATAGCCGCTGTTTTTATCGCCGAAGCTCTCGATGATTTTGGCGTTTTTGGTGCCGAAATTTTCGGCTAAAACAAAGCCGTTTTGCGCCAAAATTTCATCGCTTGGCAAGCTAGCGTTTAAAAGCTCTTCTTGGAAACTTTGCAAATTTAGCCGTAAATTTAGGCGCAAAGTCTCTTTGTAGCGATAATCCTTCCAGCTATGCACGCCAAACCATAAAAAAACTATCCCCAAAAACGCTACCAAAAAAAGTATCAAAATGCGCCTGAAAATGGACTTTTGCGCGCTGTTTTGCAGACTAGGTTGTGCTGAATACTGCGCTGAAATTTTTGCGCCTTTTTGCGTATCCGTTTGCGCCGAATTTTGAGAATTCATCTGCGCCAAATTTTGCTCGCTATTTGGCAAGGCGATACCCTCTACCACGAAGCGAGATTATGTGATTTGCCTCGCTGTGAGGTTTGATTTTGGCTCGAATTTTGCTGATTATCATCTCCAAATTTTTCTCATTTGCCGATACAATCGAGGGTGAGGCGCGCAAAATTTGCTCCTTGCTGACAGCGGCTGGGAAGTTGCGAACTAGCTCGCCAAGCACTTCAAACTCAGCCAGCGTAAGCCCTAAATTTACGCCGTTAAACAGCACATCGCCTAGATTTTTATCCACGCTAAACGCTAAATTTTCGCCCTCTTCTTTAAAATCATTTGCCCTGCGCAAAAGCGAGATTATGCGCGCGTATAGCTCGTCTGGGTCGTATGGTTTGGGCAGGTAGTCATCAGCCCCGATTTGCAGGGCGCTTACTTTATCGACGGTCGAGGCGCGCGCGCTCGAAACGATAACCGGGATTTTGCTTTTTTTGCGGATTTCTTTGCAAACTTCCAGCCCGTCCATGCCAGGAAGCCCCAGGTCTAGTAAAACCAAATCAAACTGCGCCAAATCCGTGCTAATCGCCAAAAACGGATCCTCGCACGCCTCCACGCTAATGCCTCGCAAGCCCAAAAATTCGGCTATCAATCCAGCAAACTCAGCGTCATCTTCGATCAAAAAAACTTTTACCATTTCTGCTCTTTAAATTTTGATATAAAGCCTTAATTATATGTAAATTTTGTAAATTTGAGAGTTCTAAATAATAAAATTTATTAATTAGATACTTTTTATTTAAATTTATCGTTTATAATACCGCCGAATTTAAATTATGAAAGGAGACATGAAAATGTCAAAAGTAACAAAACAACTAAACCAAATCCAAGCAGATGCACACGCGCTATTTGTCGCATTTCACGCATATCACTGGAATATCAAAGGCCTACAATTTGCGCCAATCCACTCTTACACAGAGGAAGCTTACGATGAGTTTGGCGTGCTTTTCGATGACGCAGCTGAAAGAGCCTTGCAAATCGGTGGCAAACCAGTAATCAAAGCCGAAGAGCTAATCAAACTAGCCTCTGCTCCAATCGATCTAAAAGACGATTATAGCGCAGAAGAAGTGCTAAAAAATGTGAAAAAAGCCTATGAATATTTGCTAAAAGAGTTCAAAAAACTAGCCGAAATCGCAGACGAAGCAGGCGATATCGTAACATCAAATTTCGCACAAGACAAACTTGGCGGATACGAAAAACGCCTTTGGATGCTTGATGCAATGCTTGCAAAATAATCTTTGCAAACCTCAATAAAAGTCGCCAAATTCGGCGACTTTTTTAAATTTAATCTCAAAATTTAAATCCGAAATCTAAACCTTGAAATTTCAGTCAAATTTAGTCTAGCATTTTCCTGCTTTTTTTAGCAATGCGTTGCATTTTTGGTTTGACGCGCCATTTGCGCCGCCGATTTTGGTGCATAGCGTATCAGAATCTAGTGCTACGACGCTGGTGAAATAGCATCTGTATAGATTGCCTTTGTTATCATTGACCTTAAAATGCACAGAGTCGATTTCGCTGACTACTGAGTCTTTAACGATTGTTAAATTTGATTTTTCTATACCTGTGGCAAGCTCGGCTCTATCCAAAAGTGAAGCCTCTTTTACAAATGGTTTTTTGACATAACCACATCCACTTACTAAAAGCGCGATAATAGCGCAACCAAAAATAGATTTTTTCATATATACTCCTATTTGGGTAAATTTAAAGGAAGTGATTGTAACCCCGCCCCTATTAAAATTTACTTAATTGTGGAGAAAATGGAAATTTTAAAATTTAAAAAAGCAGAAAAGTCGCCAAATTTGGCGACTTGTGAAATTTGTAGATTTAGAATTTATCGTGCGTATTCGCGCCGTTTGTGTTATCCCATGGAAGTTTTGTTCCACCAAGGATATGAAAGTGCAGGTGCATGACCTCTTGGCCGCTGTTTTCGCCGCAGTTGCACACTAGGCGGTAACCTGTCTTATCTAGCCCCATTTTCACAGCGACTTCCTTGATAAAACTGCTAAGACCGACCATGACCTCTGGCGGGGTTACTTGGAAGTTTTCATAACATTTTTTTGGAATTGCCAAAATGTGTATTGGAGCTTTTGGACTAATGTCGTGAAATGCCAGAAAATCGTCGTTTTCTAGGACTTTGTTGCATGGAATTTCGCCTGAAACAATTCTTTCGAAAATATTCATAATAAATCCTTTTTGGGTTAAAAAATCAGGGCGAATTATAGCTAAAAATTTCAAATTTATGAATTTTTACCTTGTTTTTATCAATTTTTAACTACAATCGCAAAATTCATTTTTTTACAAAAAGGATAAATTTTGCAAGAAATCAAAGCCAAAATCGAAGCAGCCACTAGCTTAGATGAAATCGAAAAAATCCGCCTTGAATTATTTGGCAAAAAGGGCGTTATCACCGAGCTTTTCGCTCAGTTAAAGTCCGTCCCTGCCGAGCAAAAAAAGGAATTTGCAAAAGAGGCAAACCAAAAGCGAGATATTTTTTCCGAGCTAATTAGCGCGAAAAAATCAGCCTTGGAGGCAATCGCGCAAAAAGAGGCGATGAAAAAAGAGGCGATCGATGTTACGCTGTTTAACGAAAATGTCGCTAGCGGGGCACTTCACCCTGTAATGGAGACTATGGATAAGATAATTGATTATTTTGTATCGCAAAATTTCAGCGTAGAATCTGGTCCGCTAATCGAAGATGATTTCCACAATTTCGAAGCGCTAAATTTACCGAAATACCACCCAGCGCGCGATATGCAAGATACATTTTATCTAAATTCAGGCGAGCTTTTGCGCACACACACTAGCGGCGTGCAAATCCGCACAATGGAGAAATTCAAAACTCCGCCAGTGCGTATGATAGCCCCGGGTGCGGTATTTAGACGCGATATGGATTTGACACATACTCCGATGTTTCACCAAGTAGAGGGTCTGGTCGTCGAAAAGGGCGCAAATGTGAGCTTTGCAAATTTAAAATACATTTTAGAGGATTTTTTGCATTATATGTTTGGCGATGTAAAGGTGCGATTTCGCCCTAGCTTTTTCCCATTTACCGAGCCTAGCACAGAGGTTGATATTAGCTGTATTTTCTGTGGCGGATCGGGCTGTCGCGTGTGCAAACAAACTGGCTGGCTAGAAGTGCTAGGAAGTGGCGTGGTAGATCCAAATGTGTTTAAAGCGGTAAAATGGAGCGATGTGAGCGGATATGCCTTTGGGCTTGGGGTCGAGAGATTTGCTATGCTACTTCATAGAATTCCTGATTTGCGCTCACTTTTTGAAGGCGATATTAGATTATTGGAGCAATTTAAATGATAATAACGAAAAATTGGTTACAAGATTGGATTGATTTAAGCGAAGTCTCATCAGAAAATTTAGCCCTTACGCTAAATTCGATTGGCTTAGAGGTCGATGCGCACACTCGCATGAATATCCCAAATTTGGTCGTCGTGGGGCTAGTCAAAAGCAAAAGACGCCACGAAAATTCAGACCATTTAAATGTCTGCGAAGTCGATGTCGGCGAAAAAACGCTCCAAATCGTGTGCGGAGCCAAAAATGTCGATGCTGGGCAGTTTGTAGCAGTAGCACTCGTGGGAGCGAAGCTTCCTGGCGGATTGGAGATCAAACCAGCCAAACTTCGTGGCGAAGAGAGCTTTGGTATGATTTGCTCATCGACCGAGCTTGGGCTTCCTAAGACCTTTGACGGGATTATGATTTTAGACGAAAGTATCGGCGAGCTAATCCCTGGCAAGGCGCTAAATGAGTATGAAATTTTTAACGACGATATAATCGAGATCGAGCTTACTGCAAATAGGGGCGATTGCCTTAGTATTTTAGGTATCGCGCGAGATCTTAGCGCTGGGTTAAATTTAGCGTTGAAAGAAAAAGTCGAGTTCAAAGACCCTGAAAATGCCCCGGGAATCGGCAGAATTCTAAATGTCCATACAAACGCCGAAAGCAACGCGAGATTTTCGTTTCGCGCCTTTGAAGCAAAGAAAAATTTCGGCCTTTCCTTCAAACACATTTTGCGTCTTGCGATTGCCGATTTGCTAGGCTCGTGCGCTGTGCAAAACTACTTAGCTTATGTTACGCACGCGACGGGAGTTTTGCTAAGGGCGTATGATTTCGAAAAAATCGCTGGTGGGAGCGAAAAAATTTCACTTGATATTAAACAGCTACAAAACGGCGAATTTGGCGTGTATTGCGGTGAAAAACTGCTAAGTATCGCTGGAATTTGCCAAGATGAAAATTTCAAAGCCTGCGATGAGGCAAAAATCGTAATCATCGAGGCAAACTACACCAAACCCCTTGTCATCGCAAAAGCCATAAACGAAAACAAAAGCCTAAAAGGCGACGAGCAGGTTTATCGCTCATCTCGCGGTAGCGAGCCAAGCCTAGGCGTGGGCACGGATCTTTTATTTCGCATTTTGGGCGAAAATCCTTCGATTTTGCCGTATGCTGGCGCGCAAAGAATTTCGAGCGCGTATGAGCCTGTAACGATTAGATTTAGCGACAAAGAGATTAATAAAATGATTGGCGCAGATATTTCGCGCGATCAAATCGTAAAAATTCTAAAAAAACTAGGATTTGATATCAGCATAGAGGCTGATTTTATCAACGCCAAAGTTCCGCATTTTAGGCACGATGTGTTAAATGCGCATGATATTTGCGAGGAAATCGTGCGAATCGTAGGCATTGATAATATCGCCTCAGCACCGATGAAATTCGAGGAAAAAACACGCATAAATGAAACTTATATAAATTTGCAAAATTCACGCAAAGTGCGCAAAAAAGCGGCTGCGCTGGGATTTTTCGAGTGCGTGCATTATGTCTTTGACGATAGCAAAATTTTAGCCTCTCTTGGATTTACGCCGTGCAAAAAAGAGATTTTAAACCCGATCAATAGCGAGTTAGACGCGCTTCGCCCAACTCTAATAAATCATCTTTTGGCCTCTGCTGAGCGAAATTTGAAAAATTCTAAAAAAAGCGTCAAACTTTTCGAGCTTGGCACGGTTTTTGACGCTGAGGGCGTGCAATCGCAAAAACTGGGATTTGTCGCAAGCGGACTAAAAAACGAAAGCTCTATCGCAAACGGCGCGAAACCTGCGGCTGTGGATTTTCTATACTTTGCGGGATTAATTCAAAGCGTGATTGGTAAATTTAGCGTGAAAATTCCAGAGCAAAAAATCGGCTTTTTAAGCGAATTCGAACAAGCCCTAATCGAGCAAAATGGCGAAATTGTGGGCTTTATAGGGCGCGTAGATGGCGATGTGGAAAAAAGTCGCGATTTGGAAAAAACATATTTGTGCGAGATTGATTTTGAAAAGCTAAAATTTGAAAGAATTATGGCAAATGCTTATTCGAAATTCCCTAGTATTTCGCGCGATTTAAGCATTTTGGTGCCAAATGACCTTAGATTTGAAAAGATTAAAGAGGTTATAAGCTCCCTTAAAATCGACGCTTTGAAGGAATTTTTGCCGACTGATTTATACAGAGACGAAAGCCTAAAAGATAGTGCAAGTCTGACAATTAAATTTAGTTTCCAAGACGATAACAAAACCCTTGAAGATGACGAAGTAGCGGGCTTTATGGATAAAATTTTACAAGCATTAAATCAAAATTTAGGATTAGAATTACGATGAGAATTTTCGCTCAAAAATCGCCATTAAATGCCGAAATTTCAAATATCGGCTCAGACAAATCGATCTCTCATAGAAGCGCAATTTTCGCGCTTTTATCGGATAGGACAAGCAAAATTTCAAATTTTTTGCTAGCCGAGGATACGCTAAATACGCTAAAAATCGTAGAGGCTCTGGGCGCAGAGGTCAAGCGAGTGGGTGCTTTGGTCGAAATCACGCCAAAAGGCGCGATAAAAGAGCCAAATATGCCATTAGAGTGTGGGAACTCAGGCACTACGATTCGCCTTTTTATGGGGCTTTTAAGCTCGGTTAAGGGATTTTTCGTCCTAAGTGGCGATAAATATCTAAACGAACGCCCAATGCGCAGAATAGGGGGTCCCCTAAGCAAAGTAGGGGCGAAAATTTATGGTCGCGATAATGCGAACAAAGCTCCGATTGCAATCGAGGGAAACAGGCTTGAATATTTCGAATTTGATAGCAAAATTTCATCTGCTCAGGTCAAAACCGCTATGATTTTAGCCGCCCTTAATAGCAATGGTTGCAAATTTAGCGAACCTGAGCTAAGCCGCGATCACAGCGAAAAAATGCTAAAAGCCATGGGAGCTGACATCAGCACAAACGGCCTTGAACTGCGTGTAGAGCCACTACGCGCGCCACTTAAACCGCTTGAAATTTTCGTGCCAAACGACCCAAGCTCGGCGTTTTATTACGCTGTGGCAGCCTCGATAATCCCGAGCTCGCATATCGTGCTAAAAAAAATGCTTTTAAATAAAACTCGCATAGAAGCTTACGAAATTTTAAAGAAAATGGGCGCGAAAATCAGCTACAAAAAAACCGATGAAATTTACGAAGAAATCGGTGATATCGAAATTTCTTACGCTCCGCTTCACGCCGTAGATGTTAGCGAAAATATCCCGTGGATGATAGATGAAGCCCCAGCCCTAGCCGTGGCGTTTGCCTGCGCGCAGGGCAAAAGCACCCTAAAAAACGCAAAAGAACTTCGCGTCAAAGAGTGCGACCGCATAGCTGTCATGGTCGAGGGATTAAAGGCGTGTGGCGTGAAAGCTAGCGAGCTAGAAGATGGCTTTGAAATCATAGGCGGTGGAGAAATGAGCCCAGCAATCATCACGCCTCATGGCGATCACAGAATTGCGATGAGCTTCGCTATTTTGGGGCTTAAATGCGGTATGATGATAGAAGATGCCAAATGTATCGCGACATCTTTTCCAAATTTCAGCGAAATTTTAAAACAAATCGGAGCTAGCGTTGAGGATTGAAATGGCCAAAAGCTACGGCTTTTGCTTCGGGGTAAAAAGAGCGATTAAAATCGCAGAAAACGCAGGCGA
Source organism: Campylobacter sp. JMF_01 NE2 (assembly GCF_027737365.1). Taxonomy (NCBI): domain Bacteria; kingdom Pseudomonadati; phylum Campylobacterota; class Epsilonproteobacteria; order Campylobacterales; family Campylobacteraceae; genus Campylobacter; species Campylobacter sp. JMF_01 NE2. The sequence goes on along the minus strand of NZ_JAOVTR010000001.1, from coordinate 195,704 downwards.
AGCCTCGACTATTGGCGAATTAATTCATAACGCAGAAGAGATCAACCGCCTAAGGCAAAATTTTGGCGTTAAAACCCTAAAAGATGCTAGCGAAGTAAGCGATGAAAAAAAGCTCATAATCCGCACTCATGGTATCCAAAAAGAGGATTTGACGCGTCTAAGAGCGCAAAATAAAGAGCTCATTGACGCAACCTGCCCCTTCGTGACCAAACCACAGCAAATCGTCGAAAAAATGAGCGATGAGGGGTATGATATCGTGATTTTTGGCGATAGCAACCACCCAGAGGTAAAAGGGGTGAAATCCTATGCTAAGGGCAGAGTTTTTGTGGTTTTAGAGCCAAGCGAATTGGACGAGATTAAGCTAAATTCAAAGGTTGCGGTAGTTTCGCAAACTACGAAAAAAATCGAAAATTTTGTCAAAATCGTGGATTATTTAATGCAAAAATCGCGCGAGGTGCGTATTTTTAACACCATCTGCAACGCAACGCTAGAAAATCAAGAAGCAGCCGCCGAACTTGCCAAAAAAGCCGATATTATGATAATTGTGGGTGGCAAAAATTCATCAAATACAAAGCAGCTTTTTTTGATTTCGCAAAGCTTTTGCAAGGATAGTTATTTGATCGAAAACGAAGACGAAATCGAGCAAATTTGGTTTAAAAACAAAAATTTATGCGGGATTAGCGCAGGGGCTAGCACGCCTGATTGGATTATCAAAAAAGTTGTTGAAAAAATCGAAAAAATATCAAAATTTTAAAATTTCATCTCAAATTTAACATATCAAAATTTAAAAAAATTTAGTTGATTAAAAGCAAAATTTAGGTAAGATTTAGTTTTTAGCATTTTTGTTAAAAATGTAAATAAATTTAAAGGAAGCTTTATGGCCGAGGTGAACGAGAAAGTTCAAAATCACGCAGATGAAGATTTTGCGAAATTGTTAGAAGAGTATGACAACCAAAAATCACACGATGAGGTAGTCACAGGTAAGGTTATCGCTGTTAAAGACAACGAGATTTTCGTAGATGTGGGTAGAAAGCTAGAAGGAGTTTTGGATGTATCCGAAGTGAGCGACGCCCAAGGAAACTTGTGTGTAAAAGTAGGTGATGACATTAAAGTCGCGATAATCGGAAGTAGAGGTGGTCGCCCGGTCGTATCATATAGAAAAGCTATAAAAAAAGAAAAAGTCAAAGCATTTATTGATTCTTACGATGAAAATGCAGAAAATGTATATGATGTCAAAATCGTCTCTTTTAACAAAGGCGGTTATGTTTGCGTTAGCGAAGATGATGTTGAGTTTTTTATGCCACGCTCTCAAAGTGCGCTTAAAAACCCAAATGGTGCTATCGGCAAGACTTTTAAAGTAAAAGTTCTAAAAGTAAATGAAGATGAGCTAAGTATCGTGGTTTCACGCAAAAAATTGCTTGATGAGGACCGCAAAGCTAGCAAAGAAATCATCGAAAAAATCGTAGCTACTGAGGGTGTTATTGAAGGCACTGTTAAAAAAATCACAACTTATGGCATGTTTGTCGATGTAGGTGGCGTAGATGGTCTAGTTCATTACAGCGAAATTTCATACAAAGGCCCTGTAAATCCTAGCTCGCTTTATAAAGACGGCGACAAAGTCCCTGTCAAAGTCGTCAAATACGATAGTGACAAAAAACACCTATCTCTTTCAATCAAAGCTGCAATGCCAGATCCTTGGAACGAGATCAAAGACAGCCTAGAAGTCGGCGACACAATCCGCGTAAAAATCAGCAATATCGAGCCTTATGGCGCATTTGTTGATTTAGGCAACGATATCGAGGGATTTTTGCACATTAGCGAAATTTCATGGGATAAAAATATCAAAAATCCAAAAGACTTCATCAGCGAGGGCGAAGAAATCGATGTAGAAGTCGTAGAAATCAACCCAGATGAAAGAAGACTAAGAGTAAGCCTTAAAAACTTGCTTCCAAAACCATTTGATGAATTTTTGGCAAAATACAAAGTCGGCGATGTGGTAAAAGGTGCAATCACAACAATCACAAATTTTGGTGCGTTTGTTAGAATCGACGGCGTAGAGGGTCTTTTGCACAATGAAGACGCTTCTTGGGATAGAAACGAAAAATGCAAAAATTTATTCAAAATCGGCGATGAACTAGAAGTCAAAATTATCAAAATCGACAACGACACACAAAAAATTTCACTAAATCGCAAAGAGCTAGGCGATAGCCCGATTAGCGATTATGCGAAATCTCACAAACAAGGCGATGTCGTAAAAGGTAAAATTCGCGATATCAAAGATTTCGGAATCTTCGTAGAGTTAGAAGGTGGCGTAGATGCGCTACTTCGCAAAGAGGATTTGGGCGATAAGAGCGCAGATGAGATCAAAATCGGCGATGAAATCGAAGCTGCGATCGCATTTATCGACGAAAAGAAAAATCGTATTCGCCTAAGTGTTCGCAGACTAGCTCACCAAAAAGAGCGCGAGCTTTTAAACGAAGTAAATAGCGATGACGAAAAAATGACTTTGGGAGATCTTATCAAAGATCAACTAAAATAACCCCGCTTGCAAGGCAGTTTTGCCTTGCAACTCCACATACAAAATAGGAGAAATTTATGAAAACTGTAATAGTTTGCGACGCAATCCACAATATAGGTTTTGAACTTCTCTCAAAAGAATCAGATATCAATGTAATCGACGCTACCGATGTCCCAAAAGACGAACTTTACGGCATGCTTGGCGATGCAGATGTAGCAATCACTAGAAGCTCGACTGCGGTAGATGAGAAATTTCTAAATTCAGGAACTAATCTCAAAGCTATCGTGCGCGCTGGCGTGGGCGTGGATAACTGCGATATCGACGGCTGCTCTAAGCGCGGAATTATCCTTATGAATGTCCCTACGGCAAACACAATCGCCGCTGTGGAGATGACTATGTGCCACCTGCTAAATGCCGCCCGCAAATATGTAAATTCGTGTAATGATTTGAAAATCAATCGCATTTGGAAACGCGAAAAATGGTATGGCACCGAGCTATACAAAAAAAGCCTAGGCATTATCGGCTTCGGTAATATCGGCTCTCGCGTGGGTGTGCGCGCACTTGGCTTTGGTATGAGCGTCATCGCGTATGACCCATACATCGATCCAGAAAAGGCCACAAAACTAGGCGTGAAATACACTACGAATTTCGACGATATCCTAGCGTGCGATTTCATCACAATCCACACGCCAAAAAACCGCGAAACTATCAATATGATCGACGAGCCACAAATTGCGAAGATGAAAGACGGCGTGCGCCTCATAAACTGCGCGCGCGGTGGATTATACAACGAAGCAGCCTTAGTAAAAAATCTAAAATCAGGCAAAATCGCATATCTTGGCATAGATGTTTTCGACAAAGAACCAGCCACTTCGCATGACTTTTTAGATATCGAAAATTTAACCGCCACTCCGCACCTTGGCGCGAATACTTTGGAATCACAAAGAAATATCGCAGTCGAGGCCGCAGAGCAAGCTATCAGCGCAGCACGCGGTATCAGCTACCCAAATGCGCTAAATTTGCCTATCAAATCCGAGGATTTACCAGCCTCAATCGAAGCGTATGTGGATTTGATATCAAAAATGGCTTATCTAGCCGCCCAAATCAACAAAGGTCCGATAAAATCTATCAAAATCGAGGGTAGTGGCGAGATTTCACAATACTTAAATTCAATGCTAGTTTTCGCTATCGTGGGCGCACTACACGATAGTTTGGGCGATTCGCTAAATTATGTCAATGCGAAATTCCTAGCCGATGAGAAGGGTATCGAGACCGAGTATAAAGAGTGCGTGGGCAGTATCTACAAAAATGAGATTGGCGTTACGATTATCACAGACAAGGATACTTCGAGCGTCGTGGGCACGGTCTTTGACGGCAAAGAGGGTCGCATCGTAAATGTCAATGGATTTAAAACTGACTTCAAGCCAAAAGGCAAGATGATAATCTTCAAAAACACCGATGTCCCTGGCGTCATCAAAAACATAAGCACGATTTTAGCCGACGAGAATATCAATATCGCTGACTTCCGCCTAGGCAGAGGCGAGGACGGCAACGCACTAGCCGTGATTTTGGTCGATTCTCAGGTGCAAAAATCAGTCCTCGAAAAGCTCGCTAAACTTGACACTTGCCTCATGGTGCGCTACGCATCGCTATAAATTTAGCCAAATTTAATGGAGGGGGTTATAATAACGATTTTATTATAACCCCAAAAGAAAGCAATATGATAAAAAATTTAAAATTCTATAAATTTTAGATGCAAAATTTTATACATTTATAAAATAGCGCAAAAATGGGACTTTTTTATAAAATTTTAAAATTTTTTCAAATTTTTTACAAAAATAATTGAATTTTTTAATTTTTTTTGCTATAATCCACGCAAGTTTTACATATATGTATGTAAAATGAAATCTATTTACAAGGAGGAAACCATGAGAAAAGGTTTCACTATGATTGAGTTGATCTTCGTTATCGTTATTTTAGGTATCTTAGCAGCTGTTGCTATTCCAAGACTAGCAGCTACTCGTGATGATGCTGAGATTTCAAAAGCAGCTACAAACGCTCAAACATTGATTTCAGACCTAGGTGCATACTATACAAGCCAAGGCAAGTGGTCAAAAACAGGTGATATTGACGCAACTGATGATTTAACTGAGATGACAAAAGTTTCTCACCCAGTTAAAGCCAAATCTGCTGAGTGTTTGACAGTAACTAAGCTAGAAGACAACGATGGTAATGCTACATTTACTTTCGGTAATACTGGTCTATGTGCCAAAGTATGGAGTATGCCTGGTTTGAAACAAATCAAAGACTCTGCTAAAGATGGTTCAATCACATTCGGTGGCAAAGGTGTGAACTTTGGAGAAGAAGATACATCTACTAGCTCAAGCTCAAGCTCAAGCTCAAGCACAGGCGGTAGCGCAGGTACTAATGGCTAATCTGTTAAAAATATACAGATATTTGCCCTCGGAATACGACTTCCGAGGGCTTTTTAAATTCTACGCAAATTATATGCGAAAGCTTTTTTAAAAATTTAAAAGCACAAAACTATCCGCTGAAAAATAATTCTAGATTTTAGATAAAGTTTGTAAAATACTCAAAATTTTAAAATCTCTACCCAAATCACGCTTCGGCGCAGTATCACCCAAAACACCAAAATCTTAAATCAAATTTCACAAAACTCGTTGTAAATTTTGAAAATTCCCGTGATTTTAAAGGTTCGTTTGCTTCGTGTGGAAAAGAAGATTGGTTGCAGAGGAGGGATTTGAACCCCCGACCTTCGGGTTATGAGCCCGACGAGCTACCACTGCTCTACCCTGCGATACAAAGATGATTTAAAGAAGTGTGGATGGGGTAGGAGGATTCGAACCTCCGCATGATTGGACCAAAACCAATTGCCTTACCGCTTGGCGATACCCCAATGCAAAAGAGCTAGTATTATACAGAAAAACAAATCAAAAGTCAAGAAAAATCGCGAAATTATATTTAAATTTTGAAATTTCGCAAAAACACTGACCTTAAATTTTAAAGTCGTAGATTGCCACGAAACGACTTGCTCCGTTTCTCACAATGACAAATTAAAGCTAATGAAATTTTTCTGGATTGCTTCGCTCATTACGCTCGCTCACAATGACAATAGCTAGCGTGTTTGGGGCAGTATTCACAGCTTGCGAAGCGTAATGACAGCAAATTTGGTGTTTGGTGATTTTAATTTATAAAATTTTCACAGAATTTAACTTAGTCTATTTTGCTAAAATGCGAGATTTAGGAGGGTTTATGAGAGTATTGCACTACGAATTCCGAAATTTTTAATCTGTATAGATTTTTGGAATCGCGCATTATCTCATCATACGAAATCTCGGTAAAAATCCGTGAGGCTTTTTTGTAAATTTCATCATCATCCTCGAAAGGCAAACTATCCGTCGCAAGCAAATTTCTTCCCAAATTCATCTCGCTCAGTATCCCCATATACCCAAGCAGAGTAGTAAAAGTATCAAACGAAGTGCCTTTTTTGTCTATCGTTATGGTGCCGTTTATGCAAATTTGCGCAAAATATTTAAAACGCCGAATTTTAGCAAATCCTTGTTTAAAATTCTCAAAATTTTATCTTTTTGCGCTACAATTCAAATTTTACAAAATTTCAAAAGGATACAATCATGATCAAGACTTGCTTATTTCCTGCTGCGGGGTATGGCACGCGCTTTTTGCCAGCCACAAAATCGCTACCTAAGGAAATGCTCCCAATCCTTACAAAACCGCTAATTCACTATGGCGTAGATGAGGCATTGGAAGCTGGCATGGATAATATGGCATTTGTTACAGGGCGTGGAAAACGCGCTTTGGAGGATTATTTCGATAGAAGCTACGAGCTAGAAGACCAAATCAAGGGCACTAGCAAGGAATATTTGCTAGATGATATTAGAAATTTAATGTCATCTTGTCAGTTTTCATTTACCCGTCAAGAGGATATGAGAGGGCTGGGACACGCGATTTTTACAGGCAAAACTCTCGTTAGAGATGAGCCATTTGGCGTAGTTTTGGCTGATGATTTGTGTATAAATACAGGTGGCGAGGGTGTGCTAGCACAAATGGTAAAGGTCTATGAGAAATATCGTTGCTCAATCGTAGCCGTAATGGAAGTAGAAAAAGAAGATGTCAGCAAATACGGCGTAATCGCAGGCAAAAGTATCAGCGATGATTTGATTATGGTTAGCGATATGGTCGAAAAACCAGCCCCAAAGGACGCCCCGTCAAACCTAGCGATCATTGGCAGATACATACTCACGCCTGATATTTTTGATATCATCGAGCGCACGCCAGCTGGCAAAAACGGCGAAATTCAAATCACCGACGCGCTCTTAGAGCAGGCCAAAAACGGCGTTGTAATGGCGTATAAATTCAAGGGCAAACGCTTTGATTGCGGCTCTGTGGAGGGATATGTCGAGGCGACGAAGTATTTTTACGAAAAAGAATTTGCAAAGAAAAAAAATGATAAAAAATAAACTTTTTTTTACCAAAGCCAAAAACGACGCGCTAAAAAATGTCGCTTTGGCACTAAAAGATGAATTCGAAGGTGGCGAGATCGGGTATTATCACCTACCAGATAGCGGCGAAAGCGCGATTACGCAGGCTAACGAGTTTTTAGCTGGCAAAAATTTTAGCGCTGTCGTAGTCGTGGGGATCGGCGGTTCGAGCGTGGGTGTAAGGGCGTTTTACGAAATGCTACGCGAAAAAATAGAGCCAAATTTAAGATTTGAAATTTTGGATAATTTAGACGATTTTAGCGTAAAAAACGCCTTAAATGGGCTTAAATTTAACGATACGCTCTTTATCATCTCATCCAAATCTGGCACCACAATCGAAACCATTTCGCTATTTAAGGTCGTTTTAGATGAGTTTGGCGCGCAGGATTTGAGCCGTAATTTCATCTTCATCACAGATCCAAATTCGGCGTTAGAAACCTACGCAAAAAGCCAAAACGCCACCGTGATAAATATGCCAGCCAATGTGGGCGGGCGATTTAGCGTGCTTAGCGCAGTCGGCCTCGTGCCAGCTCTCGCTCTTGGGCTTGATGCGCGCGCCTTGCTAGCTGGCGCAAAAATGGCGCAAGAAAGGTTCTTAGGCGAAATCCTAAACGGAAATTTCGAAAATTTAGAAAATAACGAAGTCGTGCAAAAAGCCCGCCACTACGCCACTCACAAAAATGCCACAATCAATGTGATTTTCAGCTATTGCGACAGGCTCAAAGCCTTCAACGACTGGTATGTCCAGCTCTGGGCGGAGAGTATCGGCAAAAAAATCGGCTACACTCGCTATGGGCTTACCCCAGTAGGGCTAGTTGGCTCGCGCGATCAGCACAGTTTCTTGCAGCTTATCATGGACGGCGTGAAGGATAAAACAGTAACATTTATGAAGCTAAAAAACTCTGGCACATCGCGAAAAATCCCAAATTTGAGCTTGGAAAATTTGGCTAGTTGCGACTTTGTAAATGATCTAAGCTTGGAGGGTGTGCTAAATTTCCAGTGCGACGCGACCGCGCAGGCTGTGATAAACGAGGGTGTGAGCGTCGATGTCATCGAAGTGGGCGCGCTAGATGAGACAGATGCTGGATTTTTGTTTTATTATTTTGAGCTACTAACTAGCGGGGTTGGGGCGATTTTGGGCGTGAATACCTACGACCAGCCGGGCGTTGAAGCAGGCAAACGCATACTAAAATCAATGATTTTAAATAGATAATTTTTTGAAAATTAGTGCATTAAATAGCTCCTTTCGATGACGATAATCTATCATTGCGCTTCGCAAGCCGGGGATACTGCCTCGATACGCGAACCATTGTCATTGCGAGGAGCGAAGCGACGAAGCAATCTACGAATATAAAATTTCGGCGCAGTGTTTTTGCAGAATTTCAAAAATTTAAGTGGAATTTTGCTTTAAATTTTACTATATTGCTTCGCTATGCTCGCAATGACACAAGATTCGCATTTTGGCGATTGTCGCTCGTAGATTGCTTCGAAATACTTTGTATTTCTCACAATGACAATCAAGCGACGCGCAGTCGCTGTCGTGACGAAATTTTGCCCTATCCAAACCCCATATTTCAGCGGAATTTTCGAAATTTATGAGTAAAATTTAGCCCAAATTTGGCAAGGAAAATTTATGAGAAATCCATTTCACTCCCTCAAATACCGCAATTTCAGGCTTTATTGGATTGGCATGAATCTCTCATTAATCGGCTCGTGGATGCAAACAATCGCGCTTCCTTGGATTGCGCTCACGCTCACGCATGACCCCTTTAAGGTGGGGCTTGTTAGCCTCGCGCAGTTTTTGCCCTCGCTAATATTCACACTATTTTCAGGCGTTTTGCTCGATCGCTTTGACAAGCTTCGCATACTTTTGTGCGCGCAAATCGGCATGATGATTATAGCGTGCATTTTCGCCTTTTTGGCGTGGTTTGAGGCGTTTAGCTTCGCAAACATTTTCACGCTTTCCCTCATAAACGGCGTATTTACGGCGTTTGACTCGCCCTCGCGCCAAGCCCTCGTGCGCTCGCTCATCGCTTCTAGCTCTGAGCTTCCAAACGCAGTCGCGCTAAATTCGATCTCTTTCAACCTAGCCCGTATCACAGGACCTGCGCTTGCTGGGCTGATAATGGCGCACTTTGGCGCGAAATGGTGCTTCGTGATAAATGCTATTAGCTTTTTAGCCGTCATTATCTCGCTATTTTTTGTCAAAATTTCCGAGCCCGCTAGCAAAGTGTCGCGCTCAAATTTAAGCCCCCTAGCGCTCATCAAACAGGGCTTTTCGTATATGCTTTCTAAAAAAATTTTAAGCGAAATTCTGTTTATTGTGCTGATTTTATCGACCTTCATACCTAATTACAATATCACAATTTCAGCCTTTGTGAAATTCGATTTGGCTCAGGGCGAGCGGTATTTTGGGTATTTGATGTCGCTTTTGGGGCTTGGGGCGCTGTGTGGGGCGCTGTGCGTGGCTAGTTTTGGAAATTTATCGCTGAAATCTATCCGCATTTGCGCCGTGCTTGTGTGCGTAATCTGCGCGCTGGCTGGGGCTGTGGCGAGCTTTGCTTACAATGCCGCGCTAATCGCGCTGCTTGGATTTTTTTTCGTTTTGACAAACTCGTCGATGAACTCGACCGTGCAAATGCATGTGGGCAACGAATTTCGCGGCAGGATAATGAGTATCTACACTCTATTTTTCTTAGGAAGCACGCCATTTGGCGCGCTTTTTGCGGGGTTTTTTACGGATAAATTTGGCGCGAAATTCGGCTTTTTTATCAGCGGATTTTGCGCGCTAATTTTGCTTTTGGCTCTGTTTTATCTGCGTAGAAATAAATCAAAACCTACTTAAACGCTATCTTTAAATTTGCGCTTAAAATTTGGGCAAATTCGTCGAAATTTGGCAGGTTGAGTTTGGCTTTTCGCATTTTTTTACCCCACATACTCTCAGGGAAAAAGCTGTCGTTTTTAAACCTAGCTTGCAGGTGGATATGGACTTTGGGCACATAGTTTGCGAAGCTTGCGATATTGATTTTATCTGGGTTGTAGAAGTCTCGCATGCTCCTTTCGCACTCCAAAACAGCCGCCCAAAGGTGCGCAATCTGCTCACTTGGCAAATCCGTAATCTCCTTTGCCTTAGTTTTGGTGAAAATTTTAATCCACGGGATTTCGCTCTCTTCGCGCTCGATAAAAATTATATCATCTTCGTATATCATATTTTCTCCTTATAAAAATATGGAATTTTAAACAAAATTTAATTAAAATCGCGTAAAAATTTAAAGGAAATCCGTGAAAATCGCCGTTGTAATCTATGATAATTTTTCACTTTTAAACCTAGCCCAAATTTTAAACGCCCTAAGTGCTTGCCAGCACAAAGTGCGAATCTATGCGCTCAAAGAAGCCGTGCAAAGCGCGCAAAAAGCCTGCGTGGGGGCCGATGTCAGCGACGATAGCCTCTATGGAAACGACGCCGTGATCGTCTGCGACGGAGAGTGCGAGGATTTGGTGTATAACTCAATCTTTACCGCGTGGCTTCGCTCCGGCGCAATGGCAAAAAAACTCGCATTTTTTGGGAGTGCGCACTCACTGGCCAAGATAGCAAAATTTGAAAATTTCAGCCATTTTGAAAGCTTCGATGAGGCAAAATTTCTCGAATTTTTAGCGGATTAATTTTTCTTTTTTATCCCTACGATACGCGGGCGAATTACAATTTCGCTCAAATTTGACTTGGTTTTATACGCCTCATAGGCGAAATTCGCAATCTCATCTGGGTCGATATAGGCGTGCTCATCACTGCTCGGCTCAAAGCGCAAATCCGCAAAAAATGGCGTTTGCGTCATATCTGGGCTTATGCAGGTTACGCGCAAATCCTTGCGATACTCTTCAAACAAACAGAGCAAAAATGCCCGTAGTCCCGCCTTGGATGCCGAATACAGCGCGCTAAATCGCGAGTGTCTGTGCGCCTCAATCGAAGCAATGCCGATAATATGGGCGTGCGAGCGTTTGAGCGAATTGATTAGCGCATTTAGGATTATCAAATTTGCGCTTAAATTCACGCTTATCACGCGCGAAATCTCGTCCCCACTCACCGCCTCGAAAGGGTCGAAATTCCCCACGCCAGCGCATAAAATCACAGCATCAAAGCTCTCTTTGCTCAAATTTGCTAACTCTTTTTTAAGCGAGGCAGTATCCTCAAATCTCGAATTTAAGGTTGAAATTTCAAAGCCGTTTTGGCTAAATTTCCGCGCTATCGCACTGCCGATCCCGCCACCTGCGCCCGTAATCAACGCTTTTTTCATCGATTTTCCTTTATTTTGCGCATATACGCCTCTTTCATCGCACGCTCGAATTCGTCGTTGCTGGCAAACTCGCGCCCAAAAACCTCGCCCCAGAGTGCCTCGTCTTCCATGCAAAGATAAAAAAATACTTCCTCATGCCACGCACGCAGGCTAGAATAGGCGAATTTAAACATTTCGAGTTTGATATTTTTGGGGTATGAAATTTTGCCGTTTGCCTGCGAAAATGGCATTTGCAAAATTTTGCTCTCTAACCCTCTGGCGCGCAGTTTTTTGATAACTGGTTTTATAAATGTCAGTGTGCCAAAGGATACAAGTGCTACGCTACTAGGGTCAAATTCGCGCACCAATCGCGCAAAAATCGCGCTGTATTCATCACGCCAACCTTGAAAATAAATCATCGGGTGAAAGTGAAATCCCACCAAAATGCCCTTTTGCGCCAGTTTTTTGGCAGCATTTAAGCGCTCATCTAGGCTAGCGCTGAGATGTTCTTCATTTTCGATAATGATTTGCGGATTTAGCGAAAATGTCACGATGATGTTGCGCGAAATGTCGTTTTGCAAAAAAAAGGAAATATTATTTGACTTGCTTTTAAGCTCTAAAATCACATTTTCATGCGCTCTGGCGAAGGAATTTAGCGCGCTTAAAATACCGAAATTATCGCCCCACATGAGCGAATCCGAGCTCTGACCTGTGCCGATATGATAAATTTTATCACTATCAAGGTGCAGTTTCGCTAAATTTGCGCCGAAATTTTCGTCAAATCCCACGACACCGTTTTTGTAAAACGAGCCAATCGCGCAATACGAGCAGTCAAACCCGCACGAATTGACCGCATCGAGCGTGAGTAGATTGCAGCAACGCGTCCCCTCGCTAGCGACAGGACAGCGACCAAGGGCTAGCTTTTCGCCCGCAAAACGCGATATTTCGTAGCGTTTGGGTGTGTAGTGCGGAGTGAAATTTTCATACGCAGGCGGGCGCGATTTGATTAGCTCATACGCGGATTTTATGCGCGCGAAAACCTGCTTGCAAGCGTGGTTTGAGGCGGGTTTGGATTGTAAATTTGGCTCTGAATTTACGCTAGGATTTTCGCTAAAATTTGCGTTAGAATTCCCGCTAAAATTTGCGTTAGGATTCCCGCTGAAATTCGAAGCAAAATTTACGCCACGATTTTCGCCAAATTTCGCTATTTTTAAAATTTCCCCCACATTTTCGCCCCAAGCCTGCAAATCAGCGCAAATTTCGGCGATTTGCTTGCGCTCTTGGAAGCTAAAATGCCCTGATAGAAAAAATTCGCGCAAAAGCTCGCTATTTTCGGCGTTTAGTGCGAGTTTGAACTCGCTATTTATTTCACTCATAACTCTCCTATTTTTTCCGCATGCGCCCTAAGTAGCGCACAAGTGCTGGACTTGTCGATTTTAGCGTCGATTAAATGATCGCTTACGACCTTGTAAATTTTAAATTTCACGCCAAATTTAGCGCAAATTTCTTTGAATTTCGCGCTTTCCATATCGTATAAACTTATCGTGGGCGCCGAAATTTTCGTAGTTTGCGGGGTACTAACGCAGATTAAGCTCGCCCCTTTTGGCGCACTGTTTTCGTCCCACAAAAACCCTTCGCCGACACTGATTTCATCGCTATTACAACCACAAATTCCAAAATTTATGGCTGTTTTGGGGCTAAATTTCGCCAAAATTTCGCCTAAAATTTGCGCGTTTTCGCCGTTTTTGCCAAAGCCCACACCGCAGATGAAAAGCAAAATTCCCTCGCCTAGCCACACATTGACGCTTTTTTCGCCAAATTTAACGCTACTTTTTTTTAGTCTAAATCTCTCCACCAGACCCTGCGCCTCGGACTTCGTGGCGCACACGAATACTCTCATAAACTCTCCTAAACCTCGCATTTTAGCAAGCCAAGGCTAGAAAAAAGCTAAATTTGATGAAATTTTGCGTGCATTTTGTTTATTAAAACTACATAAAATTTAGCTATAATCCACGGATTAGATTTTTTAAAAGGGGCGATGATGAGCGAAACTCAATTTTCCAACTCCGTTACCTTGCGCGATAACCGCAATGGCGCGACATACGACTTCCCGATCCTTGATGGCACAATGGGTCCTAGCGTAATTGACATTTCGAATTTTTACAAAGACACTGGAATGTTTACCCTAGATAGGGGATATACCTCCACAGCCATGTGCAAAAGCTCGATTACATACATTGACGGCGAAAAGGGCGAGCTCATGCACCGCGGATACGATATCGCGTGGTTAGCGCAAAACAAACGCTACCTCGATGTCGTGTATCTACTACTAAATAAAAAACTGCCTAGCAAGGACGAATACAACGCGTTTTTATACGAGCTAAAAACCCGCTCATTTATCAACGAAAAAATCCTAAAACTTTTCGACGCCTTTCCAGATCGCGCCCACCCTATGGCGGTTTTGCAGGCATGTATTGCGACACTTAGCGCGTATTACTCTAAGGATATGAGCTTTGATGATCCTAGCGAATACATGGAAATGGCAAAACGATTGGTAGCCAAAATGCCTACCCTTGCGGCGTTTTATTATCGCCACTCCAAAGGCTATCCTATTATTTACCCTGATTTAGCACGCGGATTTACGGAAAATTTCTTGTATATGATGCGAAGCTTCCCACACTCGCATGTAGATCTCAAACCAATCGAAGTCAAAGCCCTAGATAGCGTGCTTATGCTCCACGCTGACCACGAGCAAAACGCCTCAACGACGACGGTGCGCACGGTGGGTTCTACTCACGCTCACCCTTATGCGTGCATAAGCGCAGGTATCGGCGCACTATGGGGACACGCGCACGGCGGGGCGAACGAAAGCGTAATTCGCCAGCTAGAAATGATAGGCACACCAGAAAATGTCGATAAATACATCGCCAAAGCTAAGGACAAATCCGATCCGTTCCGCCTAATGGGCTTTGGACACCGCGTCTATAAAAACTACGATCCGCGCGCCAAGGTGCTAAAAGGTCTGCGAAATCAGCTCATCGAAGAGATCGGAATCGATACGAATTTAATCCGTGTGGCAAATAGATTAGAAGAAATCGTGCTAAATGACGAATATTTCGTATCTCGCAACCTCTATCCAAATGTCGATTTCAACTCAGGTCTAATCCTAAAAGCGCTCGGAATTCCGACAGAAATGTTTGCCGTAATCTTCGTAATGGGACGAAGTCCTGGCTGGATGGCGCAATGGATAGAGCTCAAAGAGCAAGAGAGTATCAAAATCGTCCGCCCTCGCCAACTCTACATTGGCCCAGAGCGCATAAACGAATAGCCCAAATTTAGGGCAAAATTTGGGTTAAATTTAAATGCAAAATTTAACCCAAAATTTTTGAAATAATTTAAAATTTATTAAAATTTTACGCTATAATCCTATGTTTTTATGAAAGGGGTAAAAATGAAAAGAAACTTGTTTTTAATATCTTGCGCGGTATTTTGTTTGGGCTCTTTGTCTTACGGGGCACCAGAGCTCACGGTAGAAACCATGCCAGACGCAGCGAATTTGGATTTAGGCGCATATATGACTCCTGCTAATGCAAGCGAAACAAACGCTAATAGCGAGGTTGCGGCCGAGGCAAACGCGACTGCTGCCCAGCCAAGTGCCGAGGCAAATGCTACTGATGCGGCTGAAACCGCAGCTGATACGAACGCAACCGCAGTCGCTCCTGCGCCTAGCGTAAGCCCAGAAGTGGCAGAACAAGGCGCATTGCTGTATAAAACCTGCGTAGCTTGCCACGGCGCAAAAGGCGAAAAAACCTACACAAAAGTCCCACCTATCGTAAATTTATCTAGCGAAGAGAGATTAGAGAAGCTCCACGCCCTAAAAGACGGCACTGCAAACGACGGCAAGGGATACTATGGTATGGGCGCAGTGATGAGAGGCCAACTTCGCATAAGCGACGATCAAATCGGCGTTTTAAACGCATATATCGAATCGTTTAAAAACTAATTTAACTCAAAAATTTTGCTAAATTTGGCTTTTGGCTAAATTTAGCAATCCTAAATTCCTTCAAATTTTAAAATTCGGAGTATTTATGCAAATACGAAGCGCGAAAACCGCGGATTTGGATGCTATCAAAGCCATAGAGGACATTTCATTTCCGCCAAATCAAAGGGTCAGCAAAGAGGCTTTTGGCGAGTTTTTGGCGAAATTCGCTGATGATATTTTCGTAGCCTGCGAAAATAATCAAATCATAGGCGAGATTGTGTCGCTATGCACAAATGAGCGAGATTTCGATGATGATATGTTTTTTGGCACTAAATTTCACGACAAAGACGGCGCGTGGCTAATGGGGCTAAGCCTTGGCGTGGTGCCAAAATTTAGTGGTCGTGGGGTTGGCTCTGCGCTGATAGGCACCCTACAAACACACGCCCAAGCGCGCGCAAAAAGCGGAATCGTGCTAACCTGCGAAGAGTGTTTGGTAAAATTTTACGAAAAATTTGGCTTTGTAAATGAGGGAATTTGCAAATCAAAATTCGGCGATAAAAGCTGGTATCAAATGCGCTGGGAGATTAAAAAGGGCTAAATTTAAGCGCAAATTTGAAAGAGAACATAAAATTTATCTAAATTTAACCCTAAATTCGCGCTAAATCGCGCGTTTTTTGCTTTTTATTAGCGCAATAATGCCAAAAAGTCCAAAAATAATGCCAATCACGCTAAGCAAACCTTGATATTTCGCAAAGGCTAGCTCATCGTATTTGCTAACGCCAAAATTCTCATCAATATCCACGCTAAATTCGCTTCTGTGCTCGCCGTGGTCGCTCTGCGCACTTATTTCGACGCGGTATTTCCCGGGAGCTGGTGGCAAAAAGGCTAGTTTGCCGTTTTCGTCCGTCTGTGCGATTTGCATAGCAAGCGCACTATCTCCTTGATAAATGCGAACTTTGGCGTGTTTGGCTGGGATAGAAGTGGCAAAATTTGCATTGATTATCACGGCTTTATCATGCGTGATATTGTAGCTAATCCCATGCGCAAACGCCAAAATAGCGCAAAACAAAACGCTGATTAAAACTCTCATTTAAGCTCAAATGTGATTGAGGTTTGGATTAAGAGTTTGTTGGCATTTGGGTCTGAATATTCGCTCCTAGCGCTTTTAGCAGCGATTACATTTAGCCCTTTTTCAACCGGAATTAGCGCGATACCAAACTCGTTTGTGCTAAATTCCCAATCCTCATGCACGCCGACTTCAAATTTGGTTTTTGGCGATGGTTTGCCGTTTTTGAGCACCAAAACAGGGAGTTTGTCGCCGTCTTTTAGTGAAAATGGATTTGTAAGAGCGATGATTTCGAAATCAAGGCCTATCGGGCTTAGCATTGCTTCGTTCCACGAAAAGTAAGTTTTGCCGATTTTTAGGCTTCTTGAATTTGCAAAAACCACGCCTTTAATGCTCTTTAATCCGCCTTTGACGAAGCTTCCGCCCTCATCGGTTTCTATCCAATACCCAGCGTCGTAAATTCCGCTCATTACAGCTGGTTTGCTTGCTGTTAGCACGACAGGTGTGGCGTTTGCGTCGTCAAATTTATAATCAATTCCGGTTTTGATAGGTTTTAGATTTTCATCGTAGCCGTTAGCTGCGATTAACTGCTCGCTGGCATATTTTTCATACTCGCCATGAGCCCAAAATTTGACCTCGTATTTGTTCGTGTCGATGTTTTGGATAACGATTTGGTGGGCATTTGCGCACATGCACAATGCAACGAATAAAAGTGCTTTTTTAAACATAAAATTCTCCTTGAATATTATTAAAAATGGATTAGTATTATAGCGACTAAATTTTAATATTAATTGAATTTTGGTATTACGAATATAAATTTTTTCTTTTATTGCAATATATACGAATTTTAAGCCCCTTTGTGCTAAACTAATGGGCTATTTCAAAGAAAAGGATATGTTATGTTTCACGAATACAGAGATTTAATCACTGAACTTAAAGGCAAAAATGCACGCTTTGATGCGTTGTTTGAAAAACACGATGATTTAGATCATCAAATCGCAGCCGCAGTCGAGGGCAGAGTGCATATGAGCGATTTAGAAGTGGATTCTCTAAAAAGAGAGAAACTTCGTGTAAAAGATGAAATCGGTATGTTTTTGGCTAAGATTAAAGCTGAAAAAGAGGGCAAATAAAAAGGTTGCGCACTCCGCGCAACCACAAATTTAATATCAAATTTATAAAATTACAAAAATAATTTATCTTCCAGGCTGTGTAAGCGTTGTAATCCAATATCGATGTATTCCATTAATTTTTCGTTGTTTTTGACCAAATCGTCGTAGTAAGCTTTGGCTTTTTCCTTCGCTACGAAGTCAGGTTCGACATATTTTATGCCTGATTTAAACAGACCCTTTGTCTCGACAAAATATGTGCCCCAAATCTTATCACAATGCTCAATGCTAGATTCTGTAAAGCTCACGATCGAATCATACGCGACATTTCCAAGTAACTCTTGCAATTTGTTAGCAGGATTTTTCAAAAACGAGTAAAAATCCTTAAACGGAGCAAATACCTGCTCTAAATTTTGTGCTGAGTCCTGGTAAATCCCCTTTTTGACGCGAAACATCATCATTTCTTGCGAATTTACAAATCTCTCAACGGCTTTTATAGTATCCGCTTTATTCACTGGAAATTTCCTTTGGTTGAATTAATATAAATCGCTATTATAACACAAATTTATAAAATTTATGTTAAAATACCAGAACAAAAAGGAAAATATATACAAAAATAGGAGGTAAGTATGGAAAGACCTGTTCCCATAGATGAACAAATCGAGTTGGATTTTAGCAAAATCATCATCTCAAAGACAGATCCTCGCGGTATCATTACCTATGTCAATGATTATTTTTTGGAGGTTAGCGGATATAGCGAGGGCGAACTCATCGGCAAACCACACTCTATCGTCAGACACCCAGATATGCCAAAAATCGCATTTAAGCTAATGTGGGATAGCATTTCTAAGGGCAGACCATTTACGGCTGCGGTGAAAAATCTAGCCAAAGACGGCAGATATTACTGGGTCATCGCCAAGCTCGATCAAGTCATCGACCCGCATACCAAAAAGGTCGTCGGGCACACGGCTATATCGGAGCATACGGCATTTCGCACGCCAGCACCAGCCGAGATAATCCAGCAAATCGAGCCGATTTACAAAAAACTAGTCGAGATCGAAAATAGCTCCGGCATAAAGGCTAGCTATGAGTATTTGGAGGGGTTTTTGCACGCCAATAATACGACTTATGACGAATTTATCGAAGGGCTTGTTACAAAAAAGGGATTTTTAGACAAACTCCAAGCCAAATTTGGCAAAATTTTTGGAAGATAAATTTAGGTGAAATTTAGCGTGCCGAATTTTATTTATAGAATTCGGCACTATTTTTTGTAATATTAAATCTAAACAAAATAGGGTTTTGTTACCAGGAATAATTTACTATAAAACAAGCTTCTGGATATTCTGTAATCGTATGTAAGCGAGTTTTTATTTCGCGAAGTGGTTCGCCTGTGCATTTCATAGCATCGTAGGCTTCATCGGAAAATTGAAAATTTCCGTTTGGTGTATATAAGATTCCATCCGCTTTACGATAAACATCGCCGTGTAAATATTTTCCATCAAAACCATAATATATATAATTATGATGCGATGACCAAGCGTAATTTCTACCTAGTCTAGATGTAACTAAAATTGGTATTATAGGATAATTTCGCGATGCGTTTATAGTGACAGGAGCGAAGCGAATAGGCTTATTTTCTATCCATACCTTATATTATCCTTCGAGTGGAGTAATACGATTTAAGTCGTTTTGCATGGCACTCATCCGTTGATAATTGTAGTTATATTGAGCTTCTAAGGCATTTGCGTAAGCAGATGATTGTATGATTAAAAAGTAAGCAGTAAAAATTACGCAAGCATTTACTGCTATTTTTATTGGTTTTATGCCACGATCTATGGAACCTAAGAAAATAATAGAAACAATAACTCCAAACCCCATAAAAACCCTTGGGACAAAAGTAGGGTTTGCTAAGACTAAATAAGCCCCTGTTTGCAACACAAAACTAACTACTATACAAATAATAGTTAAAAATAGGGCTAGAATTTTGTTTATTTTGCTTTTATAAACCATAAATATGATAAATGCTATGAGTAGATATCTAAGTGAAAATTTTAAAAATATTTCATTTACATTTTGGGAGCCGTTTAAAGCTAATGTCGGCACAGATAAGGTATATAAAATATTTATAGAAATGGAATCTAATAAACTATCAGATACTGCTGTGCCAGCGTAACCTGCTGCAACTGTTTTAAGAAGAGCGATTTTATAAAATAGTAGTGGTAAAATAAAACATACAAGTGCTACAAGGCAAAATTTAAAAATTTTATTCCATTTTTTACCTTCAAGAGCTATTTTTAGAGCCAAAAATATACTTATGATTATAAAAACACCATTTGCTGCTTGATATGTCATAGACATAATCAAAACAGAAAATAGCGAAATAATGGCAAAAAGTGGCAATCTTTTGACAAATAAAAATGGAAAAATCATCAACGCTAATGCTATCGCCATAAACGGTGAATTGAATTTAAAGCTCATATTTTCTAAATAAAATGGACTTAGTCCAACAGGCACAGTTGCCAAAACTGTCATAAAATTTAGTTTATTAGTAAAAATTTTACAAAGTGCTAATGAAGCTAGGCTAACTATGCCTAATGCTACTAATTGTGGAATCGGTGAAATGTCTGCGTTAAAAGTAAAATCCATATGGATGATTTTGGTAAAAAATTCGCTTCCATAACGGCTATATCCATAAACAGGATCTAAAAAGCCCGGAATACCATCTATTACTCTACGCAAATCATCTTTATAGCTAATATTTGCTCTAAAAAGTGCAAAATAACCAATCAGATAAACTCCATAAATGATAGTAAAATATTTTTTAAAATTTTTGTCAAAAAAATCTCTGCAAATTGCAAAAAAAGCTTTGATTTCGAAATTTAAGTTATGTGCTTGTTGCATCTGTCTTCTAATTTGCAGATTTTATTTTAAGCAAATTTGATAAAATTTATTGTGTAGAAAGTGGTGCGCCCGAAGGAATTCGAATCCCTGACCTTTTGAACCGCAATCAAATGCTCTATCCAGCTGAGCTACGAGCGCACAATAAAAAAGAATTTTGATTATACATTTTTATAGCTTAAATTTAGCAAAAAATAAGTAAAAATTGTGCATTTTTGCTTATTGTTGATTTTAATTTTTAGTCAAATTTACTTTGCTAGATTAAATTTTATAAATTAATCCCTAAATTTTGCAAAGTTTTTATCGCTCTTTCGCAGTTGTTGTTTTTAAAAGTGTTGCAAATAACGCAAAATGAAACTAATTTTTACTTCGCAAAAGTGAGTAAATTTTTGATAAAATCGCTTTTGGAAGCAAACGAACGATGAATTTTACACTAGCATTTCGTGCAAATTCATAAAAATTTAAAAATCCAAGATTGTAGAATTCTCTTTGCACTTTAAATTCGCTAATAGCGTATTTTAGGCCACCACGACGGCTTAGTTGCGATTTGCCTGCTCGCATTTTTACTAGCATTTCAGGGATATTGTAAAATTTCGCTCCACCTAAAAGCATTCTAACCCATAAAAAATAATCTTCTGTCATCAATGCTTTTTGGTAACTTCCAGCTTTTAAAACGCCCCCTTTTTTGAACATTACGCTTGGGTGATTTAAAGGGGAACGCATTTTGGCAAATTTAGCGATTTCATCGTGATTTTGTGGAAGTTTTCGGTAAGCATAAATTTCATTTTCGTCATTTTCAAATTCGCCAACCCATGAACCGCAAATATCTAAATTTGGATTATTTTCGAAAATTTCGAGCTGTTTTTTAAATCGATTTGGAAGCGAAATATCATCACTATCCATTCTGGCAACAAATTCAAATTTGCACTTTTCTAGGCCGATTTTTAGGGCATCACCAAGTCCCATATTTTTTTCAAGTTTCACAACTTCTAAAATTTCACCAAGCTTGTTTTTCCAAATTTCAATCATTTCATAAAGTTCGTTAGTAAGTTCGCCATCTTCGACTAACACGATTTGATTTGGCTTGATTTCTTGCTCATCATAAATGCTTTTTAAAGCTCTATTTAAAAACTGGGCTTTTTCTTTGATATAAACGGACATTAGGACGGAGAAATTCATTTAGTTTTCCTTTGTGATTGTTTATTGAATATTTCTAGTGAATTGATAAAAGAAAAAAATATTTTCAAAAATAAGACAAAACAAAACATCAATACAAAAAAAGTAAAAATAGTTAAATAATTATTTCTATTTGCGAATAGAATATACATTACTATATTTGCAGCAACAAATAATCCGTACTTTGTGTAGATAAGTTTATTTTGGACAAAAGATATAAAAAAGCCTAATATAAGAGAAAAAATAACGACACTTATCATACTTCCGCCACCAAATAGCCATATTTCCGCAACAAACGAACTGCCAAGTCCATGACCAGCTAAAAATTTATCTGGGAATAGAAAGTAGGATAAGGCATCGGCTAATGATTGATGAATAGTACCAATTCGTTCATCTTGTGGCATATAATTACCTGTAATAGCATTAAATAATCCAATTAACGGATTTAATAAAAATCCAGTGTATTGTGATACAGTTTCGGTAAAATTTTCTTTAAATTCTATTACAAAACCATTAACCAAAACACTTACCCCTAAAGAATAAAATATACTAAATATTCCGCTAAAACTTATAGTATCGTTATGTCTTAAAAGCTGTATTATTGAAGCCAATAAAAACAACGATACGACAAATAAAAATAGTGTTTTAAATTTTATTTTATATGAATATACAGTGCTATAAAGCCATAATGCATTTAATATATATAAAAAAGCCTTAGCCCTAGCACCTGATATCAAGCCTACCATAGAAAGTAAAACAAAGATTATAAAAAATATTTTTGCCTTGCGTTTTTCAATTTTATTTATCATAATAAAAATAAAACCCAAAAGAAATAAATTATCTAAAAGCGAGATTATCCAAGGCGTAGAATTATCTAAATATATAGCTTCATAACCCATAGTAAAATATATTTTTATGTAAATCATCATTTTAGCCAAATATGCAAATAAACCAATAAAAAATATTATATAGCCTAATTTAAGATTAAAAATATAGTTTGCTTTTGGGATGCTCATATTTGCAAATTTATTGTATTTTGCAAAACCTAGCAACATTCCGATATGAATTGACAACATTGTGAATAAAAGCATAAAATTTAACTCTATAAAAGTGCTATTTGAAAAAATAAAATTTGTTAATCTTGCACTTTCATTATATGCTTCATATAAATCAGGAAAAAAGAAATTTAAAATATTTCTCATATTTAAAAAAATATTAAAACAGCCTATAAATAAAATTTCCAAACTAAACCAATTGTTGTTTATTTTATAAATAGTTGTGATAGCGTATAATGATAAAAATATATTTTGAAATTCTAAAATTCTAAAATAAGTTTCACTATATCCTATGTTAAGCAAATATTGTGAAGTTATTAAAAATAAAAAAATAAAATCAACAAATAAAAATAAAAAAATATATTTTTTATTCATAAACACTCCAATTTCACATACTTATGTTTTTATGCTTTGGTTTTTGTTGTTCTATTGGTGGTAATTTCATATAATCACCATACATTTGTGTGAGATAAAAATCATAATCTTTTGGAATAGGCAATTTTAAATTTTCAAACTTGGCTAATTCCAAATTTTCGTAAATTTCACTTTTAAAATACTCCTTTTCAGTCCAATAACCAAAAATATTTCCACGATACTCATTCGAATTTTTTGGGAAATTTAAAATTTTATTTTTATAGATTGCTTGAATTTTGTCTATCAAAAAATTTGGAGTGATTGCAAAAAATATAGCAAATAAAATTCGCGCAACTTTTCCACGATTTTTTGGTGGAATTCTCAAAACACAAGCATGATAAATGTTTGCATAAAATCTTAGTTTTTTACGAGAAATATTATCGGCGGGAACTTTATCGAGTGCGAAAACATCGATTGTCGGGGATAATTCCAGCGGATATTTTTCATTTACCAAATGCAAATGTCCCATAGGCGCATCTGGAATAATATGATTTTCGCAAAATTCATAGGTATAAGGTTTTAAATTTGATAGCAGTTTTTCGGCTTTGTCAAAATCTTCTCTCCATACGGCTATATCCATATCATCATCCCATGGAATAAAGCCTTTGTGGCGAACGGCCCCCAAAACACTACCACCTAAAAGCGTATATTTTATGTCATATTTTTTAAAGAGATTATCGACTTCGGCTATCATTTTTGTCATTTCAAGTTGCATATTTTTAAGATTTAGCATCTATATCCTTTTAGTGAAAGAAAATAAAACTTCAAATATTTTAGGATTTATGTAAAATAAAATTAATTGAAATGCCATTTTTTTATTGGATTTTAAAGCAAACAATACATTTAAATTTTCACAAATATATTTATGATATTCATCGAGTTTGTATTTAAATTCATTGCTTTTATCTTTCATAACCATTTTTGCAAGCATTAAATTTGAAATACACATTTTAAGATTAGCTTCTTTTTTTAAATTGGGATATTTTTTTACAATGTTATCTGTGAAATTTTTATAAACCTCTAAAACAGCAAAATATTTTTTATTTATGCTATGCGTTATGGCTCCTGGTCTATTTTGCCTATAAAAATATAATTTTTTATTTGATATGTACATGGTATATTGATTTGAAAAAACATCGAAGTAAATAGCAACATCTTCAAATAAAATGCCAATCGGAAATCTTAAATTTTTAAATATAGATTTATGGTATAAACAACGACAATTAAAATTATGAAAATTTGTTTTAGAAATAAGATAATTTTTAAAAAATTCTTCTATGTTAAAAGCCTGTATTGTTTTATTATTAAGATTTTGTTGTTTTATTTCTTGAATATATTCTGTGTCTGTAAACTTTTCAAAACTTACCATAGAAATTTTTGTGTTATATTTTTTTATCATATCATAAAGTGTTTCTATGTAAGTTTCATCTATCATATCATCACTATCTACGAAAGCTAGATATTCACCTTGCATTACATCAAGCCCAGCATTTCTAGCGCTTGATAATCCGCCATTTTGTTTATGTATGACTCTTATACGATTATCCTTTTTAATAAATTCATCGCACATTTTGCCGCTACTATCCGTGCTTCCATCATCGATTAAAATAATTTCTAAATTTTTGTAAGTTTGATTCGTAACCGAATCCAAACACTCTTTTAGATATTTTTCCACATTATAAACAGGGACTATTATTGAGATTAATTGATTTTCATTCATCTTTTACCTTTAAATTAATTTTAGTATATTTAAACATTACCCAAAACCCAAACAAGCATGCTACCAAGTATCCTAAACCATACCCTATAACAGTGCCGTAAGCTAGAAATTTCGGTATAAAAACAATATAGCCTAAGCTAGAAAATAGCAAAACCAAAGCCCATTTATAAATCAAAATTTTGCCAAGTTGCATTTTGATAATGTAAATATTTAATGCTTCATCTAAAAATATAAGTGGCAAAACTACAAGTAAAATTTCAAATACAGGGATTGTCCCACTAAATTTTGCCCCAAAAATCAAATTTATAACTAGTGGAGATAAAAAATATAAAATAACTGCCGTTAAAATCGCCAAAACAAACATACCAAAGCTAAGCTTTAAGACATTTGATTTTATAGTTTTTATATCATCAAATTTATAGACAAAAAGTGGTGCAAATGAAATCGCTACAATCGGCGACATAGCCGTTACAATGCCTAAAAGCGACATAGCTGAAGTATAAAGCCCAAGCGAAAATTCATCGCCTAAATGTTTCAAAAACATAAAATCAACTCGCCTGCAAATTATCATCAAAATAATCCCGGCAAAAAACGGCAAACCAAGTTTTAAAAATTTATAAATTTGAGCTTTGTCATAGGTAAAAAACCACTCTTTTGTTAAAATTCTATAAACCGCTAAAAGACCAAAAGCTATCAAAAATAGCTCAAATGCCATTACAAAGCCGTAAGCATAGATATTTTTAACACCAAACATATAAAGTGCTAAAAACATTAAAAGTTTGATTATATGTGTTGCCATAACCAAAACCGAACGATATTTTATCATAGTTTGCGACTGCAAATATGCCGTAACAATCCCAAATGCTTCATTTACCAAGATGGATGAAGCCATAACAATACTAAGATAAAAAATCTTTATATCGTCTGTAAAAAATACAAACAAAAGCAACGCTAAATACGCAACCACCGACGAAACAAACCTTATAACAAAGCCGTTTCCCATTATTATTTTGCGCTCTACGGCATCAGCATTTGTTAGGCGCGGAACAACGATTTCAGCTGGATTTATATACGAAAGAGCAGAAAAAATAACAACAAGTCCTAAAATATACTGAAAATTCCCATACTCTTCTACGCTTAACACACGAGCTAAAATCATAGTAACAGCTAATCCCATTACTATTCTAACTCCGTGTTCGCATAAAAGCCAAGCTATATTTTTTACTATTTTAGGGTTTATCGCCATTTTGTTGCTTTTTAAAATTTTTTAGGCTTTTAGATTTTTTCTCGCTGCAATTTCGCTTTTTAGCAAAACCCAAAATACACCTAAAATGCCACCTAGAAATGTAGCAATCGCTACGATTAAAAGTTTTTTAGGCTTAACGGGGGATTTGCTAGTTATGATAATGTTATCTTTTATGATGACATTGCTTAAATTTTGTTTTTCTAAACTCGCCTTTAAAATCTCTTTTTGATTTTCTAGTTTTGAAATTTCATCTTTTTTTTCATCAATTGAATTTTGAATTTTAACTATATCGTCGTTTTTAGTCTGAATTTGATTTTGCAAATCCGTTTGCGATACAAGCAAATTTTCTTTATCTTTCAAAAGATTAGGAATTTTTACAAATTCGCTATCGTGCAAATCGTGCTCGAATTTTTGTTTTGTCGTCGTGGTCGCACTCATATAGCGATTTCGCAAATCATTTAGTCGCTCTTTTAGAACTATTGCGTTATTTTGATTTAAATTTGGATTTTTTAACTCTTTTTCTATGCTTTGAATTTCTGCGTCCAGTTTCGGAATTACCTTATTTATAAGCTCATCATAAGCTTTTTTGTCATTTGGCAAGACTATATTTTGTAAATTTGCGATTTCTTTGTCTTTATTTGGGATAAAAATTTTTTCTATCTGTCTTATGCGATTTTCAAGTTTAGGCAGCTGCATATTTTGGATATGACTTATTTGAATTTCGCTATTTTTTAGACTATTTTGCAAAGTTTTTATTTTTGCGTCTGCATTATAAAGAGCGTTTTTAATGCGACTTTCTTGCAAAGATATGTTTGATTTATAAATTTCTTGCTCTTCTTTAACGATTTGATTTATCAAAGCGACAGCATCGTCGTTACTTTTGCCCATAACTTCTATATCAAAAAAATCGCTTAGGTTGTTTTTTGTGCCGCTTATTTTAGCAGGAGCTATCTTTTCTACAAATGCACTCTCTTTTGGCTGACCTTTAAGAGCGTCGATATATTTGCTTTGAATTTTATTTATTATCATATCGGCTTCGACTAAAAGCTCTTTTTTGTTTTCGCTTATATTTTTGTAGTAAGGCACTGAAATTCTAGCATTTGCCTGATACCACGGCGTGGCGATTATAGTATATAAAACACCCAAAGCAAAAAATGCTAGTGTAATCATAGCAATACTAAATTTATCTTTCCAAATTTTGCCTAATAACTCGAAAATATCGATTTCATCGTTTTGTGAATTGGCTGAATTCATTAAATTTTCGCTCATTTGTTTTCCTTATCTTTTAAATCTTTTTTTATCTGTGTTGTTGAAATCTCCGGCGTTCGTTTTAGATAGACCACTTCGCAGCCTTCGTCTTTTAAAAAGTCAAATTTGCCTTCCCAGTCATCGCCGATGACGAAAGTATCGACATGGTATAAATGCACATCTTCTTTTTTTTGCTCCCATGAATTTTCTGGGATTACGAGATCTACATAGCGAATCGCTTCAAGTAGGTGTTTGCGTTTTTCGTATGAAAAATAGCATTTTTTTTGCTTTGAATTCCAGTTAAACTCATCGGTAGAAAGTGCCACGATAAGGTAATCGCCAAGTGCTTTTGCACGACGAAGCAAATTTATATGCCCGTAATGAAGCATATCAAATGTGCCGTAAGTTATAACGCGTTTTATACTTTTCAAAATTTTATCCTTAAAACCAAAATTTGCCCTAAAAATGAGCTTTGAATTTCGTTTTTTCTTTTCGAAAATTTAATCATTTCAAAATCTTAAAAAGTTCTAATTTTATCAAAATTAAACTAAAATTTGGCTATAATGTCGCAAATTTATTTTTGGAAAATTTAATTATGAAAAAATTTTATGCTATGGCTATACTTTTAGTAGCTGATGTTTTGTGTATTTTGATATCATTTTTCATCGCTGTGAGCGTGAGAAATTTCATAGAATTCGATTTTGTGGGCAATACACCGCAGCATTATACCACCTATCTTGGCTCATTTTTTATATATGTTTTGATTATCGGCACATTAGCGTATCGCAAAATTTACACCAAACGCTATGATTTTTGGCATGAAAGTTATATTGTGTTTTCATCGTGTATGTTTGCGCTGGTGATGATTTTTTTCTTGCTTGCGATTAATAAAAATGTCTCGCACTCGCGATTTGTGATATTTTTGGCGTTTGGTTTGTGCGCGGTTTTGATACCGATGTGCAAATTTTTTCTTAAAAAATACCTTTATCGCGTGGGAATTTGGCAAAAAAATGCTAGGGTTATCAACGGCGATAAGGAATTTCGCCGCGAAATCTTTAAAAACCACTATTTGGGTTATAAATTTACCCGTGGCGATGACTACGAGACCGTTTTTATCACAAATAAAAAT
Source organism: Campylobacter sp. JMF_01 NE2 (assembly GCF_027737365.1). Taxonomy (NCBI): domain Bacteria; kingdom Pseudomonadati; phylum Campylobacterota; class Epsilonproteobacteria; order Campylobacterales; family Campylobacteraceae; genus Campylobacter; species Campylobacter sp. JMF_01 NE2. Next base: position 167,355 of record NZ_JAOVTR010000001.1, on the reverse strand, counting down.
TTAAAGAGTATTGACGAGCTAAACAGGTTGGTCGAAGAAAATGTCATCAAAAACCGTGAGGTGATTTTCACCCCTGCCCTGCAAGGATATGATTTCGCTGGCGGGGAAATTTTCAGCCTTTTTAACTCTCGCACGAATTTATTTTTGCTAGAAAATTCGCTCTTAAAACCGATAAATTATTTTATGAAGGGTTTGGTTGATTATATTGTCGTGCTTTTGGCTTTACCATTTTTGGTTGTGGCTTTTTTTGTGATTTTTGTTTTAATGAAAATCGAAGAACCAAAGGGAAAAATTTTATTTTCGCAACCACGAGCAGGCAGAAATAACAGACCTTTTAATTGCTTTAAATTTCGCTCTATGAGAGAAAACGGCGATGAAATTTTGCGAGATTATTTGCAAAAAAACCCAGACGAAGTCGAATTTTTCGATAAATACCATAAATACAAAAACGATCCACGCATTACAAAAATCGGAAATTTTATGCGTAAAACTTCGCTTGATGAGCTTCCGCAACTCATAAATGTCCTAAAAGGTGATATGAGTATCGTTGGCCCTCGTCCGTTTGTGGTCGGAGAGCGAGAAAACGGAGGAATAAGCCAGGCTGATATGAAAATTTTACTCCATGTAAAACCCGGCGTCACGGGACTAGCACAGGTTATGGGTAGAGGCGATACTGATTTTAAAATCAGAGCTAAAATGGACATTTGGTATGTCAAAAACTGGACACTTTATGTCGATTTTGTAATTATTTTAAAAACTATAAAAGCAGTTTTATTCCGTGAGGGCGCAAGCTAAAATTTGGAATTTTAAAATTCCAAATTTCCCCCAATTTTGCTATAATCCCCCTTTAAATTTCACATTTTACAAGGACACACATGAAAGCAATCGTAACAGTAGTCGGCAAGGACAAAGTCGGCATCGTAGCTGGCGTAGCTACCAAGCTAGCCGCGCTTGGGCTTAATATCGACGATATCACACAGACCGTTTTGGACGAGTTTTTCACAATGATGGCTGTGGTTAGTAGCGATGATAAAAAGGATTTCACGGCCCTTCGCAGCGAGCTTGAAGAGTTTGGCGCTAGCCTAAATGTCAAAATCAATATCCAAAGTTCGGCGATTTTTGACGCCATGCACAATATCTAAGGCGCGAAAATGAATATCAAGCAAGTAACCGAAACAATCTCGATGATCGAGGAGCAAAATTTCGATATCCGCACCATTACAATGGGTATTTCGCTTCTTGATTGTATCGACGCAAACCCCGAAAAAGCCTGCGAGAAAATTTACGCCAAAATCACAAAAAAAGCCGAAAATTTGGTAGCTGTTGGCGATGAAATTTCAGCCGAGCTTGGTATCCCGATCGTCAATAAACGCATCTGCGTAACGCCGATTTCACTCATCGGTGCAGCCACGGATTTAGATGATTACACGATTTTTGCGCGCACGCTAGATGAGGCCGCGCATGCTGTGGGTGTGAATTTTATCGGCGGATTTAGCGCACTTGTGCAAAAAGGCTACCAAAAGGGCGATGAAATCCTAATCCACTCAATCCCGCGCGCCCTAGCTGGGACCGAGCGCGTCTGCGCTAGCGTAAATGTAGGCTCGACCAAAACCGGCATAAACATGTCTGCTGTGCGCGATATGGGCGAGATTATCAAACAAACCGCGAATTTAAGCAAATTTGGCTGTGCTAAGCTCGTAGTTTTCGCAAACGCCGTCGAGGACAATCCCTTTATGGCGGGCGCATTTCACGGAGTAGGTGAGGCTGATGTCGTCATAAATGTCGGTGTATCAGGCCCTGGCGTGGTCAAACGCGCCTTAGAAAAGGTGCGTGGGGAGAGCTTTGATATACTCGCTGAAACCGTCAAAAAAACCGCCTTTAAAATCACCCGCATAGGCCAGCTTGTGGGCTCAATGGCTAGCGAGAGGCTGGGCGTGAAATTTGGCATTGTGGATTTATCGCTAGCGCCGACGCCTGCTGTGGGGGATTCTGTGGCGAGAGTGCTCGAAGAAATGGGCTTGGAGCGCGTGGGCACGCACGGCACGACGGCTGCGCTTGCGCTTTTAAACGACGCGGTCAAAAAAGGTGGCGTCATGGCGTGCAACCAAGTAGGAGGCCTATCCGGGGCGTTTATACCGGTTTCTGAGGACGAGGGCATGATAGAGGCGGTCAAGGCTGGTGCGCTAAATTTGGAAAAATTAGAGGCGATGACGGCGATTTGCTCTGTGGGGCTCGATATGATTGCGATTCCGTCCGATACGCCCGCAGCTACGATTTCAGCGATGATAGCCGACGAAGCCGCAATCGGCGTGATAAACCAAAAAACTACCGCCGTGCGCATTATCCCGCTAGGTCAAAAGGGCGATATGATCGAGTTTGGCGGGTTGCTAGGCTCTGCGCCAGTGATGAGTGTAAATTCGGCCTCATCTGCTGAATTTATCGCCAGAGGCGGGCAAATACCTGCGCCGATTCATAGTTTTAGGAATTAAAATTTTAAATTTTTAGTTTTGGTTTAAATTTGCAAATTCTCGCAGTGGCGTAAAATTTGCCATTGCGAGGCGTGCAACGCCGAAGCAATCTAGGGAAATTCCTTACTCTTGCATTTATTATTGCATTTCGCAAGCTAAAAACACTGCCTCGATGCTTGCTATTGTCAGTGCGAGGCAGCAATGCTGTCGTGGCGATTTACGAGATTAAATTTACGATTGGTTTTGTGTCATTATGAGTAAAGCTTTGCAAAGCAAAGAAGCTTTATTTAAATTGAGTATTTTTTTGGTGGGCAAGGATGCCCACTCTACAATACTCATCTTTTGTCCTTTTCATTAAAATTTTTGTTTATTAAATTTTTTTCTAAAATTTTTAAAATTTCATCGTTGCTATAACCACATAATTCGCCAGTTTGTTCTGTCTCGACAGATAACATTTTTGCTATAAAATAATTATATGGCATAAAATATTCATATATTTTTGCAATTAAATTATTATTGTAAAATACATTTTGTCTATGATATAATCCGCCTGAACTATCTAATTTACCATATATTCTTTCAATACTTATATTGCTATCATAATTAAAAGGCAATGCGTTTCCCCATCTATGATAATCACTCTCTTTTATTTCATAATCATCGCTTACAATTTCAATCTTAAAATTCTTTTTAATATCACACTCATATCTAAATTTAAGCATTTTAAACCCGTCAAATACAAATCCGCAAGTGAAAAATAAAACCATTAAAGTAGCAAAAAAACGGGCTTTACTTGCAAATAAAAATTTATCATTTTTTGAAATTTCTACTTTTTCATAAGTTATTTTTTCGTCTATTTTGTGAATTTTAACTCTGTATTTTTTCTTGATTAATGCTAAAAATAAGAAAGTCAGAAAAAATACAAAGACAAAAAATCCAAAAAAAACAAAAACAAAGAAAATTAGCAAAGCAAAGAATTTTGCAAATTTGTTTATCTGTGAATTCGCGATGTATTTTATACACAACGCACAAGCAAATGCCACAATTAAATTAACAATTAAAATATCCATATAATTCCTTTGTGTTTTTTTGCAAATTCAAATTCGGTCAGTATTTAAAAATACTGAATTTATTCGAATTCACAAATTTAAACTCAAATTTGATTATTTGAATTTAAATTTATAAATTCAAGCAACTAGTAAATTTATATTTGCAAATTTTTCATCATTGCTATCTATTATTCCGTCATTGTTTGTATCAAATTCACTTAATGCTTCAAAGCCGTTTTTACCGCTAGTATCGTAGGGTGGGCATCCTTTCCCGCCAAAAATGGAGACTATCAATCTAATTCTGACAAATCACTTTTGTTTGAGAATTATGGGCTTTAAATTTGGATTTGTCAGAGTTTATTTTATGGTCTCAAATTTTATCCAAATTTAGAGTTTTTTTATTTTCGCTATTTCATCTCTTAACGCAGCGGCTTTTTCGAATTCCAGCGCAGCAGCGGCTTCTAGCATTTGCTTTCTTAGCTCTTTTATGATTTTGGCGCGTTCATTTGCCGGCATTTTTTCTAATTTTTTCACTTTGGTTAAAATTTCAGCCCCATCATCAATTTTTAGGCTTTCTTCTATGTTTCTGGTTGCCGAGTGTGGCGTTATGCCGTGAGTGCGGTTGTATTCATCTTGGAATTTGCGTCTAGCCGTGGTTATATCGATAGCACTTTGCATTGAGCGGGTGATTTTTTTGCAAAACATCACAACCTGCCCGTTTAAATTCCTAGCAGCCCGTCCCATAGTCTGAATAAGGCTAGTTTCCGAGCGCAAAAAGCCCTCTTTGTCGGCATCAAAAATCGCAATCAAACTAACTTCGGGCAAATCTAGGCCCTCACGCAATAAATTTATACCGATTAGCATATCAAATTCGCCTGATCTTAGCCCACGAATTAGCTCATTTCGCTCTATCGCGTCGATGTCTGAGTGCATGTATTTTACTTTAATTCCTAGTTCTAGATAGTATTTACTAAGCTCTTCTGCCATTTTTTTTGTTAGCACGGTTACCAAAATTCGCTCGTTCCTAGCGATAACCTTTTTTGCCATATCGTGCAGGATTTCGACTTGATTGTCGCTATCTTTTATGAGAATTTCGGGATCTAAAAGCCCTGTCGGACGCAAAATTTGCTCCACAACCTTTCCGCCGCTTAAATTCACTTCGTATTCATTTGGCGTGGCTGAAACGAATAAAAATTTACCTTTTTTGCTGATAAATTCATCAAACATCAAAGGTCGGTTATCAAGCGCAGAAGGCAAGCGAAATCCGTATTCTACGAGCGTTTCTTTGCGACTTCGATCGCCTGCGAACATACCGCGAAACTGCGGCAAAGAAACATGGCTTTCATCGACGATGACTAGGTAGTCTTGCCCCTTGCTCTCGTAGTAATCAAACAACGAATACGGCGTCTCTCCGGCGTTTTGCCCTGTTAAATATCTCGCATAATTTTCGATTCCTTTGCAAATGCCCGTTGCACTCATCATTTCAAGGTCAAATTCGACCCGCTGTTTTAGGCGCTGGGCTTCGACGAGTTTATTTTCATTTTCAAAAAATTTTAATCTCTCGCCAAGCTCTTCTTCAATGCCTTTAATCGCCGTTTTTAGGCGGTTTTCGCCGACGATAAACTGACTTGTGGGATAAAGGATAAATTTAGCCACGCTTTTTGTTTTTTTATTTTCCAAAACATCGAAATGATACATCGCTTCAAGTTCGTCGCCAAAAAATTCTAGCCTTATGGCTTCGTCGTTAAAATACGCCGGATAAATGTCGATCGTATCGCCGTTAGCGCGGAAATCGCCACGATCAAAAAAATTATCGTTGCGTTTGTAACCCATATCGACGAGTTTGCGAAGTAAAAATTTGCTAGAAAAACTTTGCCCTAGTTCAAGGTGAAGCACCATGCCTTTGTATTCGCTAGGGTCGCCCAAACCGTAGTTTGCTGAAACCGAAGCTATCGTAATGACATCGTCAAAACTAAGCAAACTAGCCGTCGCTGAAAGGCGAAGGCGCTCTAACTCGTCATTTATGGAACTATCTTTTTCGATAAAAAGGTCTTGACGCGGAATGTAGGCTTCTGGCTGATAATAATCATAATAGCTGATAAAATACTCGACATGATTTTGCGGGAAAAAGCCCTTAAATTCGCTATAAAGTTGCGCTGCAAGGGATTTGTTGTGTGTCATTATGAGAGTTGAAATTTGCAAATTTGCGATGATATTTGCCATGGTAAAGGTTTTTCCGCTTCCAGTAACACCGAGCAGTGTTTGATATTTTTCGCCGTTTTTGATACCCTGCACGATTTTTTCTATCGCGTTTTTTTGATCGTCGCTTGGGGTAAATTTTGATGATATTTTAAAATTTTGCAAATTTTTCCTTTATTTTAAAGCTAAATTTGGTTAGAATAAAAACTTTAAATTATATCTAAAAAAGGACAAATATGGAATCAATCTTTGACGAAGAAAAAAAAGTCGAGAGTTTGGGTCAAAAGGTCGAGGAGCTTATCAGAAGATACAGCGAGGCTAGGGAAGAAAACGCGAGATTGCGCGCAGAGCTAGTTAGTATCAAGGCGCAAAATGAGGCGATTAGTATGCAGCTTGGCACGCTAGAAGAGGACGCCGAGTATCGCAAACTAAGCGACGAGGAGCTTAGCAAAAAACTAGATGAAATTTTTGCAAAAGATGAATTTGACAACTAAAAATGAGAGAAATTTCAGTTAAATTTACAAGCAAATCTTTGAGTAAAGAGTATTCTATCAGCCTAGAAGATGAGTTTGCACTCAGCTTCGAGCGGGACTGGCGCGAGATCGCAAGAGATGGTTTGCATGTAGATGTGGGCGAGCTTTTGAAGGCATATATTCAAAAGAGTTATGAAAATTATATGTTTTCTAGCAAAATAGAGGCTATTTCAAAAAACATCGATGAAGGAGTGAAAAGATGAGTAAAGGCGGAGCAGGCGGTAGCGGACTAGGTAGTCTGATTTTAATCATAGTTGTGATTTTTTTCGGCGTTAAGGTTGTGTGGCCGAAATTTACATCTCTTACAGACGGACCATTGGCGGCTTCTGCTGTGACGGATTTGGATAGGTTTTTTAAGGATATAAAAAGCGATTATGACGCTAAGGGCGAATTTAGAGAGCTTAAAAACATGACAAGCGTGCGCCAGTTTAGCGACGAGGATTTAAACGCGAAAGTCGTAGTCGGCAAGCCTATCAAATACGGCGTGGGCGTCAAATCTAAGGGAAATATGGAAATGTGCGCAGATATCACGCTCAAACACGACGGAAATTTATACTTTATGGAGCTTTATCCTATAAACAAAAAAAGCAATCTTTGCAAAACTTTCCATAATTTAGAGACATTTAAAAAATATTCTCGCTTTAATGTAGGTAGAGGCTGATTAAAAAATCAGCCCTCCAAGTCCAAATTTAATCATCAATGAAAAAATAATCAAAACCCCAAGCCCAGCGAAAAATCCAGCCAAAATATCATCGCTCATCACGCCTAGACCGCCCTTGATATCGCGATCGGCGCGCCCTATGATAGATGGCTTCCATATATCAAAAACCCTAAATAGCACAAGGGATAAAATCATCGCAAGCCACGAAAGCCCGCTAGCTTCAAAGCCAGAAATAATTTCGGCAAAATCTATCCCATACACCTCGCCTACGCTAGCACTGATGCTCATAGCGATCCACACGCCCACGACCTCGTCGATTACGATTTCGCTATTATCGTGCGAGCCGACCTGTTTTTCGTATTCGTCGATTATTTTTAGCGAGATTACAAAAACCAGAGCAGCGCACAAAAACAGCGTCGTTCCCCCCGCAAATGCCAAAATTACAAGCCCTACAATCCAGCCTGCCACGCTCCCCCAAGTCCCAGGCGCAGGTCGCAAAAGCCCACTTCCAAAAAATGTAACAAATAGCTTATTCAAATTTTCTCCTTTTAAATTTCAAATTTCAAGTTTTTAGTGCGCTGGTTTGATACAGCCTCATTAGCTCTTCGTAAAATTCGCTCTCGCTTCTAGGCTCGATAAGCCCGTCGTTAGGGAACAAATCATCGTAAAGGGCTTGCAAATCGGCGAAGCGATTAGGAAAAAGCTCGGCCAAAATCATCGCCGAAATCTCCTTTCGCATGAAAAGCGCAGGCGGCAAAATCCCAGCATAGAGCATGGCTTTTAGGTTGCGCGTGTGATAATGCACATGGTGGTGCGAGCCGTGCGGGCAGTTTTTCACGCTGGAAAGGACCTTGCATTTGTTGCAATACACATACTCTGGCATGAGCCAAATTTCAAAATTTTCGTAATCGCAAAAATCCAGCACAGAGTGCATATCGCCGTGGTCGAAGTAGCCTGCCACATGCTTGTGTTTTTGCCCAAAGACGACCTTATTTATGCCTAGATTGTGCGCTATGGCGCATTCAAGCGTGGGGTCGGAGTGGTTATTTAGCGCGCTAAAATCGTTTAAATCTATGAGCAAAACCCGCCCTTTTACAAGGAAATTTTCGCACAAAAACTCCAAGGTTTTTTTGCGTAAATTTGCGCTAAATGCGTCGCTTCTGCTCGAACCTACCAAAAAAATCACCACAAAATCAGCCTTGTCTATCATCAGGCGAAGTAACCTTTCATGCACCCTGTGCAAGGGATCTGCCATGGTGAAAAAGGCTGAAATTCTGGGGTTTTTGAAGCTTGATTTTCGCGCGAAAAATTCCGCAAACTCATCACCAATTATGCGCGAATTTAGGCTAAGCTCGCCCTTAATTGCCTCGTTTCCTGGGCGTTTGTTTTCAAAAACGGAGTTTTGTTTTTCTTCGTCCGTGATTTTTTGTGATGAAATAATTTTTAATTTTCCACAAATTTCGCCATTGCAGATTAAATTTACCTCTGCGCCAGGTCTAAATTTCCCCGCTACAAAGGCGAAATTTTTGCCGTTTTTTAGCCTTTCTTCGCCCCCAAATGCCCCAAATTTCAAAAGGTGCAGGGCGCAAAGCTCGCTTTTTGAAATCTCAATGCTATTTTTTTCGCGTGATACCATATTTTTTTCTCTTTTCCCAAAGCGATTTTCGCGAAATCCCCAAAATCGAGGCGAGCTCAGAGTCGAAATACTCGCCCTGATGCGCTAAAATCGCAAATTTCAAATACTCTTCCAGGCTTAAAATTTTGTTTTTTGCGCAGTATGGAGAGAGTAAAATTTGATTTGAGTTTTCGCTAAATTCCATAGAGCAAACCTCCAAAACTAGCCGTTTTTCGGCGAAATTTGATAAAATTTGCGCTCTTTTAGCAGGCGATGTTTTATCAAATTTTTGCACGAATAAAATTTCGTTTTTTATTTTTAAGTTTTCGCAATCCTCGCCATTAGCGATTATGATTTTTACGCCAAAATTTTGGGCGATTTGATGAGCGTATAAAAGGCGTGAAATTTCATCGTAACCCTTTAAAAAAAGCGGAAATTTGAGCTTTTGCGCGCTTATTTTTGGTGTGTCGTAAATTTCTTTTAGTGCGCGCAAGAGTTCGTCGTTTCGCTCTTTTTCATGCAAAATTTGCTTAAAATACGCGTAGTGATCGAGCTTTTTGATGAGATCTTCTATCATAAACGGCTTTAAAATATAATCCGTCGCGCCCGCATTTATGGGCGCTGTAACCGTGTCATTGCTGATGTATGATACTAGCATTATCACGATTGCGTTTTTGTGGCGCGCAATCACGCTTAGCAAATCGCCACTCCCCCACGATGATGAGAGCAAAACAGCGTCGAATTCCCCGGCGTTCAGGGCTAGTGGCAGGGTGGAAACCACGGTGCATTGGTGGTTTAGCGCGCTTAGTTTTAGGCTAAGTGAGTTTGCCAGATAGCTTTCCTTTTCGGCGATTAAGATTTTCAAAACTAATCCTTGATAAGCAGTTTTTTCCAGTCAAAATACTTTAAATTCACACTCGCAATCACCGCAATGCCCTCGCTTCGGCCCACAAAGCCTAGTTTTTCGGTGGTGGTGGCTTTGACATTTACCTTGCGCGTGGCTAAAATTTCGCACAAAGCTTTTTGCATTTGCTCTTTGTATGGGCTTAGTTTGGGTTTTTGCGCCATTATGGTAATGTCTGCATTTACGATTTCAAAGCCATAGCGGTGAATTTTATCTGTTACTTTTCGTAACAAAATTTTCGAATCAATCCCTTTGTAAGCCTCGTCTGTATCAGGGAAAAGCTCGCCAATATCGCCAATCCCAGCTGCCCCGCACATAGCATCAATTAGCGCATGAATCGCCACATCGCCGTCGCTGTGAGCGATGAGCGAATACTCGCAAGGTATTTTTACGCCACAAAGCGTGATAAACGAGCCAGCTTCTAGCGCATGCACATCAAAGCCGTTTCCGCAAAATATCTCCGAACAAACGCTAGGAAAATCAAAATTTTCTAAATCGCAAATTCGCGTGATTTTTCTAGCCGAAATTTCGCCCTTTACAAAGCCCAAAGTCCCGCCTACGCTCTTTATGGCTAAGCTATCGTCTGTGAAAATTTGCTCGCTTTGTAAGGCTTTTTTTAATAAATTTGTGCGCGAGAGTTGCGGGGTTTGGATTAGTTTAATCTCATCGCGCGCTATCTCGCACTCGCCCAAATACGCCGTGTCATTTACGCCTAAATATGGGCTTACGCAGTCAAATTTGCCTAAATTTTCAAGTAGCGAGTTTATGAGATTTTGAGAAATACTAGCCCGCGCCACATCGCTTACTAAAACAAACTCGCTTTGCACCATTTCAAGGGCGTTTTTAAGCGATTTTTGGCGCATATCGCCACCGGAGACAAATTCGAATTCATCGCAAAATGAGCGCATGTATTTTAAATCTTGCGGATTAGCTACGATTATGATTTTTGCGAAATTTGCCTTTTTTGCGAGATCTTTGGCGACATGTAGCCACAGCGGATCATCGCCTATGCGAAGCCACTGCTTTTTTACGGGGCTAGCAAAGCGCGTAGAATCCCCAGCGGCGAGTAAAACGAGTGATATTTCAGACATTTGATTTCCTAAAATTTTAAAAATGTTACGAAATTATACATATTAAATTTAAAAAATAGTGAAATTTTGGCTAAATTTTGCAAATTTTGCCAAGGGGTGTTACGAATTTAAACACGCAAAAAAGATTTAAATTTTGCTTTTTTGTAGTAAAATTCTATCAAATTTCACAAATTTTCGCACGAAAGGTCAAAAATGCAAACCCCAAATTTAAAAGACTGCGCAACCCCAACTCAACTTTTTTACGCTAAAAATGGCGTTATCACCCCACAAATGGAGGCTGTCGCAAAAACGGAGTGTTTGGAAGCTGAATTTATTAGAGCGCAAATCGCACAGGGAAAACTCATAATCCCAGCCAACATAAATCACAAAAACCTAGTTCCTATGGGCATTGGCAGGGCACTAAAATGCAAAATCAACGCAAATATCGGCTCTTCTAGCCTCAGCAGTGGCATAGACGAAGAGATCGAAAAATTGCGCCTTTCGATAAAATACGGCGCAGACACCGTCATGGATCTAAGCACGGGCGGGGATTTGGACGAAATTCGCCGTGCGATTATCGCAAACTCAACCGTTCCAATTGGCACGGTGCCGATTTATCAAATTATCCACGATATCAAGGATTTAGACAACCTAACGCCGCAAATTATGCTTGATTGCATTGAAAAACAAGCGGGGCAAGGCGTTGATTATTTCACTATTCATGCTGGATTTTTGCTTAAATTTATGCCGCTTGTTGCCAAACGCAAAATGGGAATCGTAAGCCGTGGCGGCTCACTGATGGCTAGTTGGATGATGAAGCACCACAAAGAAAATCCGTTTTACGAAAATTTTGACGCCATTTGCGATATTTGCGCTAAATACGATGTTTCGCTCTCACTGGGCGATAGTTTGCGACCCGGCTGTCTATACGACGCCACAGACGAAGCCCAAATGAGCGAACTTGCCGAGCTTGGCAAACTTGCAATTAGGGCAAACGCAAAAAATGTTCAAGTTATGATAGAAGGCCCTGGTCATGTGCCGTTTAATCAGATTGAATTTAATATGAAGGAAGAGCAAAGGCTTTGTAACGACGCTCCGTTTTACATACTTGGACCACTTCCGACCGACATCGGCGCAGGGTATGATCATATCACAAGTGCGATTGGCGGGACGATGGCGGCATTTCACGGGGCTAGCATGCTTTGCTATGTTACGCCAAAAGAGCATTTGGGTTTGCCAAACGCAAAAGATGTCAGAGAGGGCATAATAGCCCATAAAATCGCAGCTCATGCAGCAGATGTCGCACTTGGCAAAAAAGGAGCGATCGAGCGAGATCACGCTATGAGCGACGCTAGGTATAAATTTGAGTGGAACAAACAGTTCGAGCTAGCGCTTGACCCTGAGCGCGCGCGCGAATATCACGACGAGAGTTTGCCTGATGAGGGCTTTAAAAATGCGGAGTTTTGCTCGATGTGTGGGCCGAAATTTTGTGCGTATAAAATTTCGCGCCAAATCGCAGAGCAAAATTGCGAACACTTCCCAAAAGATGAGCAATGAATAAAACTGCCTTAATCACGGGAGCTAGTAGCGGTTTGGGGCGCGAGTTTGCGCGAATTTGTGCCGAAAACGGATATGATTTGGTTATCACAGCGCGAAATACTGACGCGCTAAACGCCCTAAAAAACGAGCTTGAAGCTAAATTTGGCGTGAGAGTTTTTATCTTTGGGGCGGATTTATCGCAAAATACTAGCGTGGATAAAATTTGCGAATTTGTCCGCGAAAACTCCCTAAAAATCGACATTTTGATAAATAATGCAGGTTTTGGAGATCACGGCGAATTTGCTAAAAGCGATCTGAAAAAACAGCTTGAAATGGTGCAGGTAAATATCGCTAGTTTGCTAAATTTAACGCACTATTTCGCAAAATCGATGATAGCGCAAAATGGCGGAAAAATCCTAAATATCGCCTCTGCTGCCTCTCTTACGGCTGGTCCAAAAATGAGCGTGTATTACGCAAGCAAGGCATTTGTGCGAAATTTCAGCGTAGCCCTAGGCGAAGAGCTTCGCGCACAAAATATCAGCGTTACGGCGTTTTGCCCAGGACCTGTGGCTACAAATTTTGGAGAAAGAGCAAATGTAAAAAACGCCAAAATTTTTGCGCGTTCAGATGACGCTAACGCCGTGGCAAAAAGGGCTTTTGAAGCCATGCAAAAGGGAAAAACGCTAGTGTATGATGGCAGGTTTATGCTTCTAGCGAACCTTTTGACCCGCATTTTCCCGCTTAAATTTTGCGCCAAAGTTACAGGTTTTTTAAACGGCTAAATTTAAAAAAAATTTCAAACTTTTTAAATATAATGCGCCTTTTATCAAATTTCAAAGAAAGAGGAAAAATGAGTAAAGACGAAATTTTAAACGCGCTTCGAGGCGTGATTTATCCGGGATTTTCAAAATCTATCGTTGATTTTGGCTTTGTAAAAAGCGTGAGTGATGGCGAAAATCCTGTGATAGATATCGAAATCCCAAGCCAAAAAAGCGAAATTTCAATGCAGATTAAGGCTGAAATTTTAAATTTAATCCCAACTGCGCAAATTTCGATCAAAACACCAAAACTAGCCCCCGAGCAGAGCAATTCGCGCTCTGGCAAAAATATCGCCCCACAAATCAAACATTTTGTGATGATTAGTTCAGGCAAAGGTGGCGTTGGCAAAAGCACAACTACCCTAAATTTGGCGATTTCGCTAGCCAAACTTGGCAAAAAAGTAGGCGTGCTAGACGCTGATATTTATGGTCCAAACATGCCACGCATGCTAGGCGAGGAAAACACCCAAGCTAGCGTAATCGGACAGAGATTGAAGCCGATCGAAAGCCATGGAATCGAGATGATGAGTATGGGCGTGCTAATCGAGGCAGGTCAGGGGCTAATGTGGCGTGGGGCAATGATAATGAAGGCGATCGAACAGCTGCTAAAAGATGTCGCGTGGAGTGATTTAGATGTGCTTTTCATAGATATGCCACCGGGCACAGGCGATGCGCAAATCACACTTGCCCAAAGCGTGCCAGTAACAGCCGGTGTGTGCGTAACCACGCCTCAAACCGTAGCCTTAGATGACGGCGCTAGGGGGCTTGATATGTTTGAGAAGCTTCATATCCCAGTGGCTGGAATTATTGAGAATATGAGCGGATTTATCTGCCCTGATAATGGCAAAGAATACGATATTTTCGGCCGTGGCGGTGCGCAAAAGCTAGCTAGTGCTTACAATACCAAAGTCATAGGCGAAATCCCAATCGAAATCGCAATCCGCGAGGGCGGCGATAATGGCAAGCCAATTAGCTTTTATGCGCCCAAATCTGTGAGTGCGAAACGCTATGAGCAGGCTGCGCGCGCGCTGTGGGAAAAAATCGAAGAGGTCGATAGGGAAAATTTAGCTGATAATTCAGCGATTCAACCACAGGCTTAAATTCCAAATTTCACCTACCAAACGGCGAATTTTTGCCGTTTGGTATATAAATTTTATATATCACAAATCGTTATTTTATATTTGACTTTAAATCGTTTTTATTGATACAATCTCGCAAAAATCCAAATTTAAGAAAATATATGAAATTTAACGATATTAAAATTTTACTAGCTGGAATTTGCGCATTTATTGTGGCTATCGGCATGGCTCGATTTGCTTTTACAGCACTTTTGCCACCAATGCTAGGTGATTTTTTAAGCGTAGAACGGGCTGGAATTCTAGCCTTTGCAAACTACACTGGATACTTTGTAGGCTCCTTTGCCACGGTCTTTGTGCGCGGGGGAGAGTTTAAAATTTTGCTTTTTAAACTAGCGCTTTTTCTAAGCATTTTTACGACAATTATTTTAGCATTTAGCGAAAATTACTACCTTTGGTTTGGCGCGAGAGTGGCCGCAGGAGTGGGTTCGGCGCTGGTTATGGGCGTGGGTTCGTCATTTGTCTTTGACCTGCTATCTCACAACAAACAGGCCATGGCGCTTTATTTTGGCGCGGCTGGTATTTCTATCGTGCTAACCTCGCTTGTGGGAAATTTAGCTCTTGTGTTTTTTGGCTGGAAAATCGCGTGGGTTTTTTTGATAGTTTTTTCGCTTCCTTTAAGCATTTTCGCGCTAAATACACTCACACCAAAGCGTGGTAAAAACGCCAAATTTTTGGTCGCAAAAAGCGAAAAATTGCCAAATTTGCTAATTTTGAAAATTTTAATCTTCGCATATTTTTTGGAGGGCATGGGATTTGTGGTGCAGGCTAGCTTTTTGCCCGATATCATAAACCGCGTAAAAGGGCTAGAAAATATGGGCACTTATGCGTGGTATTTTGTGGGCGTTTTCGCGATGTTTGGGCCGTTTGTGTGGGTGAATTTGGGGCGGAGATTTGGCGGGGTAGAGATGATGATAGTCTCGCTTGTGCTACAAATTTTAGGGATTTTAATCCCAGTGTTTAGCCAAAATTTAATCTTAAATTTATTAAGTGGTGCTATATATGGAAACACGATGATGGGGCTAACCGCGCTATTTATGAGCTATGGGGCGAGCCTAGCGCCCAAATCATCGGCACCGATTATGAGTGCGCTAACGGCTGCGTATGCCATAGGAACGATAATCGCGCCACTGTATTGTGCTAAAATCTTTAACATCTATCAAAGCTACGATAGGGCGCTAGTTTTAACCGCGATTTTTGTGGGACTTAGCGCGCTTAGTCTAGGGGTGATAAAATTTTTAAAAAAGGAGCAAAAATGCCACTTATCAATGTCAAAATGACTATCGAGGACGGCGGTTTGAGCGTGGAGCAAAAGGTGGATTTAGTCCGCGAGCTAACAGATGCTTTTGTGAAAGTCGTCGGCCGTGGAGAGAAAACCTGCGTCGTCATCATCGATGAAGTCAGTACCGATAACTACGCAATCGGAGGTGAGACGATAACGGCTATCAGAGCAAAGCAAAAATCATAAATTTCATAAAATTTCTTAAATTTGGAGATAAAAATGGATTCAAATTTATTAAAAATTTTTGTCGCAGTCGCTGGTGAGCGAAGCGTAACACTGGGCGCAAAAAAGCTAAAACAGGCTCAATCAAACATCACAGCTCGTATCAAACAGCTAGAAAACGATCTTGGCTTTAAGCTTTTTCACAGAGTTCCGCAAGGCGTTTTGCTTACCAAAGAGGGCGAAATGCTCTATCCTAGGGCGTGTGAGATTGTAAGCAAAATCGAGCGGCTAAACAAAGAGATTAAAAAATCCAAGGAATTAAGCCTGCGCGTAGTCTCCACAGAAGCAAACGCTGCGGTGCGCGTGGTGCCGTTTTTGCTAAGGCTTTATAATGACTTTAAGGGTGCTTCGTTAGAGCTTACCACAAATACGACTGCTGGGTGCCTTAAATGGCTACTTGATTACAAGGCTGATATTGCCTTTGTAAGCGGGATAGTCGAGCATAAAGATTTAATGACACTAAATATTTTCGATGAGACAATGGTCATCGCAAGTCCAAAGCAAACGAGCGAAAATGCGGTGTTTCTGGCATATCGCAAGGGGTGCGCTTATAATGATTTTGCGATGAAATATCTGCAATCTCGCAAAATAGAGGCTAAAATTTTCGAATTTGCTAGTTATGAGACGATTTTAGGCTGTGTGGAGGCTGGGATCGGGCAGACGATACTGCCTTTAAGCATAATCGAAAAGCTTGGATACGATAAAAAGCTAAATTTGAAAATTCTTTCCAAAAAACAGGCAAATATCCCAACTACAATGATTTGCAGGAAGGATAATGTCCCAAATATCGAGCAGTATCTACGCGATATGAAATTATAAATTCCATATCGTTTTTTTATATGCACTCTATCGTTAGTTGATATTTGATTTCATTTTATCAAAGTTGTATAATTTTTGAAATTTCAAATTTCCTAACGATAGGGGGCAAGTATGAAAGATCAAATTTCAACTTCTAGGCGCAAATTTTTGCAATCATCGGCTGTGGTAGCTAGCATGGCTGCTACGGCGTCATTTGGCGCAGAGACAAAACCTGCCAAAAGCGTCGCTCACGCTAGTGGGTATGGTGCGTTTTATGCGGATTTAGACGAGAGTGGCAAGGTCGTCTCAATCCGTCCGCAAGAATCAAACAAAGATCCTAAATTCCCAGGTATCGAGGGCTTAATCGATAGAAATATGAAAAACCGCGTGAAGTATCCTTGTGTGCGAAAAAGCTTTTTGGAGGGTAAAAACACTCCCGAGCTTCGTGGCAAAGAGGAATTTGTGCGAGTTAGCTGGGAGAAGGCTTATGAGCTTGTGCTTGAAAAATTAAAAGCCGTAAAACCAGAAGAAATTTTTAATGCTAGTTATGACGGGTGGAGCCACCCTGGTATTTTGCACAATACCGTCCCGCTTCCTGGCAGGTTTTTTAATATCGCTTTTGGCGGTGCGGCGATTACGAGTGGGGATTATAGCGTGGGTGCTGCAAGTAGGGTAAATGGCTCGATTACGGGCGATTTGGAAGTTTTTGCATTGCAAACTACGCACGAAGTGATTTTAGAAAACACCAAAACCTATGTGCTTTGGGGTGCGGATATTTTAAAATGCAATCAAATAGATTATCGTATCGCAAATCATGCAAATGTGGCGTGGTATGAAAAATACGCCAAATCAGGCATTAAATTTATCTCGATTGATCCACAATACACACAAATCGCGCAAAAATTTGGCGCACAGTGGATTAAAATCCGCCCAAATACCGATGTCGCGCTAATGCTTGGTATGATGCACTATCTATACACTAGTGGAAAATATGATAAAGAATTTATCGAAAAATATACTTATGGTTTCGATAAATTTTTGCCATATTTGCTAGGAAAAAGCGAAGACAAGGTCGAAAAAACCCCTGCTTGGGCGGCTGGTATTACAGGCGTGAGCGAAGAAGATATAAAAAATTTAGCCGATTTATTTGTAAGCGATAGAACGCTACTAGCTGGAAGCTGGTCGCTTCAAAGGGCGCAGCATGGCGAACAAATGCAGTGGGCGATGATAGTTTTGGCTTGTATGATAGGTCAAGTCGGGCTTCCTGGCGGTGGATTTGGTTTTGCATTGCATTACAACGGCAACTCACAAGCTAGAAGTGGCGTGAAAATGCCCGGTGGAATTTCACAAGGCAAAAACAAGGTTGATTTGATAATCCCTGCTTCAAGGGTAAATGAAGCGCTTTTAAACCCGGGAAAAGAGATAAATTTTAGGGGCGAAAAGATTAAACTTCCGCATGTCAAAGTTCTTTATGCAGTAGGAACAAATATCTTAGGTCATCACCCAGATACAAACGAGGTTTTAAAAGCCCTAGCCAAAGTTGAGACTATCATTTCCCAAGAGCCGTTTTGGACGCCGATGAGCAAGTGGGCGGATATTGTTTTGCCGACAACCACACAGCTTGAAAGATATGATATAGCTTATGGCGGATCGTATTCACAAGACTATGTTTATGCGCTCAAAAAGGTCTTTGAACCGCCATTTGAAGCTAGAAACGACTATGACATTTTCGCCGATATGGCAAAGATGGTTTCTGAAAAAGCGTGGCGACAATTTACCGGTGGCAAGGATAAAATGGAGCAAATAAGGGGACTTTATGAGCGTAGCGATTGTCCAAATTATATGAGTTTTGACGAGTTCTGGGAAAAGGGATTTGTGCATTTTGAGCCTGGCGAAGAGGCGCGAAAATTCGTGCGACTTGGCGCATTTAGAGCAGATCCGGTAAAAAACAAACTCTCTACCGAAACAGGCAAAATTCAAATTTATTCAGATAAATTTGCAAGTTATAATCTACCTGATTTTAAGGCGCACCCTATGTGGTTCGAACCTAGCGAGTGGCTAGGAAACAAAGAGCTTGTAGCGAAATTTCCATTTCATATTTTAAGCCCGCACCCAGCATATAGAATTCACTCAAATTTGGATAATTCTGATTTTATACGCAAAATTTGCAAAGTCGGCAACAGAGAGCCTGTAACCATAAACGACGAAGACGCGAGCGCACTTGGTGTCAAAGACGGTGATACGGTTGAGATTTACAACGATCGTGGCAGAGTGCTAGCTGGCGTAATCGTAAGCAAATCCATAATGAAAGGCGTAGTAGCACTTTGCGAGGGCGCGTGGTATGATCCAGACGAAGAGGGTAGAGACCAAGCAGGTCACATAAATGTGCTTACAACATCAATTCCTACTTCGCAAATGGCACAGGCTACTTCTGCAAATACCTGCCTTGTAGCGATTAAAAAAGTAGATGTCGCCCCATACAAAGGCATAAGCGAACCAAAAGTAATCGAGGGTTAAGATGAAAAAAATAGTTGTATTTATGGCAATTTTGCTAAATCTGGCGTTTGGCGAGACGAAATTTATCGCGGATATCAAAACCGATTTGATTGATCCAAATACCAAAAGCGTAGTTGGCGAAATTTTAGAAGGAACGCCAGTAGAAATCATCAAAGATGACGGAAAATTCGCCCTTGTCGAAATTAACGGCGAAGTAAGCGTCACAGATGATAAAATTTTGGCTCTTAAAAAAGATCCGCTCGTGGTATTTTTCAAAATGAAGGAGCAAAAGGCTACGCCAAAGGCGCAGTTTTTGGTAGATAGCACGAAGCTTGGCTCAGATCCACTTGAAGCGTGGGAAGAGGTAGAAATGCTTTACTACGATACTTGCAGTTCGTGCCATGCCGCACACAAGCCAAAAGAGCATTTAATGATCGAGTGGGACGCGCTGATTACAGCAATGCAGCTGTTTGCTAAAATCGACGATGACGAAAAAGCAAGGCTTCTTCGCTATGTCCAAGCCTACGCAAAAGACGGCATAGTCAAGGAATAAAAACTTTCTTTCAAACACTTTCGCGCTAAATTTTACTTCAAATTTGGCGCGATAAATTCTCTCCTTTATTATCAAATTAAGCTTTATTTTGATAAAATCGCGCCTTTTAAATTACAAAAAGGAAATCTATGCAAATCCCAGAAAAGGTCGTTCCGCGCGATAAAATCATCGTTCGCACAGGGCTTATTGGAATTCTTACAAATGTGATTTTGGCGCTGTTTAAGGGGGCGATTGGGTTTTTCACAAACTCCATTGCTATCGTAATTGACGCTATAAACAATCTAAGCGATGTGCTAAGCTCGGTCATTACGATTGTAGGGCTAAAACTTGCTGGCAAAAAGCCAGACAAAGAGCACCCTTATGGGCATGGCAGGATTGAGTATCTCACGGCTTTAAGTATCGGCGTGATTATCCTATATGCGGGGTTTGCGGCGCTTATTAGCTGTGTGCGCAAGATTTTTGCTCCACTCACGCCAGATTACGACGGCGTTTCGCTATTTTTGATCGCAGTTGCGGTCGTGGTAAAAATCGTGCTTGGCTCATATACCCAAAAAATGGGTGTTAGGGCGAATTCTGACTCGCTAATCGCAAGTGGGATTGACGCGAAATTTGACGCGCTAGTGTCGTTTTCGACGCTAGTGGCGGCGTTTATTTTTATATTTTTCGGCGTGGCTTTGGAGGCGTATTTGGGCGTGATTATTTCGCTATTGCTTATCAAAACAGCGGCTGAAATTTTAAAAGACACTATCAATAAAATTTTAGGAAGTCCCCTAAATATCGAGATTGCAAAGCAAATTTATACCGAAATCAAGAAAATCGACGGCGTGCTTGGCGCGTATGATTTGATGTTTCACGACTACGGCCCTGATAAAATGCTGGGCTCCGTGCATATCGAAGTTAGCGAGGATATGAGCGCGGCTAGCATAGATACACTCACACGAAAAATTCAGAGTGAAATTTTTGCCAAATTTAGCGTGGTTATCGATACTGTGGGCATTTATGCGCTAAATTTAAAAGATGAGCAAACCGCTAAAATTTATAGCGAAATTCAAAAAATAGTTTTTAGCGATGAAAAAATTTTGCAAATGCACGGATTTTACGCAAATTTGACCGAAAAAATCATCAGTTTTGATGTGATTATTGATTTTGACGCGATTAACCGCGAGCAAATCCACCAAAATATCATCAAAGAAGTCAGCGCAAAATTTAGCGATTATGAAATTTTAATCGCCCTTGATAGCGATTATAGCGCCTAAATTTTGGCTAAATTTAGCCTTTTTTTGTATAATCGCAAAATTTTAAATTCCAAGGATAAAAAATGATAGAAATCAAAGATTTAGTAATGCGTTTTGGCAAACAGCTGCTGTTCGAAAATGTAAATTTGACGCTTTTAAAAGGCCATAGATACGGACTAATCGGCGCAAACGGCGCGGGTAAATCGACGCTACTTAAAATTTTAAGTGGCGAGGTCGAGCATAGTAGCGGTGAAATACTCGTCGAAAACGGCCGTAAAATTGGCGTGCTCGGGCAAAATCAATTTGCGTTTGAGGAATTTTTGGTAAAAGACGCGGTTTTGTATGGCAACAAACGCCTATATGGCGCCGTCAAAGAAAAAGAAAAACTCTACGAAAGCCCTGAATTTACCGACGAAATCAACGACCGCTTGGCTGAGCTTGAAATTATCTGTGCCGAAGAGGATCCAAACTACGAGTATGAGACGAGAATCGAGAAAATTTTAAGCTCGCTGGGATTTAGCGAAGATGAATTTGGCAAAAAAATGAGTGAAATCGAGGCTAGCGACAAGGTTAAAATTTTACTAGCCCAGGTGCTGTTTCCTAAGCCTGATATTTTGTTTTTAGACGAGCCGACAAACAACCTTGACATCGACGCGATTGCGTGGTTGGAGTTCGAGCTAAACCGCCACGAGGGCACTATGGTCGTCATCAGCCACGATAGACACTTCCTAAACCGCGTCTGCACGGATATTTTGGATGTGGATTTCAAAAAGGTGCGCGAGTTTAGCGGGAATTACGATGATTGGTTTATCGCGGCAAATTTGATAAAAAAACAGGCTGAATTCGAGCGCGACAAAAAGGTCAAAGAAAAGGCAGAACTCGAAAAATTTATCGCCCGTTTTAGTGCAAACGCTAGCAAGGCCAAACAAGCCACTTCAAGGCAAAAATTGCTCGATAAAATCGACATTAGCGAGATTGCGACATCTTCTCGCAGGGAGCCAAGCATACTTTTTAAACTAGGGCGCGAGATTGGAAATGAGATTTTAGAACTTAGCGAGATTGATAAGAGTTTCGGTGAGATTAAAATTTTGCAAAATTTCAATTTAAAGCTTTTAAAGGGCGATAAAATCGCTGTTATCGGGCGAAACGGCGTGGGTAAATCGACGCTGTGCAAGATCATCGTGGGCGAAATGGCGCCAGATAAGGGCAAAGTGCATGTAGGCGCGACTATCGAGCAAGGATACTTCGCGCAGGATACGAGCTCGGCGGTGAGTGGCGAAGCGAAGCTGTATGATTATCTTAGAGATGAGAAAAACAAGGACTTGGACGAAATTCGCAAGTGCCTTGGGCGAATGCTTTTTAGCGGGGCTGAGCAAGAAAAAAGCGTGGGTGCGCTAAGCGGTGGCGAAAAGCACCGCGTAATGCTAAGCAAACTAATGCTAACTAAGCCAAATTTTTTGGTGCTTGATGAGC
Source organism: Campylobacter sp. JMF_01 NE2 (assembly GCF_027737365.1). NCBI lineage: Bacteria > Pseudomonadati > Campylobacterota > Epsilonproteobacteria > Campylobacterales > Campylobacteraceae > Campylobacter > Campylobacter sp. JMF_01 NE2. The sequence continues at coordinate 145,304 of NZ_JAOVTR010000001.1, read as the reverse complement.
CAAACAACCACCTTGATTTGGAGGCAATTATTGCTCTTGGCGAGGCGCTGTATAACTTCGCTGGGTGCGTGATTTGCGTGAGCCACGACCGCGAACTAATCGACGCTTTTGCGAACCGCATTTTGCACCTTAAAGGAAACGGCGAGATTGTGGATTTTCGTGGCAGTTACGAAGAATACAGAGCGAGCCTGGGGGAAGAGTGATGATAAAAGTGCGCGTAAATGGGCGTGAGTGCGAGTTTGACGCCGATATGAGCGTGGAAGAATTTTTGCGCTCGCAAGGGTTTGATTTGCGCTATATCGCCGTGGAAGCCGACGGAGAGATTTTATCAAAAACGCTTTGGAAAAATTCGCAAATTTCAGATTTTAAAATTTATGAAATCGTCGAATTTGTCGGTGGCGGGTGAAATGCTGAATTTGAAAAACGAGAGCGAATTTAGGGCTGAAATTTTCGCGCGAAATCCGCGTGGCGTGAGTGAAATTCTATCACGCGTCAGGGTTTGCATACTAGGAGCTGGTGGGCTTGGCTCAAATGTCGCTATAATGCTTAGTAGAGCCGGTGTGGGCGAGTTTTTTATCATAGATTTTGACATTGTCGAAGCTTCGAATTTAAATCGCCAACACTACGCCTTAAAGCATTTAGGAAGCCCAAAAATAGAAGCTTTAAAAGAGCAAATTTTGGGAATTAACCCTTATGCGAAAGTGCAAACTTGTGGCGAAAAAATCACTAACGAAAATGTGCGTGAGATTTTGCAAAACGAAAAAATCATCTGCGAGTGCTTCGACGGAGCCGAAAATAAGGCGATGATAGCGAATTTATCGGCTGAGTATAGGGATAAAATTTTCGTTTGCGCTTCGGGTATGGCGGGACTTGGGGAGGTAAATTCTATCCAAACTCGCAAATTTGGAGCAAATTTATATATCTGTGGCGACGGCAAAAGCGATATGAGTGCAGGGCTTGTTTCATCTCGCGTCGTAGTGTGTGCCGCCCACCAAGCAAACGCTGTGGTAAATTTGATATTGAACCGAGCCTAATTTTATGGCTATATTTCGTTAATTTTCGCCTTTTGCTTGAAATCTTAAAATTAATTCAGATTTTCTTTGTATAATCTCACAAATCACAAAATTTAAAGGAAATTTCAAATGGATAAATTAGTTTTGGGTGGTAAGGAATTTTCATCTCGCTTCATAATGGGTTCTGGCAAATTCGACCACGAAATGATAGAAGCCTGTGTCCATAACGCTGGGTGTGAGATTGTAACACTCGCACTTCGTAGAGTAAGCGAGAGCAAAGATAGAAATATTTTAAATTTCATACCAAAAAGCGTTACGCTTTTGCCAAATACAAGTGGCGCCAGAAACGCAAAAGAAGCCGTGCGTATCGCAAGACTGGCAAGAGAGCTAGGCTGTGGAGATTTCGTCAAAATCGAGATTATCACAGATAGCAAATTTTTATTCCCCGATAATTACGAAACCATTAAAGCGACCGAAATTCTAGCAAATGACGGATTTATCGTGCTTCCGTATATGCACGCTGATTTAAATGTGGCTCGTAGCCTAAAAAACGCAGGAGCAGCCGCTGTAATGCCGCTTGGTGCGCCCATTGGCTCAAATCGTGGGCTTATGATGAGAGATATGATTGAAATTTTAGTCGGCGAAGTGGATTTGCCGATCATCGTCGATGCAGGAATAGGGCGCCCAAGCCAAGCGTGTGAAGCCATGGAAATGGGGTGTGCGGCTGTCATGGTAAATACCGCAATCGCCACTTCTAGCGATTTAGTCCAAATGGCAAAAGCCTTTGCAAATGCGATAAATGCAGGGCGAGACGCATATAATGCCAAATTTGGCGCCGTGCGAAATACTGCCGCGGCTAGTTCGCCACTAACAGGCTTTTTAAGGGACTAAAATGGAAAAAATAGACCACATGAAATACCTAGCACACATGCAAGAAATCGATGATAGCTTAATGCAAAAAGTGCTAAATTTAAGACAAAATTACGACCCAAACGCTTATAATGAAGCCGATGTTTTAAGGGCGATAGAGAAAAAAAATAGAAATTTAGACGATTTTGGCGCACTTTTAAGCGTGGCTGGGGCTAAATTTTTAGAAGAGTTAGCAAGGGCGAGTATGAGTGAAACTAGGGCGAAATTTGGCAATAATATCTCGCTTTTTACGCCGATTTACATTTCAAATTATTGTGATAATAACTGCGTGTATTGCGGATTTAGCAAAAAAAATCAGATTAAAAGAGCCAAGCTTAGCGATGATGAGCTAATAGCCGAATACGAAGCGATAAAAAAGAGCGGACTTGAAGAGCTTTTGGTGCTAACAGGCGAGAGCAGGGTTGATAGCGATGTGAGCTATATCGCTCATGCGTGTGAAATCGCCAAAAAATATTTCAAGGTCGTAGGCGTGGAAATTTATCCTTTAAATTCCGATGAATACGCTACCCTGCATAATTCTGGCGTGGATTTTGTAACCGTTTTCCAAGAGACATACAACACGGAAAAATACGCAAAACTGCATTTAGAAGGCAATAAGCGAATTTTCCCGTATCGCTTCAATGCCCAAGAAAGGGCGATAATGGGCGGTATGCGTGGAGTGGGCTTTGCGGCACTTTTAGGGCTTGATGATTTTCGCAAAGACGCCTTTGCTACGGGCGCACACGCGTATTTGTTGCAACAAAAATACCCACACGCCGAGATCGCCTTTTCAGTCCCAAGACTTCGCCCGATAATAAATAATAATAAAATCAACCCGCGAGATGTCCATGAAAAGGAGCTTTTGCAGGCAATTACAGCATATCGCCTACTAATTCCTAGTGCGAATATTACGATTTCGACGCGCGAAAGGGCTGGTTTTAGAGATGAAGCGATTAAAATCGCCACAAATAAAATTTCAGCAGGAGTTAGTGTCGGTATCGGCGGACACAGCCAAAAAAAGGGCGACGAGCAGTTTGAGATAGATGACGGACGAAGCGTGGCTGAGGTTTGTGCTGCGATTAGGGGTGCGGGGTTAGCGCCACTGATGAGCGAGTATATTTATCTGTAAATTTGCGAAATTTGGAGCAAAAAAGTGAAAATCACGGCGATTTCAAATTTGGAGCTTTGTGGCGGAAAAGAGGCGTTGAAAGAGAAAATTTCACGCCTTTGCGAAGCCGGGATTAGCGAAATAATCTTGCGTGAGAAAAATTTGAGCGTGAGCGAATACTGCGCACTTTTTTGCGAAGTTTTGCAAATTTGCAACCATTTTGGCGTTCGCCTTTTTTTGCATAATTTTTTGGATTTAGCTTACGAGTTAAATTATAAATTTGTGTGGTTGCCTTTGCAAATTTTAGAGCAAAAATCTAATCGAAATTTAGCCAAATTTGAAAAAATCGTAGTTTCGGCTCACAGCACAGATGAAGCCGAGCTTGCCCTAAATTTGGGTGCAAACGCACTTTGTTTAAGCCATATTTTTCCGACAGATTGTAAAAAAGATTTAGAGCCAAAGGGGCTAGATTTGATTCGCAATGTGCGTGAATTTTGGAGTGGCGAAATTTACGCCCTTGGCGGGATAAATTCCATTAATTTTCGCTCCATACTAGACGCAGGAGCCGACAATATCGCCATAATGAGCTCTGCCATGACATGCGAAAACGAAAAAAAATTTTTATCAAATTTTCAAGCAGTTAAATAAAGGATTAAAAATAATTAAATTTAATAAAATAAAATTCGGTGAGCAAGAACGCCTACCCTACGGTGCTAAATTAAAAATTGTATTTGATAAATTTAAAAGCACAGAATTTTATCAAAGGATGTTTTATCGTCCATTTCACGCAAAAACAACGCTAAGTGGATTAAGTGCAATGTTATATTATATTATTGGCGGTATATTACTAATAGTGTTATTGACAGCAATAGATGTTAAACCAAAACCTGAAAATGAATTGTATAAAACAAAAGGTATAGTAACTATGGTATCAACTACGCCTACAAATAGAAGTAATCCACATATTGAAGTTCAAACAGATGACGGAGAAAAAATTTTGTTTTCATATTCTAGGGAAGATATTAAAACAATAGGCAAGTTAAAAGGTCAGAAAGTTACTATATATTCCAATAAATTTCCTAGAAACATAAATAAACCCGGCGTTGCTAAACTAATTGATGAAAAAGGTAACAATATAACTGGCGATTATGATTATAGCGGTTTTAAATCTATCAACGACCTCATGCTTTCTAAAACACCTTTTATTATTTGTGTGTTTTTGTTGTTTTTGATTTATTTTATGAACGGAAGTAAAAAATACAAAAAAATTGATAATGAAATTTAACCAAGGAGTCTTAAAAAAATATGCAAATTTCATCTAATTTGTCATTGCGAGGAGCTGTTTTACGGCGACGAAGCAATCTATGAGTTTAAAATTTAAAGCATGCGAATTTGCTGTCATTGCGAGGCGTGAAACGCCGAAGCAATCCAGAGAAATTTAAATTCAAAATTCAATCCAAATTTAGCATTGAATTATTTTCTAAATTTTAGACTAAATTTTCTTTTCTCGTAAGGGGGAAGGGGGCTTGAATTGCGAGGTCGCTCCCCTTCCCCCTTACAATCCCCCAACCCCCGACGACGCTTTTAAGGTGGCTAAATTTAAAGCTTCGCTTTAAATTTGGCTGGTTTTATTTTTATGAAACGCCTTACGGCGTTGCTGGATTGCTTCGAAAACTTCGTTTTCTCGCAATGACAGCAAATTTAGCGATAGGAATTTTTACTCGTAGATTGCCACGCTGTGCAAAAAGCGTCTTGACGCTTTGCTTTTGCTCGCAATGACAGATTAGAGTAAATTTCGCATTGACGCAAATCAAGCTCTAAATAATAAAATTTATCGCAAAAATAAGCAACAATCAAGTTTTTTTAGAATAAAATTACAGGTTTTGTAATCTAAGTCTAAATAAATTTGAGGGAAAAAATGTCGGCAGTTATTTCAAATTTTATTTTCACCCTTGCTTTGGGATTTTACGCGCTTACCTGCTTGCAGTGGTTTTCGTATCGCGTGGAGCGTGTAATGCACCATTTCACCAAGCCTATGTGGCATTTGTATTTTTTCATAATCCCAGTTTTGGCTCAAATCGCGGCCATGTTTTGCCCGTTTTATTACGCAGCCTTGGGCGTGGTAACGGCTAGTTATATCGCTGTTTTGGCGCTTTGGCACAGAGGGCTGGATAAAAAGCTAGTCTTTACCGATCGCATAAAAAGGGCGTTTGCATACATAGCCTCGTTTGCGGTGATTGTGGGGATTGTGGAAATTTTGATTGATATTAAATTTTCAACCGATATCAAAATTCCAGCCGTTATCGCGCTATTTGTGGGATTGTTTTTTCATTTCAGATACGAAAAAACGCTTTTTAACCGCTTCAAAGCTAGCGCATTATCCAAGCTAAATACGATGAATAATCTAATCATCGTCCAAATCACGGCAAGTTACGGCAAGACGAGTATCAAAAACTTCCTTTATGATATCCTTAGCCCGCACTTTGTCTGCTACAAGACCCCGCGCTCGGTAAATACGCTAGCTGGGATTGTAAAGGATATAAATGATGATTTGCCAAAAAACACTCAGGTCTATATCGCAGAAGCTGGTGCCAGACTGCCCGGCGATATCGCCGAAATCACCGAGTTTTTGCGCCCGCAAATCGTAGTTGTAGGCGAGATTGGCGCGCAACATTTGGAGTATTTCAAAAGCGTAGAAAATATCCGCGCTACCAAGCTTGAAGCGCTAAATTCACCGCGTCTAAAACACGCATTTGTGCATTCTAGCACACTTTGCCACAACAGCGCCACGATTAGCACCTATGATATCGGCACAAAGGTGATTAGCTCGACACTAGACGGGATTAAATTTAGCCTTAAAATCAATGATGAAAATTTCAGACTCTCTGCGCCGGTGCTGGGCGAGTTTAACGCGCAAAATCTCAGCGTATGTGTCATGGTAGCGAGGTTTTTGGGCGTAAATGATGTCTATATCCACAACGCAGTCGAAAAAGTCCGTAGCGTCGAACACCGCCTCCAAAAGATCGAAAACGGCGGCAAAATCATCATTGATGACGCATTTAACGGCAATCTAGTCGGTATGCTAGCTAGCTACGAACTATGCAAAACTTACAAAGGAAATAAAGTCATCGTAACGCCCGGAATCGTCGAATCGACCAAGGAAGATAATGAAATTTTAGCCAAAAAAATCGATGAGGTTTTTGATCTCGTGATAATAACTGGCGAGTTAAATTTAAAAACACTCAAAGACAATATAAATCCTAGCAAGGTTTATGTGCTAAAAGATAAATCGAAAATGGTTGAAATTTTGGCTAAATATACCAAAGCAGGGGATTTGGTGCTGTTTTCTAACGACGCGCCAAATTTCATATAAATTTTAAATTTTGATTTTTTAAAAATTTGCGAATTTTAAAAATTCGCAAATTTGAAAGAATTCTCACAGACCGCCAAAGAGCGCTTCGAGATTTTTTAATCCCTCTTCGTTTGATACTTTTTCGCTTGATGTGCCTGTTTCGATTAGCTCGATTTCATAACCGCTTAGCATTGAGGCTAGACGGATATTTAGGCCGTTTTTGCCGATAGCTTTGGATTTTTGGTCAGGGTTGATATAGACGATTGCTTTGTTTTCATCTGTGATTTTGACCGAATTTACAATCGCAGGCGCCATTGCACGCGAGATTAAAATTTCAGGCGAGGCAGAGTATTCAAACGCGTCTATGCTCTCTCCGCCAGCTTTTTTGTCCTCTTCGCTTAAATTTTTGCTCAAAAACTTACTCACAGCGTCGATTCTAGTACCACCTTTGCCCACGGTTGCGCCCACTGGATCGATATTTGGCGAAACCGAGCTAAGGGCTATTTTCGTGCGTTTGCCAGGAATCCTAGCACATGCTTGGATTATTACGCTTCCGTCTTTGATTTCAGGCACTTCTGTGCGTAAAATTGCTTCTAAAAATTTAGGGCTTGTGCGTGAAAGTTCTAGTTTGATACCTTGATTTTTGTCGATATAGGCGTTTTTGATGACGGCTTGGACTACATCGCCCACTTTGAAACTCTCGCCTTTAATGCGGTTTTTCTGTGGCATGTAAGCCTTGATATCGTCGATTTCGACAAATGTCGTTTCGCTAGCGTCGATTTTGGTGACGGTGCCGTGGGCCAGGGTGCCGATTTTGTTTTTATAGCTTTCGAAAATTTTCTCTTCAAGCAGGCGTTGGATATGGTAATTTAGCTCTTTTGCCAAAACCTGCGAAGCTGTGCGGCCGAGATTTTCGATATTTATATCATAGCTTAGTTCATCGCCAATCTCAGCGTCCCCGTGCTTTTTGGCTTCGCTAATTGCGATGAAATTATCCTGCCCTGCGCGCTCGTCATTATCGGCTACGACCTGGACTTTTTGGTAGAGTTTGACTTTTTTCGTAACTGGATCTACCTCGCTGTCGTAGATAAACTGCTCGCCAAATAGCCTTTTTGCGGTTTGGATAAAGGCTGTTTTGACCCGCGCGCCTACATCTGAGGGATCAAGTCCTTTTTCGTTTGCGATAGACTCGATTATGTCTGTGATTTTTTCCATAATTTTCCTTTTCTTACACTGCTAAATTTTGGGATTTTTAAAATTTTCGAGTTCGGTATTATATTAAATTTAGACTTTATTTTTATTTAAACGAATTATTATATTAATTTTGCTAAACTTATCAGTTTAAAATTTGAAATACGAAAGGATGAAGCAATGCAAGTAAAACTCGCTAGAACTAGCCTAGAAGCGAAGCCAAAGAGTGCAAAAGTCGAAGATTTGGAAGCTCAAATCGCAAAAAGTGGTCAAAAAATTTTCTATTTAGATAGAGAAAATTCGCATAAAGATATCATCGCGCTGATAGAATTTTTTGAAAAAAAGGGATTTTCGGTCTATCAAAGAAGCGTGTATTATGGCCTAAATGAAAACGAATATATGTATGAGGTGCATATAGTTTGAAAAAATTTCTCTACATACAAACCCTCGGTTGTGCGATGAATGTGCGTGATAGCGAGCACATCATCGCCGAACTAAAAAACCAAAATTACGAACTCACAAACGATATTAACATTGCTGATTTGATCCTTATAAATACCTGCTCTGTGCGTGAAAAGCCCGTGCATAAGCTTTTTAGCGAGATTGGCGCATTTGACAAAGTCCGCAAGGCTGGCTCAAAAATCGGAGTTTGCGGCTGCACTGCTAGCCACTTGGGTGCTGAAATTTTTAGGCGCGCTCCGTTCGTGGATTTCGTCCTAGGCGCACGAAATGTATCGAAAATCTCGCAAGCTGTGCAAACGCCAAAATTTATTAGCACCGATATAAACTACGATGAGAGCGAGTTTGCCTTTGGCGAATTTCGGGGCAGTCCTTACAAATCATACATAAATATTATGATTGGTTGCGACAAAAAATGCTCGTATTGTATCGTGCCACAAACCAGAGGCGACGAGCTTTCGATACCAGCTAAAATCATACTTGATGAGGCGCGCAGAAGTGCTATGCGCGGGGCAAAAGAGATATTTTTGCTCGGTCAAAATGTCAATAACTATGGCAAAAGATTTTCCAACGCGCACGAAAAAATCGATTTTAGCGACCTTTTAGTAAGGCTAAGCGAGATTGATGGGATCGAGAGGATTCGCTTTACGAGCCCGCACCCGCTTCACATGGACGATAAATTTTTAGAAGTTTTTAGCTCAAATTCTAAAATTTGCAAATCTATGCACATGCCGCTACAAAGCGGTTCGACTAAGGTTTTGCGCGATATGAGGCGCGGATATAGCAAGGAGTGGTTCCTTGATCGCGCGCTAAAACTGCGAGATTTATGCCCGGAAGTCAGCATTAGCACCGATATCATTGTGGCTTATCCGACGGAGAGCGAGGCGGATTTCGCCGATACAATCGATGTGCTAAAACAGGTGAAATTCGAGCAGGTTTTTAGCTTTAAATTTAGCCCGCGTCCGCACACGCCGGCGCAGAATTTAGCGCTAATCGACGATAAAGTCGCAAGTGCGCGCCTTAGCTATTTGCAGGGTCTGCATAATGAAATTTTAGATGAGATTATGAGCGCGCAGGTAGGTAGAGGGCACGAGGTGTATTTCGAGGAACTGCGCGAAAACAATCAAGTAGCTGGCAGAAGTTTTTCGAATTTTTTGGTTTGCGTAAATGGTAGCGAGGAACTGCTTGGGCGCACACTAAATGTAAAAATCGAAAAAGCCGCTAGAATGGCACTTTATGGAAAAGTTACCCTTTAAAAAACGCATTATCTTTTTTTGTGTAGAATATATTGGGACTTTTTTGATACGCTTGATTTATCTTACTTGTAGGGTTAAATTTAGCGATACAAAATTATCAGATGAAACTTGCGTGGTGGTGTTTTGGCACGGCAGACTTGCAATGATGCCTTTTGCCTATCTTCGCTATTGGAAGCGGTATTATGGCGAAAAAAGAAAGGTAAAGGTCATCATCTCGGACCACAAAGACGGCGAGATTATCACGAGAGTGATTTCGCATTTTGGTATCGGCGCGATTAGAGGGTCTAGCTCCAAAGGCGCAGTTAGGGCGCTAATGAACGCATTTAGCGAAATCAAAAACGGCGTAGATGTCATCATCACCCCAGATGGTCCCAGAGGCCCAAGACACAGCGTCGCAGACGGAGCTGTCACAATCGCGCAGAAAAAAAATCTTAAAATTTACGCGTTAAACTACGAAGCGAGCCGTTTTTGGGAGTTTAGAAGCTGGGATAAAATGGTCTTGCCAAAGCCCTTTTCGCGCATAAATTACAGCCTAAGCGAGCCGCTAGATATCGCTGGATTTGGGCTAGAAGAGGCGAAAGAGAAAATAGCGAATTTGCTTTTTGCTCAGGCCGAAAAAGATAAAAATTTCGATTTTTAGTTTTGCATAAACGATTTTTGGTATAATTAGCATTTTTTAGGAGAAAAAATGGGACTTTTCAAGGCTAAATCTTTTCTAAGCGTGGCGCAAAATGATAGCGAGTGCGAATTTGTTTTTAGAAAACTTGGATTTAGTAAAAAAATCGTAGATGAAAAGACGCTCAAATTCAGCGTCGATAGTGCAACTGATTTTGCGGCGCAAATGGCGGAATTTAGGCAAAGCATTGCCAAGAGTTTGCACGCAAATATACTAATCGACGATCCAGCTCAAAGGGTGATTTTTTCTAGCGAGCCTAAAAGGGCGGACGAGTGCTTTTATCAAAGTGTCGATAGCGATTTTACCGTGGAATTCCCGCGTAGTGCGACAACGGGGAGCGACGAGAAATTCGGCGCGAGCTTCAACTCCTATGAAAGCCTTTTTAAGGTGCTTTATTTTTTATACAAAAATCAGCATGATATTGATAGTGTCGCGATGTTTGTGCTCAAATTTAACGACCGCGTGGCGTTTTTGGTGGCGAACAAAAAACGCGCTCTCTATGCCGATATGATTCTCATAGATGACGAAATGAAGGGCATGATGAGCGATAGCGACGAGCTATTTTATGAGATTTTAAATTTCCAAATTGATAATTTTTACCAGTCAAAAAACAGCGAGTTTTTGACAAATGTTTTCATTTACTCAGACGGCACGCTCAGCAATGAGATCGGTTATGTGATTTTTACGCGAATCCATATCAAAACAAATCTTATTAACCTAAATTTCGCCGATTTTATCAACAAAATTGCTATGGTTGAGGCCAGAAATTAGCCCTTCGCACTCTGCTAAAATTTCGCTTCTAGCGAAAATATAGGGGCGAATTAGTGGTGGAATTCGCAAAATTCGGCACTTTTCTTTGAATTTTTTATCCATTTTAGCTTTCTCAAATGGGGCGACGAAGTAGAATTTTTCGTTTTTGCAAACGCAAATTTTACCCGAAAGGACGCAATCTGTTTTTAAAATTTCTTTTCGTTGGTTTTGGCTTAAAACGATACCTAAAATTTTACACGCTTTATCGATTAAATTTAGGCTTTTTTGCGAATTTTCAAGCACAAAAAATTTATCTTTTTGATAGATAAATTCGCCTAGCAAATTCGCTTTATCGAGCGATAAAAACTCAAAACTTTTGGCTAAATTTAAAGCGTATTTTTCTACGAATTTATCGCTAAATTCAGCCCTTACGGCGTTCCTTGTAAATTTGGTATTTTCGTTTGAAATGTCGTTAAAAAATTTAATTTTATTTTCGCTTAAAAACTCTAAAATTTGCGTTTTGCTAATATTGTAAAAAGGTCGCACGAGTGTGAAATTTGTGCGATTTTCGATTTTTTCAAAGCCTAGCAGATTTGCTAAACCTGCGCCTCGTCCAAGTTGCATTAAAAACCACTCAAATTTATCGTTTAGTTGGTGCGCTGTGATAAGCGTGTCGTGTCCGAATTTAGTGCAAATTTCATCAAAAAAATCATAGCGAATTTTGCGCGCAGTATTTTCGAAATCGCCTGAATTTTCTAAATTTAGTGGAGCAGTTTTGACAAACAAATTCACGCCAAATTTATCGCAAAGCTCTTTTGCCGAAATTTCTTCTAAATCGCTATTTTCGCGGGTTTTGTAATTCACAAAGGCACAGTCAAATTTAACGCCCAAATTTAAAAGCGTGTAAAAAAGCGCCGTGCTGTCGCTCCCATGCGAAAAAGCAAGTAAATTTTTCCTACCACGCAAAAAGTCCAAAATCTCGGTGTTTATTTTTAAATTTTGCAAATAAATTTTCCGTTTTTAAAATATTTGTAATCATAGCCAAAAACTGATTTTAAAAAGCTTTTACTATCAAAATTTGCGTGAATTTATTATCTATAAATCTCGCAAATTTTGATAAAATCTTTGATAAACTATATACTATATTTATTGCACTAAATCGAATTCATTGTGACCGCATTTTTCACATTTGTAGCCTTTTTCGACTACAAAGCGAACTATCTCTTCTTTAAAAACCAACATTGCAACCCCGCCACCTATCATTGCTATACAAATAGGTAATGCCAAACCTGTTCCTGCAAAGAAATATGCCACCCAAGCCCAAAATCCACCGACAGGCAGAGCTCCACCAATGAGTTTAACGAAAAAGGAAACAGAAGTTTCAACTCTGTGGTCGCATTTTTTACATCTGATATACATAAAAATCCTTTCAAATAAATTTTTACCCATATTTTACAACTTAATAGCTATAAAATTTATAAATTTAAGGAATATATCCTTTTAAAATTAAAAATACAAGTATTATTTCCTTTGTTAGATACAAAAACTTTTATCCGTATAATTTCTGCAAAATTCAAGGATAAAAAATGCCAAAAAAATTAACAAAACGGGATATTTGTGGGATTTTGGGGATTGATACAAAAACGCTGTATAATTGGCGTAAAAACAAGCCCGAACTTTATCGCATTGTTATGCTTGGATTTAAATTTGATGAACTTCTGAAAGCCCACGAAGAAATTTACACTGAACTTTTAAAAATAGCCGAAGAAAATAGGGAATTTAGGTTGAAATAGTTTTGTCATTGCGAGAATTTGCGTAGCAAATTCGAAGCAATCCAGCAACGGCGAAGCCGTTTAAAATCAAACATTGTTTAAATTTACTAGATTGCCACGAATTTTTGCTTTCGCAAAAATTCTCGCAATGACATTAAATTTGTTTTGTGATTTTCCCTATGAGTTTTCCGCCCACAAATTCGCTAATCTCGCACTTATATAGCTGTCCGATTTGCAAATTTTGTATCTCGCTTTCGTTGATTAAAATCTCGCCGTCTATGTCTTTGTCCCAAAGAGCTAGTTTTGCGCCGTAAAAAAACTCGCCTTCACTGCTAATGCCTGTGATTTCCACGCTTTGCGTGGTGCCTACAAGCCCAGCGAAACTTGCCAAAATCGCTTTATCCACGATTTTTTCGATTTTATTTAGCCGTTTTGTGATAACGCGAGTTGGAATTTGCTCCATTTTGCAACTTGCTGTGTCTTCTTCTTTGGAGTAGGCAAAGGCTGAAATTCTATCAAATTTAAACTCGCTTAAAAACTCGCAAAGCTCGTTAAATTCGCTCTCGCTCTCGCCCGGGTGTCCGATTATCACGCCGGTTCGCAAAAACGAATTTGGCGCCAAACGCATTAAATTTAGCAAATTTAAAATCTCATTTTTAGCATTTCCGCGTTTCATAATTTTTAGCATTTCGTCATTTATATGCTGGATTGGCATATCGAAATAATTCACAAAAACGCTTGAATTTATGATAGTTTTGATCAAATTTTCGCTAGTTGTAGTCGGATAAAGATAAAGAATTCGCGCAAATTTCACGCCCTTAATCTTTTCAATGCGATTTATAAGTGCGATTAGCCCGTCTTTTTCGCCCCTATCTCGCCCATAGCTGCTCGTATCTTGCGCGATAAAGCTAAAATCATAAAATCCCTGTGCGACCAAATCCCTGACTTCGGCTTCGATGTCATCTAAACTGCGGCTTTTCAAACGCCCTTTGAAGCTTGGAATCGCACAAAAACTGCATTTTTGGTTGCACCCTTCGGCGATTTTAATGTAAGCGTGAAAATTTGAGCCAGTAATTACCCTTTTTTGCGTGGTTTGCAAGTAAGTATTAGGCGAAAATAGATTTTGTTTTTTGAGTATCATCTCATCTATTTTATCGTAGTCGCCGACACCGCTGAAAATATCGACTTCGGGAAGCTCACGCATAAGCTCGTCTTTGTAACGCTCCATCAAACAGCCAGTTACGACTAAAACGCCGTTTTTTTTCTTAAATTCGGCGAGTTCGAGTATGGTTCGGATACTTTCTTGCTTCGCCGAAGCGATAAATCCACAGGTATTTACTATCATGACATCGGCATTTTCGGGCTCGGAGACGATTTCGTAGTTTTGCAACCTACCAAGCATAATCTCGCTATCGACGAGATTTTTATTGCACCCAAGTGAGACTAAATAAAGTTTTGGCATTTTTACAACCAAATATTATCGATTAGGCGTGTTTTGCCGACCTTTGCGGCGACAAGGATAATGGTATTTTTAGGCTCGATTTGGTCTAAAATTTCGAAATTTCTATTTACAAACGCTATATAATCGACCTCTAATGGCTCTAAAATCGAAAGCATTTTATCCTTTAAAATGCTCGTGCTAATCTCGCCTTTGGCGATTAGATTGCTAGCGTTTAAGAGGGAGCGCGAAATTTTAAGCGCTAGCATTTTTTCCTCTTCGTCCAAATACGCATTGCGCGAGCTTAGAGCCAGCCCGTCGCTCTCTCTGACGATTTCGCACGGCACGATATTAATATCCATTAAAAAGCTTTTTACCATATTTTGCACGATAAAGAGCTGTTGAGCGTCCTTTTTGCCCATATAGACATTGTTTGGGCGAACGATATTGAAAAATTTATTCAGCACCATACACACGCCGTCGAAATGTCCTGGGCGAGTTTTGCCCTCTAAGATTTCAGATGTCGGGCGCACCGCTATGATTGTTGGTTCATTATCGGTGTAAATTTCGCTAACTTCTGGGATAAACATAGCGTTTATGTCTAAATTTTCGCAAATTTTAATATCTGCTTCTTCGTTTTTTGGATATTTTTCGTAATCCTCGCCCGGTAAAAACTGCGTAGGATTTACGAAGGTCGATACGATTACGATGTCGTTTTCGTTTCTGGCTTGTTTGATTAGGCTTATGTGTCCAGCGTGCAAAGCCCCCATTGTAGGGACAAATCCCACATTACCACAGGCATTGGCACGAAATGCTCGTAACTCTTCTACTGTTCGAATAATTTGCATATTTACTTCCAAATTTTGAAATTTAAAGGGCGATTATAACTCAAAAAAATTAAAATTTAACTCTGGGTTAAAAGGGTTAAAAGCTTTAAGCTGTTATAATCTCGCAAAAAATTTAAAGGCAAAACTTGGATAATTACGAATATAGCGAACTTTTGAAAAACCTTGACATAAAAATCAATAATATTAGCTCGATTATCAAACCAGATGAAATTAGCGCGCGCTTGGAGGAAATTTCAAAAATCGAAGCGGACGAGAAATTTTGGAGCGATGTGAAGCTAGCAACTCAAATCGGACGCGAAAAGACCAAAATCAGCTCAGTGCTAGCTAAATTTAAAAAGGCAAATTCTGCACTTGATGATGCGCGTGAAATTTACGAATTAGCCCTTAGTGAAAATGATGATGATACGATAAACGACCTTTTCGAGGGCGCAAGCGAGCTGGAAGAGGAAATTTCAAATTTAGAGTTAGCGATGATGCTCGGTGGCGATGACGATGATAAAAACGCGATTATCACTATCCACCCAGGAGCTGGTGGGACAGAGAGCTGCGACTGGGCGGGCATGCTGTATCGTATGTATAGTAGGTTTTGCGAGAGAGAGGGCTTTAAGGTAGAGGTTTTGGACTTCCAAGAGGGCGATGAAGCGGGGATTAAAGATGTAAGCTTTATCGTGCGTGGCGAAAATGCCTATGGGTATTTAAAGGCCGAAAACGGAATCCACCGCCTAGTGCGAACAAGCCCATTTGATAGTGCAGGGCGTAGGCACACGAGCTTTTCAAGCGTCATGGTAAGCCCTGAGCTAAACGATGATATTGAGATAAATATCGAGGATAAGGACATTAAAATCGATGTTTTTCGCGCTAGTGGGGCAGGTGGTCAGCACATCAACAAAACAGAAAGCGCTGTTCGCATAACTCACTTAGCCACTGGGATTGTGGTGAATTGTCAAAACGATAGAAGCCAACACAAAAATAAAGAAACGGCAATGAAGGTGCTAAAATCGCGACTTTACGAGCTTGAACTTATGAAAAAACGAGAAGCAAGCGATAGTATCGAAAAAAGCGATATTGGCTGGGGACATCAGATCCGCTCTTATGTGCTTTTCCCGTATCAGCAGGTCAAGGACAACCGCTCAGGCGAGGCGTTTAGCCAGACCGATGCGATACTTGATGGCGATATAAAAAAGCTAATCGAGGGCGTTTTAATTTCGCAAGCAAACAAACAATAAATTTCATTAGAAAGGATTAATATGAGTGAAGAGGGAATTCTTCTAGCATTAGGTTATACTTCAAGCGAGGCGGTGATAGCGCAACTTCGCGGTATTTTGTCAAAATGTGATTTCACAGACACAGAGTTGGAGCACATCGTTACACTAAACGATAAGCTTAAAATTTATGATGCTTACATCGCTATGTCAAATACAAATCCGTATTTTAAAATCAAAAATGAGGCCGCTACAAAAGAGCGCAAAGAGGCTGTTGTAGATATGATCAAGGCTTGGTCGGATAAATTTAATATAGCCTTAGAAAAAGTGCCGAACAAAGACACTTACTATATCTTAGGCAGATAAGGATAGCTTATGAAAAATTTAATCGCTGTGATGATTGCAGGATTATTTTTAGCAGGTTGTGTCAGCAATGCACCAAAAAGCGCAGTAAGCGCGCCAAAGGCTGGAAAATACAGCTATAACGAGGTGCAAGATGGAATCCGTCAGGTAAAAATCGAGGGTAATATCGTCCAAAGCGACGCTTGCAAAAATGGCAATGAACAATTATGTTTTAGTTTTGCCGAACAAATGTATGCCAAGGGTGATTATGCATCTTCTGCGTTCGCTTACAATGTATTGTGTGCATATGCTCAAAACTATCCAGCTTGCATGAAATTAGCTGAGATGTTTGAAAAAGGTCAAGGTGTGCAACAAAATACTTTCAATGCGATTGACATTTATACAAAAACTTGCTACCACGGATACAAAAACGCTTGCGCAAATATGAGGCGCTTGGGTTATAACGGCTAAATTTAGCCAAATTTGGGGCGAAATTTTAAAATTTATCAAATTTCGCCCTAGCTTTCAAATTTAAATTTCATAAACAAAAAATTTAATCACGCAAATGTAAAATTCGCTCCGATTTCATAAAGGAGATACAAAATGAAAATTTTAAAATTCGCAATTCTTGGCGCGATTGTTGGTCTGTTTTTCACAGGCTGTGCGCATACGAGAGCCTCAGGTAGCGTGGTGTATGATAGCGGAAGTCCGTATTATAGGGGGTATTACGAGAGCGATTATTACTATGACAGAGGATATCGTCGTCGCCCTGTGATCTATGATAGACGCCCAGTTATCGTGGATAGGCGTCCTGTCGTGGTAGATAGACGCCCAGTCGTGATCAAGGACAATCGCCACGGCCATATAAATACTCGCCCGCACACTCGCCCAGCCATCTCTTCGCGCCCACACAATCACCGCCTAAGTGATAAATCAATCCGCCACGAGCGCGAAATCCGCAAAATTCATGCTAACAACGGCGAACGCGAAATGACCTTGCGTCGGGCTAGAAGGGAAGCGCAGTTTAGCAGGGTAAATTCGAGTGGCAGAGAAATCAAAAGGCGCGAACGCGAGGCTAGGGGGTTTGATAATGACAACGGCGAACGCCACAGAAGCGCACACAGAGATATAAAACGCAGAACAAGATAGATGAAATTTGGCTAAATTCATTGAAATTTAGCCAAATTTGGCTGTTAAATTTAGCCAAATTCTCACGAAATTTTAAATTTTAAAATTCCCTATTTGCATTTGAAAGCATTAATTTTATGCGGTTTTCCTGATTTACCGCACTTGCGCCCGGGTCGTAGTCGATCGCGGCGATGTTGGCGTCTGGGTAGTTTTGCTTGATTTTGCGTATCATACCGCGCGCGATGATGTGATTTGGCAGACAGCCAAATGGCTGGGCGCAGACGACATTTTGCACACCTTGTTTCATAAACTCGACCATTTCAGCTGTGAGTAGCCACCCTTCGCCCATTTTCACGCCGTGGCTGATGTATCCCTCGGCGGCTGCGCGCACCTCTTTAAATGGCGTTGGCGGACGAAATCCGTGCCTTTTCATAGCGCGAATTAATTTTTTTTGGCAAAATTCTAAAATTTTTGCAACCCCAAGGCTACCCCAATACGCCGCACCACCCTTGCCATAGAGCTTTTTGTCATACACAGCATCATAAATGCAAGTCAGCACGAAATCCATGAGCCCGGTATTTACGGGTTCGGCGTTTTCTTTGATGAGGTAGGCGTTTAGGCCGTTGTTGCCGATAGGGGAGTATTTCAGATAGATTTCGCCCACGATACCAACCCTGATTTTTGGCTCGCTAGAACGCTCTATTTTGGCGAAATTTTGCAAGATATGGCTAAAATTTTTATTTAGTTTGAAAAATGACTTTTGATTTGTCAAATTTGCGATAAATTCGACCATTTTTTCGTAAATTTCGTTTGTTTGATTGGGAATTTTTTCGTATGGTTTGCATTGATTGTATAAATTCATCATCAAATCGCCGTAAAAAATCGCCACAAACAGCTTGATTAGCGTCATTTTGCTTAGCGCAAATCCATTTTCATCTAGCGAGCCAAAATTTAGCGAGATTACCGGCACATAGCCAAAACCGCTCTCATTTAGGGCTTTGCGAAGCAAATTTATATAGTTGCTCGCCCTGCACCCGCCACCTGTTTGGCTTATCAGAAGTGCGACCTTGTGCGTGTCAAATTCGCCACTTTTTAGCGCGTCGATAAACTGCCCGATTACGAGCAGGGCAGGGTAGCACATATCGTTATGGACATTTCGCAAGCCCTCCTCGACGATGTTTGCGCGGTTGTCCCGTAAAAGCACGCTTTTATACCCCTCATCAGCCAAAACGCTTTTCATAAAGCGAAAATGCGGATCGATCATCGTAGGGATTAAAATCGTGTGAGTGCTTTTCATATCTTTTGTAAATTTCGCAAACATCATTAGCCTTTTTGTATAAATTGAGCTTTTTCGCGCTCTAACATTGTCGCTTTTAGCGAGCGTAGGCGGATTTTAACAGCCCCTAGATTTGTAACTTCGTCGATTTTAAGCTGAGTGTAAATTTTGCCATTTGCGCGTAGCAGATCGCGCACTTCATCGCCTGTAATCGCGTCTATCCCGCACCCAAAGCTTACGAGTTGCACGAGTTGCATTTTAGGGTATTTGCAGATAAATCTAGCCGCGCTATACAGCCTTGCGTGGTATGTCCATTGATTTAGCGATTTGGTTTGAACCTGCATTAGTGGCAGGCTATCCTCGCTTAGCACGATAAATCCGAGAGAATTTAAGTAGCGATCAATCCCGTGATTTACGCTTTTGTCGATATGATATGGTCTGCCAGCAAGCACGATTGCGCTCAAATTTTGCTCGCGGATTAAATTTAGCGTTTCTTCGCCTTTGATTAGAATAGTGCTTTTGTAGTTTTCTAGCTCTTTTTTGCCCTGAAATACGGCGTTTTTGATGACATCAAGCTTAAATTTAAACCCTAAATTTGCAAGCTCTTTTCGCATAGTTTTGGCAAAAAATTCAGGCGCATTTAGATCTAGGTGCGGGTACAAAAACGCCCGCTCGTCCAGCGCGCTGACATTTGCCTTGATTAGTTCTGGATAATACGCCACCACAGGGCAGTTGTAGCAGTTTTCGCTGATATTTTCGTCTAGGTTATAGCTCATGCACGGATAAAATATAAAATCGACATTTTGTGCTAGCAAGTCGTAGATATGGCCATGCACGCTTTTGGCTGGGTAGCAGACTGTGTCGCTTGGTATGCTTTGATTGGCCAAAAACAGCGTCTCTTTGCGCGGTTTGCGAGACAGAGCGACGCTCATACCTAAATTTTCAAAAAACGCACTCCAAAACGGGATCATCTCATACATATTCAAAACAAGCGGAATTCCGACCTTTGGCGCGCCGTCTTTTGGGAGTTTTTTGTATTTTTTCAAAAGCTCGTTTTTAAACTCGAATAAATTCGTAATATCGTTTCTGATAGCCTTACCTGCGCCTCTTTCGCATTTATTTCCAGTGATAAATTTCGAATTTTCAAAATGCGTGATTGTAAGCGGGCATTTGTTTGTGCAAAGCTTGCAGATATCAAATTCGCTTTTGTGCGTAAATATTGCTAGTTTTTCGCTCGTGATTAAATTTGAGCTCTCCGGCGCGTTATCGCGCGCAAAAAGCGCAGCCCCATACGCGCCCATAAGCTCGCTAATATCGAGCCTGATGACATTTTTGCCAAGCTCTTTTTCAAAGGCTCTTAGCACGGCATTGTTTAAAAATGTCCCGCCCTGAACCACGATATTTTGCCCTAAATCGTCAGAATTTCGCACACGAATTACCTTGTAAATCGCGTTTTTAATCACACTGATTGCAAGTCCTGCGCTGATATCTTCCACGCTCGCGCCGTCTTTTTGAGCCTGTTTGACAGAAGAGTTCATAAAGACCGTGCAACGGCTGCCAAGCTTGGCTGGGTGCGAGGCAAAAAGCCCCATTTTGGCGAAATTTTTGATTTCATGGCCTAGCGAATTCGAAAATGTTTGCAAAAACGACCCGCACCCTGAACTGCACGCCTCATTTAGCACGATAGAATCGATATTGCCGTCTTTTATCGAAAAGCATTTTATATCTTGACCGCCGATATCTATGATGAAATCTACCTTGGGGTTGAAGTGGCGCGCTGCGCTGTAATGCGCGATGGTCTCAACTATGCCGTAATCAAAGCCAAATGCGGTTTTGATTAGCTCCTCGCCATATCCTGTAACGCCTGAGCTTTTGATTTTTATGCGTGAATTACAAAGGGCGTAAATTTCGGCTAGTTTTTCTTGTAAGATATTTATCGGATCGCCCTTGTTTGATGAGTAAAATTTGTATAAAAGCTCGTAATTTTCGCCGATTAAAACGACCTTAATCGTCGTGCTGCCGCAATCCACGCCCAAATACGCGTTCCCAGAGTATGAGGCGATGTCGGCTTTGGGGACGCTCGCTTTTTCATGGCGGGCGATAAATTCGTCAAATTCGGCCTGCGAGCCAAACAGAGGCTCCTCTGATTCTAAAAGCTCTTTGTTTGGGCTTTTTTGCAAAAGTTCTATGATTTTGTCCAAATTTAGCGCAGTGCCTGTTTTTTTGGCATAAATCGCTGAGCCATACGCCACGAAAAACGGCCCGATATCAGGGAAGGTGGCGTTTTCGTCGTTTAAATTTAGCGCCTCTTTGAAGCGTTTTTGCAAACCTTTTAAGAAAAATAGCGGTCCGCCTAGAAACAAAATATTGCCCTTAACCTCGCGCCCTTGGGCAAGTCCGGCGATTGTCTGCTCGACTACGGCTGCGTAAATGCTCGCGCTTATGTCTTCTTTGCGCACGCCTTGATTTAAAAGAGGCTGAATATCGCTTTTGGCAAAAACCCCGCACCGAGAGGCGATAGGGTAAATTTTGCTCGCGTTGAAACTCAGTCTGTCAAGCTCGGAAATGTCTAAATTTAGCAAATTTGTCATTTGATCGATAAACGCGCCAGTTCCGCCCGCGCACGAGCCGTTCATACGCTCCTCGACCCCGCCTGTGAGAAAAATAATTTTCGCGTCCTCGCCACCTAGTTCGATGACGATATCGGTTTTAGGAAACATCTGCCTAACTCCTAGCGAAGTGGCATAAACCTCTTGGACAAAGGGAATTTCGCAGTTTTTGGCGATACCTATACCAGCTGAACCTGCTATGGAAAGGCTGAAATTTTCGTTTGGATATCTTTTTTGGATTTCTAAAATTCGTTGTAAAACTAGCTCTTTTGGTTTGGCTAAATGTCTTTGGTAGGTTTTTTCTAAAATTTCATTATTTTCATTTAAAATTACTGTTTTTACGGTCGTGGAACCAACATCAATGCCTAGATATATCATAATTCATCACTCTTGAAAATTTTATTGAAATTTTACAAAATTTATTAAAAAAATAAGCTATGTAAAATTTAAATTTCGTGATTTTATACATTGTTTTTAAACGAAAATAAAATAATGATAGATTTTATCTCATTAGCGAGATAAAATCCTATTTTGCGCAAATTTGCGCTGAATTTTGGGCTAAAATTATTTTCTAAGCTCTTTAATTTTAGCAGCTTTGCCTTGTCTGTTGCGTAGATAAAATAGTTTTGATCTGCGGACACGACCACGGCGTAATACTTCGATATTTTCGATACTTTCGCTGTAAATTGGGAAAATTCTCTCTACGCCAACGCTGTTAGCACCGATTTTGCGGATGATAAATGTCTCGCTTACGCCTTCGCCGCGTCTAGCGATACATACGCCCTCGAAATTTTGAACACGGCTTTTGTCGCCTTCTTTGATTCTGATAGCGACTTTTAGTGTATCGCCAGCACGAAAATCAGGCACAACTTTGTTTGCAATTTGAGCATCTTCAAATGCTTGAATATACTTGTTTTTCATAAAATGTCCTTTATTTTTTGGCGATTTTTCGGTACATATCCACCCGAAAGTACCTAGTTTTCATTAGCGCCATTTGATTTTTTAAACTGTGCATTTTAGCGTGATTACCCTTTAAAAACTCTGAAATTATAGATAAATTTTTAAAAATATCAGGTTTTGTGAAAGAGGGTGCCTCTAAAAGCCCATCTTCGAAGCTCTCTTCATCAAGCGAGGCAGTATTTCCCAAAACACCGGCTAAATTTCGACTTATAGCATCGCTCATACATAGCGCGCCAAGCTCGCCACCAGTTAAGACAAAGTCCCCTATGCAAAAAACTTCGCTGACATACTCTTCGATTATGCGCTCGTCGATTCCTTCGTATCTGCCACAAATAAAGCAAATTTCACTCTGCCCAGCTAGGCGTTTTGCGTCGTTTTGGGTAAATTTTTTACCAACTGGGGTTAGGTAGATGATTTTTGCGTTTGGGGAAGTTTTTTTAAACTCATCAAGCGTCCTAGCTAGGGGTTCGGCGCCGATTAAAAGGCCTGCGCCTCCGCCTATCATATAATCATCGACCTTTTTGTATTTGTTGGTGGTAAATTCTCTGGGATTTAAAAAATTTAGCTCGATAATGCCCTTATCAACGGCTCGTTTTAAAATCGAGTCGCCAAAATATGGCTGGATTAAATTTGGAAAAAGGCTTACGAAGGTAAATTTCATGAATTTTCTAAAATCGCCTTGGCGTTTTTGGTTAAAATTTTGCGCTCATCAAGTGAAATTTGAACTACAAAATTATCTAGATATGGCACAAAAAATGTGCTAGCAAGCCCTAAATTTACAAGCTCGCTCGCTGTTTTTACCTCGAAAAGATACGCGCTGCCACTCTCCATTATGTCGCTTACTTCGCCCAAAATTTCGCCATCTTCGCAAACGCTAAGCCCCAAAATATCAAAATAGAAAAATTCGCCTTTTTTTAGCGGACAATTTTTTCTAGTGTTTTCGATAGTTTGATAAAGGGTTTTATTTACTAAATTTTGGGCTAGTTCAATGCTCTCAAAACCCACGAATTTCACAGTGGAATTTGATTGTAAAAATGCAGAAATTTCCAAAACGGTGCCATCTTGTAAGTAAAATTTGGCACCTTTTTTAAATTGTTTTGGGAAATCGCTTTTATCGTGAAGTCGCAATGCGCCTTTTAGGCCGACTGTTTTGCCGAGTTTAGCGACTTCGAGCAGGTTTTCAGGCATCTTTGGCTTTAACCGTGATTTTGTAGTTACTCGGATCCTTGGCCTTATAGCCCATGATGACCGTTTTTATGGCGTTAATCATTTTGCCGTCTTTGCCGATAAGTTTGCCAGTATCGGCCTTATCAGCGTAGATGATAATCTCTGTGAAATTATCGCCAGATTTTAGCTCGGTAGAAATCGAGTCTGGGTGATCTACGATTAGCTTTGCGTATTCTTTTATAAAGTTTTCAACCATGATTATTTGCTTGTGATTTGAGCAACTCTATCGCTTAGTTTAGCGCCTACGCTTTTCCAGTAAGCTAGTCTTTCGCTATCTACTTTGACATTGTTTTCGTCTTTTAGAGGGTTATAATAACCGATAGTCTCGATAAAACCGCCGTCGCGTCTTTTTCTGCTATCTGTTACAACTATACGATAAAAAGGTTTTTTCTTTCTACCTAATCTTGTTAGTCTAACAACTGTTGCCATTTTTTCTCCTTGAAATTTTTAAAGTTTTAGAACTTGTAAATACCCAAAATTTGGGCATTGATAAGCTCTAAAACCGAGAATTATCTCGGTTTTTGCACAATCGAGGCTAGCCCTTGCATACCGCCTTTTGACGAGAATTTTTTAGCAAGTTTTGCCGCGTTTGTGAATTGTTTCAAAAATCTATTGACCTCGACTTGCGACAAACCTGCCCCTTGGGCAAGTCTGCGTTTGCGAGAGTTGTTCAATAAATCTGGATTTTCGCGCTCTTTTGGCGTCATAGAATCAATCATTGCTTTAATATGTCTAATCTCTTTTGAATTTTCCAAGTCAATATCTTGGATTTTGTTTGCCATGCCAGAAAGTCCAGGAATCATACCGATTAAATTTTTCATATTTCCTAGCTTTTTGACGCTTTCGAGTTGCGAAATAAAGTCGTTGAAATTAAATTCGCCTTTTTTGATTTTTTTGTTTAATTTTTTTGCCTCTTTTTCATCGAAAACAGCCGCTGTTTTCTCGACCAATGTCGCTAAATCGCCCTCTCCCATGATACGGCTAGTGATACGATCTGGTATGAAACCCTCTAAATCAGCGACCTTTTCACCTGTTCCGATAAATCTAAGTGGAATTCCTAGCTGATGTGCGATTCCAAGGGCGATTCCGCCTTTTGTATCGGCGTCAAATTTGCTCAAAATCACACCGCTGATTTCAAGCACTTCGTTAAATTTAGCCGCTGTTTTCACGCCGTCTTGACCGCTCATCGCATCAGCGACATAGAAAATTTCATGCGGGTTAATTTCTTTTTTGATATTTGAAATTTGCTCCATTAGTGCTTCGTCGATTGCCAAACGACCAGCAGTATCGACTAAAAGCACATCATATAATCCAGCTTTTGCCTTTGCAAGGGCCTCTTTTGCGACTTTGATAGGATTTGTTTCATTATCTATCGCAAATAAATCAATCTCGTTTGCTTCGCAAAGTTGTTTTAGTTGCTCAACGGCTGCTAGGCGTTGCAAGTCGCAAGCTGCGATTAGCACCTTCTTTTTTCTAAGTTTTAAGAAATTTGCGAGTTTTACAGTGGTGGTTGATTTACCACTACCTTGAAGACCTGCCATAAGCACGATTGTAGGGTTCGTATCAGCAAAAACAAAGCCCTGATTGCTGCCTTTTGGCGCTGTTAAAATCATGGTTAGGTTGTTTTTGATTGAATCTAAAAATTGCTTTTGACCGATTCCGTTGATTTTGACATCGGCTTCTACTAATGCTATGAAATCTTTGGTTACTTTGTGATGAACATCTGCCTTCAAAAGTGCCTTTTTAAGGGTGTCAAGCGCATTTTTGAGCGCTTTTTCATCATCGATTGTTTTTAGCTTATTAACCGCATTTTTAAATGATTCACTGATTATCTCAAACACTATCGTTCCCTTATAAAATTATTAAACCTACGATATTACCAAAATTTAACTTAAATAGCTGTTAATATTGCATATTTTTTGGTATATCAAAGCCAAATTCGTTAAATTCGCCCTTTAATGGGGCGCAAAATTTAAGCCCTAAAATTTCGGTTTGGTATGAGTGCAAAAACATACGCTTTGATTTGCTTTTGGCGTATTTTTCATCGCCGATTATGCCGTGAGCGAGGCTGGCTAAATGCACCCTGATTTGGTGCGTGCGACCAGTTTCGATTGTGATTTTGACAAAGGATTTTTTACCGCTTACCATGAGCGGAAAAACATTTGTAATCGCCTCTTTGCCGTTTGGCGAAATTTTCGAAATCGCGCCGGATTTGCCTTTGATTGTGAGGATTGGGTCGGTGATTTTGATCTCTTCGCTGACTATGCCATTTACGAGCGCGAGATATGTTTTTTTCACGCGCATGGCTTTGAATTCGTTTATCGCTTTTTGGCGAAATTCTTCGTTCTTCGCTAGCATTATCACGCCACTTGTCCCCTTATCAAGGCGATTTAAGAGAGTTGCGTGATAAATTTTTTCTAAATTTTCGCACTCCAAAAACGCAGGTTTATCCACGGCGATGATGTTTTCGTCCTCATAAATCAGCTTTGGTTTTTCCATTTTTGCGACGCTAAAAATGGTTTTTTCGCTCATCATTTCGCGCGCGACGCTAAGTTTTTTGCCGTGCGCGCTCACAAGCCCAGCGTCTATTAGCGCCTTGGCTTCGTTGTTTGAAATTTTTTCTTGGATTGCTAGAAGTTTATAGGCTTTTTCTTGCATTGATTTCGTCCTTTATGATTTTTATAATGCGCCCTAAATCGCAAATTTGCAAAATTTCGCTCTTTTGGGGCGGGTTTTTTAGCGCGTTACCAAGCTCGCTAGCTTCGCAAATTTTGATATTTTTTACTAGATTATACAGCGCGTTTTGGTTGTGAAAATACCTGCCGCTGATGATTTTAGCGCCAAAGCTTGCAGGCTCGATTGGATTGTGTCCGCCGATATTTGGCACGAAACTGCCACCAAGGATTACAATATCGCTAATGGCGTAGAAATTTATCAGCTCGCCGATTGTATCAAGCAAAATAAAATCGCTTTTGAAATTTTTGTTTTCGCTAAATTTTTCAAAACTCAAATTTAGCTCATCTGCCCAAATTTTCGCGATTTTGGCGCAGTATTCGAAACGGGCAGGGTGGCGTGGAGCAAGGATAAATTTGAAATTTTTGTTATTTTGCGCGAAATTTTTTAACCCCGCTAAAATCAGCTCTTCCTCGCCCTCGTGCGTGCTAGCAATCGTGATAGTGGTGCGGTTTTGAAATTTTGGCAAAATTTTGCTTGGAGAGCTAGAATTTGCGCTTTTGATATTTCCAGCTACGATTATGTTTTTTGCGCCAAGCTCGCTAAGACGGGCTTTATCGCGCTCGCTTTGGGCTAAAATTAAATCAATATTTTCAAAAATTTTATTGTAGTAAAATTTAAAGCGCAGATAGTTTTTGTAGCTTTTATCTGAAATTCGGGCGTTTAAAAGCACGACAAAAGAGCCGTTTTTTTTCGCGCTTCGCACTAAATTTAGCCACAGCTCCGCCTCGAAAATCACGGTAACCTTGGCCTTTTCTAGCCAAAATGGAAGTAGATTTTCAAACGGCAAAAAGCGCGAGTTTTGCGTGATTTGCTTCGCTGCTGCAAAGCCCGTGTCTGTGGTCGTGGTAAGGGCGATATTTTCAAAATTTGCGATTAAGTTTTTAAGTGCATTTACCTCGCCAAGACTGCAAGCGTGAAAATGCACATCGCAGGGGTTGAATTTCGGATTTTTAAATAGTAAAAACCTAGCAGGCAGGCTTTTGTGATATTTTTTTTTGAGGGCTAGCACCGCCAAAAACGGCAGTGCAAGTAGCCAGATAAGAAAAGAAAAAAGTGTATAAATCACTCTGCTTCTTTGTATAAAATTCTGCCACAATACGGGCAGGTTACGATATCATCGCTTTTGATAACTGCGCTATAAACTCTGTCATTTAATCTCATGAAACAGCCATAGCAGGCTTGTTTGCGCACTGGAACGACGGCTGTGTTACTAGCCCATTTGCGGATTTTTTCGTAGAAGGATACGGTTTTTGGATCCATTGATTTGATTAGTTTTTCGCGAACTGAATAAATTTTTGATCTGCTCTCTTCAACCTCTCCCATTTGGGTGCTAACCTCTGCTTTGATCTCTTCAAGCTCTGTCTCAAATGCGCTTTTTTGCGTCTCTAAATCAGCGATTAGGGCTTTTTTGGTTTCGACATGTTTTTCTAATCTATCAATTTGCTCGTTTGCAGCGCTTAACTGCTCTTTTGTGATATCAACCTCGACGCTAAGGGCTTTGATCTCTTTTTCTGTTTTTAGCGAGGCTGATTTTTTCGCGCTACTTTTTGATTTAGCGTTTAGCTCTGCAATTTGAGCGTTTGTGAGTGAAATTTGCTCACTTAACTCCTCGATTTCACCATTTAGCACATCGATTTCGTTTTTGGCTTTGTCGATTTGATTAACTTTCGAATTTAGTCTTGCTTGGGCTGCTTCGATTTTTGGCTTGAAGCTGTCTAGTTCTTTGTCGTGTTCGCACAGCTCGACTAATTGATTTAGGTATTTGTTCATGATTTTCCTTTTAGTAATATTTAAATGGATTTTTTTGTTCGTTTATTATAACTTTTATTTTATCTTTTGGCAAGTGTGGAGCAAGGCAAGCCCCAAAATAGCGCTCACTTTCAAAGTGATTGATATCTATCAAACAGACCTTATTTTCTAAATTTTGTATCGCACTATGATATTTGATATCACCTGTGATGAAGCAATCCACGCCCAAATTTTCATTTAGCTCGCTTCCGCTTCCTGTGCAAAGCGCGATAGTTTTGATATGCGCTTTGGCATTTACGGCCCTGATTATAGGCATGTTAAATTTGGCTTTTATGTCGCTTACAAGCTCGTAAAAGCTCATATCCACGCGCATGAATTCCAAAAATTCTCTGCTTTCATAAATTTCATAGCCCAAAATTTCACGCGCGACATATTTATTTAGCAGATGTTTGTCGAAATTCGTGTGCATGGCAATGACGCTGATGTTTTTTTGGATTAGTTGATAAATCAAATTTGAGGGATAAATTAGCGGATTTAGCGATTTTAATCCCTTAAAAATCAGCGGGTGATGAACGATGAGAAGCGAGCCTGGCCAGGCTTTTTCTACTAATTCGCTTGTAACATCTAAGCTTAGATAAACTTCGCCTATCTCGCTTCCTGCTTCGCCTAGTAAAATTCCGCTATTATCCCAGCTCTCGGCGTCTTCGAAAGGCGCGAGAGTATTTAGAATTTCATAAATTTCGCCAAGTTTCACGAATTTTCCTTAGCCAAATTTTGCAAGTATTTCTCTGGATCTGCATAGCAAAGCGCGCAGTTTTTCGCCATATCACGGATTTTTAGGATATAGTCTTGTCTTTGGGTTACGCTGATTGCACCTCTGGCGTCAAGGACATTGAAGGTATGTGCTGCTAGCATGCAATAATCATACGCTGGTAGCGCTAATCCCTGCGCTAGGATAGATTTGCACTCGGCTGAGGCGTTTTCAAACTGCGCAAACAGCCTATTTGCGTCTGCGACTTCGAAATTGTATTTAGAAAACTCAAATTCGCTTCTTTTATGCACATCGCCATAAGTTACATTTTCGTCCCACGCTATATCATAGACATTGTCCTTGTTTTGTAGATACATGGCAAGTCTTTCGAGCCCATAAGTGATCTCGCCGCTGATTAACTCGCAAGGGATTCCGCCTACTTGTTGGAAATATGTGAATTGCGTAACTTCCATACCATCTAGCCAAACTTCCCAGCCTAGCCCCCAAGCGCCCAGTGTTGGGCTCTCCCAGTTATCCTCGATGAAGCGAATATCGTGTTCTTTAAGATTTAGCCCCAAACGCTCCAAGCTTTTTAAATACAGCTCTTGGATATTATCTGGGCTTGGTTTTAAAATCACTTGAAATTGATAATATGCGCCAAGGCGGTTTGGATTTTCGCCATAACGCCCGTCAGTTGGGCGGCGGCTCGGTGCTACATAGGCTACATTCCACGGCTTGTTTCCGATAGCGCGCAAAAATGTAGCTTGGTGGTATGTGCCAGCTCCACTTGGCATGTCATAAGGCTGGACAAGTAAGCAGCCTTGCTCGTGCCAGTAGTTTTGAAGTGTTAAGATGATTTGTGAAAATGTCATAGCTTTCCTTTATAAAATTATTTCGATACTTTGTGAATCTTTTTGTAATGCTTCTGCTTGTTGCGCCCTGTTTGCAAGCAGTTTTGCAGCCAAGCTCTCATTGCTTAGGGCTAGGATTTGCACGGCTAAAAACGCTGCGTTTTTCGCCCCTGCCTTGCCGATAGCTAGGGTCGCTACTGGGATACCGCCAGGCATTTGCACTGTGGCATATAGCGCGTCCATGCCTCCTAGCGCGCTTCCACCAAGAGGAATTCCAAGCACAGGTTTGGTTGTGTTTGCTGCCACAGCTCCTGCTAAATGAGCTGCCATGCCAGCAGCGCAGATAAAGACCTGTGCGCCCTTTTTCTCAGCGTTTGCGACATACTCGGCGGTGCGTTTTGGTGAGCGGTGAGCGGAGCTGATTATCATTTCATAAGCCACGCCAAATTCTTTTAGGATTTTCGCGCACTCATTTACGATTTCATAATCGCTTTTTGAACCCATTATTATCGATACAAATTTCACTTTATTTCCTTTCTTAAAAAGCTAAATTTTGGCAAATTTGCAGGAAGTTTGATTTCGTTTAAATTCCCGCTGTGAATTTCGCTAAATTCTTTATTATTTCTGGCAATCAAACGGCTAAATTTGATAAATTTTTTGCCCCCGTTTTCAAAAATTTCGCCAAATTCGTTTTGACAAGGCTTAATTTGCGCCCCATGCGGCGCGAAAATTTCATAAATTTCGCCTAGCGCGATTTTATCTTTGACGCTGATAAACTCGCCGTCATTTGAAATAGCGCAGACTTGGTGCGTGCCTTCCTCGATACTTGTGTTTAAATTTTGCGTATCATCGCGCTCGTAAGGGCGTTTGATAAGGTATCCGTCGCTAAAACCGCGATTTTTCAGCGTCGCTAGTTCGCTTTCGTAAATCTCAGGCTCAAATTTACCGCTGGCTGCGTCATCGATCGCGCGTCTGTAAGCGTTCGTGGCGCATGCGACATAATATTCGCTTTTGGTGCGACCCTCGATTTTGAAGCTATCAATCGCGCCTGTTTGGAGGATTTTTTCGGCGTGGCTAGCTAGTTTGAGATCTTTGGCGTTCATTATGTAAGTGCCGTCATTTTCGCACTCTTGCAGGCGAAATAGGGCGTTACCTTCGCTATTTTTAGCGTAAATTTCGTATTTGAAACGGCAATCGTTCGCGCAACTGCCTCTGTTGCTAAATCGCCCGCTTTGAACCGCGCTGATTAGGCAACGCCCGCTGTAAGCAAAGCACATCGAGCCATGCACGAAAATTTCGATTTCTAAATTTGGCAAATGCTCTTTGATTAGCACGGCGTCTTTTAGCGTCATTTCGCGCGCCGCTACTATGCGCGTAGCCCCTAGCTCGCTCCAAACCTGCGCGTCAAGCCAGTTTAGGACATTTGCTTGGGTCGAGATATGTAGCGGAATATCTGGGGCGAATTTTTTTGCCAAACGCGCTACGCCAAGTGTCGCGACCAAAATCCCATCTACGCGCAAATCTTGCAAGTATTCAAGGTGGCGCGAGAGAGTGTCGATTTGGACATTTGTGGGAAATCCATTTACCGTGGCGTAGATTTTTTTGCCCATTTTGTGGGTAAATTCTACGCCCTCTTCAAAGCTAGTTTTATCAAATTCCTTTGCGCTTCTTTGGCGAAGCGAAAACGCCCCCGTGCTCGCATATACAGCGTCTGCGCCGTAGGATAGGGCGATTTTTAGTTTAGTTAAATTTCCTGCTGGACTTAGAAGTTCTGGTTTTTTCAAAAATAATCCTATAAAATTTTTTAAAGCGTGATTTTACTACAATTTAGCAAAAAAATATTTTAAGGAAGCAAAATGAAGGTCGATTTACACAACCACACAACCCTTTGCAACCACGCTAGCGGAAGCGTTTGCGAGTATGTGCAAAGAGCGTGCGAGCTGGGGTTTGATATCTATGGATTTGCTGATCATGCGCCGATGAATTTCGATGAAAAGTATCGTATGAGCTTTTCGCAGATGAGCGAATATGAGCGTATTATAAATGAAGCAAGGTCGAAATTTGGGGATAAAATCGAAATTTTAACCGGTTATGAAGTGGATTTTATGCGAAATCGCGCGCTTATAGATGAGCGAGTTTTGACGCGCAAATGCGATTACTTAATCGGTTCGGTGCATTTTTTGGATAATTGGGGCTTTGATAATGAGGAATTTATCGCGCAGTGGAGCGAGCGCGATATAGATGATATTTATGCTGAGTATTTTGCGCTGATTTGCGCTCTGTGTGGTAGCGGTAAATTTGACATTTTGGGGCATTTTGATTTGATTAAAATTTTTAAATTTACCCCTAAAAAGGATATTAGGATACTAGCGCGCGAAGCTGTGAAGGCTGTGAAAAAAAGCGGTATCACTCTAGAATTAAACGCCGCTGGACTTCGCAAAATGGTAGGCGAGATTTACCCAAGCGACGCGCTTTTGGCTGAGTTTGCGAGTGCGGGCGTGGATATTAGCTTTGGGTGCGATGCGCACGCTGTGGCACAAGTGGGCTTTGGATACGATGAGCTGACGCGCAAGGCTAGGGCGTTTGGCTGGGATAGAGTGGCCCTGTATCGCGGGAGAGATAAAGAGCTAGTGAAATTTTAAATTTAAGGCAAAAATTTGAATATCAAAGAATTAGAAAATTTAAGGAAAAATACTTTAAAGGAAATTGATAATTTAAAGCCTTTTGTTATTTTGGGGACTTTTATAATTCCGAGTTTGGTTTTGATAATTTTTCATTATTCTGGTTATGATGTAAAAAGTGCAAGTATTCCAATTGCTTTTATTTTATGTTTGCTTATGATTTTTTATGTAGCAGATATTTTTGAGCTTGATAAAACGCCACAAATAAAATATATGTTGTTTGCCAGAATTACACCTATGATATTTTTTACAATAGCAACAAATTTGGCAGAAAAATATCCAAAATTTTTCTATATTGTAGTTATAATTTTTACTATTTTTTCAATGAATTTAATTTATAAAATGTGTATGAAAAGCATAAAAAAATCAAAACAAAAAAAGTATCAAAAAGAATTTAAAATTCAATCTTTGAAGCCTTATTTGGCAGAGTTTGGTTATGATTATAATGAAAATGGTTTAATAGAAAATATGTATTTAAGACATAGTAAAATTTTTAGAGAAAGTGTTCATTATATAGAAAGTGGTAATGATAAAATTTGTGGAAAAGTCGATGGAATAAAATTTACTTTTGTAGATATAGCACTTGTTGATACTATAAAAAAATATGATATTTACGGTGTATTTTTTCATGCTAGTTTTAACAAAAAGGCAAATTCAAATTTATTTGTAATTTCAAACGACGCTACAAATGACAACGCCAAACAATTTAAAAAAATCACAATGGATAATAGCGAATTTAACTCTAAATTTAGCGTTTATTCAAATGATTTGCAAAATGCAATGTATATTTTAAGTCCTGCGTTTATGAAGCGACTTTTGGATTTGAAAAGACGGCTAAATTTCCCAATCAGCGTTAGTTTTGCGGGAGATAAAATTTACATATTTTTAGATACGGGCAAGGATAATTTTGAACCTGACATCGATAAAAGCGTTTTACGCGCAAATCCAGCTTTTACCATAAAACGGGAACTTTCGCACTTTTTATCAATCGTTAAAACTCTAAATTTAAATACAAGAATTTGGAAAGTGTAAAATTTGGCTAAATTTTGCGTGGAATTTCGTAGAATTTGAATTTTTGATAATTGCAAACCGCTAGGAATTTTAAAGTCTAATCTTTTTATGCGGGGGCGGTGCTCAGAGTTGCGAGGGCCGCCCGCCCCCGCACCCCCACCAGGCCGACGCCTATACTGTGGCGTGCTATGCACGCGTTTATTTACTGAATTTTGCTTACGCAAAATTCTTTTGCAATTACGCTTATGGGTAAAATTTGAAATTCACAGAATTTTGCCATTTTGGTGGCTGTGAATTTAAAATTTGTAGATTGCCACGCTCGTTTCACTCGCTCGCAATGACACTTAAAAGCAAAATTTCGGTGCAGTATCCTAAAATTTGCGAAGCGAAATTTTAAAAAAAAGTAAAATTTGGGCGAAATTTCACAAGATTTTGCCATTTTGGTGGCTGTGAATTTAAAATTTGTAGATTGCCACGCTCATTTCACTCGTTCGCAATGACACTTAAAAGCGAAATTTAAAAATTTCACTAAATTTTAGTGTTTTTTCAGCAAATCTTGCAAACTTTCCTTTACATTTTTGCCATTTAAAATTTTATTCACTTCGCTTGAAATTGGCGTGTAAATCCCATGCTCTTTGGCGATTTTTTCGACTGCGCGCGCAGTATATACGCCCTCTGCGACCTCGCCAAGCTCGTTTAAAATTTGCTCCAAGCTTTTGTTTTTAGCTAGACCTAGCCCCACGCGGTAGTTGCGCGAAAGCTCGCTAGAAGCGGTCAAAAACAGATCGCCAACCCCGCTAAGACCCAAAAATGTGTCGTCCTGCGCGCCAAAAAACTTGCCAAATCGTGCGATTTCGACGATTCCGCGCGCGATGAGGCTGGCTCTGGCGTTATTTCCTAGCCCTAGCCCGTCGCAAATCCCGCTGGCTATGGCGATGACATTTTTATACGCGCCACAGATTTCTGCGCCGATGACATCGGTGCTGGCGTAGGTTTTCATGTATGGTGGGAAAAGGTCTGCGATCGCTTCGGCGAGGGCGAGGGTTGTCGAGCTTACCACGAGGGCGCAAGGCAGTTTGCGCGTAACTTCGCTCGCAAATGAGGGGCCTGAGAGGTAGGCGAGGTTTTGCGCGCTCGTGTGGCGCTCGAAAATCTCGTTTAAAAACTTGCCGCTGCTGGCCTCGATGCCCTTTGAGGCGACTAGGATTTTTTGGTTTTTGTTTGTGAAATTATGGGCCAAAAACTCCGCCGTGTGCTGAGCGGCGATGACAAATACTAGCATTTCGCAATCCAAGGCTTCTTCGATACTGACGAAATTTGGCAAATCTCGCGGTGTGCGCGAGGTGATGACGCACTCGTTTTTTTCGCTTAACGCGCCACAAAGCGCACTTCCCCACTTACCTGCACCGATAATTGCTATTTTCATAAATTCACTTCCAAATTTAAAATAAACATGCTAATTTACCCAAAATTTGATAAAAAAATAATCAAAATTTGGATTTTTTGTGAAAAATAAAGATTGAGAGTAATATTTATATTTGTGTGATAATTAAAGCTAAATTTTCCAAATTTTGGTGTTTAAATTTAGTATTTTTACTATCGATAAAAAATTTGCAAAATCTTTTATTATAGTTGTTGCTGTTTGAGTGGCGCTTATATCGATATTTGGCTCAAAACTATCTTTTTTGGTGTCAATAAAAATATAAATTTTGCTTTTGAAAAAACTTACTATGATAGGAGAATTAAAAATTTGCCTTAATTGTGTAAGTCGTTGCATAAAAGCGGGACTTAGAATATACATTGTATTTTGCACATCATTTGAATATACATCAAAGAATTTATTAAATTCTGTATCGTCCATAGTGATTTTATCGCTTACAAAACCATAATCTTGCAATTTATATTTTTTTGTTGTTATAAAAGTCGTGAATTTAACTTTTTTGTTAAATTCAGCATAAAAAAATACGCCAAAAGTAGAAAAATTTATACTATTATGCACCATTATATCGGATAGTTCAAATTCTATATTATCGACTTTCCCGCTGATTTTATCATCGCCACCCGAAATTTCTTTCGTGCCAAAAATTAGACTATTTCTTATAAATTTTAAATTGATATTTCCTTTGGTTTCATACTCATACCCTTCTTTTAAAAACATAGGCTTTAAATATCTTAATTTAAATGCTTTTTTGTATTCTGCTATCTTATCGTTTTTTGCTAGGTTAAAAAACGCCAAATACGACACAAACATAGCAAATAAAGTAAGATATATCGCAGTAATATATGGAAAATCTACTTTGGTATATTGTGCTAACCCAAAAAATAATATATAAGGTAAAAATAAAAAAAACATTTCCTTCATTATTATAAATTTTCTTTCATCTCTTAGATATATATAAGTAAGAAATATTGCAAAAACTATGACAGAAATAACATCTATTGTAGGATTTATAG
The DNA here is from genome assembly GCF_027737365.1 of Campylobacter sp. JMF_01 NE2. Taxonomy (NCBI): domain Bacteria; kingdom Pseudomonadati; phylum Campylobacterota; class Epsilonproteobacteria; order Campylobacterales; family Campylobacteraceae; genus Campylobacter; species Campylobacter sp. JMF_01 NE2. The sequence goes on along the minus strand of NZ_JAOVTR010000001.1, from coordinate 109,555 downwards.
CAACGGTAATGTCAAATTTTTGATTTTGCTTATAAGCTAAGTTAAAAAATCCAAGCACAAGCTGATTATAAGAAATAAGTATAATAGGGATTAACAATGTATATAAAAAATATTTTATTTTTAATTTATGAATTTCTTTTAAAATTTTTATTCTTAAATTTTCTAGTTCGTTAATATCCAAATTTTCTCACTTTGGTTTCAATTTAAAAAATTTCACGCTTTTAAGAGTGGTGTATTTATCGTGCGTGAGCGAAAAAGCGTGAAATTTTTAATTTAATCCGTTTAAGTCTGGGAATTTAGAGTTTCGCCTTCAAAAGCTCATTTACTTTTGCTGGATTAAACGCTCCCTTGCCTTCCTTCATCACCTGACCCACAAAAAAGCCAAAAAGCTTATCTTTTCCGCTTTTGTATTCTGCGACTTTGTCAGCATTTGCGCCTAAAACTGCGTCGATTATAGCGATTATCGCGCCGTCATCGCTAACTTGTTTTAAGCCAAGTTTTTCGATTACGCTATCGACGCTTTCATCATTTTCCATTAAGAAATCAAGCACCTCTTTTGCCGCTTTTTGGCTGATTGTGCCGTCTTCAATGCGGGTTAAAAGCTCGTTCATTTTCGCGCTATCAACAGGGCTGTTTTCGATAGTTACGCCGTTTTTAAGGCGGCCGTTTAGCTCGACATTTAGCCATGTTACGCATAGTTTTGGCTCGCGCCCTGCGTTAATCAAATCCTCGAAATACTTCGCATTTTCATAGGTTGAAATGATAACTTCTGCGTCCTTTGGTTTGATACCAAGCTTTTCGACATAGCGAACTTTTTTCTCATCAGGCAGTTCAGGGATATTTTGCCCCTCTTTCATCATCTCATCATCGACTATCACAGTTAGCAAATCAGGATCGGGGAAATAGCGATATTCTGCGCTGTCTTCCTTGCTTCTCATTGATTTGGTTACAAATTTATTCGTATCAAAAAGTCTAGTTTCTTGATAAACTAGCTCGTCGTATTTGCCGTCTTCCCATGCTGAAATTTGACGCTGAACTTCGTATTCTATGGCTTTTTGGATAAATTTAAATGAATTTAAATTTTTGATTTCGACACGAGTGTAGAGCTTCTCATCGCCTTTTGGGCGAATGCTTACATTGACATCGCAGCGAAAAGAGCCCTCTTGCATATTTGCATCACTTATATTTAAAAAGCGTAAAATCGAGTGCAGTTTTTTCAGGTAAGCCACAGCCTCATCGCTAGAACGCATATCTGGCTCGCTTACTATTTCGAGCAGCGGCGTGCCTGTGCGGTTTAGATCGACTAGGCTTCTGCCGTTTTCGTGGCTGTTTTTACCCGCGTCCTCTTCTAGGTGCGCTCGCGTGATACCTATGCGTTTTTCATTTCCGTCAATATTGATAAAAAGCTCGCCGTTTTCGACGATAGGGATTGTAAATTGTGAAATTTGATACGCTTTTGGCAAATCAGGGTAGAAATAGTTTTTTCTATCGAAAATCGACTTGCGATTTATGGTCGCATTGACCGCGGTGCCAAAGCTTATGGCCTTTATGACAGCTGCTTTATTTAGCACAGGAAGTGCGCCCGGCAAGGCTAGGCAAGTAGGGCAAACATGGGTGTTTGCTCTGTCTCCGAAGCTAGTGGCGCATGAGCAAAAAATCTTGGTTTTTGTATTTAATTGACAATGAACTTCAAGTCCGATTATGGTTTCAAACATAAATTTTACCTTTAAAACAAAATTCTGTGATTTTACTACTAATTAAATTTGAAATCGGTTAAATTTTGAAATTTCAGCCCAAAATTTGGCAAAATTTGAGGCTAAATTTTACTTTTTGTTTTCTAATTGCTCTTTTAGATCGAGCAAATCGACTAAAAGGCAGGTGATGATGACACACACGACCCCAGGAGCTGTGCAAATTAGCAGAAATTTAAGACCTAAAAAATAAAATGCAGGATATGAAAAAAAGATAAACGCACCGACGAAAATCAGTCCGAACGATGCGCCTACCAAAAAGTATAAAAAATTGCGTTTAAGATTAATGCTCATCAACTACTACGGCGCCAGCTAGATAAACATAGCTAAGAACCATAAAAATGAAAGTTTGCAAAATCGCCATAAAGGTTAGTAGCGCATAAGGCACCATAGGCACGAGCGCAGGGAATAGCGTAAGCATAACCAAAAGGAACATATCATCGCCCTTGATATTTCCAAAAAGACGGAAAGATAACGACACAACGCGCGCGAAGTGTGAGATAAGCTCGACGATAAACATAAATGGTGCAAGAGCCTTTACTGGACCCATGAAGTGTTTGAAATATCCCACGACGCCGTGCTCTCTAATACCCTCGAAATGGTAATAAAACCACACACAAAGTGTCAAAGAAAGTGTCAAATTTAGGCTAGAAGTAGGGGATTCAAAACCAGGAATTAGACCGATAATATTGCTTAAAAATACAACCAAACCAAGAGTTGCTACAAGTGGGAGATATTTTTTGGCTCTTTCTTCGCTACCCATTGTGTCCTTGCCGATAGATAAAACACCGCCGACATAAGCCTCAGCGATATTTTGCATACCGTGTGGGACGAGTTGAAGTGAGCGAGTAGAAAAAATCGCAATAGCTATAATAATAGCAACTACTAAAAAGAAATAAAATAGATAAATAAAAGTGTGGTCGTAAGTAAATAAACTACCAGCGAACAAGAATATGTCTTTTAACATAAATTACCTTTTGGGATTAAAATTTTGCGCACATTTTACCTTTTTAATCGTTAAATTTGGTTTAAAATTTGAGCGAATTTAAGCAATTTGTTGCGCATTTTGCACTTCTTCTTCCATAATCGCAATATGCTTTGCGTGCTTGATTTTAGCGTCATCTTTGAAGGTCGCTCTGACCTTATCCATGCCGGTGTAGAACTCCTTCATCAAAATCACGCAAAGATATTTTCCAAACTGCGTCGTGGTGATTTTACCACCTTCTACGCGGATTGCGTTTGAAAGCCTAAGTAGCGAGATTTCGCGCCCTAGCTCTTTGCGTAAATTTATGCCGTTTGCGCTTTGAAATTTTGCCATGTCAATCTCGCCGTTAAAAAGCTCGGTCAAAAATATATATTTTGCTCTCTCGCTATCGCTAAAATCGCATGTGGCAATCACTGTGCTTTTGCCCTCTTTGATACGAGCTGAATAATCGCTTAGGTTGAAAGCATTTATCAAAAGTCTGCCGTCCAAAAAGCTAAACGCACCGCTTCCAATGCCCAAATATTCGTGGTTTGCGCCCACATACTCATCGGCGATATTTGAGCTTTCCCTCGCAAACGCCCATGAGTTGTTTTTGTGCCACGAGCTAAATTCATCGCAGATTATTTTGTAAAATTCCTCTTCATTATCCACACTGCTTATGCCTAAATTTCGCGCAATTTGATCGCGCATTAGAGGCGATTTCATTAGCGGATACATGGTGATTTGCTCTGGATTTACGGATTTTGCCATAGCGATGTCGTGGAGTAAATTCTCTTTTGTTTGAAATGGGAAATTAAAAATCAAATCAAGGCTTAAAATCGGCAACACCCCAACTGCTTTGCTTAGTTTTTCGCGCAAAACCTCGCCACTGCCGAATTTCTCATATCTCGCAGCCTTGCGCAAAATTTCATCATCGAAGCTTTGCACGCCCACGCTTAATCTATCTATTAGCCCACGAAACCTTGCTAGCGAGGCAGGGTCGATGTGGTTAGGGTCGCTTTCGCATGAAATTTCCTCGATATTAAAAAGCGATTTTGCAAGCTCCAATGTGCGCAAAAGCTCGTCCTCGTCGATTAAGGTTGTGCCACCTCCGACATAAAGTGTTTTGAAATCATACCCTGCCTCTTTTGTGCGACGCATTTCTGTTCTAAGTGCGCTAAAATAGGCTTTGCAGGCGTCTTTGTCATAAGCGTATTTGTGAAAAGAGCAATATGGGCAAAATGTGTGGCAAAACGGCACATGCATGTAGAGCATGTAGTTTTTCGCCGGATCGGGGATTTTCTCTATATTTTGATCAGAAATATCGATTCTAAGGGAATTATAAAGTGAATTTTGCATTGTTTTACTAGCATATTTTTTGGCAAAATTTTGGATAAAATTTGTGATTATTTGCATAAAGCTTAAACCTTCTTTAAAATAAAAAATTAACTTTTAAATTTAGCGAAATTTATCTTAAAATTCATATAAATCGCAGAAAAATCGTGTATAAAAGCGTAGGAACTGCGATTGTAATCAGCGAATTTCTAAATTTAGCGTGCGCCAAAAACGAGAGCGCCAGACAAAACACAAGCCCGCAAATAGTGGCGAAAAATGCGGTATTTTCGCCATTTTCGCTAAATTTTGGAATCATAGTTTTTAGCGCATAAATCATAAGCACTATCATAATCACAAGCCCAGAGTTTTTTTGCAGATACACGAGCGTGGGGTTTTTGCTCTTTTTTTTAAAGAGCCAAAACGGCAAAAATCTCGTAAGCACGGTAGCTATGCTAGCCATTGCGATATATGCGAAAATCTCCATTGCTAGGGCCTTTCGAAAAATTTGCGAAATGCTAAAAGCGCAAAAATCGCGCAAAGCAGTGTGCCAAAAAGATAGTATTTCACAGGGAATACAAACAGCCCCGCAAACGCGCAAATAAGGCTAAAAATCAAAATTTTATGCTGCGGGTTTGATTTAAACATTTCGTAACTTAGCATCGCAAAAAGCGCCACAAGGCTAAATTCAACCCCGCTAAAATCGACATTTAAACTAGCTCCAAGGATTGATCCAATCGCCACACCGCTAATCCAATACGAGTGGTTAAAAACAGCCGTGAGATTATAAATCAGCCCCAGCTCGCGCGCTCTTTGCTCGCTAATGCCATTTTTGCGCTCATCATCGCTTAAAAAAACGCGAGTTTTAAGCAGGGCAAATGTCTCATCGGTAAGCGCATAAATGGGATAAATTTTGCGTGGGATTGCGCGCAGTTCGTCGATGAGCGACATTGTGTAGAAAAAATGGCGAAAATTTAGCAAAAACGAGATGATAAAGGTATCTATCAGCGAAGCGCCAGTTACGATAAACGCCACCAGCACGAACTCCACGCTCCCTGCATAGACTAGCACGCTAGTTATCATCATCACCCAAAACTCCAATCCCTGCGAAATGCCGTAAATTCCAAATGCGATTCCAAGCGGAATATAGCCTAACATAACCGGTATTGTGGATTTGAAAATTTCGAATTTGCTCATAAGACGGAGTAAAATTTCGCCCAAAATGGGCGAAATTTAAATTTTAAGATTCAATGTAGGTTTTGAGTTTGCGACCGATTTTTGGGTGTTTTAGCTTTTTGATCGCAGAACTTTCGATTTGGCGCACACGCTCTCTGGTGATATTTAGCTCTTTGCCGATTTCCTCTAAGGTGCGGTCGCTCTCATCGTCTAATAACCCAAATCTCATGCGAATCACCGTGCGCTCGCGATCGTTTAACTGCTCTAAAATATCGTCGATTTGCTCTTTTAAATCTGATTTTAGGATTTGCTCGATTGGCGAGATTGAGTTTTTATCCTCGACAAAATCGCCGAATTTACCGTCATCTTCATTGCCGATTGGCGCTTCTAGGCTGATTGGCTCTTTTGTGATTTTGATGACTTGCTTGACCTTATCCACGCTAAGTCCCACTTCCTCGGCGATGACATTGATGTCTGGTTCTTTGCCACCTTCTTGGATATATTTGCGTGTGATTTTGTTTATGCGATTGATAGTTTCAATCATGTGGATTGGGATACGGATTGTGCGGGCTTGATCGGCGATTGCGCGCGATATGGCTTGGCGTATCCACCATGTGGCGTATGTGGAAAATTTGTATCCTCTGCGATATTCGAATTTATCCACAGCCTTCATAAGTCCGATATTTCCCTCTTGGATTAGATCCAAAAACGGCAAACCGCGGTTTGTGTAGCGTTTGGCGATACTCACAACTAGGCGCAAATTTGACTTTGCCATGCGCGCTTTTGCGTTGTCGCTTATGCGTTTGCCACGCTTGATTTGCTCTAAAATTTCTTTTAGTCTCTCTGGCTCTAAGTTGAAGCTTTTTTTGCTTGCCTCTTTTGTCAAAAACAGCTTTTTGATATCCACATAAGTCGATACCATGGTCGCTTCTGGCACACGGGCGATGATATCTTCTTTGCTTAGTTTTGTTATGTCTTTTAGGATTTTTTCGTGGTTTTCACGAAGCTCTTGGCTAAACATTGGAAGCTTGTATTCTAGGCGTTTTAGCTCTTTGTCAAACCCTGCGTCGCTTTTAAGAGCTGTTTCCATTGATTTTACAATTTCGGTAATTAGCTTGCTAGTTGGACCTAAATCCATAAGCTTTTCTTTTAAAATTTTCTTTTTAAATGCCAAATTTAGCTTAGATAGTGTGTCGTTGCTATCTTTGATTTGCTCGGCGTTTTTTTCGGCAAATCTCATCCACTCTTTTTTGGCTTTGTCTAGGGCTTTGAAGCTTTCGATGACTTTTAGAGTTCGTTTGTCGTTTTTCTTAGGGGCTTTTTTGACCTCTTTTTCCTCATCTTCGCCCTCACTCTCATCATCGCTAAAATCATCGTCGATTTCCTCGTCCTCAGCTCCCTCTTCGTCGCTATCATCAAAGCTTTTGAAAAGCTCTTTTACACGGCGTTCGCGGTTGATTAAAGGCTCTTTGTAATCCAAAATAAAGTCGATTAGGTATGGCACAGAGCAAAACGCATCGATGATGATATCCTCGCCAAGCTCGATTTTTTTGCTGATTTCTATTTCGCCGTCTTTGGTCAGAAGCGGGATTTGTCCCATTTCGCGCAGATACATACGCACTGGGCTATCAGAACGCGACCACTCCAAAAGCTCGACATCATTCGAGATATCAAAATCATCGTCCCAGCCCTCGTCAAGTAGTCTTTTTTGGGTAGCTTCTTTTAATTTTGCGTCCTCGATATTTCGGATTTTTGAAATTTCAGCAGCCGAAATAAGCTCCACATCGTATTTTTTGATAAGAGTTTCGATTTTTTTTACGACAGCTGTCTTTGGAGCTATATCGAAAAATTTAATCAATCTTTCAAAGGTTATGTAGCTTTTTTGGTTTTCCTCAAAAAATTGTTCAAGCGTAGAGTTAAGTTCTTTTGCTGATACTGCCATCAAATCTCCTTGTCTGCAAAAATAACCTTTAATTATACCCAAATTTTATAAAGCAAAACTTAAATTTATAAAAAATTCCCAAATTTAGGGCAAAATTTCAAAATTTAAAATTTGGCTGAATTTTTAAAATTTTGCAAAATTCATACGCTGTTTTTTGGCTAAATTGATTTAAATTTAATCTAAGTTTTGCTAAAATCAAAAGTTTATTTTAAAATTGAAAAGGTGAAAATTATGGCAAAAGTATGGAAGTTTGCAGACAATATCGACACGGACATCATCATCGCGGCTAGATATTTGAATACATCTGATGCAGATGTGCTTGCAAAGCACATTATGGAGGACGCTGACAAGGATTTTTATAACAAAATTTCGCAAGGCGACATTATCGTAGCTGGTAAAAATTTTGGTTGCGGCAGCAGTAGAGAGCACGCTCCAATGGCACTAAAAGCGGCAGGTATTTCGTGCGTAATCGCGAAAAATTTCGCTAGGATTTTTTATCGCAACAGCTTCAATATGGGGCTTTTGATTTTAGAGTGCGACCAAACTGATGAAATTGGCGAAGGCGATGAGCTAAAAATCGATTTAGATAATGGAATAATCCAAAATTTGACCCAAAATACGCAGTATAAATTTGGCGCAATTCCACCATTTATGCAAAAACTGCTAAATGCAGGTGGCGCGATAAATTATGCGAAATCTCAAATGAAATAATTAAGGAAATTTATGAAAACTTATAATATTTGCGTCATAAAAGGCGATGGAATCGGCCCTGAAATCGTGGAAGAAGCGGTTAAGGTTTTAGATAGTGTGAGCCATAAATTTGGCTTTGAGTTAAATTTCGACTACCATTTAATGGGCGGTTGCGCTGTCGATATTTTCGGCGTTCCGCTACCTGATGAGACACTAAATGCCGCCAAAGCAAGCGACGCTGTGCTTTTTGGTGCGATTGGCGGGGCTAAATGGGACAATTTAGCGCGACATTTGCGCCCTGAAAGCGGACTTTTAAAACTAAGAAAAGAGCTTGGTGCGTTTGCAAACCTGCGCCCGGCAATCATTTTTGATGAATTAATCAACGCTTCCACTCTTAAACCAGAAACCGTCAGAGGCGTGGATATCTTGGTCGTGCGCGAGCTAACGGGGGGAATTTACTTCGGACAACCACGCGAAAAACACGAAAAAAGCGCATTTAACACTATGGTTTATAGCTACGAAGAGATCGAGCGAGTATCGAAAATCGCCTTTGAAGCGGCGATGAAACGGGGCAAAAAAATCACCCTAGTCGATAAGGCAAATGTGCTAGAAACCAGCCAGCTTTGGCGCGAAGTAGTCGCGGAGGTGGCAAAATCATACCCAGAAGTTTCGGTCGAGCAAATGTATGTCGATAACGCTGCAATGCAACTCGTGCGCGATCCTAAGCAGTTCGATGTGCTACTAACTGAGAATTTATTCGGCGATATTTTAAGCGATGAGGCGAGTATGATTTGTGGCTCGATTGGGTTACTTCCGAGTGCTAGTATCGGTGGCAAGGTAGGAATCTACGAGCCGATTCACGGCTCTGCGCCTGATATCGCAGGTCAAGGAATCGCAAATCCGATCGCAACCATAATGAGCGCTGCAATGATGCTACGATACGCATTTAATGAGGTCGAAGCGGCGCAGTGTATCGAAAATGCCGTGAAATCGGTCTTGCGAGATGGATACCGCACCAAAGATATAGCGAAATTTGACGCCAAAGAGATCTGCTCAACAAGCGAAATTGGCTCTATTATCAGCGATTATACGCATAAATTTTAATCTGAGCGCAAAATGGGCGAAGCGATAGAAGAAATCCTAAAAATGGAGCGCGAGGGCGATTTTTACGGCGCTTTGGCACTTGCTCGCACGCTTTTGCGCGTAGATCCAAACGACAGCGACGCTAGGGTGGCATTTGCCAGAGTGAGATTAAATCACAGGATAAAAAGCGGTGTAAATATGCAAATGAGCGAGATTTTCCTAAGTCCTGGCGGGCATAAAAATCGTGAGCTTAAAAGGTGGCTAATAAATGGATTATGAGAACGAATTTAACGATATCATCAACGCTGTAAAAAGCGAAATCAAAGCGCAAAAACAGGTGCAAAATTCGCAAAATTCACAAAATTCTACCAGCGCGGTGAGTTTTGCTGAGTTTATCGAGCACTCAAACGATGAATTGAGCGCTGATTTAAACAGCGACGAGATTGCGCAAAATTTAGGCGATGATGATAGCTTGAATTTTAGCGAGATGAATTTTAATGCGCCTAAAAGCAAGGCTAGCGCAAACAGCGATGAGGTGGCGTTTTTAAACGCGGTTAGAGAGCGGATATTGGTGCTTTTTGAGGGGCTAAATTCCTTCGATAGCACAGATATCGAGGCTAGGGTCGAGCTGAATTTGAAATTTATGGAATTTTTACTTGCGAGTATCGAAAACAGACTTGAAAATCTATCAAAATAGCGATTTTATCGCTATTTTCGACCTTCTTAAAAAATATACAAAAAGAGCGTATTTCGTCGGTGGTTTCGTGCGCGATTTTTTCTTGGGGCGCGAAAGTGGCGACATCGACATCGAAGTTTATGATATAAATCCGCAAAAATTTAGCGAAATTATGGGCGAGCTTGGCGCACTTGGGACTGGAAAGCAATTTTTTGTCTATAAATTTCACAATTTCGACATTGCTCTGCCTCGCACCGAAAACAAGGTCGGAGTGGGGCACAAAGCCTTTGAAGTCGCCCTTGCAAATGACGAAAAAATCGGTGCTAGGCGCAGGGATTTTACGATAAATTCGATGATGATAAATATTTTTAGCGGCGAGGTGCTGGATTTTTACGGCGGGTTAAATGATTTAAGGGCCCGAATTTTGCGCGTTGTCGATGAAAAAAGCTTCGTCGAAGATAGCCTGAGAGTATATCGTGGGGTGCAGTTTGCGGCGCGGTTTGGCTTAAATATCGAGCCAAAAAGTTTGGAATTAATGCGCCAGATTGATACTTCTGATTTGAGTGTGGAGCGGATTTGCGCTGAGCTAATCAAGCTTTTTAGGGCTAAATTTCAGGGTTTGGGGCTAAAAATTTTACACGATTTGGGGCTGTTTGAGAAAATTTTTGGCGTGCAAATTTCGCGGGAGCGGTGCGCAAAAATCGCAAATTTTATCGATAATGGGCGGAAATTTATAAAAAATGAGGCGTTTTTTTTATACGCTGTTTTAAATTTGCTAAACTTAGACAAAAAGCAAATTTTAGAAAATTTAAAGCTAAATTCGCATTTTAAGCGCATTTTAATCGAGCCTTTTCATAAAAAAATAAACGATGAAAAACTAATACAAATTTCACTGCAAATGCCGATAAATTCGTGGCTGGGTGCGTATAACCAAACTCGCGTAAATAGTGCTAAAAAACTTGGAATTTATGAGAAAAAATTTATTTCAAAAGTAGGAAGCGAAGCCGTTATAAATGACGGATTTAAGGGCAAAGAAATCGCAAATGAAATCAAACGCCGTCAAAAAGATGAAATCAAAAAATATTTGGCAAATTTGAATTTGTAAATTTTATAAATTTAGGTTAAGTAAGGTATAGAAAATGATAAATTTGATAAAACAAAATATGTGCAATTACTCACTATATATTAGTTTGGAAAGGTTTTAAATGAAAACAAAATATTTATTAAGCGTAGTTTTATGCTTATCTACCCCTATATTGGCAATGGCAGAAAATGCTTCTACAAATAACCCATTAGAAGCCAAAGTAGTAAGTTATAAGCATGAAAAAGACTATGATGTCGAATTTGTGCAAACCAATCTACCCGCATTAAATAAAGAGTTAGAAAATTTATTTTGTAATTACGCTTTTGGCAACGAAAACGATATGGAAGACTGTCAGAAGCAAGATATTCGTCAGTCGATTGCATACGATTACAAATATAAAGATAACTATCGCTATTATTTCAGTCAAAATTACAAATATTTTAGTAAAAACAACAAACAATATTTCCAAATTTGCGTTATGGAAGATGGAAATATGGTTGATTATTGCAAAATTTATGATATTACCAATCCAAAAAAAGCGGTTTTATTAGACCGAGAAAATATACCAATTATTGAAGGTATGGGAATTGATTCAAGATATTTTAATCACGGTGATGACAAATACTTTTTATCTTGTCTTAAAGGTTACGGAATTAATGATTGCGATTTATATGATGTTAAAAATTCACAAAAACCTATTTTGCTGGAAGGCAATCTAACCAGTTATTTTTTAAACGAAGAGCAAATTAATAAAATTGTAAGCTATTATTTGGCTCATGGAAATTATTTTAATTATGAACCGCCATTATCTTGCAAAGAAGCGATTGCAAAATACGGCATTCGAGTATATACAGATAAAGACCGCTTTCCGGAAGAGGTTAAAAAACAATGCTCACCAGAAATAATTAAAGAGATAGATGAAATAGATAGAAATAACTATATAAATAAAATCACCCTTTCCAAAAATCCCAAAACATATAAATTTCCCTATACAATCTTTATTCTAACTTGGGAAGTATGGCGTGGGCGTTGGGGACATGTTGATGTGCCGGATGAAAAAACGCTAGGAGAACTTATTCCGCAAGATTTGTGGGAAATATTTATGATGGAAAGATAAAAAAGTATTGTAGAGTGATATCCTTGCCCGCTATAATGATTAATTATATGAGCGCAAATTCGCTTCAAAAGTAGGAAGCGAAGCCGTCATAAATGACGGATTTAAGGGCAAGAAATCGCAAATGAAATCTAGCGCTGTCAAAAAGATGAGATAAGAGAATTTTTAAAGGCAAAATTTGGTTAAATTTTGCGCTAAATTCAAAGAAAATTCCCGCAAAAAAGCGTAAATTTAGAGAGTTTTTAGTAAAATTATCGATTTGAATTAATGAGGAAGGCTTGATGTTTAATATCGTTTTAGTAAATCCCGAAATCCACACAAACACAGGCTCGATTGGGCGCATGTGTGTGAATTGTGGGTGTCGCTTGCACCTAATCAAACCGCTTGGTTTTGTCATTGATGATAAGCATTTGCGCAGAGCCGGCCTTGATTATTGGGCGAATTTGGATTTGAGAGTTTGGGAGAGCTGGGACGAATTTTACGCGGCAAACGAGGCGCACAAAGAGCGATTTTTCTTCGCTACGACCAAAACAAACAAGCTCTATTACGAGGCAAAATTTCAAAAAAATGATTTTATATTTTTTGGCGCAGAAGGTCATGGTTTGCCACTTGATATAATGAGAATAAATCGTGAAAATTGTATAACAATTCCCATGACTGCGCTTGGGCGAAGTCTAAATTTGGCCACGAGCGTGGGCATTATTACTTATGAGGCGATTCGCCAAAATTTGGGCGAATTTGATTTTAGGAGCAAGATTTGCGAATTTTAGCCCTTCTTTTCGTCGCACTCGCACTCTTTGGCACAGAGCTGAAAATCGCCACTTACAATGTCGAAAATCTCTTTGACGGCGAAAACAACGGCAACGAATACGAGGATTTCCGCCTAGAATTTGGCAAATGGAACAAGGTAAAATATAAAGAAAAATTAAATAAAATTGCGAGCGAAATTTTAGAGATAAACGCCGATATAATCGCACTTCAAGAGATTGAAAACGAAGGCGTTTTAAAAGCTTTGGCGAACAAAACGCAGTATAAATTTTATAAATTTTCAAACCCCAAATCAGCCCCAGCTGGCGTGGCGGTGCTATCAAAAATCCCGATAATTTCGAGCGAGTATTACCGTATGAGTAGCGTCAAAACTCGTGATATATTAAGAGCGGATTTCGAGTTTGAGGGGGCGAAATTTAGCGTGTATGCCCTGCACATGCTCTCCCAACGCAATCCTATCGGGGATAGAAAAAAGAGTTTTGATTTTTTAGCAAAAATCATAAAAAACAAAAAAAACAGCGTGATTTTGGGTGATTTTAACACCGGCATTGGTAAAAATTCGCTTTTAAACGAAATTTTAAGCGAGGGCAAATTTGTCGATTTGTGGAGCGATAATGTCTGCTTCGCAAATAAACTAATCGCGTGCAAATCACACGATAGCGGGGCTTTGCTAGATCATATTTTACTTAGCGATGATTTTTTTGGCAAGGCAAAATTTGGCTATAAAAAAGGCTCGTTTAAGGTCGAAAGCGCGGCACAAAGCTCCGATCATATCGCGCTTAGCTTTGTTTTAAGCAGTGAAAAAATTTCGCCAAACAAACCCAAGAATTTAGCCGTGCAAAACCCAAATTTAGAGTTAAAAGAGGCGCAAATTTCTGAAATTTACGGCGATGTAAATTCTGCTCCATTTATCCTAAAAAACGCAGTCGTAACCTACACTGACAAGCACGGAAGCGCGATTTCGCAAGGTAGCAAGGGCGTGTTTGTGTATGGGCTAAGTGGTGTTAGCGTGGGCGATAAGCTAGATCTTGCCGTGCAAAAAGCTAAAATTTATAGGAAAAAATTCGAACTTAGCGAGGCAAAAATCCTCAAAAGCCACGGAAATATCGGCAGTATCGAAAAATACACGCTAAAAGAGATTAACTATCACACCATCTCCCCGGGCGATGTCGTAGCGCAAATTTGGGGCGATGTAACGGACGGGCAAATCGTGGTAAATGGGCGAAAATATAAAATTTATTCCAAAAAAGGCAAAATCAAAAATCAAAAAAACGCAAAATTTAACAATGCGTATTTTACGATTTATGATGAGCAAAAGGAGTTTATAGTTCAATGATACATCTGCTTATGATGACCGCATTTGTGCTGTTTATGGCGTTTTTGGTCATCGGGTTTAACAAACAAATGATAGAAAAAAATAATAAACGAAATCAAGAAAAGGAAGAAAAAAATGAAATTACTTATTGAAATTGGAGTCGAAGAACTCCCAGCAATCCCGTTTTTGAAGGAATACAAAAACATTGCGCCAAAATGGAGTGCAGTTTTGGAAAAATACCGATTGCAAAGCGAATTTAGCTTCGAATTTACCCCTCGCAGATTTGTCATCTGCCATGAAAATTTCGCTAGCACACAAAGCGACAGCTTAATCGTCCAAACCGGCGCGCCAAAATCAGTCGCCCTAAAAGATGGCGCATGGAGCAAGGCCGCGCTAAGCTTTGCTAGCAAATGTGGAATTAGCGAGAGTGAATTGAAATTCAAAGAAATTGATGGCAAAGAGGTGCTGTATTTTGAGAGCGTGCAAAAAGGCGAGCCTAGCAAAAGCGTGCTAGGTGCGATGATTGAGGAGTTTTTGGGTAGTTTAAATTTCGGTAGAGCTATGCGCTGGGGCGAGGGCAAATTCGAGTTTATCCGCCCACTTCGAAGTGTGGCTTGCTTGCTAGGAAATGATAGCGTGGAGTTTGAAATTTACGGCGTAAAAAGCGAGCTAGCGTTTTTCCCACACAGAAGCTTTGGGTATGAAAAGGTCAAATTTACTAGCGCAGAGGAATACTTTGCGCTTTTGGAAAAACACGGCGTGATTTTAAGCGCACAAAAACGCAAAGAAAAAATCCTAGCCGAATTTAAAGAAATCGAGAGCGCAAATGGCGTTACAATCGAAATCGATGAGGATTTGCTAAGCGAGGTTGTCGCCATTACCGAGCACCCAACCGCGCTACTTGGCAGTTTCGAGGCTGAATTTTTAGCTGTGCCAAAAGAGGTAATCATCACTTCGATGAAGGAAAATCAACGCTATTTCCCAGTTTTCAAAAATGGCAAGCTAAGCAATCATTTCGTCGTTGCAAGCAACGCAATCACCGATGATAACAGCCTAATCGTGCGTGGAAACGAGAAGGTTTTGCGCGCAAGATTAAGTGATGCGATGTTTTTTTGGCAAAGCGATCTAAAATCAGGGCTAAATCCAGAAAAGCTAAAAAGCGTTTCGTATCTAAGCGGGCTTGGCTCGATTTATGATAAGCAAGTCCGTGAAATCTCTGTCGCAAAAGAGATTGCTAAATTTTGGGATAAAGAGCTAAGAGTCGAGTTTGGCGGGGATTACACTGGCGCGCTAGAAGAGGCGATAATGCTTAGCAAGGCGGATTTGGTTAGCACTATGGTGGGCGAATTTAGCGAGCTTCAAGGCATTATGGGAAGCTACTACGCCGCGCATGCGGGCAAAAACGAGCTAATCTCTCGCGCGATTTATGAGCAATACCTGCCAAATTCTGAGGACAGCGAGCTTCCTGTGGGCGTGTTTTCGTCGCTCGTGGGGGTTGCTACAAAATTTGAAAGCCTAGCAGGTCTATTTAGCATAAATAAAATTCCAAGCGGAAACAAAGACCCTTACGCATTGCGCCGTGCGGCCGCTGGAATTATCAAAATCGTGCAAAATTTGGGGCTAAATTTGGATTTGGGGGCGTTGGTTAAAAATGTAGCGGTGCAATATTCTGGGCTTGATAGCGATAAATTGTTGGATTTTATCAAAGATAGACTTTATGCTATTTACGATGTCAATCCATCTATTATAAAAGCGTGCCTAAACAGCGGCAAAGATGATATAAAGGCTCTTGGTAGCGCGATTGTGGCACTGGATAAAATTTCAAAAGATGAGAAATTTAAGGATAATTTCGACACCTTCAAACGCCTATCAAATATCATAAAAGATGAAAAAATCGGTGCTGTCGATGAAGCACTTTTCCAAAACGAAGCTGAGGGCGAGTTAAATTCGGCGTTTAAGGCGATTAGCGTGAGCCAAAACGAGCCTGAGGCCTACCTAAATGCGCTTTTTGGATTGAAAGATAAAATCGATATGTTTTTTGAAAAAGTAATGATAAATGTAGATGACAAGGCTGTGCGAGCAAATCGTATCGCAAATGTAGGTCAAATCTACAATGCGTTCAAAAAAATCGCCGATATCAAAGAAATTAGTTTTTAAGGAGAGAGTATGAAAAAGCTAATTTTAGCGTTTTTTGCTATGTTTTTTCTAATCGGTTGTGGTGGCGGTAGTGTCGATGATACGGTAAAGGGCTTTTTGGAAGCAGGGTATGCTGGCGATACAAAAACAGCCGCAAGCCTTATTTATCTTAGCAAAGAAGATATGCAAGATGAAAGTGTCAAGCCTGCATTAGAGGGCAAAGTGGGTATGTTGGTAGGTGAGGCTATGCAAGTAGCCAAAAAACACAACGGTCTAAAATCGATTGAAATCGTAGATAAAAATCTCGGCGAGGATGTCGGCACGGTGAAAGTGCGGATAGTTTTTAAAGATGGCAAAACGATAGATGATATGATGAAAGTGCGCAAAAATCACAAAGGCGAGTGGAAGGTGAATATTTTCTAAATTTTAAGGAGTAGCGATGAAAAGGTTATTTTCAGCGATTATAATGTTAGTTTTTGTGGGTTGTGGCGAAGGTCCTGAGGAAGTGGTAAAAAGCTATGTCGATTTGATAGGGTGCAAAGGAGATATCGAAAAAGGCGCGAGCCTAGTGTATCTAAGCGAAAGCCAAATGAAAGACGAGGCCACAAAGCGCAAGGTAGAGAGCAAGCTAGACTCGATGTCAGGCACCACCACAAGAGACGCTATGAGGCGCGGAGGGTGCAAAACAATCGAAATCACCGATAAAAATATCGGCAAAGACGCTGGCAGAATGAAGGTCAAAATCACCTTTGGTGACGGCACTACCGAAGAACTTGACGCCAGGGTTCGCAAAAATTATCAAGGCGATTGGAAGGTAGTATGGCGATAGTTTATGAAATTTAAAATTTCGCTTTTTATTTTTTTGGGATTTGCGCTTTTTTTGGCGGTGCAAATCCCGCAAATCCGCCAAAATTTACCGCAATTTTTCCAAGATAAAAGCTTAAAATTTCAAACCCTAAATTTGCAAAATTTAACAAATTTGCCAAATTTGGCGCCCGGCGATCTGGTTTTTCGCCTAGGCGATGAGTTTGATAGCGTGCTAATCGCGCAAATGAGCGAGTGGAAGTATTCGCATGTGGGGGTAGTGATAGATACTGCGCCGACACAAATCCTGCACGCGATCAGCGATAAGCGATACGCTCAAAACGGCGTCGTGATAAGCTCGCTAGATGAGTTTGTCTCTCGTGCGCGTAAATTTGGCGTAGCAAGGATAAATTTTTTAAGCGCACAAGAGAAGCGAAATTTGATAAATTCGCTAAATTTGCGCGTGGGCGAGGAGTTTGTTTTGGCAAAATCGACTGAGCCAAATTTATACTGCACGACGCTAATTGAGCGTGAAATTTCAAAAATTTATCCAAATTTCGCCCCCGCTTACACCTATATTGACGCGCCGTTTTTTCGCGGCGAGTATCTTTTTCCGCGCGCACTTGCTGAATTTAATGGCACCGAAATGATTTACGAGAGCGAGTGAAAATTCGCCGTGAATTTTGCTATGAAATTTCGCTGTGAAATTTCGCTGTGAAATTTCGCTGTGAAATTTAGTGGGAAAATTCGGGCATAAAAAAAGCTTGCCAAATTTGGCAAGCTTTGTGTGTCCGACGAGAATTTATAAACCTTAGTAATCTAACTCTGGTTTTGGAGTAGCATCTGTTCTAGCTGGCAATACTGGGTATTTTAGAGCTGCATCAGGTAGTTTTCCGCTTAGAGCGTTGAAGAAAGTAACGATTTTGTTTGCTTCATCATCGCTGATTTCGATACCTAATTGAACGCTACCCATAGCTTTAACAGCGTCTTTTAGTGACCAGATTGCGCCATTGTGGAAATATGGTGCAGTATCTACGATATTTCTTAGAACTGGTGCTTTAACCATACCGTTAGCATCGCCTTTGAAATCGCCAACATTAGCGAATTCGTATTTGCCTGCTACTTCGAACGGTTGCATTGTGCCGCCTAGGTTGATTCCGTTGTGGCAAGATACACAACCTTTATCGATAAATGTTTTTAGACCCTCTTTTTCGGCGTCAGTTAGGGCTTTTGAGTCGCCGTTTAAGAACTCATCATATCTTGATGGAGTTACAAGTGTTCTTTCGAAAATTCCCACTGTTGTAGCGAATAGATCGAAAGTGATTTTTGTATCTTTGCCATAAGCATCTTGGAATTCTTTAACATAGCCAGGGATTGAGTTAAGTAGTTTTTCTACGCTCTCAGGAGTTGCAGCCATTTCAGGAGCAGCTGTTGCTGGACCTGCTGCTTGCTCAGCTAGGTGAGCTGCACGACCATCCCAGAATTGCGCTGAGTTGAACACTGAGTTTAGTGTTGTAGGCGCATTGATATGGTGTGGGTTTGGAGTCCATTTGTGACCTGTTGAAGCTGGAACGCCGTCAGTTCCGCCGATTGCTAGGTTGTGGCAGGTATTACAGCTGATGATTCCACTTCTTGAAATTCTTGGGTCAAAATATAATTTTTTACCAAGTTCAACTCTTTTGTCGGTTGTTGGGAAATCTTTTGCATCTGGTGCTGCACTCTCTGCAAGTTTTGCGATTTCAGCAGCAGTTTTAGGTAGTGCTTGTAAGCCACTATCTTTTGCAAGTTTTGCCAAATCGTCAGCTGCGAATACTGAGCTAGCAACAACTACTGAACTAAGTAATAAAAACTTAACTTTCATTTTCCTCTCCTTTAAAAAAATGTAAATGGATTTTAAAATTTATTAAATAAAAAGTTACTTAAAAATTTAAGCGAAATAATAAAAATTCTTAAAAAAAAAAAAGATATAATTTATCGCAAAAAGGTGCTAGAACATAAAAAAATTACAAAATTTTATTAATTTAAGTTTTTTTTAAATTTAAAGCCGAATTTCTTCGATTTCTTGATAAATCACCCGAAATTTATCATCGATTTTAAAATCCTCGTGAAAATGCCCAAAATACCACTTTTTGAACTCTATTTTGTCGTAAAAATCCTGCAAAATTTTCGAATTTATATCATCAATTTTCGCTGCCATTGATAGTTTTATCACGCGTGGTATGACAAATCTGGGGCAGGTGTGCGTGATAATGATATCGACATTAAAGCCGTGTTTTGCGAGGTTTGCGTTCGCTTCGCAGATATCGGCCTGGCTTATCATTTCGCCCTCCCACCACGAGACCCCAAGCTCTCGCATATCTCGGTCGATACTAAGCGCGCCGCCCATGGTGAAAATTTTGCGCCCTGCGATTTCATAGACTTGCCCCCTCATTAAATGATACACGCTTTGCGAAATTTTATGCACTTTGTCGCCAGCAAATTCGCTGATTTCATAGGCGTTTAATCGGTCGAAATTTTCATGGTTGCCGTCGATGAAAAGCGTGGTAAATTTACGCTCATTGAAGTATTTTAGCCACTGCTCCTCGCGCGCGTCGCTTTGAAACATATTCCAAACAAAGCCAAAATCCCCAGCAATGATTAAAAAATCATCTTTGCAAAGCGCGCTTTCGAATTTCTCAAACTTCTTAAATCGCGCCATTTCGCCGCTAAACCCGCGCCAGCCGCCGTGTGTATCGCCTGTGATAAAAATTCTATTCATTGCCTGCCTTTTTAAATTTTTGTTTGATTTTTGCTTTTGCGATATTTATTTTATGTGCAAAATCCAAAATTTATGGAATTTTCATTATTTTTCAAATTTTGTATTTACCAAAATACTGACCCAAAAAACGATTACAACTATAAAATTGAAATTTTTGTATTTTATCGGAAACGAAATAAAGCTCAAAGGAAAATTTGGTGGTGTCCCGTGCAGGCTTCGAACCTGCGGCCCTCTGATTAAGAGTCAGATGCTCTACCAACTGAGCTAACGAGACACGAACTTGTATTTTATTCATATATATATAAAAAATAGGTTAAATTTGGCAGAATTTTCGAAAATTTGATTAAATTTAAATGATTTGTTGTTTAGTGTGAAATTTCATAGATAAATTTAATGGATAAATTTTAGGCTCCCTTAGCGAGAGCCTAAATTTGAGAAATTATTTTTTTGTTTGAGTTTTGCTTGCTTTTGCGCCTTTTTTGTAAGGGCGGTCAGAAACGATTGGTTTGCCATCAGCGTATTT
This sequence comes from Campylobacter sp. JMF_01 NE2, assembly GCF_027737365.1. NCBI lineage: Bacteria > Pseudomonadati > Campylobacterota > Epsilonproteobacteria > Campylobacterales > Campylobacteraceae > Campylobacter > Campylobacter sp. JMF_01 NE2. The sequence goes on along the minus strand of NZ_JAOVTR010000001.1, from coordinate 89,439 downwards.
TTTCTCGATTTTTGCAAACTCATAATTTGCGCCTACATTTTTAGCTGAGCGGACATTGCCCATTGTTAGGTATTTATAAAGAACATTTTTTAGGTTTTTAGTGTGTTCTGTATTGCGTGGAGAATCGTTTAAAATATCCTCGTAAGAGTAAATTCTCTCATAATAATCGTTTGTTAGTTGATCATCGATTGTGATACGACCGCTATCGATTGTTACGCCAGCATACAAGCCTGTTTGCTCGCCTGGGGTTGCAATCCATGCTGAAATATCAGGTAAATCAGTAGCGCGACCAGCTTTCGCACCGTGTCCGCCAAATGCTGCACCAGCACTTACTTCTAGTGTATCAGCGCCTGTGAATACATCTTGGTAAGATTTAGTTGTGTGGAAAAGTAGCACAACATCGCTTGTCTCGTATCCTGCTTGGATACCTACGCCAAAGCCTTTGTATTTGATGAAAATCGGAGCACTCCATGTGCCATCAGCATTTTTTACGCTAAAAATTCCATCGCCGTATTGGATAGAAGCACCAGCTGCTAGGCGTTTGACATCTGTTAGGATCGCTACTGCTTTTGCGCCTTGTAGATATTTTTGATCTACATGGAAACCGCTAGATGCGCCAAATGATCTCATAACATTAGTCGCTGCGATGACTTCTTGATTTGCTACGACATCAGCGTGCAAAAAACTAGAAACTACAAATGAAGCAATTAATAAAAATTTTTTCATATGTTTAATCCTTTTAAAATAGAAATTTAGTTATTATAACAGTAATTTCATTTTTTTTAGCTAATTTTTAACAAAAAATTGATGAAAAATAACAAATTTTTGGGAAAATAATGAAAATTTTGGCGATTTTAGCATTATGTGCGGTTAAAATTTTTGCTTTATCGATAGTAAATGGTGAAGCAATTGTTTTGAAATTTAACAAAAACACGAGTGAAATTTTAGCAAATGGTAAAAAAATTCCCCTCGTAAATTCACTGGGTAGTGATGAAAAAATTGCAATTATCGCTGCAAATTACAGAGCCAAAAACGATATCAAACTCAAAATCACCCAAGATGGCAAAACCACAACCGAGATTATAAATTTAATCAAAGGCAATTACAAAAGCGAGGCATTTTCTGTCGCTCCGTCTAAGGTAAAACCGCCAAAAGAGGCCAAAGCTCGCATAGAGCGCGAACTAGCCGAAGCAAACAAAATTTACGCTAAAACTACGCCAAAAATTTTATTACAAAAACCTTTTTTATTACCTTCAAATGCTAAAATTACATCCGCATTTGGCAATGCGCGCACCTTTAATGGCGAGTTGAAAAGCTACCACTCAGGCACGGATTACCGCGCTGCTATGGGCACAGATGTGCATAGTGTGGGCGAGGGCGTGGTCGTGATAGCAAAGGATAGATATTACGCTGGTGGCTCTGTGGTGATAGACCATGGTGCTGGCGTGTATTCGCAGTATTATCATTTAAGTAAAATTTTGGTAAAAGTAGGTGATAAAATAGGCGGTGGCGATAAGCTAGGGCTAAGCGGTGCTAGTGGGCGCGTGAGTGGGCCACATTTGCACTTTGGGATCGCTATAAATGGTGTGAGTGTGAATCCTTTGGATTTTATAAATAAATTTAATAAAGTGGTGTTTGAAAATGAGTGAAAACAAAAAATTAACCCCAAAAGAGTTGATAAAAGAGTTGATCGAAGGTAGCGAATATACGCTCAAAGACTCGGTAAAAGGGCGCGTGCGCATAGTAGGGCGAGATAAAAAAATCATAAATTTCCTCCCAAGACAATTCGGCGTAGAGAGCCTCAATGACAAAATGAGCCTAAGCCCAGAACAAATCGAAAAAATCAAGGCAAATTTCTTATCTATTTTGCGCGAGGGAGCAAAACCGGCCGCGAGTGCTGGAATTACTGGCGAGGCTAGTATGGAGCAGGATTTGCAAAGCGCTACAAAAAAATCGGTCAAAAGTAAGCCGAAATTTAACCTAGCGTCCAAAAATAAAACCTTGCAAGAAATTTACGAGGGCTCGAAAACAGCTGTCGCTAAGTCGCAGAGCAAAAGCGCGCAGTATTTCACGCCAGTAGCCGTGCGCAAGAAAAACACAAAAATCCCGTGCAAGGTGAGAATTTCGTTTTTGCGCAAAAGTTGCAGTGATGAAAAATTAGGAATCCTAGCTAGGGTGAAAATTCCGCTTTTAATGGAAAATTTCGGACTAAATGATGTCATAAACTCATCTGAACACGCGCAAATGGCGAAAAAAATGGTTCGCACAATCGCGAATTTGTATGTCGCCAAAGATTTGCGTGGCGTGCGCATAGAGGGCCCTGTGTGCCTATCTATGGGCTTTAAAAGCCAAATGGCAGATATCAGCAACCACGCTTTTGTATTCAAACTCATCGAGGATACTTTGGTAAATAACCGCGTCATCACGGACGATAACGCTAGCGTCGTCAAAGAGATAAAAATGTATAAACAAGACGAATTTGACGGCGTTTTGGTCGATATTTTAAAGACAGATAGATAACCGCTTCAAAATTTAATCGCTTAAATTTAAGCGATTAAATTTTTTATCACTCCCCAAAGAAGTTTTGCAGCATAAAACACCAAAATCGCCGTAGAAATGTAAGCAAACGCCCTAGCCACGCTATCTGGCAGGCGCGCTCTGTTTTTATAAACCACAAGCGGAAAAAGCGTAATCCACGATAAAATCGCTATAAAAAGCCCTAGCAGTGAGAGAGCGAAATTTTCGCTACTTACGCTAGCTGAGACACTGAGCCAAAACATAATCACATAAGGATTTAGCAAATTTAGAAAAAAGCCTTTTGAGTAAATTTTGGCGTGAGAGCCAAGCTCGACGCTTTTGATTTCGGGTGTGTTGCGCGCGCTTTTGTAAATTCCATACGCAATGTATAGCAAAAAACACGCCCCAAACACCGAAATAATCGCAAATACAAGCGGAATTTTGGCAAGTTGTGAAATCCCAAATGCGCTAAGGGCGAGATAAAGCATATCCGCACTCATCGCGCCAAGCCCCAAGCAAAGGGCTTTTGTGTAGCTTTGCAGCGCATAAGACATAATCAAAACATTAATCGGACCGATTGGCACACTCACGCCAAAGCCCATTAAAATGCCGTTTATAAAGGCGTTCATCAATTTCCTTTAAATTTTTAGTGTGAAATTAAAATTTAAAATTCAAAATCGCCAGTGCTACCTTTGGACATGCTCTCAAACACGGCCTTGACATACTTATCGCGCGTTTGGCAGTCTAGGATTTTTTCGCACTGGCTACAACTTTGCAAGCCATTTTGCGCTTGGCAATCTTGCAAAATGGCTAAATTTTTGTCTAAAATTTGCTCGAAAATATCGCGTTCTTGGTTATTTTCTGACATTATTTTTCGCTTTGATAAATTTCGTGCATTTTAGCAATTTCATATTTCGAGCCGAAAAAACACGGTGTGGTTTGGTGAATTTTTGAAATTTCAAGCTCTAAAAGCGAATTGTTTTTTCCGTCGCTAGTAGCACCGCCAGCACGCTCGTAGATATAGGCAAACGGCAACACTTCAAACGCCATGCGAAGCTTGCCTGCTGGGTGATCGCTCGTGGCTGGGTAGCTAAATAGCCCGCCACCTTTTAGCAAAATTTGGTGCAGGTCGCTGACCATGGCACCTGAGTATCTGAGGCGATAACCCTCGTCAAATAGCGTTTTTACGAGCACTCTGTGCGTATCGCTCCAACCTTTTTGCGTCGCTCCCGTGGCGTTTAGTTTGCCTTTTTCGTTTAAAACCAACTCTTTTGCGAAGGCAAATTTGCCGTCCCTGCCAAGCCTGTATAGCTTCGGAGTATCGCCTAAACATACGCAAAGCTCGATTCTAGGGCCATACACGCTATATACTGCCCCGCGCAATGAGCTTGGTGAAATTTCGCTCTCATAAATCGCAAAAATCGAGCCCACGGCGAAATTTACATCTACTAGGCTAGATCCGTCGAGCGGATCGTAAGCTACTATAAATTTGCCGTTTTCATTAATGCTTAACATTTCCTCTTTTTCTTCGCTAATTAGCGCCTTGACGCACTCTACGCCGCGAAATTCGCGCTCGATTATCATATCGCTTAGCACATCGAGTTTAAGCTGTGTATCTCCGGTGGAATTTTGCGTGCTAGCGTAGCCGAAATCAGCGTATTTTAGCTCTTCGCTGATTAAAACGGCGATTTTTTCTATTGTCTTTACGATTTCTTGCATACTCTCTCCTTTTTAAACTTTTTTAGCATTATCAAGTATCCATTTTGCGATACTTTGCGCGTCGTTTATGTCGAAATTTACGGGGCAGAATTTATCCATTTGCGCTTTTGGCAAATTTGTCGCAATGGCTTGCGAAAACGGCAAATACGCCTCGTCGATTTTGTCCCTAAATAGGCTGATTCGTGGCAGGGGCAGTGTTTTTAGACCCTCCACAATCAAAATATCAAAATCACCAAATCCAGCGATAATCTCGTCTAAATTTCGCATTTGTTTCAAAAAATATGTCGTGCGCGTAGGGCTTACGACCGCCACATCTGCGCCAACTGCGCTAAATTTCGCGCTGTCTTTGCCCTCGGTGTCAAATTTGGCCTTGTCTTTGGGGTCGTGTTTGACGATAGCGACCTTTAAATTTTGCTCGATAAAAATTTGCGCTACCTTGCAAATTAGCGTTGTTTTGCCGGTGTTTGACGGACCTGAAAACGCAATGGCTAGTCTTTTCATCTCTCTCCCTTAAAAAACCTTGATTGTATCAAATTTAGCCTTTTAAAAAGCAAAATTTGATAATATACGCCAAAATTTAAAGGAAGAAAAATGCAAAATTTAACTATTTCAAAATTTGCGCACACTCTGATTTTAGGGCTGTTTGCGCTAGGAAATTGCTCGTGCGCTAACAAAGAAAAAGTCCCTCACGACCCGGTCAAAAACGAGTTTATGGCATATACGCAAAAATTCGAAAGCGTCAAAGAGGGCGATAGATACCTGGGCGTGGCGACCTATCTAAACCCCACAATGCCCGAGATTCGTAATGAAAGAGAAGATGAGTTTTTCTTGCTAACCTCGTATCCAAAAGAGATCGAGATTAAAAATGTGCGCGTAAATGGAAGCGACGAAAATGTCAGCGTGGAGCTAATCGCCGATGAGAGCGAACTAGCTAGCAAAGAGGTTTTTAAAATCGCGTGGTCTAATCGCTACAAAATCAGCGCGCCAAAAACGCAAAAAGACGATCTCGTGCTTAGCTTTACGACCTCAAACGACCTAAATGCGAGCGTGAAATTTCGTAAGGTCTCAAAGTCGATGTATTGGCACCCTAAGCTCAAACTCGATGATTAGAGTGGGCGCAAATTTTGCTAGAAATAAAATTTGTGATAAAATTTCAGAAATTCAAATTTGAAGGATAAAAAATGAAATGGCGTGGCGGAAATAAAAGCTCAAATATCGACGATATGAGAGCTAGTAGCGGTGGTGGCGGAGGCGGAGTAAATCTCGCGCTTTTGATTCCTGTGGTGAAATTTTTGGTAAAAACGAAATTTGGCAGAATCGTCCTAGCCCTTGGCGTGGTGGCGGCGTTTATGGGTTATAATCCGCTAAATTTGCTAAATTTCACCTCTGCTGGCGGTGGAGCTGCGGCTAGTAAATTCGAAAACAACGAAGCAGCGCAGGAAGCCAAGGATTTCGTTTCTACCGTGCTAAGGCAAACCGAAGATGTTTGGGGCACGATTTTTGCGAAATACGGCGCGAAATACTCTGAGCCAAGACTGCTTTTATTCCACGGCGCGACAAGAAGCGGGTGCGGGTATGCTAGCTCGCAAGTTGGGCCGTTTTACTGCCCGGCTGATACTAGGATTTATTTGGATACGGATTTTTTCTCTGATTTGGCGAAAAAACACCACGCGGCGGGCGATTTCGCGCAAGGCTATGTCATCGCGCACGAAGTGGGACACCATGTGCAAAACCTGCTAGGAATTTTATCTAACGCCGATAAATTAAAGGCCAGAACAAACGAAGCTGGGGCAAACGCGATTCAGGTTAGAGTGGAGCTTCAAGCCGATTGTTTGGCAGGTATTTGGGGACATCATCAATACAAAATTTTAGAAGATGGCGACTTGGAAGAGGCGCTAAATGCCGCTACGATGATAGGCGATGATACCTTGCAAAAAAAGGCGCGCGGATATGTGGTGCCTGATTCTTTCACGCACGGAAGTGGCGCACAAAGAAAAGAGTGGTTTTATAAAGGCTTTAAAAGCGGTTCGCTAGAAGCGTGCAAAAGCGGATTGGAAAGTTAGTGAATTTGGCGAAATTTTAAATTTCGCCAAATTTTGAATTTTAATAAATCCGCTAAATTTGGTTAAATTTAGCGGATTTTATCACTTTTGCTTGGAATTAAGAGCTTATCTAGCTCCTCACGCACGCTTACTTTTGAATTTGGGTTTAAAATATGCGAATAAATCACATAATTTGCCAAAACCTTCTTGCCATAATCCCTGCTCTCGGCAAATGTTACTAGCTCCATTGACAAAAACGGCTCGTATTTTCCCCTCTTAAACAAATCTGCGCGTTTTAGAAGTTTGCTCGTAAATCCCAGTCCGCCATTGTATGCGTATGCGATAAAAACAGGGCTAAGTAGCTTGGTTTCGAGCGTGTCGATGTGGATATTGGCGAATTTATAGGCGATTTTTGGATCAAACATCATATCTTGATCCCAGCCCTCGATACTAACCTGCTTTTTGGCGATATCGTTTGCTACAAATGGCATAAACTGCATCATACCAAGCGCATACGATGTCGAAACGGCGCTTGGGATAAAGCGTGATTCTTGGCGGCCAAGGGCTAAAATCAGCGCTTGGCGGTGCAAATCAGTAGTGCCGATATGCTCCATAAATGGCGTTAGATAGTAGTTGTCGCGCCCACCACTAGCCTTATTCATTATATACGCCCATTCGCCAAGGCTCTCTTTTGTGTCGAATTTCTTCGCAAACTCCAAAAGCTCTGCTTTGCCCATTTTATCGGCTTTGGCCTTGGTGCGAACCCAGTTAAATGGGTTTTTGATATCATAGTTTGAAATTTTATCGCGCGCTGGGGTTGGATTTATGATATTTAGGCTTTTATCGCCCAAAATTTCCTTTGCGTAGAGCGAGTAGAGGCTATAATAGTTGCTTTTGGCAAGCTCGCGCAAGATATTTTCGTCTTTGCTTAGCAAATAGACCCAAAATTTCGCATTGTGCGAGTTATGCACGCTCTCTATCGTAGCTGCTGCGCGCCCAAAATACGCCAAAGCCTGCGCCTCATCCCCATAAGTTAGAGCATTTACGCCGAGCAAAAACGCGATTTCTTTATCCACTTTTTGCGGATTAATTCCTAGCATAGATTGGCGCAAATTTGAATATTTGCGCTTGATTACGGCGTCCTCTACGACAGCCTTAAAACCAGAGAGTTGCGCCATATCTGTGATAAAAGCGGGGCTTGCGTTTATGTTTAGCAAGCTCTCGTCGCCCTTGAATTGATAATATGAAAAATAATTTTGCGCATGTCCGCTCTCTCTAAAATACTGTGCCGGCGAGCCAGAATTAAAGCCTTTTAGCAAATTTATCGCACTCATCGCGCCCAAATTTCCGCTATTTTCAAATTTGCCAATTAATGCCGAGCGAGTTTTGGGGCTTAGCTTTGCCACAAATGCTGGATAGCTTCTAGCCTTTTGGCATGTTAAATTTGCGTCTAGTATATTCGCGCTCGTCACCCCTGCGCAACGATCTGGTTTTGGTAGAGCTTTAAACGCGCCTAAAATTTTATCAAGTTCCTTTTTTATCTTGCCACGATAGCGGTAAATTCCAACCTTTCTAAGGGCTTTTAACTCGTTTTTATCGTATTTGGTCTCGGTGGCTAGGCGGTAAATATAATAATCTTTCGCCAAAGATTTTGGTTCGTTTTTTATCTCTTCGTAGCTTTTGACATTTGCTGCGGCAAAACTCGCGCAAAGTGCCACCGCTAGGCTAAATTTAAATAAAATTTTCAAAAAACACTCCTTTGTAAGGCATAAATTATCGCATTATCAATCACGCTAAGGCCGATTAAAATCACAAGCGGGGCGAAATCAAACCCGCCAAGCGTGGTTGGGATATACCTGCGCACGAGTTTGAAAGCCGGGGTTGTAAGCTTATAAATCGCTTGGACAAATTTATTAAACGGATTTGGGCGTATGAAGCTAAGCACGCAGGCGACAAACACAAGCAAAATATAGGCTTGTATGGCGTAGTGCAGAGTGATTAAAACGCCGTAAATTAGGCTATTTGCTAGCATTTAGGATTTCCTTGATTGATGATTTTATGAGCGGATAAAGTTCATTTAGCTCTGGTCCGTGAGGCGCGCCTGTAAGAAGCAATCTAAGTGGCATAAAAAACGCCTTGCCTTTGAGAGCGGTTTTTTCCATAAGGATTGTTTTTAACTCGTTAAATTCGGCTGGAATTTGGGCTAAATTTAAAATTTCATTTCGCAAAATTTCAGCGTTTTGGCTAAATTCGCTTGGAATTTCTTTTTGGCTAAAAATTGCGCTAATTTTTGCTTTGATTTCTGGGATTAGGCTGGATTCTTGGGTGTAAAATTTCACTAACTCTACCTTGCTTTCATCTACGCCAAAAAGCTCGCAAATGCGCTTAGTGCTTGCTCTTTTGATATGCTCGCGGTTGATAAATGCAAGTTTGTCGATGTCAAATTTCGCCGGTGCCTTTGAAATTTTGGCGATATCGAAAAACTCCACCGCTTCTTCGATACTAAAAACCTCGCATGGGGTTTTATTTCCTAGCAAAATCAGATAATTCGCAATCGCCTCAGGCAAAAATCCAGTTTCCAACATCCATTTTACGCTACTTGCGTCGTCGCGTTTGGACATTTTCTTGCCATCAGGCCCCAAAATAATCGGCAAATGCGCGTATGAAATCTCGTCTGTGTATCCCAAACACTCCCTAATCCAGTTTTGTTTCGGGGTGTTGCTGACATGATCCTCGCCCCTGATTACAAAGGTAACGCCTTCTAACATATCATCAGTGGCGCAAGCGAAGTTGTATGTCGGGGTTTTATCTGCGCGCATGATGACGAAACTATCGATATTTTCAGGCTCAAAGCTAATCTCGCCTTTGATAGCGTCTGTGAATTTCAAAACTCTGGTTGGTTTTTTTAGCCTAATTGTAAATGGCTTTGGATTGTCTATGACCTCAGCGTCACTTAAATGCTCGCAAGTCCCGTCGTAGCGATACGCTACGCCTTTTTCTTTGGCTTTTTCTTTTTTGGCACTAAGCTCTTCTTCGCTACAAAAGCAGCAAAACGCCTTGCCTTCTTGCAGAAGCTTTGCGGCGAATTCTTGGTGAAATTTTAAATTTTTGCTTTGATAATAAAGTGTTTGCCATTTGATACCAAAAAGGGATAAAATTTCCATTATATCTTTGTCTTTGCCCTCGATATTGCGGGCAGTATCGGTATCCTCGATACGCAAAATAAATCCACTTTTATCTTGAAGCGAGCGGATATAGTTAAAAATCGCGGCGCGTAAGTTTCCAATGTGCATATCGCCTGTGGGTGATGGCGCAAATCTATACATAAATTTTCCTTTTCTTTATTAAATTTCAAAATTTGCCATTATACTTTTTTCTACCTAATAAAAAGCAAAAAGTAAGCAAAATTAGGTTATTATCTATCCTTTTATTTCCCAAAGGAGGCTTTTAATGAGCTTTATTCAAGAATTCAAAGAATTCGCAATGAAAGGCAATGTCATCGATATGGCAGTGGGTGTGGTCATCGGTGGAGCCTTTGGCAAGATCGTAACTTCACTAGTTGGCGATGTCATTATGCCAATCGTCGGAGTTATCACAGGTGGTATGAATTTTACCGATTTAAAAATCGTTTTAAAAGAGGCTGTGGGCGAAACACCAGCCGTGACGATAAATTACGGCTCGTTTATACAAACAGCGGTTGATTTTATCATTATCGCATTTTGTATTTTTTGCGCGATTAAGGCGATTAACAAGCTTAAAAAAGAAAAACCAGCCGAGCCAGAAGCTCCTGCCGAGCCAAGTGAAGATATCAAACTTCTAAGCGAAATCAGGGATTTGTTAAAAAAATAATATGGAAATTTTGAAATTTATCCCTTTTTTTAAGGGGCTTGATGAGGCCAAAATCGAGCGATTAGCTCAGATTAGTAGCAAAAAGGCTTTTAAAAAGGGAGAAATTTTATTTTATGAGGGCGATACAAGCTCTCATTTAATCATCTTGCTTAAAGGCACAATCGAGATTTACAAAACAGCCCCTAGTGGCAAGGAGATCTATATCCACGAAATCCGCCCGATGTCTTTCGTGGCTGAGGTTGTAAATTTCGAAAATATCCCCTATCCAGCCAGCGCGCGCTTTGCTAGCGGTGGCGAGGTTTTAAAAATAGATTATGAAAAATTTGTCGAAGAGTTTTTGAGCGAGCCTGAGATTTGCATTAGCATTATAAAATCAATTTCGGCGAAGTTAAGGGCGCTAGAATTTGCGCTTGAAAACAGCGTCGTGCTACCTAGCGAGGCAAAAATATCAAAGTTTATCATCGAAAATTTTGATATTTTTACCAGCTCAAAACACATTAAAATCGCCAAAATTTTAAATATCACCCCTGAGACATTTTCTCGCACGATTACGAAATTTAAAAAATCTGGCGCGCTTTTGGTCGATAAAGACGGCGAAATTTCGGGCTTTGATAGAGAAAAATTAGAAAAATTTATCTGATTTGGAGTAAGAGTGAAAATCCCATATATTTTTCCGATTGTAGCCACGACGCTCTTTGTTTTTTTGAATTTATACATTTACAAATCAATCTCAGCTAGGTTTGAAATTTATGATAAATTCAAAAAAATAAAGCCGTTTTTAATAGTTTTTTGCCTATTTTTGGTGATTTTCGAGGGTATGTTTTTTACTAGAAGTGTTTTTGCCGGCGCGCTAAAAGATGAAATTTTATACAAAATTTGCGTCGTTTGCGTGGCTAGTAGCTTTTCGCTTTTCTTTTTGTGCCTAGCCTATGATATTTTAAATGTGAGCGCAAAATTTGCTAAATTTAGCGAGAGCAGGCGCAAATTTATTAAAATTTGCGTAGATGTAACCTTTGTAATAATGGCGTTTAGCTACCTTTTTAAGGGCTTTTATAATGCTTTAAAAACTCCAAAAATAAATGAAGTGGATATAAAAATCAAAAATCTAAGCCAGGATCTGAATTTGGCTGTGGTGAGCGACATACACTTGGGCGAGTTTTTGAAAAAAGATTTTTTGCAAACTATCGTAGCACAGATAAACGCTACCAGCCATGATGCTGTGTGTATCGTGGGCGATATGTTTGATTTGCGTTCTCACGAGCTAGGCGATATTTTGGAGCCTTTGCGCGAACTAAAAAAGCCTGTGTTTTTCGTGACAGGAAATCACGAATATTACAGAGGCGCGAAGGGGTTAATCGAGGCCTTGGAGCGCGAGGGCGTGAGAGTTTTGCAAAACGAGAGCGTGGAGTTTATGGGGATAAATCTGCTTGGCACACACGATTTAAGCGGTGTGAGATTTAACGAATTAGAGCCAAATTTCAGGGCAGCCCTAAAAATGACAGATCCAAATAAACCTAAAATTTTGCTCGCTCATCAGCCAAAATTTATAAATTTACATGTAAAAGATGAGGTGGATTTGTGTATTTGCGGACACACGCACGGCGGGCAAATTTTCCCATTTAGCCTGCTTGTAGCACTCGATCAAAAATATGTCCATGGGCTATATAATGACGGAGCAAAGCAAATTTATGTGAGCAGTGGGGCTGGATTTTGGGGGCCTCCGATGAGGATTTTTGCCGACGCAGAAATCGCGCTACTAAGACTAAGGAGAGAGTGATGAAAAAGCTAATTTCACGCTGTTTTGGGGCTGTGGCTGGGGTAAAATTTCCGCGCCCTGTGCAAAGGTTTATAAATCAAAAATATATCGACGCTTTTGAGATTGATATGAGCGAATTTTTAGGCGCAGGTGATTACGATAGCCTAAATGCGCTATTTACGAGGCGTTTGGTGAGGGAGCGTGAAATTTGCGCCGAGCCTAGCGCGTTTTTGAGCCCAAGTGATGGAGTGATTTTTGAGTGTGGGGCTACTAGTGATTTTAGCGCGTTTAGTATAAAAGGGCATAAATACGATATTTGGGAGCTTTTGGGGCTTAAATCTTGGGCTGGGGATTTGCAAAAGCAAAATTCCGAAATTTTTATTAGTTTGCTAAATTTAGATGATATGAAAACTTCCAGAGATTTTAAAATGTCGGCGGATTTGACATACGCAAACATCTATCTAAGCCCAAAAGACTATCATCACTATCACGCTCCATGCGATCTTAGCGTTATTGGTGCGCTATATATCCCGGGCGAGCTTCACAGCGTGGCAAAAAAATATCTGCTAAAAGTGCCAAATCTTTATGCCAAAAACGAGCGCGTGGTTTTGCTCTGCAAAATGAGCAATGGCGGGCTTTTGTGGCTGGTTTTTGTAGGGGCGCTAAATGTAGGCAAAATGAAATTTGACTTTGATAGCAGGATTCAAACTAACGCTAAGGCTAACGATAAGGCTAGGGAAATTTTGAATTTTGATTATAATAAATTCGATTATGGCGAAGGCGTGAGCTTTAAAAAGGGCGAACATATTGGAAATTTCGAGCTTGGCTCTACGATAGTGATGATTGCCGAGAAGGAATTTTTGGAGTTTGAAATTTCGCAGGGGCAGAGAGTAAAATTTGCGCAAAAAATCGCTAGCTTAAAATAATTTAAAGCTAGCTTAATTTTATTTTGGCTATACTTAAATCTATTTTAAATCAAAGGATTTAATATGAAAAACGCATTTACTATGATTGAGTTGATTTTTGTTATCGTTGTGCTTGGCATTTTAGCGGGTGTTGCTGTGCCTAGACTAGCTATGACCAGAGATGATGCTACGGTCGCAAAAATGAGAGGCGATTTGGCTTCGATTAGAAGTGGAATTTCACTAAAAAGAGGCGAAGAGCAATTAAAAGGCAAGAGCGCATGGCCTGATTTAAACAGCAGTGGCTCTGATATGTTTGGTAATGTTTTGCAAAATGACCTAACTGCAAGCACTGGCAAAAACGGCTGGAAAGTTGTAAAACTAAATAAAACTTACCAAGCTTGTGTGGCTAATAATTGCACAACATTTACATATTATCAAACAGCAGACGCTACTCACAAGGCTGGCACATTTGATTGTGATCATACAGAAGCAACTTGTAAAGCATTAGCAGAATAAGCTTGTATTACTATGAAATCGCGGTTTTAGGGGCAAGACTAAAACCGCTTACCTATTTGTCGAATTCACAAATTTCACCATACCAAATAGTCCAAATTCCCGTAAAAAACGCCCAAAAACGCGGTGTAGTTTTGCGCGAAGTGCCAAAACCAGAGTTTTGTACGAAAGAAATCAGCGAAATTTTACCCCTAAATTTCACGCCGTTTCAGGTGGAGTTGGCGCAGTTTATTTCGCATTTTTATATCTGCAAAATCGGCGTGGCGTTTGGGGTTTTTGAGCCAAATTCGAGCATAAATTGCGCGCCTTGCAAAAAGCTAAATTTCACAAAAACGCCAAATTTGACCCCAGAGCAGACAAAAGCTCTAAATTTTGCCAAACAAAACGCCGTTTCGCTGATTTTTGGCGATACAGGAAGCGGCAAAAGCGAGGTTTATATCTCGCTCATAGCAGAAATTTTAAACTCTGGCAAACAAGCGCTATTTTTAATGCCAGAAATCTCGCTCACACCGCAAATGACGAAGCGCTTGCAAGGGTATTTCGGCGAGGCTCTTGGCGTGTGGCACTCCAAAATCACCCCCGCTAAAAAACGCCAAATTTTAGCCGATTTTTTCGCAGGCAAAATTCGCCTTATCGCAGGCGCGCGCTCGGCGCTGTTTTTGCCGTTTCATAACCTTGGCGCGATTATCGTCGATGAGGAACACGATGATAGCTACAAATCAGCCTCCGCTCCACGCATAAATGCCCGAGATCTCGCGATTTTTGCCGCGCACAAATGTGGCGTTAAAACCGTGCTTGGCTCAGCCACACCCTCGCTCACAAGCTTTGCGAAACAGCCAAATTTCAGGCTTAAAGGCACCTATCACGCCACGCACAAACGCTACATTTACGACGAGAGCGAAACTTCCCTCACTCCCAAAATAAAAAAAGAAATCAGCGCAAGTCTAGGCGCAAATCGCCAAGTGGTGGTGTTTTTGCCCACACGCGCAAATTTCAAATATATGGTTTGCAAAAGTTGTGGCGAGATTATCAAATGCCCGTTTTGCTCGGTGGGTATGAGCTATCACGAAAAGGAAAAGGCGCTAAAATGCCATTATTGCGGATACAGCGCGTTTTACAAACAGCCTTGCGCTAAATGTGGCAAAAGTGTAAGCGAGGCCAAAAAAATGGGTACTAGCGAGCTTTTAAAGGAGCTAAAAGCAAATTTCCCTGAGGCAAAAATCGCTAAATTTGACCGCGATGAGATTACAACCCAAAGAAAGCTAGAAACTCTACTAAACGACTTTAACGCCCATAAAATCGACATTTTGGTAGGCACGCAAATGCTTAGTAAGGGGCATGATTACCATGGTGTGGATTTGGCGGTGATTATGGGGATTGATGAGCATTTGAATTACCCTGATTTTAGGGCACGCGAAAAGACCCTAGCCCTTGGCATGCAAGTAGCAGGTAGAGCCGGCAGAAAGGGCGAAGGCAGGGTCGTGATACAGACTCTGCAAAGGGCGTTTTTCGAGGATTTTTTGCAGGATTATGACGCGTTTTTAGAAGAAGAAAGCGAGGATCGAGATCCGCTGTATCCGCCATACACTAGGCTTTTGCGCGTTTTAATCTCGCATAAAAACGAGGCAGAGGCGGCTAAAATTTGCGCTAGCGGGCTTGAAATTTTACACGGCGCGCTAAAAGCCAAAAAACTAAATGGTTTGCAAATCATAGGGCACGGCAAAGCTGGAATTGCGCTGATTGCGGGCAAATTTCGCTACGAAATACTGCTTCGAGCTACCACACACACGCCACTTTTAAAGGCTGGCGCACTTCTAGCACATTTGCCCGTTGAAATCGATATGGATCCGATTAATTTTTCTTAAATTTCATCTGTGCGCACAATCAGGCTTTTTGGAAGATTAAATTTAGCGATGATTTCGCACTCTTTTTCGCGCATTTGCCCGTTATCGATTTCGTGATCAAAGCCTAAGATATGAAGCAGTCCGTGCGTAAATAAAAGCGCGATTTCATCGTTATTGCAGTGCGAAAATTCTAACGCTTTTTGCTCTACTAAATCCAAATTTATCACAACAGAGCCTATCGGGGCAGTATTCGCACCACCTGGCACAATTTCAAGCGGAAAACTAAGCACATCGGTGGTTTTATCGACCCCGCGCGCGCTTTTGTTGATTTCGCGCATTTCCTCGCTTCGCACGAAGACTAGCTCGACCACGCCTGCGCTAAGCGTAGCTAAAATTTCGTCCAAAATTTTTGGGTAATTTTCTTCACAAAGTATCAATTTCAAGCCCTTTAAATCAAAATTTGCCTATAATTCTACCAAAAAAGGATTAAATTTGAAAAAAGCTTTATGTATCATCAGTGGCGGTATGGATAGCGCGACTTGCGCGTATATCGCCAAAAATTCAGGCTATGAGGTCATTGGAGTGCATTTTGATTATGCTCAGCGCACGCAGGATAAAGAGCGCGAGTGTTTCGAGAGAATTTGCGATGATTTAGGCGCGCAGAGGCGATACACGCTGGATGCTAGATTTATCGCGCAAATCGGCGCAAACTCGCTTACAGATACGAGCCTTAGTGTGCGAAAGGGCGCAAACATTGATAAAAACGAGATCCCAAACACCTATGTGCCGTTTCGAAACGGCGTGTTTTTGAGTATCGCGGGCGCGCTTGCCGAGCGTGAGGGGTGCGAGGCGATTTTCATCGGCGTGGTGCAGGAGGATAGTAGCGGATATCCTGATTGCACGGCGGAATTTATCGCAAAAATGCAAAGCGCGATAAATGCGGGCACTTCGCCGAATTTTAGCGTGGAGATTAAAACGCCTTTGGTGCATTTAAACAAGGGCGAGATTGTGGCGCGTGCGCTTGAAAACGGCGTAAATTTGGGGCTTACTTGGAGTTGTTACACAAACTCGCACAAAGCTTGTGGCGTGTGCGATAGCTGTCAATTACGCCTAAATGGCTTTGCAAAAGCCGGCGTAAAAGATCCAATTGAGTATGAAATCGAAATTTAAAATTCTTTGCTCTAAATTTGCCGTCATTGCGAGCAAAGCGAAGCAATCCAGTAAAATTTAGAGCAAAATTCTACTTAAATTTAGGATTGAACGATTTTTAAATTTTAAATTTCACTCAAATGCAGAGTTTAAATTTAGGCTTGGGATAATTTGCAAATTTTGCGGTGCGACAAAGCTTTGTTTGCGGTATTTCTCCAAACCTGCGCGCGCTATCATCGCAGCATTATCCGAGCAAAATTTCAGTGGCGCAAATAAAAGTTCGCACTCGTGCGCGTCGCATAAATTTGCCAAATTTTGCCTCAAATATAGATTCGCACTAGCCCCACCCACGACGCCAAAACGCCTAAATTTGCGCTCATCAAAGACCCGAGAGAGTTTATCCATGATGTGCTCGCAAGCACTTTTTTGAAAGGCGTAGGCGATATCGCACTTATCTTGCCCCGCTAGCTCGCCATTTTGCGATAGTTTTTCGATTTGCACTCGAACGGCATTTTTAAGGCCTGAGAAGCTGTATTGTAGGCGTTTATCGCCCTTTAAAGGCACTGGAAAGCTAAATTTTGACTTGCCATTTTTGGCTAAATTTTCGATTATCGCGCCGCCTGGATAGCCAAGTCCTAGCATTTTGGCGCACTTGTCAAATGTCTCGCCAAAGCTATCATCGCTAGTGCTTGCAAGCACGCTGATTACGCCCCTGGCGTCAATATCAAGAATCATCGTGTGCCCGCCACTTACTAGCAAAACCCCAAGCGGAAATTCTGCTTCTTTGTCCAAAAATAGCGAATAAATATGCCCGATTAGGTGATTTACGCCAATTAGTGGCAAATTTAGCGCAAGGCTAAGAGCTTTTGCCATATTCACGCCCCCTATCAAACTCACGCTAAGGCCCGGTGCGTGCGTTACGGCGACAGCTTTAAGAGAGCCAAAAAAGGGCTTTGCGCGCTCTAAAATGCGAGGCAGTGCTTCTGTGTGAAGACGCGCAGCTAGTTCTGGCACGACACCGCCGTATTTGGAGTGTTCGAGTTCTTGGGAGATTTTTTCGTAAAACTTTAATGCGAAATTCGAGCTGTTTAGCACAGCAATCGAGCTGTCATCACAGCTACTTTCAATGGCTAAAATCATTATTTTCCTTTAAATTTTTTCTAAATTTAGCATTTTTGGGCTAAGTTTTGGGTAAAAATAAAACAGACTAATTAAATCTTTAAAATTTTAATAATTTTTACCATTTATAAATAAATTTTGATTATAATCAAAGGTTGTAAAATTTAACACAAAGGAAAAAAATGATAAATGTTTATGATGTAGTTGTCATCGGTGGCGGTCCTTGCGGAATCGCGGCCGTGGTCGAGGCCAAAAGAAAAGGCGTAGCCAAGGTGCTTTTGCTAGAAAAAGGCGATAATCACTCTCAAACAATCAGACAATTTTACAAAGACAAAAAACGCGTAGATAAAGAATACAAAGGCATGGATAGCGAAACAAAGGGCACGATTAGCTTCGAGACTGGCACGAAAGAGAGCGTGCTAGATTATTTCGATAGCTTGCTAGATCACGGAGATATCGATATTTACTTCAACAGTGAGGTCGAAAAGGTCGAGAAAAAGGACGATGGGCTGTTTTGCATAACCACAGCCTCATCTGGCTTTGTAGCGCGCAATGTCATCATCTCAATCGGCCGCATGGGCAAACCAAACAAACCAAGCTACAAAATCCCGCCATCAATCACACAAAGGGTAAATTTCAACCTCGATAAATGTAGCGTCAATGAGAAAGTTTTGGTTGTAGGTGGTGGGAATTCGGCTGCTGAATACGCACTCTCGCTATGCAAAACAAATACCGTTACCCTATGCTACCGCAAAGAGAGCTTTACTAGGCTAAATGAAATCAACGAAGAAGATATCAA
The DNA here is from genome assembly GCF_027737365.1 of Campylobacter sp. JMF_01 NE2. Classification (NCBI taxonomy): domain Bacteria; kingdom Pseudomonadati; phylum Campylobacterota; class Epsilonproteobacteria; order Campylobacterales; family Campylobacteraceae; genus Campylobacter; species Campylobacter sp. JMF_01 NE2. Next base: position 71,227 of record NZ_JAOVTR010000001.1, on the reverse strand, counting down.
AAAAGAGGCTAGAAACGGCGATATTATCCTGCGCCTTGGCCTTGATATCGAAGCGCTAGAAAACGAAAGTGGCAAGGTGCTAGTGAAATTTACAAACGGCATGGAGTTAGTTTATGATCGCATAATTTATGCAATCGGTGGCACGAGCCCTGTGGATTTCCTTAAAAAATGCGGCGTAGAATTCGACGAAAACGGCGTGCCAAGCGTCGATGAGAGGTGCGAAACAGCCACAAAAGGGCTTTTTGTGGGTGGAGATTTGATCACCAGAAACGGCGGTTCGATCGTCGTAGCCTTCAATCACGCTCACACAATCGTAGAAAATCTGCATTTATGAGACTTTTCCAGCTAAAAAGTGGGTATCGCTACACCAGCGATACCATTTTTTTATGGAATTTTATCTGCGAAAACTGGCTTAACTCTCGCGCCACAAATTCTCTTAAAATTTTAGATGTTGGGGCAGGGTGCGGGATTTTGGGGCTGATGTTGAAGCGGGATTTTCCAAATTTAGATTTAAGCTTGCTTGAAATCCAAGAGCAAAATTTAGAAATTTTGCGTAAAAATTGCGAGCAAAATTCATTACAGGCTCAAATTTTACACGAAAATTTCGCAAATTTTAAAAGCGAGCAAAGATTTGATTTAATCGTTTCAAATCCGCCATTTTACAGGGAAAAAATCCTAACTAGCCAAAATTCGCACATCGCGCTAAGTAAAAGCGCCACAAGCCTAAGCCTTAGCGATTTCGTGCGTGTTAGCAACACTCATTTAAAGCCAAAAGGCGCGCTGATTTTTTGCTACGAGGCGGGCAAAATCGCGCAAATTTGCGAAATTTTACAAAGCTATAAGCTAAATTTGACAAAGCTTGCTTTCATCTATCCCAACGAAAACAAGCCCGCCAAACTCGCACTTTTTTTGGCGCAAAAAAGTTCGCGCTCACTTTGTGAAATTTGTGCGCCGATTTATACATTTCTTAATGGTGAAAAAAGTAAAATAACGGCTAAAATTTATGAAAAAGCTGATTTAGAAAGTGTCGATATTGAGTGAGTTTGACTATACCTTCGATAGTAGCGCCTGCGAAAGCTGCGGCGGCAAGTGTTGCACGGGCGAGAGCGGATATATTTGGATAAATGACGCAGAAATCGAGAAACTCAGCGAATTTATGGGGATAGATAAGGCAAATTTTATCCGCGTATTTTTGCAGCGCGTTGGAGATAAATTTAGCATAAAAGAAAAACCATACCTTGACGGTATGGCGTGTGTGTTTTTCGACGAAAAGCACCGAAACTGCGGGATTTATGAATACAGACCAAATCAATGTAGAACCTTTCCATTTTGGGAATATTTCAAAGAGCATAAAGATGAATTGGAGAAAGAATGTATTGGGGTAAAATTTTAACCGCTTTTTTGGCTCTTGGTGCCCTAAATTTGGGCGCTAGTGAAACCAAAAGCGACGCGATAAAAGATATGAATAAAAGCTCGGTTATCACAAATACTGCGCCGGTACCTGAGAAAAACGCTAGCGAAAATGTAGCGCAAAAGGCCACCACACCGCAAAAGCTAAAAGAGGCGATGAAGGCTTATGATGAGGCTGAGCTAAATTTCGATCTGCTAACTGCGCTAGAACTAGCCAACAAAGACCCGCAAAGCGCGATGAAACTCTATGAAAAGGCCTTTTTAAAGACAAATTCGCAGGTGTATTTGCTAGAAGCCTTAAAGCTTGCGTTTTTCTTAAAAGATAGCAAAGCAACCGCGCGCTACCTAGCTTTGGGCGATAAAATTTTGGCTGATGATAGCGAGTATTTGCGTGTAAAAGTGGGGTATTATATGGGGCAGGGAGAGATACTTAAAGCCAACACTACCGCACTTCACTTAGCAAATTTAGAGGTAAATTCGAGAAATTACTCGATTTTGGGCGCGACATATTATGCTATGGATAATTTCGCCCTAGCCAAGCAGTATTTCGAAAAGGCCTATGAGCTGGAAAAATCAGAGGAAAATTTGATCCGCCTTAGCGATGTGCTTTTAAATAGGCTTGATAGTAGCGACGCTGCGGTGCGTATCATGGAGACGCATAGGCGAATTTATGGGTGCGCTAGTGGTATGGTGTGCGAGGTTTTGGCTGATGTGTATCGTATGCAAAAAAAATACTTCGAGGTCGCCAAACTCGATGAGGCGCTGTATGAGAGCAAAAAAAATACAAAATTCCTAGACGATATGATTGGGATTTATTATTATATGAAGGAATTTGATAAAATCATCGAAATTTTGCAAAAATATGATTATAAAAAAGATCTCATAATGGACGCTTACGCCCAGAAAAAGGACTTCGCCACAGCTATGAGATTAGCGCGCGAGGAGTTTTCTAAAACCGAAAATTACGATTATTTGGCGAACGAGGCGATTTATCTGTATGAATCTTTTGGCGATAAAAAAACAGCCGCTCAAATTAACGAAGTCGTGGCGAAATTTGAAAACATAGCTAGCAAGCTAAAAGATCCAGTGCATTTGAATTACTACGGATACATTTTAATCGATCATGATTTGGATATCAAAAAGGGCATTGATTATGTCGAGCGCGCCCTAAAAGACGAGCCAAATTCGGTTTATTACATAGACTCGCTAGCGTGGGGGTTTTACAAACTTGGCGAGTGCGAAAAAGCCAAAGAGTGGATGGACAAGATAAAAGACGATGAGTTTTACACCAGCGACGAGGGCAAGGGGCATGTAAGCGCGATAGAGAGATGCGTGATAGATAAAAATATCCAAAAAATAGGCGAAATCGCAGGCGGAATAAAGGCTCAAAAATGATTTTAGATGAAATTTTAGAAAAAACGCGCGAGGATTTGGCTAGGCGCAAAGAAAAATTTAGCTTTGATATGCTTGGTCGCACGCTAAGTGCCAATCCCATGATACCACGCGACGCGAAAACTGCGCTAAAAAGCACCCCGGATAATCCGCTTCGCATAATCGCTGAGGTGAAAAAAGCAAGCCCTAGCAAGGGCATTATCAGAGAGGATTTCGATCCGCTTAAAATCGCTATGGAGTATGAAAAATCAGGCGCGAGTGCATTTTCTATTTTGACTGAGCCACACTATTTTCAGGGCGATATTAGCTACATTTCGCAGATTAGGCGCTATACAAACACGCCGATTTTGCGCAAAGATTTTATCATCGATGAGTATCAAATCCTAGAAGCGCTCGTGTATGGGGCGGATTTTGTGCTATTAATTGCAAAGGCTTTGGAGCAAAAAGAGCTTAAAAGACTTTTGGAATTTGCTAGGCATTTGGGGCTTGAAGCGCTTTTTGAAATTCACGATAAAGATGATTTGAAAAAGGCGATTTTCGCAGGGGCTGATATAATCGGCATAAATCACCGAAATTTGCAGACTTTCGAGGTTGATTTGAGTTTGTCGGCAAATTTAATCCCGCTTATCCCAAATGGCAAAATCATCGTGGCTGAAAGTGGGCTAGGCTCGCACGAACAGCTACTCGAACTAAGCGCACGCGGGGTCGATGCGTTTTTAATCGGCGAGAGTTTTATGCGACAAGATGATGTCGGTGCGGCGCTTAGAGCTGTGAAATTTGGCGAAAAATAGGGGGAAAATATGGATTATATTTGCGCACCGTGGAGAAGTGATTATTTCACCGAAAAACGCAGCGGTTGCCCATTTTGCGCAGCCGCAAAGGCAAAAAAGGGAGAAAAGTGCGTAGGCGTGGTATTTCGTGCTAAATTTTGCTTCGGGCTTATGAATTTATACCCATACAACCCCGGGGCTTTTATGGTGATTCCTTACGAGCATACTGATAATATCGAGAATTTACCGCTAGAAGCGTGGTTAGAGATGAGCGAATATGTCCAAAAAGGCGTAAAAGTGCTAAAAGAGGCTATTGGCGCAAAGGGGGTAAATATCGGTATGAATCTAGGCTCCGCTGCTGGGGCTGGGATAGCTGAGCATGTGCATTATCATCTGGTTCCGCGCTGGGAGAGAGATACGAATTTCATCACCACAATCGCAAATGTGCGTGTAAATGGCGTCAGCTTCGCCCCGCTTTATGAAAAAATAAAAGCTGGATTTGAAAATTTTTAAAACTGAAAGGAAAGAAAATGAAGTTACTTGCTATGGTTAAAAAAGACGGGAAATGTGGTTTTGTCGATAAAAATGGAAATGAGGTCGTGCCTTGCATTTATGATGATGCCTGGTCTTTTAGTGAAGGTTTAGTAAAAGTTAAAAAAGCTGGCAAATGGGGCTTTATCGATAAAAATGGAAATGAAGTTATACCTTGCATTTATGATAATGATGATGCCTGGTTTTTTAATGAAGGTTTAACAAGAGTTAAAAAAGATGGTAAATATGGTTTTATTGATACAAATGGAAATGAAGTTACACCTTGCATTTATGATGATGATGATGTCTGGCCTTTTAGTGAAGGTTTAGCAGTAGTTGAAAAAGATGGTAAATATGGATTTATTGATAAAAATGGAAATGAAGTTATACCTTGCATTTATGATGATGCCGATGTTTTTAGAGAAGGTTTAGCAAAAGTTGTAAAAGATGATAAATTGGGCTTTATCGATAAAAATGGAAATGAAGTTATACCTTGCATTTATGATGATGCCGGTGATTTTAGTGAAGGTTTAGCAGAAGTTGAAAAAGATGATAAACATGGATTTATTGATAAAAATGGAAATGAAGTTATACCTTGCATTTATGATAATGATGCCTGGTCTTTTAGTGAAGGTTTAGCAAAAGTTAAAAAAGCTTATAAATATGGATTTATTGATAAAAATGGAAATGAAGTTACACCTTGCATTTATGATGATGTCAATGATTTTAGTGAAGGTTTAGCAGAAGTTGAAAAAGATGATAAACATGGATTTATCGATAAAAATGGAAATGAAGTTATACCTTTCATTTATGATGATGCTTATGATTTTAGTGAAGGTTTAGCAATAGTTGGAAAAGATGATAAATATGGATTTATCGATAAAAATGGAAATGAAGTTATACCTTGCATTTATGATGATGCCGGTGATTTTAGTGAAGGTTTAGCAATAGTTAAAAAAGATGATAAATGGGGATTTATCGATAAAAATGGAAATGAAGTTGTACCTTGCATTTATGATGATGCCTGGTTTTTTAATGAAGGTTTAACAAGAGTTAAAAAAGATGGTAAATATGGTTTTATTGATACAAATGGAAATGAAGTTATACCTTGCATTTATGATGATGCTTATGATTTTAGTGAAGGTTTAGCAATAGTTAAAAAAGATGATAAATATGGATTTATCAATAAAAATGGAAATGAAGTTATACCTTGCATTTATGATGATGCCAAGTATTTTAGTGAAGGTTTAGCAAGAGTTAGAAAAGCTGGTAAATGGGGATTTATCGATAAAAATGGAAATGAAGTTATACCTTGCACTTATGGTGATGCCAAGTATTTTAGTGAAGGTTTAGCAATAGTTAAAAAAGATGATAAATATGGATTTATTGATAAAAATGGAAATGAAGTTATACCTTGCATTTATGATGATGCCGGTGTTTTTAGTGAAGGTTTAGCGGGAGTTAAAAAAGCTGGTAAATGGGGATTTATCGATAAAAATGGAAATGAAGTTATACCTTGCATTTATGATGGTGCTGATGATTTTAGTGAAGGTTTAGCAATAGTTAAAAAAGATGATAAATATGGATTTATCAATAAAAATGGAAATGAAGTTATACCTTGCATTTATGATGATGCCGGTGGTTTTAGTGAAGGTTTAGCAGAAGTTAAAAAAGATGATAAATATGGATTTATTGATAAAAATGGAAATAAAGTTATACCTTGCATTTATGATAATGCCCGGTCTTTTTTTATTGAAGGTTTAGCAGGAGTTAAAAAAGCTTATAAATATGGATTTATCAATAAAAATGGAAATGAAGTTATACCTTGCATTTATGGTTATGTTGGTGATTTTAGTGAAGGTTTAGCGGGAGTTAAAAAAGCTGGTAAATGGGGATTTATCGATAAAAATGGAAATGAAGTTATACCTTGCATTTATGATTATGCTGGTGATTTTAGTGAAGGTTTAGCGGGAGTTGAAAAAGCTGGTAAATGTGGATTTATTGATAAAAATGGAAATGAAGTTATACCTTGCATTTATGATGATGTCTGTTCTTTTAGAGAAGGTTTAGCAGAAGTTAAAAAAGTTGGCAAATGGGGATTTATTGATAAAAATGGAAATGAAGTTATACCTTGCATTTATGATGATGTCAATGATTTTAGTGAAGGTTTAGTAGAAGTTAAAAAAGCTGGTAAATTGGGCTTTATCGATAAAAATGGAAATGAAGTTATACCTTGCATTTATGATGGTGCTGATGATTTTAGTGAAGGTTTAGCAAAAGTTGAAAAAGATGATAAATATGGATTTATCAATAAAAATGGAAATAAAGTTATACCTTGCATTTATGATAATGTCTGGCCTTTTAGTGAAGGTTTAGCAAAAGTTAACAAAGCTGGTAAATATGGATATAAATATGGATTTATTGATAAAAATGGAAATGAAGTTATACCTTGCATTTATGATGGTGTCAATAGTGGCTTGTTCTACACTACCGATGTTGTAAGACTTAAAAAAGGTGGCAAATGGGGATTTGTCGATAAAAATGGAAATGAAGCTATACCTCGCATTTTTGGTGATGTTGGTGATTTTAGTGAAGGTTTAGCGGGAGTTAAAAAAGCTGGTAAATGGGGATTTATCAATAAAAATGGAAATGAAGTTACACCTTGCATTTATGATAATGCCCGGTATTTTAGTGAAGGTTTAGTGGGAGTTAAAAAAGCTGGTAAATGGGGATTTATCAATAAAAATGGAAATGAAGTTACACCTTGCATTTATGATGATGTCAATGATTTTAGAGAAGGTTTAGCAGTAGTTGAAAAAGATGATAAATATGGCTTTATCGATAAAAATGGAAATGAAGTTACACCTTGCATTTATGATAATGTCTGGCCTTTTAGTGAAGGTTTAGCAAAAGTTGAAAAAGCTGGTAAATGTGGCTTTATCGATAAAAATGGAAATGAAGTTATACCTTGCATTTATGATGATGCCGGTGGTTTTAGAGAAGGTTTAGCAAAAGTTAAAAAAGCTTATAAATATGGATTTATTGATAAAAATGGAAATGAAGTTGTACCTTGCATTTATTATGATGCTTATGATTTTAGTGAAGGTTTAGCAATAGTTAAAAAAGACTGGAAATACGGCTTTATCGATAAAAATGGAAATGAAGTTATACCTTGCATTTATGATAAAGTTTTCACAGTTTGGGCTGGACAGATATTATTTTTGAAGAGATGATTTGTGAGAAAGAAGGTATTATTAGGTTGAAACAAAATGGCAAATGGGGTTTGATTGATGAAAATGGTAATGAAATTTTACCACCAACTTTTTACGAAGAGTTTGAATTTATTAAAATTTTAAGCGATGATTATATAAAAATTAAACTAGATGGCGATGTTATAATAATCGATAAAAAAGGGAATATTGTTAGATAAATTTAATGAAAAGACAAAAAAGGATAAAAATGGTTAGCGTAGAACAAGCTATACAAGATATGAAAAATGGCAAGATGATTGTCATGGTCGATGATGTTGATCGCGAAAATGAGGGCGATTTGATTTTTCCTGCGACTTTTACGAGCGCGGAGAAGGTAAATTTCGCTATCACACACGCTCGTGGCGTGGTTTGCGTCGCACTGGACGAGGAAATCGCCAAAAGGCTAGATTTGCCCCTAATGGTCGATAAAAACACCTCTTCGCACGAGACGGCATTTACTATCACAATCGACGCAAAAGACGCAACCACGGGCGTAAGTGCCTATGAGCGAAATATGACAATCGAGCTTATGGCGCGCCCAAACTCCACCCCAAGCGACTTCGTGCGCCCTGGCCACATAAATCCGCTCATCGCCAAAAAAGGCGGAGTGCTCGTGCGCACAGGCCACACTGAGGGCTCTGTGGATTTGTGCAAGCTCGCTGGAATCGCGCCAAGTGCGGTGATTTGCGAGATCGTAAATGAAGACGGCACAATGGCAAGGCGCGATGATTTGGAGAAATTCTGCGAAAAATTTGGTATAAATATGATTTCAATCGCCCAAATCGTCGAATACAGATTAAAGCACGAAACTTTGGTTAAATTTGGTGAATTTAGCGAGGGCAAAATTTGCGGTAAATCGTGCAAAGTCTGCGAAATCACAGACCACGATGACAACGCTCACAAAGTCTTTATTTTCGGCGAAATTGGCGAAATTTGCAATGTAAAATTTCATAAAATTTCAAGTGATTTAGAATTTATGCAAGATGAAAATTACGATGATTTTATGCAAAATTTAGAAATTTTAAGCACGAGTGGTGGCGTGATTGTGGCGCTAAATTCGGCTTCGCACAAGGGTGATTTCAAAAGCTATGGTATCGGGGCGCAGATTTTAGCGCATTTGGGGATTAAAAAAATCAAAATTCTTTCAAATTCCAGCCCGAAGGAATACGCTGGACTTAGTGGATTTGGGATAGATATAATTTGATAGCGCATATCGATTTAGACTGCTTTTTCGTATCTGTCGCAAGGCTGATAAATCCCGCTCTTAGCGGAGTTCCTGTCGCAGTTATCGGCGGAAATAATGAGGAAATTTTCGCTAATAAAGACGAGGGCTTTGGGGCGAAATTTCACTTCGACGAGAGCGCGCAAAATTTTAAAATCCAAGCCCAAAAAGAGCAAAATTTGCAAAATTTTGCCGATGAGCAAAAAAGGCTAAAATCCTTGCAAAAAGGGGTGGTTTTAAGCGCTAGTTACGAGGCTAGAAAATTTGGCGTGCATTCAGCGCAACCCCTAAAAATGGCGCTTCTAGCATGTCCAGAGCTAGTGCTGGACGCGGCAAAGCACGGCGTGTATGGCAGGATTTCAAACCAAATTCATAAATTTTTGCTAAATTTCACGCCAGAAATCGAAAAATTTAGCGTTGATGAGTTTTTTTTGGATTTGCGTGGCACGAAATACAACGAAAACGCGCGCGAGTTTGCGCTATTTTTGCAAAGCGAAATCAAGGCGAAATTCGGGCTTCCTAGCAGTGTGGGGCTAAGCGAGGCGAAATTTATTGCTAAGCTTGCCACCGATTTAGCCAAGCCTTTTGGGGTGCGTGAAATACCACTCTCGCGCCTTAAAACCGAGCTTAGAGATGTCGAAATTTCAAAATTTCCAGGTGTGGGAAAATCTATGCAAAAAACGCTCGCAAAATACGGCATTAAAAGTATCGGCGACGCGTGGGGACATAGGGAAATTTTCGAAAAAATGGGCAAAAACGGCGAGCAAATTTTCGCTCAAATCAGTGGCGATATGAGCGAGCGGGTGCAGGTTAGCAGGGAGCGCAAAAGTATCGGTCTTGGGCGCAGTTTCGAGCCGTGCTTCGATAGGGACGAGATCAAAAGGCGCATTAAAATCCTCTCTCGACACCTTGCTAGCGAGGTTTTAGAGGGTGGGTTAAATCCACTTACTTACGAGGTCAAAATCCGCTACAAATCGCGCGATGAGAGCTCTAAAAGGCTTAGCCAGCACAGGCCTTTTAGCCTAGATTTGCTCGATGAGACGGCGCTTTTGCTTTTCGAGGCTATTGATGTGCATAGGGGCGATGCGATAAGTCATGTGTCGCTAAATTTGTCAAATTTTGGCGCAAATAGCGCAGAGTGCGCGACGCTGCTTTTCGATGAAATCGATAAAAAACGCCAAAGTTTGGATAAATCAATGAATCAAATTTGGTCAAAATTTGGTGTGGAAAAAATTAAAAAAGCTAGTGAAATTTAAGGAGAAAACATGAAAGTAGGGGAACTTTATTCGGTTATGTGTATAATTTTCGCGACGAATTTTAAGGGCGCGATAAGCAAGGAAAATTTCGAAAAACTTGCTAGCAAATGGATTATAATCAACGAAAATCCAGAAAACAAAAAAGGCCAAGAGCTCTGGGCTGGGGTTAAAAATAGCGATTATGAGGCCATTTGCGCTGATTTTGAAAATCTCAAAGAGGCCTTTGATATGAGCTATTTCAAACTAATAAGTGCGAGCGAAGTGAGCGTTTTTTACGAAAGATGTCGCTTCAAAAAGCCATTTGCGGATTTGCCAGATACACACGCTGCAAACATGCTAGGGCTGTTGGCGATGATTTTCAAGCAAGATACAAACGAAAAATCGCACAATATTTTGGGCGAGTATTTGACGAATTTTATCATGCCAAGCCTGCGTGGGCTAGCTGGACATTTGCAAATTGGCGCAAAAAGCGATTATTACAAGGCGTTTGGGTATTTTTTGGCGGATTTTTGCGTGGTTGTGAAAAATAGCTTGGGGCTTAAAATTTAGCCAAATTTACAAATTTAATTAGGGGCGAGAGTTGGAGTTTTGGAACCACATTTACGAAAAATTTGACCCAGTTGCGTTTAGCGTCGCCGGTTTTAGCGTGCATTGGTATGGCATAATGTATGTTTTGGCCCTGCTAATCGCACTCTTTATGGCCAAATGGATTGCCAAGCGCGACGGGCTGAAATTTAGCAGTGCGGTGCTGGATAATTATTTCATTTGGGTCGAAATCGGCGTGATTTTGGGCGCTAGGCTCGGATATATCGCGATTTATTCAGGCGAGGCGCTGTGGTATTTCACTCACCCGTGGCAAATTTTCAACCCCTTTTACAACGGCGAATTTATTGGAATTCGCGGTATGAGCTACCATGGGGCGGTGGTTGGATTTATCATCGCCACAATAGCGTTTTGCCGTCGCCACGCCCAAAACCAGTGGGCGCTGCTCGATCTTGTCGCGCTCAGCGTGCCGCTTGGGTATTTTTTCGGGCGGATTGGGAATTTTTTAAACCAAGAGCTAATCGGGCGCGCAACTGATGTGAGCTGGGGGATTTTTGTAGATGGCGTGCTTCGCCACCCTAGCCAAATTTACGAGGGTTTGCTCGAAGGAATTTTGATTTTTGTGATTTTATTTTTTAGTAGGAAATTTAAGAAATTCGACGGCGAACTGATTTGCAACTACGCTATTTTATACACATTTATGCGCTTTGTGAGCGAATTTTTCAGAGAACCAGACGCTGGGATTGGGTTTGTAATCGCCGGATTTTCAATGGGGCAAATTTTATCGCTCGTTATGTTTTTGGCGGGCGTTATATTAAAAATTTCTTTGAAATTTCAACTAATAGGGCGTAATTAACTTTACTTAAAGTTAAAAAATACTATAATATCCTGTTAAAGTTAAATTTACAAATTGTTAGTAATTTAACTAACTAATTTTCTATAAGGAGAGCTCATGAGCGAGCAAATCGAAGGCTTCTTAGGTATCCGCACGGATCGCACAAAAAGCCGTATGCCAGCGCGCCTAGACTTAATCCAAAGTATCAGTGGTGGAATTTTGGGTCTATTTATGTGGGTGCATATGATGTTTGTTTCTACTGTATTGTTCGGTGGAGACTTTTTTACCAAAGTTGTTGAATTCTTAGAATTAAGATTTTTGAGCGACAGCCCTTCTATGAGCTATATTACATCTTTCTTAGCTCTTGCTGTATTTATCATTTTCTTTATTCACGCTGCGCTAGGTATGAGAAAAATGCCAATCAATTTCCGCCAATGGCAATCATATCGTGCTCACATGAAACGCTTCAAACACGAAGATACTTCACTTTGGTGGGTTCAAGCAATCACTGGCTTTATTATGTTCTTCTTGGGTGCTGCACACCTTATTTTCATCATCACAAACTCTGATAAAATTTCAGGTGATATGTCAGGTGCTCGTGTAGTAAGCCATTTTATGTGGTTGTTCTACCTAGTATTGCTTTTCGCTGTTGAACTTCACGGTAGCATTGGTTTATACAGACTATGCGTTAAATGGGGTATTTTCGAAGGTCCTGATGCAAAAGAAAGTCGTAAAAAACTTAAAAAATTAAAATGGATTGTTTCAGCTTTCTTCTTAATTTTAGGTCTTTTATCTTTGGCTGCATTTATCAAAATCGGTGTAAATTTATAAAATAGGGAATTGAAATATGAATGTTAAATATTATGATGCATTAGTTATCGGTGGTGGGCTTGCAGGCCTACGCGCTGCGGTAGCTGCTGGCGAAAAAGGGCTTAGCACAGTAGTTTTAAGCCTTATTCCTGTTAAACGCTCGCACTCAGCAGCAGCACAAGGTGGTATGCAAGCAAGTCTTGGTAATTCTAAAATGAGTGAAGGCGATAATGAAGATGTGCATTTCGCTGATACCGTAAAAGGTAGCGACTGGGGTTGCGATCAAGATGTAGCTAGAATGTTTGCTCAAACAGCTCCAAAAGCTATTCGTGAGTTAGCTGCGTGGGGCGTTCCATGGACTCGTATCACAAAAGGTAAAAGAAGCGCGATTATCAACGCTCAAAAAACAACAATCGAAGAAAAAGAAGAAGTTCATGGTCTAATTCACAGTCGTGACTTTGGTGGAACAAAAAAATGGAGAACTTGCTACACAGCTGACGCTACTGGTCACACTATGCTTTTCGCTGTTGCAAACGAGGCATTAAAACACAATGTCGATATCCACGATAGAAAAGAAGCAATCGCTCTAATCCACGAAAACAACCGCTGTTATGGCGCGATTGTTCGCGATTTAGTAACTGGCGAGCTTACAGCTTATGTTGCAAAAGGCACACTAATCGCAACTGGTGGTTATGGTCGTGTATATCGCCACACTACAAACGCTGTTGTTTGTGAGGGAACTGGTGCTGCTATCGCACTAGAAACAGGCGTAGCTCAATTAGGAAATATGGAAGCAGTTCAATTCCACCCAACTCCAATCGTTCCAAGTGGTATCTTACTAACTGAGGGTTGCCGTGGTGATGGTGGTATCTTGCGTGATGTCGATGGATATCGCTTTATGCCTGATTATGAACCAGAGAAAAAAGAACTAGCTAGCCGCGATGTTGTTTCACGCCGTATTATGGAACACATCAGAAATGGTAAAGGCGTTCCTAGCCCTTATGGATACCATGTTTGGCTTGATATTTCTATCTTGGGTCGTGAGCATATCGAGAAAAACCTTCGCGATGTTCAAGAAATTTGCCAAATTTTCAACGGTATCGATCCTGCTGATACAGAGACTTACACAGATGAAAATGGTCGCAAAAGAGGCAAAGGTTGGGCTCCAATCCTTCCAATGCAACACTACTCAATGGGTGGAATCAAAACAAAAGCAACAGGCGAAAGCCCAACACTAGCAGGTCTATTCTCAGCTGGTGAGGCTGCATGCTGGGATATGCATGGATTCAACCGCTTGGGTGGAAACTCAGTTTCTGAGACAGTTGTCGCTGGTATGATTGTAGGTGATTACTTCGCAGATTTCTGCGCAAGCCACGAAATCGATATCAAAACAACTTCAATTGAAAAATTTGTAAATAAATCACAAGCTTACCTACAAAGCCTACTTGATAAAGACGGCAAATACAATGTATTTGAGATCAAAAATAAAATGAAAGATATCATGTGGGAACATGTTGCGATTTTCCGCACAGGCGAGGGCTTGGCAAAAGCTGTAAAAGAGCTAGAAGAGCTTTACAAAGAATCAACAAATGTTAAAATTTCAAACAAAGAGCTATTTGGAAACCCAGAGCTAGAAGAGGCTTATCGTGTTCCTATGATGCTTAAACTTGCACTTTGCGTTGCAAAAGGCGCACTAGATCGCACAGAGAGCCGTGGCGCTCACTACCGCGAAGACTTCACAAAACGCGATGACGCAAACTGGCTAAAGCGCACACTAGCGACTTGGAAAGACGGCGATACATTGCCAACTCTAACTTACGAGCCACTAGACATTATGAAAATGGAAATCCCACCAGCGTTCCGTGGTTATGGCGCTAAGGGTAACATTATCGAGCACCCAGATAGTGCTAAACGCCAAAAAGAAGTTGATGACATTAGAGCAAAAATGGAATCAGAGGGCAGAGGACGCTATGAAATCCAAGAAGCACTAATGCATTATGAGTTGCAACCAAAATATAAAGCACCAAATGAAAGAGCAGGTATAGGATATGAGTAGAAAAATCACAATTAAAGCGTTTAAATTTAATCCGCTAAGCAAGGTTTCTAAACCTCACTTTGCGACTTATGAGCTTGAAGAAACAGATGGTATGACACTATTTATCGCACTTAATGTCATCCGCGAAAAATTTGACCCAGAGCTAAGCTTCGACTTCGTATGTCGTGCTGGTATCTGCGGTAGCTGCGGTATGTTAGTCAATGGTAAGCCAGCACTTGCTTGCCGCACACTAACAAAAGACTATCCAGAGGGCGTTATCGAGCTTATGCCACTTCCTGTATTCAAACTACTAAAAGATTTGAGCGTAGATACAGGTAACTGGATGAACGCGATGAGTAAGAGAGTCGAGAGCTGGATCCACACTGACCATGTAACTGACATCTCTAAATTAGAGGAAAAAGTTGAACCAGAAGTAGCACAAGAGGTTTTCGAGCTAGATCGTTGTATCGAGTGCGGTATCTGCGTGGCAGCATGCGGAACTGCGATTATGAGAGAGGATTTTATCGGTGCTGTTGGTATCAACCGCGTAGCTAGATTTAAAATCGACGCTCTTGATAACAGAACAGACGATGATTTCTACGAGTTAATCGGCGATGATGACGGTGTGTTTGGTTGTATGAGTTTGCTAGGTTGCGAAGACAACTGCCCTAAACACCTTCCATTACAATCTCGCATTGCTTATATGCGTAGAAAACTTGCTGCAAAAGGCAAATAATCCTATGACGCTTGCAAAATTTTTGCAGGCGTCTTTCTACTTTTATAAAATTTTGAAATTTTATTGCAAAACTTATCAAATTTCTAACCATTTCAACCCAAAAAAGGTAGTTTATGAATAATTTTATGAGTAAAATTTGGGGTTCAAAGAGGCTTTTTATCGATGAGAGCCTAACTCGCACTATGCCTAGCGATATCGCTGCGCTTATGCTATGCACAAATTCGCAAAATTTCGAAAAATTTAAATCGTTGCAAAGTTTTAGAGAAATTTTAAAAGAGCTTGGCGAAGAGATTGGAATCTATGCGATTCAGTCCCTACAAATCGGCGCAATCAATGCGATTTGCAAGCTTAAAATTTCCAAATTAAGTGTTTTGATGATGGTTGAAAATTTAGGCAAAGAAGGAATTATTAGCAAAAGCGAGTATGATGAAATTTCAAAATTTTTGCTTCAACTTCAAAGCGATTTGAGTGAAAACGAAGCCCCAAATTCGCCCGCAAATTTCGCATTTTACGGCAAATTAGAGAGTTTGGACACTATTAGTGATGAGCTAAAAGCACTTTTGAGCGCCAAAAGCGAAGATGAGCTTGCAAATTTGGTTTCAGGCGCGGATACTGACGCGCGCGCGGACGCAAATTTAGGCGCAAATTCGGGCGAGTATTTGGATACTAGCGCGAGCGAAAATGCGAGCGAAAATTCAGATACAAATCCAGGCGCAGGTTTTCTCGTTTGCGCGAGCGAATTTGAAAATTCACTCTTTGAGCGCACAAACGCCGCCAAATTAAACGCCAAAGATGCGAATTTCACACTCTCGGTTACTGGCGTAATCAACGCTGGGAAATCCAGCATGCTAAATCGCCTTTTGGGATTTGATATTTTAGGGACTTCAAATATCCCTGAAACGGCGAATTTAACGCTTCTTAAAGGTAGCGATAAGCCTTATGCTAAGGTCAAATTCTACGATGATGAGGAGCTTGAAATTTTGGGTTTTGCACAGGAATTTCGCTCGAAATTTCAAAACCAAAGCGAAGCCATAATTGAGCCAGAAAAACTGCAAGAATTCACCTCTGCCAAGTATGAAATTTCAAAATTTATCAAATTTATCGAACTTGGCATAAAAAGCGATTTTCTAAGCGATAAAATCACCGTCGTCGATACCCCAGGGCTGGACGATAGCGTGGTTTTGCGCGAGGAGCTGACGAAAAACTTTATGTTTTCAAGCGACGCGATAATCCACCTAATGAACGCCTCTCAAAGCTCGACCAAAAAGGATATGAGCTTTATCGCAAGCACTCTAAAAAGCTCGAAAAACAATTCGCTAATTGTGGTCTTAACTCACGCTGATTTGCTTAGCCAGACCGAGCTAATCGACGCGCTAAGATACGCTAGGGCTAGTATTTGCGAGGAGCTTGGGGCGTTTGGGTTCGATGAGGGACTGATAGAAAATGTGAGCTATTTTTGCATAGACAGCCACAGCGGACGGGGCATTGGCGAGCTGAAATCTCATCTTTTCGAGCGATTTTTCGGCGAAAATTCAGCCAAAGCAGATGAAATTTTATCCTCATACAAAAAAGAGTTATCGCTGATTTGCGAGGCGTATTTGGCTGATTTGCAGGAGCAAAACGCCGATTTTAGCGCAAATAAAAGCGAGCTAGCCCAAAAATGCGAGAATATAAACGCCGAAATTAGCGCGCTAAATGCAAATTTAGCTAAGCTAAAAAACGATTTAACCGGCGCGATTAGCAAGCTTAGCTACGATGATAGCACGCTTTTTGCGCCGCTAAAATCAGCGATTTTGACGATTAAAGACAGGGTTTTAACTGACATAAATTACTCGAAAAAAAATAAAAAGCAGATCGATTTTTCGCGGCTAGAAGTCATCGCAAACTCTGGCGTCAAAGATGTCATCACAGACATTTTTCGCTCGTTTTCGCAAAAGATTTCGCGCGATATTTCTGATATCAAAGAGCTTTTAGGAAGCGATTTTAGCGAGGTAAATTCGCTTAAATTTGACACGAAAAAATACATGGACGAAAATTTCGCCCAGCCAAATTTCGCTAAATTTAACGAAAGCCTGCGTGAAATCGTGCGCAAAAACAGCGATTTTGGCGCATTATCGGCGAGTTTTGACGCGCTATTTAGTGAGTTTTTCGCTAAGCTAAATTTAAAATCTAGCTTCGAAAACATCGCCAAAACCTGCACGCAGGAATTTAAAGAAAATGTCCTAGCCCTTTTTGCTAGCAAAAAATCTAGCCTAGATTTGCGCCAAAGCGAGCTTGAAAGCGCGCTTAAAGCAGGCGATGAAAACGCCGAGCAAATCGCCAAAAACGCGCGATTGGTGCGAGAAAAAATAAATTTGGTAAATGGATTAATTAAAAGGATCGAGCAATGCTAAGGGAATTTATCAGCGAGTATAGGGCGAAATTTTTACCCAGCACGAAGCAGGGATTTTGGGGCGATATGAGTAGGGCTGTGAGCGAGCTAAAAGACCCGAGTCTGCACCCTAGTGCGCATTTAAGCAAGGTTTTAGATGAAATTTTGCTCGTCGAGTCCGAGCCTCTTAAAATCGCGGTTGTGGGGCAGTTTAGCAGTGGTAAATCGACATTTTTAAACACCTTGCTTTCTAGCGAAGTTTTACCAACTGGCGTCGTGCCGGTAACCGCCAAGGCCACTCACATCAAATACGCCCCTTATGAAATGATGAGTGTAGCGTATAAAAACGGCTACACCCAAACCTTAGAAAGCTCGCAGATTTCGGACTTCGTCGATCAAAGGCGGGAGCTAAAAGATATCAAAAATATAAATATGTTTTTGCCGCACGAGCTTTTGAAAAAGATAAATTTCATCGACACCCCAGGGCTAAATTCACGCTCGAACGCCGATACTAGGGAGACTTTGGAGATTTTCGACGAGGTTTTTGGCGTGCTTTGGATTTCACTCATCGACAACGCCGCTAGAAAGAGCGAAACAGCTCAAATTTCGCTTTTACCAAAATTTTTAAGCAAAAACTCCATTGCGATTTTAAGCCAAAAAGATAGGCTTGGCGCCGAAGAAATCGAGCGCGTGCATAATTACGCTAAAACGATTTTTGGTGCGAATTTCGCCTCTATCGTGCCAATATCATCAAAGCTAGAAAAAGCTGGCGATATCCAAAACAGCGGGTTTAGCGAGGTTAGAGAGTTTTTAGACGGACTTGATAAAAACCGCATTAGCTTTGCCAAATCTAGGCTAAATTTCATACTTGCCGAGCTTAAAAACGAGCGGGCAGGGTATTTGGAAATACATAAAATTTTAGAAAACATTATCGCTTCAAACAAAGATAAAATCGCTGAATTTTGCGCTAGCGAGCGCGAAATTTACAAAGAGGAATTTAGCAAAATTTACGCTTCGATTAAAGAGACCTCGAAATTTATCGCTAAAACCATGCAAGAAGCCCTAAGCTCGAAGCAAAACGAGTATTTCGTGAGCGCGACGCAGACGAAAAAGAGCTTTTTTGGCACGCAGACTTCGAAGGGATACGAAAAGGTAGCCTACGAGGCTCCGTATTTCAACACCGACGCCGCGCTTTCGAAGCTGATTTACAACGACGATAGGCTAAATGTGATTTTCCGCCGTTTTAAGGCTGAGTTAGTAAAAACCCAAAACGCCATGAGCGAGGCGATAGAGCGCATTTATGCGGGGTTTGAGAGGGAAATTTTGCTATTTAAAGGTAGGTTTGAAAACTACGAGCGCCAAAGCGATTTAGCCTCTATCATAGAGGCTTCAAACATCGCTAAAATCGCAAGCGAAGTCTATGGGCTGTTTTTAAAAGACGGCGAGAGGGCTGTTTTTCAAATTTGCCAAAAAATCGCGCTGTTTTTCGAGCAAATTATGATAAAAATCGCTTCAAACTACACAAACGCCGTAACCCTAAGTGCAAATTTCATCGCAAACAAAATCGCAAAATCAATCAGCGATTACGAGGAAGAACCAGGACTTTATCAGCTTTTTTATCCCTCTTATGAGGACTTTGAAAAGGCGGTTTTAGGGGGACTTCATTACTATGAGTTTGAAAATGACTTCGTAGGGTCTAGCTCGTTTGTGGATAAAATTTACTCAGATTTTAGCGCGCAGATTGCGCAAATTTTCGAGGAAAATTTAGCCAAAATCGCGGATTTTAAAGCCACGCAAGAAAATGCGCTTGTGATTTTTAGCGCACTTGAAAATTTGCAAAGCCAAAATTAGTCTAAATTTCTAAATTTAGACTAATTTCGCAAACTCGCTTCCTAGTTTTTCGCGCCAATTATCGGCGATTTTTTCGCCATCTTTGGCGTATTTTAAAATCACGCCCTCGCATTTTTGCAAAAATTTAAAGAGCTTTTCCTCCCAAATTTCGGGGCTTTGATTGCTTTTGTGCATGGTTTGGATAAAGACTAATTCCTTGCTAAGATTTGCGATTTCATCGAGTGCTTCGTCCCTTTGGCTCTCGTCTTTTAGCTCTAAATTTTGCAAAGCTAAAATTTCGCCATCAAGTATGTCGCAAAAGCTCAGATATTTGGCGTTATTTGGCACTTCCTCTATCATATCAGCGCGCGAGGCTGCGCGCATTACCTGCGAATAAACGATAAAACCTACTATCAAAAAAACCGCCAAAATCAGCGTTATATTAACCATTTTTACTCCTTTTTAAGCTATCAAATCCCACTATCGCAAGCCCTAGCCAAATGAGCGAAAAGCTGAAAATTTTGTAAAAACTAAGCTCCTCGCCGTATAAAAACACAGCGATTAGCATGCTCATCGAGGGGCTAAGATACTGCATAAATCCGATTGTAGAAAGCGGCAGATACGCAGTCGAAATAGCGAAGGTAATTAGTGGTAAAACCGTGATAACTCCGCTAAATGCGAGCAGTGCGCCGGTGCTGTGTGCCCCAAATGCGCTAGTGCCTGAATACACGCAAAAGCCCAAATACGCGCACGCAAACGGGAGCATGAGCGTGGTCTCGCAAAACAGCCCCTCGAAGCTAGGCACGGCGATTTTTTTGCGAATTAATCCATAAAATGCGAAACTTGTCGGCAAAATCAGCGACACAAATGGCAGTCTGCCAAGTGCGTAAATTTGCACGCAGATTGCCAAAAATGCCAAAAATAGCGAAACCCTCCCTGCTAGGCTTAGCCGTTCTTTTAGAAAAATTGCGCCCAAAAGCACCGATAATAGGGGGTTTATGAAATACCCTAGGCTCGTGGATAAAATATCGCCCAAATTTACCGCCCAGATAAAAATGCCCCAATTTATGCTAATCAAACAGCCTGTGCAAAGAAGCGCCAATGCTTTTTTGCGGTCTGATAACAAAAGCGAGATATTTTTTAGCTTTTTTGTAAAAAACAAAAATAAAAAAAGCAAAACAAAGGACCAAAAAATCCTGTGCGCTAAAATTTGCGTAGCATCTACATCTTGGATAAATTTGAAATAAATCGGAAAAACACCCCACATAAAAAAGGTCAAAAACGCGATTATTAGCCCTTTTGTGCGGTCATCTTTCATAAAATTCCTTAAATTTGTGATTGATTTAAAAGGCTTGCATTTTAAAATTTAATTGATTAATAACTGCTTATTTTTGGCGTGAAATTTAGGAGTAAATTTATATTTTTGAAATGAAATTTAGTCATATTTAGGTATAATGGCAAAATTTTTAAAACCAAAAAAAGGAGAATTTATGAGTTGGGATAGATCGTCTTGGAAAAATTTCAATATCTTACAGCAGCCCACATACCCTGATATGGGCGCAGTCGAGGCCGTCAAAGAAAGGCTCTATAACTTCCCGCCACTAGTTTTTGCTGGCGAGGTCAGATCTTTAAAAAGCGATCTTGCCAGAGCCACAAGGGGCGAGGCGTTTTTGCTTCAAGGTGGGGATTGCGCTGAGAGTTTTGCAAATTTTAGCGCAAACAATATCCGTGATATGTTTAAGGTAATGCTCCAAATGGCGATTGTAATGACCTTCGCCGCTGGCAAGCCTATCGTAAAGGTCGGACGCCTAGCAGGTCAGTTTGCCAAACCTCGAAGCAGTGATTACGAAGAGGTCGGCGGTGTGAAGCTTCCTAGCTATCGTGGCGATATCATAAATGGCTTTGAGTTTAACGAAGCTGCGCGCGTGCCAAATCCAGAGCGTATGATCGAGGCATATCACCAAAGTGCGGCTACGATGAACCTTTTGCGTGCGTTTTCACGCGGTGGTCTAGCCAATCTGCACGAGGTGCATAAGTGGAATTTGGGCTTTTTGAAAAGGGCTGAGTTGCAGGCGAAATTCAACGCCCTAAGCGATTCTATCTCAAATGCGCTGAAATTTATGGACGCATGCGGCATAAATACACAAAGCGCACCAACGCTAAATGAGACGAAATTTTACACTTCGCACGAGGCGCTTTTGCTAAATTACGAAGAGTGTTTGACGCGCATAGACAGCACGAGCGGGGATTGGTATGACTGCTCGGCGCACATGGTTTGGATAGGCGAGCGCACTAGGGGAGTTGGTGATGCGCATGTGCATTTTATGAGCGGTATCAAAAACCCTATCGGCGTAAAAATCGGACCAAACGCTAGCGCGCAGGATATTTTGCGCCTAGCAGACGCGCTAAATCCAGAAAACGAGGCTGGCAGGCTAAATATCATCATCCGCATGGGCGCGGATAAAATCGGCGATAGGCTGCCAAAAATACTGCGCGAGCTAAAAAGCGAGGGCAGGGAAATTTTATACAGTATCGATCCTATGCACGGAAATACCGTCAAAGCGGGCAATTACAAAACGCGCGAGTTCGATATGATTTTAAAAGAGGTTCAAAGCTTCTTTGAAATCCACAATGCCGAGGGGACGAAAGCTGGCGGAATCCACCTAGAAATGACAGGCCAAGATGTCACAGAATGCACAGGCGGGGCGTTTAATGTGACAGAAGAGACGCTAAAAGAGCGCTACGAAACCCAGTGCGATCCGCGCCTAAACGCAGATCAAGCGCTCGAACTTGCCTTTGTAATCGCTGATAATTTAAAGGCAGTGGATTAAAATTTCGAAATTTAAATTTTGCCTATAAGCCAAATTTGCCATTTTTGGTGAATTTGGCTTTTTTATTTTGTGGTGGATTTGTAAAAATGAATTGTTGTTATTTGTTATGGATTAATTTATAACTTGCGAAGCGAGGTTAAATCACGCACAAATGCTTGATTTTCTCGCTCTCAAATTTCAGCTCCACTATATCGTGCCAAAGTGTGACAAACTGGCTATTTACGCAAAAAAGCTCCTCGTGAAAGTGTCCGAAAAACCACTTTTTAAATTTGATTTTGCGATAAATTTCTTCTAACAAATCGCCGTTTGGATCGTGGAAATCCAGTGCAAACTCATTTAGGGCCAGCACCTTTGGCGCGATAGAATTCGGCGCAGTGTGCGAAAGCACCAAATCCACGCTAAAATCGTGCTTGGCGAGGTTTTCGTAAGCCTCGTTTAGCTCAGCCTCGCTGATATTTTCGCCCTCCCACCACGATATGTTTTGCGTGCGATACTCCCTGTCAATACTCGCCGCACCGCCCATACTAAGGACTTTGTGCCCTGTAAGCTCATAAACCTGCCCCCGCATGAGATGATACACGCTTTCGCTTATTTTATGCACTTTTCCGCCGTGAAATTCGGTGATTTTATAGGCGTTTAGACGCGCGAAATTTTCGTGGTTGCCGTCGATGAAAAGCGTGGTATAATTCCGCTCGTTAAAATATTTTAGCCAACGAATTTCATCTTTATCTGGCGAACTCTCCCAAATAAAGCCAAAATCTCCGGCGATAATGAGAAAATCATCTTTGCAAAGCTCTTTTCCGGTTTTGTATCTAAACTTTTCAAACCTTTTCATTTCACCGCTAAACCCGCCCCAGCCGCCGTGCGTATCGCCTGTGATAAAAATTCTAGCCATTGTTTTGCCTTTAAATTTGTGAAATTTTGTAAATTTTATGAAAACAACTTAAAAAAAGCTTAAATGGTGGAGGTGTGCGGGATCGAACCGCAGTCCAAAAACAAACGACCAAAGCCTCTACATGCTTAGCAAAAGTGAAAATCTCGCCCCAGCTTGCTCACTTTCCAAAACAAATCGCCAAAGCAAAGACTAAATTTCGCCCCGCGCCTCGTCAGAGCGCGAAACTACGCTATCTAGGATTACCCGCTACCGCGCTTAGATAGTATGGGCGCAGTGCAGGGCTCGACTGCGATTACGCTACTTTTGCGTAAGCAGGAGCAAAATTTTTGTTATTTGCGTTTAATTTTAATTTGGATTTTATACGCTATATCCGAAGCGGCATGCCACCTTGACCAATCCATTTCTGTCGAAGCCAAGTCACCCCCAAAAGGAAGTCGCACATTTTACTTCAAAAATTTTATATTGTCAAATTTGGGTTAAATTTGCCAAATTTAGGCTATAATCGCAAAAAATTTTTAAGGATTAAATATGGCAAAAATCACTATAAATGACCTTTATAAAATGAAAGAAAACAGCGAAAAAATCGTTATGATTACAGCATACGACGCACTTTTTGCCAAAATTTTTAACGACCAAGTCGATATGGTGCTCGTCGGAGATAGCCTAAATATGAGCTTTGGCGGACACGCTGAGACTATCGGAATAAGTGTCGATGAGATGATTTATCACGCAAGGGCTGTTAGGCGTGGCTTAACTCGCCCGTATTTGGTCGTGGATATGCCGTTTTGTTCGTGCGCAACGCCCCAGCTTGCTCTTAAAAACTGCGCCAAAGTTTATGAAAAGACAGGTTGCGACGCCGTTAAAATCGAAGGCGGAAAGGACTTTGCCGCTACCGTCGAGCTTTTAAGCAAAAACGGCATTGCCGTTATGAGCCACATAGGACTGCGCCCGCAACTTTCTCGTTTTCAAGGTGGTTACAAGGTAAGCGGTCGCGAGAAAAACGCACTAAATTTGCTTCTTGATGACGCCAAAGCCGTGCAAGACGCTGGGGCGGTTTTGCTTTTGCTTGAAGGCACAGTTCTGGGCGTGGCTAATGAAGTTATGAGCGTAGCAAATGTCCCGGTTATCGGTATCGGTGCGGGGTCGTGCGACGGACAGGTGCTAGTGTGGAGCGATATGCTAGGATTTTTTGACGAATTTAAGCCAAAATTTGTAAAACGCTACCTTGACGGCGCCACGCTCGTGCGAGAAGCTGTAAAAAACTACGCTAATGATGTCAAAAAAGGCATTTTCCCAAGCGAAGAATTTGAGTATTTGAAATAGGTAAATTTAATGGACAGAATCGTAGAAATTGAAAAATTAAAGCTCGATGAGGTCTCGGAGATTTCGCTAAGACCGGCGAATTTCGAGGATTATATCGGGCAAGAAAAAATCAAATCGAACCTAAACATAGCAATCACGGCCGCCAAAAAGCGCGCCGAGTGCCTAGATCATGTGCTGTTTTATGGGCCGCCAGGGCTTGGCAAGACCACACTTGCGCACATTATCGCCTCGCAAATGGGGGCTAATATCAAAGTAACCGCCGCTCCGATGATAGAAAAAAGCGGCGATTTGGCCGCGATTTTGACAAATCTCGAAGAGGGCGATGTGCTTTTTATAGATGAAATTCACCGCCTTAGCCCAGCGATCGAGGAGGTGCTGTATTCTGCGATGGAGGATTTCCGCCTTGATATCATCATCGGCTCAGGTCCAGCGGCGCAAACTATCAAAATCGATATTCCACACTTTACACTCATCGGTGCGACCACGCGCGCAGGCATGATTTCTGCGCCTTTGCGCGATCGCTTTGGTATGCAGTTTCGCTTGCAGTTTTACACCACCGAAGAGCTTGCCAAAATCGTAAAAATCGCCTCGATCAAACTCGAAAAAGAGTGCGAAAAAGACGCTAGTAGCGAGATCGCGCGCCGTAGCCGTGGCACGCCACGCATCGCGCTTCGGCTTTTGAAACGCATAAGAGATTTTGCTGAGGTCAAAGACGAGAAAATCATCACCAAAGAGCGCGCGAACGAGGGTTTGGACGCGCTTGGGGTCAATGAGCTTGGATTTGATGAGATGGATTTGCGATATCTCGCGATTTTGGGCGAAGCGGGCAAGAGAGCCATGGGGCTAAGCACCATCGCAGCGGCACTTAGCGAGGACGAGGGCACGATCGAAGATGTCATCGAGCCGTATTTACTCGCAAACGGCTATATTGAAAAGACAGCCAAAGGGCGCATTATGAGCGTGCGCGCAAAATCAGCCCTAGGATACGAAACCAGCCCCGATGAACGGGGACTTTTTGATTAAATTGCGTTAAATTTGCAAAATTTAATGCAAAATTTTGCAAATTTGTAGTCTAAATTTTAGGGGCATTTGAGATTGTTTATATTTCTTTGGCTCAAAATTTTTCAACTTTTTGCGCAATATATTCTGCGCGATTAAATTCTGCCATGCTTCTTCTCCTTTAATTAAATTTTATTAATATAAACTATTTCCACCATTTGTTAAAAAGATATTTCTTTCAGTATCCGATACAGCAATATTATTAAGTGTATCTATTATATACTCTTCATAAATTTGTTCTGTATTTTTTATGTATTTCGGATAACGGAAAATATGTTTGTATGTTAAATAACCTATAAAGTCTTTAATATCTTTAAAATTTGCATTTTCATCTAGTTGTTTTTTTCTATCATAATCACTTATGGCACGATATTGTTCTTTTTCTTTAATAATTTTTTCATCTAAATAAATTAAACTATCAAAATCTAAATTTTTATCACCACAGTATTTACCATAATCATCGATAGCTATGTCAAAAAATTTAATCAATTCAGGTTTTATCTCCATAGGCGTTCTTACGATTAAGCCGTCTTTTTCTAATGCGTTCCATATCATCCACACGGGGACTTCCGAATTCGGACTTATATGTTCTATTTTTCTAATTTTTTTTGCGTATTCATCTTTGTATTTATCAAAAATTTCTTTTTCTTTTTTTATATCGTGTCCTGTTTTCATATCTATTATATAGTTAGCTTTTCTCACAATTGCTCTTTTAAAATTGTAAAAACAATCTTCATAGACTTCTCTCATAACTCGTTGACTAGGTTGCCCTGAAATATTGTAGTCCAGTAATAAATTTAACATTTCTTCATAGCCATAAAGATTATATAATGCTTCATACAAACTAAGATAATAAAATTTCAATTTATCATAAAAAAAGTCTAAATCAAATTTTATTTGCCCACTGGCAACCTTACCAGATTTTTTTTTCATTATCAATCATTAGGTTGAGTTCATCTTGCGTAAAAATTTCTTCTACTGTATTACCAGACCTAATATCTGGGTCAGCAATATCAGCAAAATGATATTTAGGTGGTTTATAGCCACTATCTAACATTAGCTTTGTCATTTCTAACATATTGCTTCTTACGGCGACATCAAACGCAGTTCCCCACGCACCTTTTTTAAAAATATAATCAACTTCTGGTTTTTCTAATATTTTAACATCCACCACATTATGATTTTCATCGACATATATTTTGGTAATACCACCATACCATTTTGGAATAATATACCCCCGCACTATTTTCGCTTCATCAAATTTAACCCCGTTTTCTAAAAGAAGCTTGACGGCATTTATGGAATTTGCACCTATCGCATACGCCATAGGGCTAAGTCTGTATCTATCTTTTTTATGTGGATCTGCACCTAACTTTATAAGCTCATTTGCTGTCTCAATGTCATTATAAAAACTGGCATACATTAACGTCGTTACGCCATAATGTAAAGGCTCATCTACGCTAATATTATTATCTTTCATATAAGCTAAAATTTCTTGTGTGTTTTGTGATTTTAAAAGTAATCGTAAATTTTCCATTTTGTCGTTATTCATAACTTTATCTTTGTCAATATCCCAATACCTAAACGCAAAATCATCAACTTCTTCTTGGGTTACATATTTCGACAGACCTTTTACTTGCGAAACATTTGTGTCGGCTGTAACTGAAAATGTTTTGATTTTCCTACCACCCATAAAATCGGAATTTAAAGCAAGTATAGCGACAAAAATAAGAACAAAGACAATAAGTGGTTTTTTATCTGACATATTTTTCCTTGATTTTTTGAGGGCTAATTTTACATTGGAAGTGCTTAAATTTACTAAACAAACAAAGGCACAATGAAAATTTGCAAAATTTAACGCAAAATTTTGCAAATTTTAAAAAATTTCAAATATTAAAATTCAGGCGAAATTCGTTTTTATCATAGCTTATTAGTCCGTCTTTCGCCATTTTGCTAAGTTCGTTTGACATAGCGCTTCGATCAACGCCTAGATAATCAGCCAGCCCCTGCCTAGAAAACGGCACACAAAAGCTGGTGCTTGCGTTTTTGAGTGCTTGCTCACCAAAATAAGAAAGCAATCTCTCTCGTATAGTCTTGGGCGCAGTGTGCATCATACGGGCTGAGAGATTTAGGTTTTTGTTGCTTGAAATTTTAAATAGATTATAGATGATTTTGTGATGATAGGGGCAATTTTTGGCACAAGAAGTTAGAATTTTGCGCAAATTTAAAAATAAAATTTCACTTGGCTCTGCGCTTACGACATCGCATTCTAGGGGTTTTGCGCTTATGGCGTAGTTTGCAGCAAATATATCGCCTCTGGTAATACGCCCAAAAATATTGCTATTTCCACGCAAGAAATTTACGACGATATCCACGCTCCCGCTTAGCACGAGCCCGATTTTCGCAGTGGTGTCCCCACAGCGAAAGATTATCTCATCTTTGGCGAATTTCGCCCTTTGTGCTTCCAAGCAAGGGAGCAAATCCGCAATCTCATCTTCGCTTATGCCGTTAAAAAGTATGGTTTTGGATAAATTCATAAATTTTGCCTTTTTGTTGTTATAACAACAGAAATTAATTTTGCATTATATTATAATGCGCCTTGAATTTCAAATTTCAAAGGAGAAATTATGGAAAATATGTTTTGTTTCCAATGCCAAGAGACGGCTAAAAACACGGGCTGCACGGTTAGTGGTGTATGTGGTAAAAAGCCAGAAGTTGCAGCTATGCAAGATTTGTTAGTTTATGTTACAAAAGCTCTTTCTAGCGTAGCTTGTGCGCTAAGGGCGCAGGGTAAAAGCGTAGCAAAAGAGGTAAATCACAGAGTAACGATGAATTTATTCGTAACTATCACAAACGCAAATTTCGATAATCCTGCGATTATCGCAATTATCAAAAAAACCCTAGAAATGAAAAAATCGCTTATCGCAAATTTAGGCGATTGTTCAAATTTACCAAGCTTTGCCCTTTGGGAGGGAGATGAGAGCGAATTTGCACAAAAAGCAAGAGAAGTCGGAGTTTTAAGCACGGCTGATGAGGACAAACGAAGCCTAAAAGAGCTTACCACTTATGGATTAAAGGGGCTTGCTGCGTATATGAAACACGCAAACGCCCTAAATAAGGAAGATGAGAGCATTGATATTTTTATCCAAGAGGCTTTGGCAAAAACCCTTGATGATAGCCTAAGCATTGATGATTTAATCGCTCTTGCCATGGAGACTGGCAAATTTGGCGTATCTGGCATGGCTTTGCTAGATAGCGCAAATACAGGCGCTTACGGCAATCCTGAGATTAGCGAAGTAAATATCGGCGTAGGAAAAAATCCCGGAATTTTAATCTCAGGGCACGATTTGCGCGATTTAGAAATGCTATTGGAGCAGACACAAGGCAGTGGCGTTGATGTCTATACGCACTCTGAAATGCTTCCAGCCCACTACTATCCGTTTTTCAAAAAATATCCGAATTTCATCGGAAATTACGGTAATGCGTGGTGGAAACAAAAAGAGGAATTTGAGAAATTTAACGGACCGATTTTAATGACTACAAACTGCGTCATAATCCCGCCAGAGAGCTACAAACACAGACTTTGGACGACAGGTGCTGTGGGCGTGGAGGGTTGCTTGCACATTAAGGGCGAACACGGCGAAAATAAGGATTTTGGCGCCATAATCGAGCAGGCCAAAACCTGCGCCCCACCGACACAAATCGAAAGCGGTAAAATCGTAGGCGGTTTTGCTCACGCACAGGTTTTCGCCCTAGCTGATAAGGTCGTAGAAGCTGTAAAATCAGGCGCAATCCGTAAATTTGTCGTCATGGCTGGTTGCGACGGACGGGCGAAATCTAGGGAGTATTACACTGAGTTTGCAAAAGCTTTGCCAAAAGACACCGTGATTTTAACCGCAGGTTGTGCGAAATACAAATACAATAAGTTAAATTTGGGCGATATCGGCGGAATCCCGCGTGTCCTAGATGCAGGTCAGTGTAACGATTCATACTCACTTGCGCTAATTGCTTTGAAATTAAAAGAAATTTTCGGTCTAAATGATATAAATGAACTTCCACTAGCGTTTAATATCGCTTGGTATGAGCAAAAGGCGGTTATCGTGCTTTTAGCGCTTTTATATCTTGGCGTGAAAAATATCCACCTTGGACCTACACTTCCAGCGTTTTTATCGCCAAATGTGGCAAAGGTATTGGTCGAAAACTTCGGCATTGCGGGCATTAGCTCGGTTGAGGCCGATATGAGATTGCTTGTTGGATAAATAATAATAGTTCTCCTTTTATGCTCGCCGTTTTGGCGAGCAAATTTTAACCCCAAATTCGCTATAATCTTTCTTCAAATTTCACAAAAAGGCTAAAAATGAAATTCATAAAATTTTGCGCTATTGTGGCGTTTTGCGCAGTGTTTTTGGGTTGCGAAAGCGAAAAAAGCGTGGATTATTACAGGGCAAATTTAAGCGCAGCCAAAGAGCGAGTAGCGCAGTGCAAAGGCATAAAAAACAAATCCAAAAAAACAGCCAAAGAGTGCGCAAACGCGAGCACGGCGCTTTCGCAAGTGGCGGCGAAAATGGATTTAGAAGCAAATCGTGCCAAGCTCAGCATAGGAGCGATTGTGCAGGATTTCACCACGCATTATATCGCGCAGGGCGAGTTTGGCGCACCTGCTTCTATGAGTGGCGTCTCGCTTCCTTTGCGTGTGGGAAGCGTGGTTTGTGCGGAGTTTGAGCGCAAAAGTGGAGATGAAATGTGGCTTGTGATAAACCGAGATGATGAGTTTTGCGCCGTGATTTATAATGAGTTTAGACAGGGCGAAATTTCAGTGGCAAATTCGGCTAAAATCATTGTAAAATAGGCAAAATTTTAAAATTTTGCTTCGCAAATTCGCAATACTGCGCCGAAATTTTTAAATTTTGTTTAAATGTCATTGCGACGAAGCAATCTACAAAAATTCCAAAGAATTTTAAAATTTTAGCAAAATTTAAATTTTTCTAGATTGCTTCGTCAATGCTTCGCATTTCCTCGCAATGACAGCGATTTTATGTTTTGGTAATTTTTGCTCGTAGATTGCCACGCTCACTTCGTTCGCTCGCAATGACAAATCAAACCAAATTTCGCCCATAAGTGTCATTGCGAGGAGCAGAAAAAAGCGTCAAGACGCTTTTTGCGACGAAGCAATCTACAAAGTTTAAATTCAAAAATAGAGCAAATGGCAGAATTTCGCCGAATTTTGAATTTCAAATTTTCAAATTTCATTTTAAAAATACTGCACCAAAATTTTGCAAATTCAAAAATTCTAAATTTTAAACCCCTTTAAATTTCCCTAGATTGCTTCGCTTCGCTCGCAATGACACTTAGAAGTAATTTCGGCGCAGTATTTATAGCCTGTGGTAGCGAATTTGAAAGAATTTGGCGTAAAATTTGAAATTTAAAAATTAAATTTATAAAATACCCCTTTTGAAATTTAAAGGATAAAATTTGGCAAATAACGAAAATTTAGACGCGCTTTCACACTCACGCCCTAATATCGTCGATTCTAAGGGCGAACCGCTAGGCAAAGCTAGGGCAAAAAACGCAAAAACGAGCAAGATTTTTTTCATCGGTATAATTTTATTTCTGTTTTGTTGCGTGATTTATCTGTTTTCGCCGTTTTTGCTGGCGATTGCGATTGGGGTTTTGATTTCGATTTCGACATCTGGTCTGCATGTCAAAATCCTCTCATTTGTGCGTGGTAAAAAGGTTCTAGGCTCGCTTCTAACGACGCTGGTGCTGTGCGTGGTGCTGTTTGTGCCATTTATCTATGCTGGCACGCAGATTACGAAAAATATCGCGCATTTTGACATTTCTAGCCTAAATTTAATGGTCGAAAACGCCAAAAATATGGATATTCAGCTCCCAAAGGCACTAAATGGATTTGAGGCGCAAATCAAGGAATTTTTGGGCAACCTAGACATCGCAGCCACCGCCAAACAGGCGTTTTCATACTTTTCTGTGGCGGGCAAATCGAGCCTAAAATTTATCGCCGATATGGTGCTAATCATCATTTTTTGCTTTTTTTCATACCTTTATGGCGCCGATATTGCGGGCTTTATCAAAAAAATCGTCCCCGTCAAAGCCGAGCAGCTTGATTATATCTTCGCAGAGACCGCAAACACCATGAGCGTGGTGCTATACTCGACGATTTTTAACGCAGTTTTGCAAGGGCTTTTGTTTTCGGTGATTGTTGGAAGCTACGGATTTGACCCTGTGTTAATGGGCGTGATTTTTGGATTTTGCTCGCTAATCCCTGCAATCGGTGGCGCGCTCGTGTATGTGCCTACCGCGCTAATCGTCTTTATCGGGGGTTCGACGAGCGGTGCGCTTATCATTTTGATTTATTGTGTGGTGATGATTTCGACGATCGCTGATAGCTTTGTAAAGCCACTTGTGATTAAATTTATCAACTCGCGCCTTGTCAAAAATCCCGCCAAAATCAACGAAATTTTAATCTTTTTCTCAATGCTAGCTGGAATTTCGACCTTTGGGTTTTGGGGTGTGATACTAGGCCCTGCGATACTGACGCTGTTTTTAAGCGTGCTAAGCCTGTATGATTATCTCAAAAGCGCAGATTTTCAGTGAGTTTTCAAATTTATCGCTACAATCGCAATCGCGACGCCGTTATCGTGCGTAATCGAAAGCGACGAGGCTTTTATGCGGAATTTCTTTTTTAGTTTTTTTGTGAATTTAAAATTTGGCGCGCCAAATTTGTCTTTATAAATTTTGGCGTCTTTGAAGCTAAATTTCGCTCCAATACCCACACCAAGCGCCTTAGATAGAGCTTCTTTGGCGGCATACGCCCCAGCAATACTCTCATCGCGCACGAAAATTTCCCGCTCGCTCTTGCGCAAAATTTTGCACAAAAACTTCGCGCCGTATTTTTCGCGAAGTCTTACAATGCGGGAAATTTGGGTAATATCCGTGCCGATTTTTAGCATTTATAGAGTTTCTTTAATCTCGATATCGATGATTTTATCGCCTTGGCGGATACTATCAAGCACCGCTAATCCTGCATTATCCACGACCTTGCCAAATACAGTATGCACGCCGTCAAGGTGCGGTTGCGCGCTGTGGCAGACGAAAAACTGGCTTCCGCCTGTGTTGCGTCCAGCATGCGCCATGCTTAGTGAGCCACGCTCGTGGCGGTGTTTTTGACCTACGCACTCGCAGTTTATGCGCCAGCCAGGACCGCCTGTGCCAGTGCCGTAAGGGCAGCCGCCTTGGATTACGAAATTTGGGATAACGCGGTGAAAATTTAGCCCCTTATAAAAGCCTGAGTTTGCAAGTGTGGCGAAATTTGTCACAGCTTGTGGCGCCTCATCTGCGTATAATTCTAGCGTCATGTCGCCTTTGTCTGTGTGGATTATGGCGAATTTTAGCTTTGCTAGCGCGCTTTCGTCGATTTCATAGACTTTTAACTCTTCCATTTTTGCTCCTTATTCGATATTTGTATATATTGCTTGCACATCGTCGTCGTCTTCGAGGCGGTCTAGTAGCGCGTCGATATCGGCGATTTGCTCGTCGCTGAATTCGTGTTTGTCATTGGCGATGAATTTCAAATTTCCGCTAATTAGCTCCAAACCTAGCTTTTCGATACCCTCATTTAGAGTGCCGAAATTTTCGTATTCTCCGTAGATGATTAGCGTTTTTTCGCTCTCGCCTTTGTCGTTTTCGAACTCATTTACCTCGATTTCGCTTAGTCCGAAGTCGATTAGTTCGAGTTCTAGCTCCTCGATATCTGCGCCATCTGGGAATTTCGTCTCAAAAACTGCCTTGCGAGAAAACATAAATTTCAAACTTCCGCTTGGCAAAAACTCGCCCTTGCCTTTGTTGAAGGCTGATTTTATGTTTGCAACCGTGCGGGTAGGGTTGTCTGTGGCGCACTCGACGATGACAAGCGCGCCGTGTGGGGCTTTGCCGTCGTAAAATACGGTCTTAATCTCCGCGCTATCCTTACCGCTGGCGCGTTTAATCGCCGCGTCGATATTGTCCTTTGGCATGTTTTGCGCCTTTGCAGTCGCGATTGCAGCGCGAAGTTTGGCGTTCATTTCAGGATCTTCGCCACCTTCTTTGGCTGCCATTGTGATTGCCTTGCCAAGTTTTGGGAAAAGTTTGCTCATTTTCCCCCATCTAGCCTCTTTTGCCGCTCGTCTATACTCAAACGCTCGTCCCATAAATTATCCTTAAAATTTGGTATAAAAAGGCTGATTATAGCAAATTTGGCTTAAATTTAGGGGTAGTGGATTTAGGATTGACAAATGTTGTAAATTTTGATATATAATCGCAAAATAATTTTTTCAAGGAGCGAAAATGTCTTTTAAACAAACTATGAAATTTAGCGCACCAAAAATCATGTGCAATGGCTGCGCAAACACTATCAAAAACGCCCTAGCTGAGGAGTTTGGCGAGATTAGTGTCGATGTAGAAAACAAGGTCGTAAGCGTAAATTTAAGCGTAGATGAGGTGGAAAAATTCCTTAGCGAAATGGACGATTTGGGATTTAGCGCAACCAAAATTTAATCGCAAATGTCACAAAAATTTAACCTAAACATAGTCGGAATGACCTGCGTGAATTGCTCGAACGCAATCGAGCGAGTTACGCGCAAGATTGAGGGCGTAGAAAGCGTAAATGTGAGCTTCACGGCTGGGGTCGGCGAATTTGAAGTGGCAGATGAAGCCGTGCTAGATGCCGTAAAAGCAAAAATCACAAAACTAGGCTACGAAATCGCCACAAACTACGAAGAGCTGGAAGCCAAAAAGGCGCGAAATTTAAAAAATATGCTTTTTAAATTCGTTTTAGCCGTGATTTTAGCGTGTTTTATAATGCTAATTGAGATGAAATCAAATTTCAGCTTCGCCGTAAAAGCCCTGCTCTGTGCGATTTTGGGTGCAGTTGTGCTTGGCTTTTGTGGCAAAAATTTCTTTTACCACGCGCTAGGCTCACTTAAAAACAAAAACTACGATATGAATGTGCTAGTCTCTCTTGGCTCGTCTGCGGCGTATTTGTATTCGCTAGGAAGTGCGATTTTTGTCCATTTTAAAGGCGGAAACGAGTGGGCGAATTTGTATTTTAGCTCGTCAGCGATGATAATTGCTTTCATATTGCTTGGAAAATACCTTGAAGAGCGAAGCAAACTTAAAGCTAATGATTACATTAAAAAACTCATAGATTTAAGCCCAAAAAAGGCGGTTTTGATTAACCCGGACGGCACGACAAGCGAAATTTTAGCTAACGAACTAAAACCGGGCGATAAAGTTTTAGTCAAAAACGGCGCGCAAATCCCGGGCGATGGCATAGTCATAAGTGG
The DNA here is from genome assembly GCF_027737365.1 of Campylobacter sp. JMF_01 NE2. Taxonomy (NCBI): domain Bacteria; kingdom Pseudomonadati; phylum Campylobacterota; class Epsilonproteobacteria; order Campylobacterales; family Campylobacteraceae; genus Campylobacter; species Campylobacter sp. JMF_01 NE2. The sequence continues at coordinate 36,789 of NZ_JAOVTR010000001.1, read as the reverse complement.
CGAAGCTGAAATCGATACGAGCTTGATAACCGGCGAGAGTTTAGCCGTTTTTAAAAAAGTCGGCGACACGGTAAATGCTGGGTGCGTGAGTGTCGCAGGAATTTTGCAGGTCGAAATCACCAAATTTTCGCACCAAAGCGTTTTGGCTGAAATCAAAAATCTTCTAAGCGAGGCAGGAAGCAAAAAAATGCCGATTTCTCGCTTTGCCGATAAAATCGCAAATATCTTTGTGCCAAGCGTGATTTTTATCGCCGTTTGCGTGTTTGTGATTTGGCTAGTCGCAGGAAAAGCCCATATCGGCTTACTTTGCGCGATTTGCGTTTTGATTATCTCTTGTCCTTGTGCTTTGGGTTTGGCTACGCCCATTGCGATAGTTTGCGCTATTTCAAATGCCGCTAAAAACGGCGTTTTGGTGAAAAACCCAGAAGTTTTAGAAATCCTAAAAGATACGAAAATCGCCGTTTTTGACAAAACAGGCACACTAAGCAGGGGCGAAATTTCTGTAAATTTTACAAATTTAAGCGATGAAAATCTAGCACTAATCGCAAGCGCGCAAATGCTTAGCGAACACCCGATTTCAAAGGCGATTGTGAAATTTGCGAAAGAAAAAGGGCTTAAATTTGCTAAATTTGACGGAGAATTTGAGAGTTTGCTGGGTCGTGGTATAAAGGCGCAAAACGGCGAATTTACGCTACTAGCGGGAAATAAAGAGCTTTTAAATGAAAACGGCGTGGAATTTGAAACGCCAAAAAATGCAGATGAATTTTTAGCTAACGGCTTTGGCGTGATTTTTGTGGCTATAAATGCCGAATTCGTGGGCTTTGTGGCACTTAGCGACATTTTGCGAGATGAAGCCGTAGAGTGCATAAAAACGCTAAAAAATCAAGGCATAAAAACCATAATGCTAACAGGTGATAACGCCAAAACGGCGAATTTCATCGGCAAAAATTTAGGCATAGATGAGATCATAAGCGAAGTTTTGCCAAGCCAAAAATACGAATTTATCGCAAATTTAAAAAACGGCGAAAAAGTCCTTTTCATAGGGGACGGCATAAACGACGCTCCGTCACTCAAAACCGCAGACATAGGCGTCGCGATGAACTCAGGCAGCGACATCGCCAAAGGCGCAGGAGATATAATCTTTATCAAAAACGACTTGCGAAATTTGGCTTATTTGATAAATTTGTCGCAAAAAACCATGACGACGATAAAACAAAACCTTTTTTGGGCGTTTTTTTACAATCTCATCTGCATACCTGTGGCGGCTGGAATTTTATATCCTTTGTGGGGAATATTACTAAAACCGATGTTTGGCGCAGCTGCAATGTGTTTTAGCTCGGTAACCGTAGTGCTAAATTCAATCCGCCTAAAATTTGCGAAAATTTAAAATTTAAATTGTTTTGAATTTTGCTAACGCAAATTTCTTGCAATGAGTGCAAATTTAAAATTCCTGCGAATTTAACTATTTAATCAAATTTATTGTAAAATTGTCCGAAATTTTACCAAAAAGGGGCAAAATATGGACTTTTTACAAAACTACGAATCCAGCGTAAATGAGCGCGCGAAGCTAGGTATCCCGCCACTTGCACTTAGCACCGAGCAAACCAAGCAGCTATGCGAAATCCTAAAAACCAATCCAAGCGAAAAATTAATCGAAATTTTAAAAACACGCATTAACCCGGGCGTCGATGATGCTGCTAAAATCAAGGCCGAGTTTTTGGGCGAAATCATAAACGGTGAGTGCATCGTGGCTGGCATTAGCAAAGATGAGGCTTTTGCGATGTTAGAGCGCATGCTTGGCGGATACAGCGTGATCGAGCTAATCCGCGCCTTACAAAGCGCAGATGAAGCCACCGCAAAGGGCGCAGCAGTGGCTCTTGGCAGGACGATTTTCGTGCATGATTATTTCGCAGAGGTCGCAAGGCTGGCAAAAGAGGGCAACGCTCACGCAAAAGCTGTGCTTGAAGCGTGGGCGAATATGGAGTGGTTTAGGGCGAAAAAACCTCTGAGCGAGTGTATCAAAGGCGTGGTTTTCAAGGTTGCTGGCGAGACAAATACAGATGATTTAAGCCCTGCTAGCGAGGCTTTCACGCGTTCGGATATCCCGCTTCACGCTCTAAGCATGCTTAGCAAACGCCAAGCCGGTAGCCTAGAAACAATCGCCCAGCTTAAAAAAAGCGGTAGGCAGGTCGTGTATGTGGGCGATGTCGTGGGCACTGGAAGTAGTCGCAAAAGTGGTGTGAATTCCGTGCAATGGCATATCGGCGAGGAAATTTATGGTATCCCAAACAAAAAAACAGGCGGTGTAATCATAGGCTCGGTCATCGCGCCGATTTTTTTTAACACAGCCCAAGATAGCGGTGCTCTGCCAATCGAAGCGAGTGTGGAAAACTTCGAAATGGGCGATGAAATCGAGATTTATCCATACAAGGGCGAGATTGTTAAAAATGGCGAGGTCGTTTGCAAATTTAGCCTGAGCCCAAATACGATTTTCGATGAATACAAAGCCGGCGGGCGAATCCCGCTAATCATCGCAAGAGGGCTTTGCGCTAAGGCTAGAAAAGAGCTAGGCTTAGGCGATGATGAGATTTTTACTAGACCAGAGCAACCTAAATTTGACGAGAGCGCAGGTTACACTCTCGCGCAAAAAATCGTCGGCAAAGCCTGTGGCATGGCGGGCGTGAGAGCTGGTATGTATGTCGAGCCACTCACGCTAACTGTGGGTTCGCAAGACACCACAGGCCCTATGACGCGCGATGAGATTAAAGAGCTTGCTAGCCTTGGATTTGGCGCAGATTTCGTGTTGCAGAGCTTTTGCCACACAGCAGCCTATCCTAAGCCAAGCGATACTATCACGCACCGAACGCTTCCGCCTTTTATGAGTAGTCGTGGTGGCGTGGCACTGCGCCCAGGGGACGGAGTAATCCACTCGTGGCTAAATCGTATGGTGCTCCCTGATAGCGTAGGCACGGGTGGAGATAGCCACACGAGATTTCCAATCGGCATTAGCTTTCCAGCAGGTAGTGGGCTAGTGGCGTTTGCGGCAGTTACTGGAAGTATGCCACTAAATATGCCAGAATCCGTGCTTGTGAAATTTAAAGGCGAGTTACAAGAGGGAATTACTTTGCGCGATTTGGTAAATGCAATTCCTTACTATGCGATTAAAAAAGGCTTATTGAGCGTCGAGAAAAAGGGCAAAAAAAATATATTTGCAGGCAAAATTTTAGAGATTGAAGGGCTTGAAAATTTAAAGGCCGAGCAGGCTTTCGAGCTAAGCGACGCTAGCGCTGAGAGAAGTGCAGCAGCGTGCGCAATCGCGCTAAATACCGAGAGTGTGTGTGAATACATACGCTCAAATATCGCTCTAATCGACGCTATGATAAAAGCTGGTTATCAAAACAGCGACGCGCTAGCTAGAAGGGGCGAAAAAATGAAAAAATGGCTAGAAAATCCGACACTTTTAAAAGCCGATGAAAACGCAAAATACGCAGAAGTGATTGAAATCAATTTAAATGATATTAAAGAGCCGATTTTAGCCTGCCCTAACGACCCTGACGATGTCGCAACGCTAAGCGAAATTTTAGCCGATGAGACAAGAGCGAAAAATATCGATGAGGTTTTCATTGGAAGCTGTATGACAAATATCGGGCATTATCGCGCCGCAGCGCAGATTTTAAAGGGTAGCGCGCAAACACCAGCTCGCCTTTGGATAGCACCGCCTACGAAAATGGACGAAAAAAAACTCAAAGAAGAGGGCGTGTATAGTGTATTTGGCGCGGTAGGAGCGCGCACAGAGGTGCCTGGGTGCTCGCTGTGTATGGGAAATCAAGCACGCGTAAAAGATAATGCGGTCGTGGTCTCAACTTCGACTAGAAATTTCGATAATCGCATGGGTATGGGCGCTAAGGTATATTTAGCCAGTGCCGAACTAGCTGCTGTTTGCGCGATACTAGGCAGAATTCCTAGCGCGAGAGAATACAAAGAGATAGTGCGCGAGAAATTAAGTGGCAAAAATAGCGAAATTTATCGTTATTTAAATTTTAACGAGGAAGAAAATTTCGCGCTCTAAGCCACGAATTAGCGCGTTTTGCGCTAATAAGTTTAAATAAGCAAAATTTCGCTAAAATGGCGGGTTAAATTTGACAAGGTTGGTTATGCAAAGAATTTTGATTTTATGGATATTTGGCGCAATCTGTGCTTTTGGGGCTACCTGCGCCGATATCGAGGCAGATCCGAAAGCCTATTTTGCCACTACGCCAAGCCCTAGCGAACTTTTGCTGAGCGATTATGATTGCAAGGGCTCGCTTGTAAAGGCTCCATTTTTGCGAAATTTGCAAAATTTAGCTAGGACGATTAGGAGCGAGAGTATCGAGTGCGTGGGAAACGAAGCTAGCATAAATGAGAAAAAATTCGAACGCATCTTAGCGCAGGCTGGCATGGATAGCGAGGGATTTTTGCGCGAGGCTAAGCAGAAAAATTTAGGTGCAGCGTATGCAAATGCGCTAGAAATTTTAGAATTTTACTCTGAGCAAAAATTTATAAATTTCATAAATTTCAAAAATTTTATCTCTGAGATAAATTTGGCAAAAACAGCATTACAAAGCCATTTTAACGCAAATTTATCCCCAAACGAGGCTAGTGAGATTGCGGATTTGGTGCTGAGCGAATTTGCCCTATATGCGGCTAAAAATCGCAGTATCGACGCGTATAATAAGCTCGAATTAGCCCTTAAAAACAGGGTAAATATAGATGAGTTTAATGTGCTTTTAAGCAGCGATACTTACAGCACAAACGACCTTAGCGGTGCGCTAAATTTGGCACTTTTGCTAGGATATGATACGAAATTTATCGACGCACTTATTATGCGTGGGGCAAAGATTAACGACGGGGACGATAGCGCGTTATTTTACGCTATGTCAAATTTACAAAATGCTAAATTTCTAATCTCCAAAGGCGCGCAAGTATCGCACAAAAATCAACTTGGCCAAACCCCGATTTTCTACGCTGTGGCTAGCAAAAACTACGAAATGGTAAATTTCATGGTCTATAACCACGCAAGTGTCAATGTCCGCCAAATCGGCTCTACCGAAAAAGGCGCGCTAGCTTCGCTTGGCGGGTATTCGGACGCGTGTGCGTTTAATGATTTAGGTGCTAGTTTGCTAATGTATTCGGCACTACATGGAAACAAAGAAATCACCGAGCTTTTGGTCAAATCCGGCGCAGATGAAAAAAGAGTAGATGAATCTGGGCTAAACGCGCTTGATTACGCTATTTTTGGTGGCGATGAAAAGATCCAAGAATACCTCAAATCTATCGGACTTAAACCTAGTGTAAGCGCGAATAATGGGGATTTCATGGGAAGCATGGCAGAGGAAAATTTTGAAGATATAGCGAACTAATCTAATACAAAAGGGAAATTTATGTTTAGGATTTTATTTATTTTTTTGCTTCCGTTTTTTGTCTTTGGCGCGGAGCTTAGCCCAGCTGAAAAAAATGCAAGCATTTATGGCGCATTGACGCTGATTCCGCCACTTGTGGCGATTGCTCTTGCATTTATCACCAAAGATGTCATTTTATCGCTGTTTTTGGGCGTGTTAAGCGGGACATTTCTCATCGGTATGAACGATAATGGCGTGCTCTCTGGCTTTGTCGCAGCTTTTACTGATTTGTGTGCGCGTGTGGTAGCTTCCATGGCTGATGCGTGGAATGCGGGAATTTTGCTTCAAGTTATGTGTATCGGAGGCTTAATCGCGCTAGTTACCAAAAGTGGCGGCACCAAAGCCATTGCAATGTGGCTTGGCGAGCGTGCAAAAACTGGCGTTAGGGCGCAAATTTACACTTGGTTTATGGGAATTATCATTTTCTTTGATGATTACGCAAACGCCCTTATTTTGGGGCCTATAATGCGTCCATTAATGGATAGATTTAAAATTTCGCGTGCGAAATTTGCCTTTATCATCGACGCGACAGCTGCGCCGATAACTGGAATTGCGCTGATTTCGACTTGGGTCGGGGTTGAGATTTCGGCGATTAAGGAAGCGTATGCGCAAATCGGCGTCGAGGATATCAACGCATTTACGATTTTTGTGGAGACAATCCCGTATAGATTTTATAATATTTATATGCTTTTCTTTGTCGTGGCAAGTGCTGTTATGATGAGAGAATTTGGCCCTATGTATCGCGCCGAAATGGCGTCTCGTGCTGGCAAAAATGGCGGACGGGACTTTAAAATTGCAAATTTAGAAGATCAAGCATTTAGCCCAAAAGAGGGTATCGAACCACGCAAAATTAATGCTTTAATTCCGCTTGGAGCGATGATTGTGCTAAGCGTGATTGGGTTTTATGCAAACGGACTTGGCGCGCTTGGCGAAGAGGAATTAAAGGCTGTGCAAGCAGATCCATTTTCCTTCGTTTCTATCAGAACGGCATTTAGCGGGGCTGACGCTTCTGTGGTGCTGTTTCAAGCGGCTATGTTTTCGTCAATAATAGGCATAGTTTTGGGGCTGTGGCAAAAAATTTATGGTATCAAAGAGGGAATTGAAATTTGGATTGGGGGCTGGAAAACCATGCTCACAACCGTTTTAATCCTGCTTTTTGCGTGGTCACTAAGCTCTACGATAAAAGAGCTTGGCACCTCGAAATACCTTGTCGATTTGCTAGGCGAGAGCACTCCTATGGCGCTACTTGCGCTTGTAATTTTTGTGTTAAGCTCGATTATTTCATTTTCGACCGGCACTAGCTTTGGCACTATGGGTATCGTAACCCCACTCGCTGTGCCGCTAGCTGCCTCTGTGGGGGCAAAATACGGCCTTAGTGGCGATGAATTTCATGCTTTTATGTGTTTAAATATCAGTTCGGTTTTTACAGGGGCGATTTTTGGCGATCACTGCTCGCCGATTTCAGATACCACAATCCTCTCCTCAATGGGCGCAGGTTGCGATCATATCGAGCATGTCAGCACGCAGCTACCTTACGCTATCGTCGTGGGTATCATCAGCACACTTTGCGGGTTTTTGCCAGCTAGCCTTGGGGTAAATGTCTGGGTCTGCCTACTCTTTGGGCTTGGCGTAACCGTGCTTGCGATACGAATTTTAGGTAAAAAGGTAAGCGGTGAAGTGCGATAAATTTGGCATTTGTGGAAGTTGCGTTTATGATTTGCCTTACGAGGCGCAGTTAAATTTAAAAAAAGAGCGCATAAGTGCGGAGTTTGCGCCGTTTTATACTGGCGAAATCGAGGTTTTTGCCTCCAAAGAAAGTGCATTTCGCTCGCGGGCTGAATTTGGGATTTTTCACGAGGGCGAGAAGCTTCATTTTAGCATGCGAGGCAGGGATAAAGAGCGTGTTTTCGTGCAAAACTGCCCTATCGTAGATGAAAAAATCCAAAGCTTTATGGATAGAGTTTTGCCGATTTTGCGGGGCGATGAGGTTTTGAAATTTAGGCTGTTTGGGGCCGAGTTTATCGCTACGAAAAATGATTTTTTATGCGTGCTTTTATATCACCGAAATATCGTAGAAATAGAGCCGAATTTGGCAAATTTAGCCAGAAATTTAGAGCTAAATTTAATCGCTAGATCGCGCGGGAAAAAGCTCGTTTTTGGCAGGGAAAATTTAGAAGATGAATTTGAAATAAAGGGGCAAGTTTATCGCTACACTTTCGAAGCTACGGCGTTTTCGCAGCCAAACAGAGGCGTTAATGAAAAGATGATTTCGTGGGTGTTAGGCGCAGTGGGCGATGAGAAAACGCCTAAAAAAGATTTGCTTGAAATGTATTGCGGACATGGGAATTTCACAATCCCGCTTAGTGCTAAATTTCGCCAAATTTTGGCAAACGAGATTAGCAAAAACAGCATAAAAAACGCACTTTTAAACGCGCAAAAAAACGGCGTCAAAAACATAAAATTCGTGCGCCTAAGCGCAGATGAGCTAATGAGCGCATTTGGGGGCGAGCGCGAATTTACCCGTTTAGAGGGGGTAGATTTGCAAGGCTATGAAATTTCGCATATTTTGGTAGATCCACCGCGCGCAGGGCTTGAAACAAGCGTGCTAAATTTCATCAAAGATTACAAAAACATAATCTACATTTCGTGCAATCCGCAAAGTTTAAAGCAAAATTTAAGCTATCTTTGCAAAACGCACAAGGTGAAGAAATTTGCGATTTTCGATCAGTTCGCGCACACTAATCATGTCGAGTGTGGCGTGATTTTAAGGGCGTTAGCGTGATAAGTGAAATTTTAAGAAATGCCAAAAATATCGCTATCGTGGGGCTTAGCCCAAATCAGAGCAAGCCAAGCAACCGCGTGGGGCAGTATTTAGCCGCGCAAAATTTTAAAATTTTTCCAATTTATCCTAAATTTGATGAAATTTTAGGCAGGAAGGTTTATAGAAATTTAAAAGAAATAAATGATAAAATCGACATTGTCGTTATGTTTCGAAAAGGCGAGTTCGCAAATGCGCTTTTTAGCGATGTTTTGGCGTGTAAAGCCAAAACGCTTTGGTTGCAAGTTGGCATTTTTAACGACAGCGTGGCTTTTCTCGCGCAAAAAAATGGAGTAAATTTTATCCAAAACAAGTGCATAATGATAGAGCATAAAAATTTGAAAGGCTAAAAATGGTAGATTTAAATAAAATAGTTCAAGCAAAGCGCACAATAGCGGCTTTTGTGCATAAGACACCCTTTGCTTTCGCGCCAAAGCTAAGCGAAATTTACGGGGCGCAAATTTATCTAAAAAATGAGAATTTACAACGCACAGGCGCGTATAAAATTCGTGGCGCATACAACAAAATCGCTCATCTTAGCGAAGATGAAAAGAGCCGTGGCGTAATCGCAGCGAGTGCGGGCAACCACGCGCAAGGCGTGGCGATGAGTGCGCAAAAATTTGGTGTGCGCGCCGTAATCGTCATGCCAGAGGCAACTCCGCTTTTAAAGGTCAGTGGCACCAAGGCTTTGGGGGCTGAGATTATCCTAAAAGGCGATAATTTCGACGAGGCTTACGCTTATGCGCTCGAATACGCCAAGGAAAACAACCTTACCTTTGTCCATCCTTTCGATGATGAGCTAGTCCAAGCAGGACAGGGCACAATCGCGCTTGAAATGCTAGAAGATGTCGCGGATTTAGACTATATCATAGCGCCTGTGGGCGGTGGCGGACTAATCAGTGGCGTCGCAAGCTGTGCTAAACAAATCAATCCTGATATAAAAATCATCGCTGTTGGCGCAAAGGGCGCGCCTGCTATGCACGATAGCTTCGTAGCCAAAAAGGCGATAAACTCTCAGAGCGTGCGCACTATCGCCGATGGTATCGCGGTGCGTGATACTAGCGAGATCACGCTAAAACATATTTTAGAAAGCGTCGATGAGTTTGTCCAAGTCGATGATGAGGAGGTCGCAAGCGCGATTTTGTATCTGCTAGAAAATCAAAAAATCATCGTTGAAGGTGCTGGTGCTGTGGGTGTGGCAGCTCTCATCAATCATAAATTTAGCTTCAAAGAGGGCGCTAAAATCGGCATTATTTTAAGTGGCGGAAATATCGATGTGCAGATGCTAAACATCATCATCGAAAAAGGTCTTATCAAATCTCACCGCAAAATGACGATAAATGTCACTCTCGTGGATAAACCGGGCTCGCTAACCAAGCTTACAAATGTTTTGCGTGATGCGAACGCAAACATCGTCAAAATCGACTATGATCGCTTCTCGACCGAGATTGAATATGGCGATGCGCAAATTACAATCACGCTAGAAACCAAGGGCAAGGCGCACCAAGAGGAGATTGCGTGGGCGTTAAAAAGCGCAGGATATGATTTCAAAGAGCTGTTTTAGGCGAAATTTGAAAGGATAAAATTTGGAAAATTTGGCTTTTATCTTAAATTTTTTAATTTTTGTGATTTTGGTTTATATGTTTTTGCGTATGAAAAAATCTGGCGCAAATGCCCCTAAAACGGAGATTAGCACGGATATTACGCGCCTAAAAAGCATAGGCGAGTTAAGCGTGTTTAAAATTTATTCCAAAGAGATTGTTACGCGTAAAGAAAATGTCGCTGACGGCTTCCTTGGCTCGCTAGTTTCGCCACTGATGACGAAAAAACAGATTGCGATTATTTTCGAGTTTGAGATAGATTTCGTCTATGATCTGCTAAGCCCTGAATTTAGCATAATTCCGCGTGGCGAGGACAAATACGAGATCAAAATGCCACCTTGCAAATACAAATATTCGATTAAAGATATGAAAATTTACGACGAGCAAAATTCCAAACTTTTGCCGTTTTTGCTGCCTGATTCGCTAAATGGTATTTTTGGATCTAGCTTTGATGAGAGCGATAAAAACCGCCTAATCGATGACGCGAAAAACGAGGTTAAGGCTTTGTCGCTTAAAATCATAAACGATTTAGGGGGCAAAATCCACAAATCCGCAACCGACACACTCGAAACCATAGCAAAAAGTTTTGGCGCCAAAGAAATCGGCTTTGTCTTCCAAGATAAGGCATTAGAGACAATCGATATCAATCCAAGCGATATTTCTATCGCAAGCTCGCTAAAATCGCAAATCGAAGAGAAATAAGGGCGAGCGTTGCAGGCTTATGAGGCGCTGTTTGGGCTGTATTTTTCGTATTATACGAGCTTTAAGCGCAAAATTTACGCTAAATTCGAGCGATTTATCACTCCGATTCGCCTAAGCAGGGAGAAAAAACGGCTCAAAGCCAAGGGCTATTTTGTGCCAGATGAGCTTTGGGCGGGCTTTTTTAGCGAATTTAGCTTTTGCAAATGCTTTATCATAAAAAAAATCCTTTTTCCGAATTTTTACGCTATCAAAAACAGCTCCAAATGGCAGATACAAAACGCACAAATCGCCTTTAAAATCGGGGTTTTTGCATACGATGAGATAGCGTGGATTTTCATACCACAAAGCTACGATAAAACGAAAAAAAATGATTTGGAAATGGTGCTAGATTTGCTAGCAAAATTTCCGCAAATTCGCTACGAAAAGCTAGAAGAGGGCATTAAAATTTTCGGATATGAATTTTAGGCTAAAATTTGGCCTCAGTTAGCTTAGCATGGATATCGCCGAAAAACAAAACATCTTTTAAAATCACATTTTCTGCGATTTCTTGGCGATTTAGCGAGAGGTAGAGTTCGCCCTTTTTGCTAGAAAAAATCTTTTGATTTATAAAAACGATAAACGGATTCGAGCTCGTTTGCAAGGCGTTTTGGATAGCTTTGGCGTGTTTGCCACGCGGGATTTGCACATCTATGCGCCCAGTTTCGTTTTTGGCTCCGGCTGCGGTTAGGAAAAACATATCGCCTTTGTGCGGAATTTTGCCGAAATTAAAAAACACGCTTAGCAGGTCGTTTGTCGCAAAATACGGCAAAATTTTGTCGCTACTAGGATGCAAATCGCCGTTTTCGCCCTTAAATTTCTGCTCTCTAATGCGTTTGTTGTTGTAATCAAATGTGAAAATTTGGCGCGTGTTTATGGTCTTTTTGCCCTTTTTGCGCTCGACTTCGTGGCGGTAAATTTTGGGTTTTAAAATCTCGCCCACGACACTTCCTTTGGAGTAAAATTTCTCCCTTCTATCCCCGCTTAGCGAGCCAGCGATCCCATAAGCCCTCGCATTTAGCGTGATTTCGTAGGTTTTGGCGGTTTTGACTAATTTAGCATCGGCATGCCCCACGACGCCAAAAACGCCGTAAGAAATATCGTAGTGCGCCTCGATAGTTTCGCCAAATACTGCGCCGAAAAAGAAAAAAAGAAATGCTAAAACTCTCATAAGCTAGCCAAAATTTGATTTACGATTTGTTCTGGATTTTGTGCTTGATAAATCGGGCGACCAACCACGATAAAATCGGCGTTTGCGCTTTTAGCGTCGTTTAAATTTGCCACGCGCGCTTGATCGTTTGCGCTCTCGCCAAAAGGTCGCACACCCGGGCAAAGCGTGATAAATTCGTCGCTTGTGGCATTTTTAATCGCGCTTGATTCAAAAACAGAGCAGACCATGCCATCTAGCCCACACTCATGCGCAAAATGCGAAAATTTCACCACGCTTGGCGCAATTTCATCATTATAAATTTCGCCAAATTCGCTCTCGTTAAAGCTTGTCAATGCCGATACGCCAAGCACGAGCGGGCGGGTATTTAGCGCACCTAAGCGGTTCATAACCTCGCTCATAGCGCGCTTTCCAGCGCTTGCGTGCAGGTTTATCATATCTACGCCAAGACCTGCTACGACCTGCGCGGCGTCAGCCATGGTGTTTGGGATATCGTAAAATTTAAGATCTAAGAAAATTTTAAAATTTGCAATTTTTTTGAGTTCTTCAATAAATTTTGCCCCGTCTCGCAGATACGAGCGCAGGCCGACTTTGAGCCAAATTTGATCTCCAAATTGCGCTAAATTCGCACTCAAAGCTAAATTTTGCTCTTTGCTAGCCATATCTAAGGCTACGCAAAGCTTCATTTTACGACCTTAATAGCGTCTAAAACGCCGTTTATTAGCTTCGAGGACGCGCCAAGCTCCTTGGCTGCGGTTACGGCTTCGTTTATGATGATACCAGCGTCTGTATCACTGAAACGCAACTCATACGCGCCAAGTCGCAAAATAGCGCGCTCAACCGCCGAAATTTCGTGTAGTTTAAATTCCTTCAAATACTCGTTTAAAAGCGCGTCAATTGTCTCCGTATTATCGCGCACGCTGTGAAGCAGGCTCAGCGTCCAGTTTCTTTGCTCGTTTCTAATCTTTTTTTCTTCTAAATACTCGTTTTCAAACTCAGGCTTTTCTTCGTTCATATCTTTTGCGTAAAGTAGCGAAATCACCGCCAATCGCGCTTGGTGTCTTGTCGCCATGATTACGCCTTTATTTCGCGAAATAAGCTTAGCATTTCAATTACGCCAGTCATCGCTTCGAAGCCCTTGTTGCCGGCTTTTGAGCCTGCGCGCTCAATCGCTTGCTCGATAGTATCTGTGGTAAGCACGCCAAAGGTAACTGGCGCGCCGTGGCGAAGCATGGTGTTTGCGATACCCTTGCTGACCTCTGCGCTGACATAGTCAAAATGCGGTGTGCTGCCTCTGATGACTGCGCCTACGCAGACGACGGCGTCGTATTTTTTCGATAAAAGTGCCTTTTCTAGGGCGAGCGGGATTTCAAACGCGCCAGGGACTAGCATTAGGCTTAAATTTTCCTCTTTGCCGCCATGTCGCAAAAATGCGTCGTGAGCGCCTTCTACTAGGCGATCTGTGATGATGTGATTAAATCTAGCGTTGATGATTAGGATTTTTTCATCGCCGTTTAGGGTCAATTTTCCTTCGATTATGTTCATTTTAGATCCTTTAAATTTCAAAATTCCCTAAGTTTAGCCAAATTAGGCAAAATTTTTAATAAATTTATAAATTTCAATTAAAGGATAAAATTTATCTTTTGTTTAAGAGAGTTTTTGTATCATAGGGGATAATTTTTTTAAAGGAGAGAATATGTTTAAACTTAGAAATTTACCTTTCGAGGCAGAGAAAAACGCCGTAGTAAGCGCAAAAACCTGTGAGTATCACCACGGCAAACACCACGCAACTTATGTGGCAAATTTAAATAAAATGACCGAAAGTGGCGAGTTTGCGGGCAAGGGGCTTTATGATATCGTAATGAACGCTACTGGTGGGGTTTTTAACAACGCGGCGCAGGTGTATAACCACGACTTTTATTGGGATTGTATCGCAAAAGTTAGCGAGCCAAGCGAGGCACTAAAATCGGCATTGGCTGAAAATTTCGCTGATTTTAAAGCTGAGTTTATCGCGGCAGCGACGGCTCACTTTGGCTCTGGCTGGGTGTGGCTAGTGTGCGATCCATCTACTAAAAAGCTTTCGATTGTCGCTACGAAAAACGCCGACACACCTGCGCGCGACGGGCTTGTGCCGCTTCTAGTAGTCGATGTGTGGGAGCACGCATACTATATCGATGTTTGCAATGCGCGCCCAGCGTATTTGGAGAAATTTTATGCTGGAATCAACTGGGAGTTTGTATCAAGTGCCTACGAGTGGGCTCTGAAAGAGGGTATGGGCTCGGTGAAATTCTACATAGATGAGCTTCACGGCAACGACTGATTTTGATTTCGCTTCTTATTTTGCGCGTGGATTTACTGCGCGCAAAGCCTTAAAATTTCCATTATTTTTGCTGGGTTTTTTATGCCATTTTCGTCTTCGACTTTACTATTTATGTCAAGGCAAAAAGCCCCTGTTTGCAGAGCTTCGGCTAAATTTTGCGCGCCGATACCGCCTGCTAGGATAAATGGAATTTGCAGATTTTTTAGCATTTTCCACTCGAAACTCTCGCCGTTTCCGCCCATTTTTTCGCCTTTGTAGTCAAATAAAATTTTATCGCAATTTAAATTTTTTAGTTCGCCTAGATTTGGCACCTCATCTTTTATTCGCACGACCTGCCACGCTTCGACACCCAAATTTGCTAGATTTTGCTTTAAATTTAGCGAAATTTCTTTATAAATTTGCGCTACGCTTAAATTTGCAAATTTGCAAATTTCTAAAATTTCATCATCGCTCGTATCGGTAAAAACGCCGACGCTTTTGCGACCAAATTCACGCACTAAATTTGAAATTTCTTTTGCTATTTCGGGCGTTACTTTTCGCTTACTCTTAGCAAAAATTAAACCCAAAAAATCCACTCTAACGCCACTAAATTCGCACTCCAAAACGCTTTTTGCTTCGGCTAAATTTTTAATCCCGCAAATTTTGATTTTTGGTTTTATGGCGCCCATTTTATGCCTAGAAAATGTAATATCTAAGTGAAGTTTCGGCTATTTCTTTCATAATTTCAAACATTTCATCGACACTCCACTCTTCTTTTCTAAAATACATACTCACAGGCGAAAATTTATTGTGTTCGCTGTTGCCATCAAGTTTGAAAATATAAGTTTTATTTAGATAATAAAATTCGTTTAATGTGCTGAGTTTTGAGAAAACATTTTTTGTCGTTATATCTTCTTGATTAAAATCATCACCGTGTCCGAAACAAACAAATGGTGTAATGTCTTCGTGGTTCATCATAGCCTTTATGCCGATTAAATTTTTCCCAAGCCTTTCTATTGCATTACCACGAGCTTGTTTTGCTAAACCCTCTGCTTCTCTTTTGTCGTTAGTTCCTTGTCGCTTAACTTCGGCTGCTAAAAGCAGTTTTTGGTAATTATCGTCATCTTCTTTTCTGAGAATTAAAAATCCGCCGTCTGGGGCTATTGTATTTTCCTCCCAGTTTGTATCAAATTGCTTTCTAATACCACTATTTCTTATATTATCCATCATTATTTTTAGTGATAAATGTTTTCCGAATTCAAAATAAAATCCATTGAAATTTTGTATATTTTTAAAACGATTTTCTAAATATTCAATAGTTTTATTCATGGCTATTGCTATATTTCTATCATCGAATTTGGAATTTGTATTTTTTACTTTATGTTGATTTTTATTTTTTCTTAAATCATCGCTACTTGCCATTTTTTATCCTTTTTTCACAATATATAGATATTCTGTTACATACAAATCTCTTGAATTTAAATTTCTGCTAGCTCTGTAAGTTGGATATTTGATTTCTACTTTTTTGACTTTACCTATTTTATCAAGATTTATAAGAAATTCTTTTTCGCTGATGAAGCCCTCTGAATTAAACGAAATTATTAAGTATTTTGCTCTAAAATCGTTTAAAAGTCTGAAAAATTCTTCCGAAGCTTTTGCTTTTTTATTGTAATTTGAGCGATTCCAATCATTTGGAATACCACTTACTTCACTGATTAGTTCTTTGTTTGGTGATTTAAAATCGCATATTAAATTTAACATAAAATAATTAGAGCCATAAGGGTGTTGATTATACGGTGGGTCAAAATAAGCAATATCGACACTTGGCGCAATTTTTGAAAATTCATAAGCGTCTTGTTGGAATACTTTAAAATCGCTTGTGAAATTTGAAAAAACCGGAAATGGCAAACTTATCTCGCCCAAAATTCGACTTAGTGCATTTTCACCACTGCCACCGAATTTTCCAATCCCGTTTTTGTCCTTGTAAAAGCCCTTAAAAACGCCACCCGTGTTTGAGTGGATACTGGCTTCGCTTAAAAGTGGGGCTATAAAATATTTTTGAAATTCGGTTGGAATTTTTGAAATTTCATCTCTAATACCACCCAAAATCAAAGCATTATCTCTTGAATAAAAAACTCTTTCGCCTTTTTTAATTTTTTTGTCATCTTTTGGAGCATAAAGTTCGCTAATAAAACTTTCTTTTGGTTTATAATTTTTTAGAATTTTATTATGTATTTTTTTTAAATTTTCTTTGAATTCATCTGTTGCATTTTCTAAATAGCACGAATTTATAACAAAAGAGTAATTTTCCAAATCATTTGCCAAAATTAAATGTGAGTGTTTTTTCGCAAATCTTGCCACCACGCCACTGCCACTGAAAACATCTGCAAAAGCGATTTTTTCTTTTTTTAAATTATTTTTAATATCGCATACAACGCTATCTATGGAGCTTAAAAGCGAACGCTTGTTACCCAAATAACTAATTAATTGTTCGCTTAAATACGCTTTGTTTTCTTCTTCCATCAAATCTCCGAAATTTTTATTAGAATTTTGAATTTTATTAAAATTTTGCTTTAAATTTGTGAAATTTCAAAATTTTGGCGAAATTTTAAATTCGCCAAAATTTTTTGTTTTTACGAGAAATTTTTAATGTAGCTTTGATAAAATCCCCACACTTTGCCGCTATCAAGGGCGTTTTCGATTATCTCTTTGGCTTGCGTTGGGCTTTTGGCAAAGTCAGCCGCATACAAAGCAAACATCGCATTTAGCACGACTATATCGCGTTTAGGTCCTTTTAACTCGCCCTTAATCGTGCTTTTAAAAATTTCAGCATTAAATTTGCTATCCCCGCCCTCGATGTCTGTGTGAAAGGCGCGGTTAAAGCCAAATTGCTCAGGCGTGATTTTATACTCGATGATTTTCTCGCCCCGCACTTCATGCACGAGCGTCTCGTCGCACAGCGTGATCTCGTCCATGCCGTCCATGCCATGCACGACTAGGGCGTGCTTTCGACCTAGTTTTTGCAAGGTTTGCGCTATAAGCTCATTTACTTCTTCGTGGTAGTTGCCTACGACTTGGTTCGAAAGGGTCAAATTTGGATTTAAAAGCGGTCCAAGGATATTAAAGAAAGTGCCGATTTTAAGGCGAGTTCTAGCTTCTTTTACTTCGGCTGTAACCTTGTGAAAAAACGGCGCATGGAAAAATGCCAAATTCGTTTTATCCATAAGCGCTCTAAGTTCGCCAAGATCGCTATTTAACGGCACTCCTAAGGCTTCAAAGATATTACTCGATCCACTTTTGCTTGATACTGCGCTGTTGCCGTGTTTGCCGATCCTGACGCCAAGAGAAGCGAGTATAAACGCGCAGGTCGTGGAGATATTTATCGTTTTTAGCGCGTCTCCGCCGGTGCCTACGATGTCTAGCATAGGCTTATCGTCACTGTAAGTTTTGGAGTATTTCAAAACGCTTCGCACAAGCGCACTTAGGCTATCTGGGTAGAGCGATTTTTCGCTAATTAGCACGAGCAAACCAGCCAGTTGGACAATGTCATAGTCTTTTGCCATAACGGCACTAAAAATCTCTTCATAATCGCCGCCTTCGAGCGGGAAGCCCTTTTGTAGCTTTATCATAAACGGGGCGAAATTGCTCACTTTTTTCTCCTTGATTTGGGGTTTGTTTAAATTTACAAAATTTTCAATGATTTTTTTGCCATACTGCGTGAAATAGCTCTCAGGGTGAAACTGAATGCCGTAAATTTCGCGTTCTTTGTGCTTCATCGCCATTATGACGCCATCTTCACTCACAGCTGAAATCTCCAAATTTTCCGGCAATTCATCGACATAAAGCGAGTGATAGCGCATAACTTCAAATTTGCTAGGCAAGCCTGCCAAAACGGCATTTTCGCCCACTACGCTAATTTCGCTAGTTTTGCCGTGTTTTGGCACTTCTAGCGTTTTGATTTTCGCACCAAAGCTTAATCCTATGGCTTGGTGTCCCAAACACACGCCTAAAATGGGAATTCCCAAATTTGCCTTTAAAATTTCTAGGCAAATTCCGCTATCTTTTGGGTGTTTTGGACCCGGGCTTAAAATAATCTTGCTTGGCGATAAAAATTTAATCGCTTCGAGTGTGATTTCATCATTTCGTTTGCAAATTATCTCTTCGTCAGTAGTTTCAAGCACATATTGATATATGTTAAATACGAAACTATCGTAGTTATCAATCATTAAAATCATTGCATTTCCTTGCATGTTTTTTCAAAAATTTTTAGGCAAGATTTGCGTTTGTTGCAGATTTCGGCGTATTCGTTTTCAAACACACTATCAAAAACCTGCCCGTATCCTGCTCCCACGAAAACATCGCTAAATTCGGGGTTTGCCCTGTCGCGCACGAAAATCGCAGAACGGATTAAAATCGCCATTTGCAAATCGCCGTTAAAATGCCAAAAGCCAATCCCGCCGCCGTAAATCCCCCTAGCGTGGCTTTCAAGCTCATTTATGATTTGCATAGCGCGAATTTTTGGGCTTCCGCTAAGTGTGCCAGCAGGAAAAACCACACCCAAAACATCAAAATTATCTTTGCTTTCATCTTTTATGCCACGCACATCGCTGACGATATGCATAACGCTTTCAAAAAACTGCACATGGGCTAAATTTCGCACTTTCACGCTTCCTTTTTTGGCAAATTTGCCAATGTCGTTTCGCGCCAAATCAACTAGCATTTTGTGTTCGCTCATCTCTTTTTCATCGCTTAAAAGGTCGTTTTTTAGGGCTTCATCTTCGTTTGCGTCCTTGCCGCGTGGTCTAGTTCCTGCTATGGGAGCGACAAAAATTTCGTTATTTCTGATTTGAAGCACGAGCTCAGGGGAGCTTCCAGCCACCACGCCGTAAGGTGTCGGGAAAAAATACATATAATGGCTTGGATTTTGGCGTTTTAAAATTTCATAAAACTCCAAAGGGTCTAAATTTGAGTAAATTTGCAGTGTTTGAGACGGCACGACCTGAAAAATATCGCCGCTTTTGATATACTCTTTTGCTTTTTTAAAAATACGCTCGGCGTCCTTTTTTTCGGCGTTTAAATCGGTTTTGATTTTATAAAATTTCTCGCCCCCAAATTTCGGCGCGGTATCCCCAAAATCTGAATTTTCCAAATTTTCAAAATATTTTCCCTCGCCATAAAAGCTGTAAATTTTGCTTTGTTTGTCGTAGTGCAGATACGCCCTTGCGTTTGCGTAAAAATATGTCGGAAAGTCGTAAAGGCGGGGTTTAATGTCGCCAAGTCGTTCAAATTTATAAACTGCTTCGTAGCTTAGCACTCCAAAAAGCCCTGCAAATTCGCAAATTTGCGTGGTATTTTGCAAAGCAAATTTTAGTTTATCAAGGTCATCGCCTTGTAAATATTCGCAGTCAATGCCGACGATGATCTGCCCGCCGTCTTCGGCGAGATAGGAATTTGGAAACCTAGATAAAATATTTTTGAAATAAAAAATCGGATTTTTTAAAAACATAAAACCTCTTTGTATTTTTTTGTAACTTAAATTATAGTAAAATGGGCTTAAATTTTGTATAAGGATTATGATGAAAGTTTTGTTTTCGCCAAGCGAGATGAAGTCGAAAATCGGCTCGGATAAAATTTTGGATTTGTCAAATTTCGAATTTTGCGATGAGAGTGGAGTGCGAGAAAACGCTGTCAAAGAGTATGCAAAATTTGTCGAAAATGCTAGTGAAGCGGAGTTGGCTAAGCTTTTTGGGCTAAAACAAATTGATGAGAGTTTGCGGGAGAGTATCTTTGAAAAAGGCTGTGTGAGCGCATTGGAGCGTTACACTGGCGTGGCGTATGAGGCGCTAGCTTACGCTAAGCTTGAAAATACTGCGCGCGAATTTTTGGGCGTTAATGTGATAATTTTTTCAAATCTTTTTGGACCGATTTTGGGGCGCGACCAGCTCCCTGAATACAAACTTAAACAAGGCGAGAAATTTTCTGGGCTTGATTTGCCTAAAATTTACAAGGCAAATTTCTCCCGCCAAATCGATGAAATTTTAGAGTGCGAAATAGAAAACGGCGAGTGCGTGGTGGATCTGCGCGCTGGGTTTTATGAGAAATTTTACGAGTTAAAAGTCCCGCATCTAAGCTTTAAATTTATCAAAAATGGCAAGGTGCTCAGCCACTATGCTAAGGCGTATCGCGGGAAAGTATTGCGCGAAATCGCACGAAATTTAGCCAAAACCGAGCGGGAAATTTTAAATTTAAATTTTAGTGGTGTAAAATTAGCCGAAATCAGAGAAATTTCACTCAAAAAAGAGATAGTTTTGGAAATTTGCGAAAACTAAGGGGAGAAAATGCTTTTTATAATACCATTTTTAGGGATTTTGGTAGGTTGTATTTCCGGGTTTTTCGGCATTGGCGGCGGCACAATCGTCGTGCCGATAATGATGGCGCTAGGATACGATATCAAAGAAGCCGTGGGGATTTCGATTTTGCAAATGCTTTTTAGCGCGATTTTTGGGTCATATCTAAACTACAAAGCAGGAAAACTCCGCCTTGATAGTGGCGTGATTGTGGGGCTTGGCGGACTTTGTGGCGCGTCGCTTTCTGGCTTCATTGTCGCAAATGTGGCTTCAATCGTCCTAGAAATCGGACTTTTGCTGACTTTGACAATCGCGTTTTGCAGGGTTTTGATGACAAATGTCGAAAACACTGCGCCCAAAGAACCAGCCAAAATTTTGCTTTTTGCCGTGGGCTTTGCAATCGGCGCAATCGCCATTAGCATGGGCGTTGGCGGGGCGATTTTTTTAACGCCGATTTTGGTTGGTTTCCTTGGCGTGGATATCAAAAAAGCCGTTTCTATGGGGCTATTTTTCGTGATTTTTAGCTCGTTTAGCGGATTTTTAAGCATGGCGTATAATGGCAATGTGCAGTATTTAGAGGGCATATTAATGGGGCTTGGCGGCCTTGTGGGCGTATATTTTGGCACGAAGATTTCGCACAAAGTGGCTAAAAGCACGCAGAAAAAATGCCTTTTGGTGATGTATGTGGTGATGTTTTTGTTAGCCCTTAAAAAGACGCTCGGGGTTGATTTTGGGATTTTGTAAAATTTCGGAATTTTAAAATTTGGCGAAATTTTGCTTTTAAGTGTCATTGCGAGGAAGCGCGAAGTGGCTTCCGAAGCAATCTACAAAGCTTAAATTAAAAGCAGAGTAAATGGCAAAATTCTGCGAAATTTAAAATTTCGCTGCCGCAAGCTCTAAATACTGTGCCCGAAATTTTGATTTTGCGTAAATTTTGCTTTCATATGTCATTTGTTTTTGGTGGGCAAGGATGCCCACCCTACGATGCTACTTTTTAAATCAATTCTTGGCATCGCCATCTCCTTTCAAATTTGGATTTTTATTGGAATTGTTATTTTTTAAAACTTGGTATTGATAGAATATATTGTTGTATTCATTGTAAATATTGTCTCTTTGTAAATATTGCAGAATTTTATTAGTATTTCTATATAAATTCCTATAATAAAATATATCTTCTAATGTCAAAATATCGTATGCTCCATTTTTAGTAAATTTTATTGGTATAAAAATAAAGTCAAGTTTTTCTTTATTTTCTTTTGAAGTGATAATTTTATTATATTTTTTGCAAAAACCTAATGGGTATTCTAATGCTACGCTATCTAAAAATAAAATTCTAAAATTTTCATTTCTCGGTATTATAATGTCAAAATCTCTATTTGCATGGGTGTTCTCATATTTTTTGCTTAAAAATACCTTGCCATAAAATAGATTATACATTTCTGATTGATAAAAAAAGTTAGTTATAAAATTTCCATTTTCATCTACAAGTGCTTTTTCATCTTGTGGATAAAAAAGCTTTTTGTTTTGTAAAATTTCATCGTTTTTTATTATTTCTTCGGCATTTTTTGTCGGCTCTCCATTTATGCAAATTCTTTCTCCCAAATTCATTAAATACTCTAAATTTAGTCTTTTATCAAATGTTTTAAATTCACATTTATCATCGTGCTTTTTGTCTCCATTGCAATTTCTATAAACCATATCTACATGCGAATCGTGTGTATCATTATAATAGAAAAAATCATATCTTTTTTTTAGAATCACGAATTTTAAAATTTTCAATACTATGCATTTTATCAAGGTAAATTTTAAGGCTTTTATTTATGATTTCAATTTCATCATTTGGATTGTCTAATTTAAATTCAATGAAATTTTGGCGAATTTTCCATTGATTATAATGTTTCTCAAAAAATCCTATAATAGGTAAAATAAAGATAATGATAACAACTGCTACGGATATAAAAAAATACTTAATAACTTTCTTTTTCACTTTTATTTCCTTTTATAAAAATTTCTTTGTAAATCCAAATTATGGTCGTATTTGATAATCATCAAATACGAAATTCTTAATCTGAAATTTACACATTTAAATCTAAGTATCGTAGGGTGGGCATCCTTGCCCACCAAATTTTATGTATTTGTTAAATTTTATCATTTTTAATCTTTTATTTAATCATTGTGGTGGGTAAAAATAGCTATTTTACGATACTTAAAATTTTGCAAAATTTTGCTTTTTTTAAATTTTGTGCAAAAATTTACTAAAACAAAATTTCGGCGCAGTATTTGAAATTTGCGATAGCGAAATTTAGCGCTAAATTTGCGCTAAATTTTTAAATTTTATTAAAACGCGACTTTATTTATCAATGCGATACCGCACAAAACAAGCACGATTGGCACATAGATAAATTTGCCGATATAATACCAGGCGTTTGAGTATGTTTTAGCCGAGCCCGTGTTGATTTCGTCCAAGAGCTCGTCCTTGCGCAAAATCCAAAACCACGAAATCGCGCCCAAAACCGCGCCGATTGGGATTATATAGATAGATACTAGATCCATCCACGGACCCCAGTTGTGTAGATGAACTTCATAAAATGTGGTCGCTGGGTTTGTGTCGCTTGGCGCGATTGTCTCCATATTTACGCCGATTCCGAAGCAGACCACACACAAAATCACCAAAACCAAAGCTCTATTTAAGCTTGGAAATTTATGCAAAAGCGACTCAGTTACGGCCTCGAACATATTTTGCAAAGATGAAATTCCGCCAAAAATCACCGCCGTAAATAAAATAATCGCAAAAATTCCGCCACCTGGCATGTCTTGCAAAATTTTTGGCAGTGTTACGAAAAGCAGTCCAGGGCCCGCTGTTTGGTCCTCGCCGTAAGCAAAAAGCGCAGGTATCATCACCAAGGCCGCCACAAAAGCGGCGATTGTGTCGAAAAATGCGGTTTTTTTCGCCGCATCGACGATATCTTCGTCTTTGTGCAAATACGCGCCATATACGAGCATTCCTGAGCCTGTGATAGAGAGCGAAAAGAGCGCTTGTCCCATGGCTGTGATCCAGACATTGGCATCGCTTAGTTTGCTCCAATCCGCGCTAAACATAAATTTATACCCAGCCCCAGCTCCGTCTAAAAGTGCCACGCGCACCGCTAAAATGGCAAAAAGCACGAAAAATAGTGGCATCATGATTTTGTTTGTGCGCTCGATACTTTTCGCGCCCAAAAATATGCTAAAAAGCGTGCCAGCAACGATGATGAAGTGAAATGGTACCACAGAATATGGCGTGAAGGCAAACGAGCCGAACCAAGTCGATGTATCCACGCTCATTAGTGAGCCGTTTAGTGCCTGAAATAGGGCTTTTAAGACATAAGCAATGATTACGGCATATCCGATAGCGATACACATCGACCCCGCTAGTGGGAGCCAGCCTAAAATTTTGCCAATGAAGCCTAAATTTCGTGATTTCCACGCAAGCTCGTAAGAGCCAAGAGTGCCAGTTTTTGCCCGTCTGCCGATAGCGTATTCGGCTGAGAGTGCGACATAGGCAAAAAGTGCGATGAAAAAAATGTAAATGAGTAAAAACGCGCCACCGCCGTTTGCGCCGAGTTTATACGGGAAGCCCCAGACATTGGCCATGCCCACAGCCGAGCCGACACAGGCTAAAATAAAAGCCCAACGAGATGAAAAAATTTTATTTTTGCTCATTATGGTTTCCTTTTTGCGAAAAAATTCAAGAATTATAGCAAATTTAAAATTTAATTAATTTAAATTTTGATTAAGATTTAAAATTCGGTTAGGCTAAAATTTAAGAGAGAAATTCGGGCGAAATTCGCCCGAGAATTACAAACGAGATTCGTATCTGCGAAGTGTGTAAAGTCTTTTAAGCATTTTTTTGCGAGCCGCAATTTTTTGTTTTTTGCGGATCTCAGTCATAGGCTCGAAATACTTTCTAGCACGGACTTCGGTAACGATAAGGTTACGATCTGTCTGTTTTTTGAAGCGTCTGTAAGCTTCATCAAATGATTCGTTCGGATGTACCTTAACTCCTGGCACGCTCCTCACCACCTTTCGAAAAAAAATTAAGCTGTGATTTTAGCCAAAATAAGCTTAAATTTGGCATTAAAATTTGTTTTTATAACTCCAAATTTCGCTTTTTTTCTCTGCGTCTTTTAGCGAAACCTCGAAAATACCGCTTTTATCGCCACTAAATTTGACGCTAGGAAGCAGGATAAAATCAGGCGAATAAATCGAATTTGCGTGCGAGGCGTTGGATTTTTTAAGCCCGTCGTTGCTAAATACTAGCTCATCGGTGCTAGGCGCGTCGATGACTACGACTTTGCCCGAGTGTATCAGACCCACTTTGAGTTTTTTTCTCAAAAAATCGGTGTTGAAATCGCATTTTTTTTCGCATGAAATTTCGCTAATTCCCACGATTGCGAAGCGGTTTTTTTGCTTTGAAATTTTTTTGGAAGCAAGGAGTTTTTTTGTGCTATCGCTTGCTAGTTTTTTAAGCGTAGCTTCTGAAATTTTAGCGCTTTTTAAATTTTGCTCGCTACTGCTACTTTGTGCGCTAGTTGGGGATTTTTTGGCGATACAGCCACCCAAAAACATAGCTATAAAAACAGCCAAAATCGCAAATTTCAAACCCTTCATAAATTCGTCCTACAAAATAAATTTTATCCGAAATTATACTAAGCCTTGGTTAAATTTAACTTTGTTTTTCAAACTACAAAATTCAATAAATTTTAACTATATCTTGCTATACTTTCGCGTTTCTTTTTTAGGGGGAATTAATGATAAAAATTATTAAAAGAGATGGTAGTTTTCAAGAATTCAAAGATTACAAAATAAAAGACGCTATCAAAAAAGCCTATGAGAGTGTAGGCGCGAATTTTGATGAAAAAGTCTTTGAAAATGTCCTAAAAACGATTGTTTTCAAAGATAGCCTAAGCGTCGAAGATGTCCAAGACATAATAGAAAAAAAGCTGTTTGAAAGCGGGAATTTCGATGTTTTAAAAAGCTTTATGATCTATCGCCACACGCACAAAATGCAAAGAGAGCATGTCTATGGGCTAGAAGAAGACACCACCTACATAAACTGCACCCAAACCGTCAATGAATATATCGGCAAATCAGATTGGCGAATTTTGGCTAACTCAAACACAAGCTATTCAAACGCAGGATTGATCAACAACACCGCTGGCAAGGTCATCGCAAACTACTGGTTAGATAAGGTGTATTCGCGCGAAGAAGGCGCTGCGCACAGAAACGGCGATTATCATATCCATGATTTAGATTGCCTCACCGCATACTGCGCTGGTTGGAGCCTAAGGGTATTGCTCGATGAGGGATTTAACGGCGTTAGGGGTCGTGTAGAGAGCAAGGCTCCGAAGCATTTTAGAGAGGCGCTTCATCAAATGGCGAATTTCTTAGGAATTTTGCAAAGCGAGTGGGCGGGAGCGCAGGCGTTTTCTAGCTTCGATACCTATCTTGCCCCTTATGTTTTTAAGGATAAATTAAGCGACAAAGAGATCAAAAAAGCAATCACAAGCTTCGTTTATAACCTAAATGTCCCAGCGCGCTGGGGTCAGAGCCCATTTACAAATGTTACGATTGATATGACCTGCCCAGAGGATTTAAAGGCGCAAATCCCTACCTCAAACCAACACCACCTTTTTGAGGGAATCGATGATGAGGAGCTGTTGCAAAGGGCAAAAGAGCGTGGCAAAAACTCGCTTATCGAGCTTACTTACGGCGATTTTGAGCCGGAGATGAGGCGCATTGTTATCGCATTTTACGAGGTTTTGACAGCGGGCGATAAATGCGGTCAGCCATTTACCTTCCCGATTCCTACCGTAAATATCACTCAGGATTTCGACTGGGACAGCGATGCGGCAAATGCGGTGTTTGAAAACACAGCCAAAATCGGATCAAGCTATTTTCAAAATTTCGTCGGAAGCCAGTATATCACGGACGAAAACGGCAACAAAGTCGAAAATCCAAAAGCCTATAAACCAGGCGCAGTTCGTTCGATGTGTTGCAGACTGCAACTAGATCTTAGAGAGCTTTTAAAGCGCGGTGGCGGGCTTTTTGGCAGTGCTGAGATGACTGGAAGTATCGGCGTGGTAACGATAAATTTAGCCCGCCTTGGATACCTTTACAAAGGCGATAAAGAGGCGCTTTACGCGAGGCTCGAAACGCTTTTGCAGTTAGCAAAAAGCACTTTGGAGAAAAAGCGTGTGTTTGTCAAGGAAATGTTCGAACGCGGGTTGTATCCATACACCAAGCGCTATTTGCCGGGCTTTAACAACCATTTTAGCACCATTGGCATTAACGGCGCAAACGAAATGATTAGAAATTTCACAGATGATAAAGAAGACATTACGACCAAATTTGGCCGTGAATTTGCGCTAGAATTGATTGAGTATTTACGCCATAAAATTCGCCTTTTCCAAGAAAACACAGGAAATCTATACAACCTCGAAGCAACGCCAGCGGAAGGCACCACATATCGCTTCGCCAAAGAGGATAAAAAACGCTACCCAGATATCATACAAGCGGGCTTTGGCGAAAATATCTACTACACAAACTCTACCCAAGTCCCAGCAAGTTTTAGCGACGATCCGTTCGCGGCGCTGGATATGCAAGACGAGCTACAAAGTAGCTACACAGGGGGCACGGTGCTTCATTTGTATATGAAGGAGCGAATTAGTTCAGCGTCAGCGTGCAAGAAATTTATCAAAAATGTCATTAGTAACTACAAACTCCCATACATTACGATTTCGCCTGTATTTAGCGTCTGCACGAAGCATGGATATATCGCAGGCGAGCACGAATACTGCCCGAAATGCGACGCTGAGTTAATGGCGGAGTATGAGAGCAAGGGTGCTTGAAATTTGAAATTTAAATAAGGAGCAAAAAATGGAATTCCCAAAAGAGTTAGAAAAAAAACGCACAAAATGTGTAGTTTATACCCGTGTAATGGGGTATTTGCGCCCTGTGGAGAGCTTCAATGTAGGCAAAAAGGGCGAACACAAAGAGAGAGTGTTTTTCGACGAAAATAAGGTAAAATTCGAAGAAAAATAAAATTTACTAAATTTAGCCAAATTTAGCGCGTTTAAATTTGGCTAAATTTTAAAATTCACAATTATGCAAAATCCTGAAATTTACCATATCACGCCATTTACGATGACAGATTTCCCTGAGCGGCTCTCGGCTATTGTGTGGTTTGCGGGGTGTAATATGCGATGCCGGTATTGCTACAACCCGAGCGTCGTGCGTGGCGAGGGCAAAATCAGCGAAGATGAGCTATTTGCGTTTTTGCGCTCGCGCATGGGCAAGCTCGAAGCAGTTGTTTTCAGCGGTGGCGAATGCAC
Organism: Campylobacter sp. JMF_01 NE2; assembly: GCF_027737365.1. NCBI lineage: Bacteria > Pseudomonadati > Campylobacterota > Epsilonproteobacteria > Campylobacterales > Campylobacteraceae > Campylobacter > Campylobacter sp. JMF_01 NE2. The sequence goes on along the minus strand of NZ_JAOVTR010000001.1, from coordinate 9,007 downwards.
CTGCGCTAGGGGATTTATGCAAATTTTGCAAAAAACGAAAAATTTGGGTTTTGAGGTCAAAATCGACACAAACGGCTCAAATCCACAAATCATACAAAACGCCGTAAATTTGGGCTTAGTCGATTTCATCTCGCTTGATTTTAAGGCGCATGAGGCTAAATTTAGTTTTATCACAAAATCAAATTTCTACGAAAATTTCCTTCAAACTTTGAAATTTTTATTATCCACAAATTTCGCCTTCGAGGTGCGAACTACCGTGCATAGCGATCTTTTAAGCGAAAGCGATATTTCGCAAATGGCGCAAATTTTGTGCGAGCAGGGTTATAGGGGCGAGTATTTTTTGCAAAATTTCCTTGATACTGGCGAAAATTTGGGCGGTCTTGGCGCGCCAAAGCAAAATTTCGACCCTTCTAAGATAATCTCGCCTCTAAAAATCTCTCTTAGAAATTTCTAATTTGTATTTTGCTAGAATTGCGAGTTAAATTTCAAAAAAAGGCAAAATTATGGATAGAAAAAAAATCTACAACCCCTTTTCAGACGAAACTCTCACCAATCGCAAGGTCTTTAACGGCAATCCGCACGGAATACTAAATTTCACCAAGGCAAAATACCAATGGGCGCTCAAACTCTGGGACATTATGGAGGCAAATACTTGGTTTCCCAAAGAGGTCGATACGACTGATGATGTGAGGGATTATAACTTCAATCTCACAACCGCCGAAAAACGCATGTATGATTTGGTATGGAGCCAGCTAATTTCCATGGATAGCTTCCAGACAAACAATCTAGCCGATAATATCAATCCGTACATAACAGCCCCTGAAATCAACGCTGTGCTCGCTCGCCAAGCCTACGAAGAGGCAAATCACAGCAAAAGTTACGCGGTAATGGTCGAGGCGATTTGCGAAAATACCGATTTGATTTATGAAATGGAAAAACACGATGATGTTTTGCGCGAGAAAAACGCCTATATTTCGAGCGTATATGAGGAGCTAGCAGGCGAGGTTACAGACGATAAACTGCTTTTAGCAATGGTTGCGAATCAAATTTTAGAGGGGATTTATTTTTACAGTGGATTTACTTCGATTTATGCCTTGGCGCGCGCTGGTAAAATGCTTGGCTCAGCGCAGATGATTAGATTTATCCAAAGAGATGAAATCACACACCTACTACTTTTCCAAAACATGATAAACTCCGTGCGCAAAGAACGAGCTGACCTTTTCCACGAGAAAAATATCAGCAAAATTTACGAGATGTTTGAAACGGCTGGAAATTTGGAAATCAAATGGGGCAAATATATCACAGATAACCAAATCATGGGCTTTACAGACGATATCATCGAAGAATACATACACTACCTAGTCGATCAACGATTGCTTGCGATTGGTTTAGAGAAAAAATACGGCGCCTCTCACCCGATAAAATGGGTCGATGATTTCTCTAAATTTAACGATCAAAAGTCAAATTTCTTTGAAAGTAAGGTTACGAACTACTCAAAAGGAAGTTTGAGTTTCGACGATTTCTAGGGAGTTTGGCGGTTGAACCCAGCCTAGCTTTTTTGCGTTGCGAACTCGGGCAGACGACTTAGTCTAGCCCTTCGTCCGCCCCGCAAAAAATCGTCGGCATTCGTAGTTCATTTTAAAATAATGGAGAAAATTTTGGATAGTTTAGAAAAACTTCGTTGCGAAAAAATGGCGGAGGAAATCGCTGATAAAATCGCTATTTCGCCAGCGCTTTATGACGCATTAAAAAGCGTATCTCGTAGCGAGTTTGCCCCATTTAGCGCGCATGCGTTTAGCCTAAATGCGCAACCGATTTTGGCGTCTCAGTGGATTAGCTCTCCGCTAACTGTGGCTAGAATGAGTATGGCGCTCGACATTGATGAGAGCGTAGAAAATGTCCTAGAAATCGGCTGCGGGAGCGGGTATCAGTCTGCGATTTTGGCATATATGGTGCGTAGGGTTTTTGCCGTGGAGCGCGTGGAGAGGCTAGTGGGCGAGGCGAAAAAACACTTCGCAAATTTGGGTATTCGCAACATAAATCTCCGCCACGATGACGGTAATGTGGGCTGGCGCGAGTTTGCGCCTTATGATAGGATACTACTCTCAGCCTGCGCGTCCAAAATTAGCGACAGGCTCTTCGCTCAGCTTAAAATCGGCGGTATTTTGGTTGCTCCCATGAGTGAGGGCGGGGCGCAATATATCATTAAATTTCATAAAATTTCGCCTAGCGAGATAAGCCAAGAAAATTTGGGTGCGTGTGAATTTGTCCCGTTGATTTCGGGCATACAATAAGTTTTATTTATTATTTATTTAAATTTAGGTATCTTGCGAGGTTTTATTTATCTTAAAAGGAAAAGTCCATGCAAGATTTCACAAAAGAGCAAATTACCACGCTTGCTAGCGATTGGAAAAATCATAGCAAAAACCAGTATTGGGTCAAAAAACACCTAGCTATTTCAAAACATTTGCAAACTTTAAAGCACAATTTAAATAGTTTCGATGATTTTGAGAGCGATTTTTTGTCGAATTTATACATAAATTTCAGCGATGGAAATTTAAGAAGCGACAAAATTTTAAGCTTCGGCGAGAAATTCCCGCATGCTGAGTATTTTTTTATGGAGCAGTTTTTTGACGCGAATATCGGCGCGTTTTATTACGATTTTGTTTTCAAAGATCGTATCGCAGCCAAAAAAGATCTTTTCCCAAAAACAGCCGCGACTAGCGTAGAGAGCGTGCTTAGCGGTGAGGATAAAGATGTCGTTTCACTCTACATTTTCATAGAAAATATAATCAAAAATTTCAATATGGCGACGCAAGAACGCCTTCAACGAAACGAATTTAAGCAAAAAATCATAAATTTTTACGACACGATGTATAGGCTATTTATCAGCATTGACGCGAATTTAGCCAGCGAATTTTTTGATATTTGCTTGCATAATCAGCCTTTTGTCGTAATTGAGTTTTTAAAAGCGACGATGAAGGCGGACAATTTTTTCTTATTAGAGCATTATTTAGGCGACGAGGGTTCGCTGAATTTAGGCGTGGGCGCGGGCGCAGACTTGGAGCAGGCCAGCTCGGAAAAACTTTACTTGCTAGCTAGTATTTTCACGCAGGCTAACGATGAGCTTCCGACATTTTTATACACAAATGAAAGCGTGAATTTACTAAATTCGCTCTATGCCATGCAAATCGAGAATTTCTCCGATTTTTACGAGGCTAGCGCGAAATTTATGGGCGAGTTCGAACCATACCCTGCCCAAGCTCCATATAACGCCAAACCGGTCTATGCTTCGCTATTTTTCGAGTATTTGCAAAATTACAAAAGCGAGGAAGTCGCCAAAAATACGATATTTTTCGGCGCAATCGGCTCAGGAAAAACTAGAAAAATCCGCTCACTTATCAAGGATAAAAAGCTCGCCCCAAGCCATTTTTGCTACCTTAGCTTCCACGAGAGCTTCTCATATAGCGATTTTATCGATGGTTTCGTGGGTGATATGCTAGTAAATGGCGAATTTAAGGCGCTTTGTAAAAAGGCGCTAAAAGACCCAAAAGGCGAGTATTATTTGATAATTGATTCCATTGATAGCGGAAATTTCGATGAAATTTTTGGCGAGAGCATTGCGCTTTTGGAGCGCAGATACGACGAAAACGACCCGCTCTCTATCATCCGCACCAAAAACTCGCACTTCATCGACACCCTTGATGAGGCGGAAATGGAAAAATTCAGCGTGATCGTCAAAGACAATAAATCCTATTTCGCCGTGCCAAAAAACCTCTTTATCATCTGCGCAGCAAATGTCAATGACACCCAAATTTCCCCGTCCAGCGCGAAAGCATTTCGCTGGATCAAATGCGAGTGCGATTATGGCGTGCTCGAAGACTTTTTAAACGACAACCATGTCGCTAACGCCAAAGCCACAGTGGCTGTGTGCCACGCGCTAAACGATTTCATGGGCAAGGAAGCGCGCTTTGGCAACGAAATCGGACATGGTATTTTTATGGGGTTAGCAAGGTATGCTAGCAACGAGCAGATTACCCAAGAGGGCTTAAACGCCTTTTTTACCGAGGTTTTGGAGCCGATTTTTAAATGCGGTTATCAAAAAATCGATATTGGTATGGCAAAACAAATTTCATCTGCAAAAGATGTGTTTAAATTTTAAATTTACGGGGTAAAACCCGTAAATTTGAGTGTTTTTATAAAATTTAGTAGTTTAAATTTAAAGCAAAATTTTCAAAATAAATTTCACCCCAAAATACCTGCGCCGCGCAGTTTTTGCGAGCGAGAAGCAGCGTAAATTCGCTCGCCTTTTATCAAATCGTATTTCCAAATCGGCGCATTTGCCTTAAAATCCTCGACAAAATCGTTTATCAAAGCAAGAGCGAACTTGCGCTGTGGGCTTAGCACACCCGCGATATATGAGCTTTCATGCACGCTCACATCGCCTTTTGAGTGCGCGAAAAAGACCTGCGCGCCAGATTGTTGCGCCTTTGTTTGCCATGATTGAAACCACGAGCGCAAAATCGGCTCGTATATATCAAAACTAAGTCCGCTAATGCCGTCCTCATCGCGCACAATGCCGATAAAAGTAATCAGCGCACCGCAGTTTGCGCCCTTGTAATGCTCATACCATGAATTCGAAATCGCAGGGATATCAAGCGCACCATCGTGCAAAGAAAAATTGCCAGCAAACTCCATATTAGCCTCCACAAACCGGCGGCAAAAGGCTGATTTTATCGCCGTCTTTAAGCGCGGTATTTAGTTCATAGACCATTTTGTCATTTACCGCCACAGCGCAGCTAGATAGCCACTCTTTTAGCGAGCTATCTTTGCTTAAAATCTCTTTTACTTCGCTAAGTGTTTTGGCGTCAAATTTCATCGGCTCTTTGCCGATTGGACCTAAAAATTCCACTTCTACCATATCTTTCCTTTGATTTAAAATTCGGCGATTTTAGCCAAAATTTTATAAAATTTTATATAATTAAAAAATTTTACAAAAGGATTTTTATGAAAATTGATGAAATTCAAACCCCAGCGTATGTGTGCGAAAAATCGAAATTGCGGGCAAATTTAGCCCTTTTGCAAAGGGTCGGCGAGCGAAGTGGGGCAGTGGTTTTGTGTGCGTTAAAGGGTTTTGCGTTTAGCCTTGGTATGCCTTTGGTGCAAAAGTGCCTTTCCGGGGCTACTTGCAGTGGTCTGCACGAGGCTAAATTTGCTAGAAAGTATTTAGGTGAAAATGCGCAGGTTCATACTTATTCGCCCGCTTTTAAAGAGTGCGATATGGCTGAAATTTTATCCCTTAGCGATCATGTGGTTTTCAATAGCGCCTCCCAGTGGCGAAAATACCGCGCGCAGGCGATGAGTGCGGGCGTGCAATGCGGACTTCGCCTAAATCCACAAACTTCTTTTGCGCCCAAAGACGCTTACAATCCGTGCGGTAAATTTAGCCGTTTGGGTATGACACTGGACGCACTAAACCGCGCTATTAGCGAGGAGAGCGGGTTTTTAGAGGGGATTAGTGGATTTCATTTTCATGCACTTTGCGAGGAGGGTGCGGAGAATTTAGAGCGCGTTTTAGAGGCGTTTGAGGCGAAATTTAGCAAATATTTTGGTGTGATTAAATGGCTAAATTTCGGTGGCGGACACCATATCACGCGCGAGGGATACAATGTCGAATTGCTAATTAGCTTAATCAAAAAATTCCGTGAAAAATACGGCGTGGAGGTATTTTTAGAGCCGGGCGAGGCTGTGGGCTGGGAGTGCGGATACCTAGTCGCTAGCGTGCTTGATATCGTCGAAAACGACGCAAACATCGCTATTTTGGATACTTCGGCTGAGGCACACATGCCAGATACCGTGCTTATGCCATATCGCCCTGCGGTGCGTGGCGAGAGCAAAGAGGGTAAATTTGTCTATCGTTTCGGTGGAAATACCTGCCTAGCTGGCGATATTGTAGGCTTGGAAGCAGGTGAGCCAGAGTATAAATTTGATACCCCGCTTAAAATCGGCGATAGGGTGATATTTGAAGACCAAATCCACTACACGATAGTCAAAAACACGACCTTTAACGGCATAAAATTGCCAAATTTGGTAATGGTAGATGAGAGCGGAAATGTCGAGGATATGATAGAGTTTGGTTATGAGGAATTTAGGCGAAGAAACTAATAAAATTTTCTAAGCCATAATTTGGCTTAAAACGCTATAATCCCTAAATTTTTGTGTCAAGGAAATATATGAAGAAGTTCTTTTGTGTGCTTTGCGCCTGTTTGGGCGCGTATGCCGAGGACCGACCATATGCACAGGTTGTGCAAACTAGTGGGAATAATGTGTGGGGGAAAGCCCGACTAGAAAACATAAATTTATACGAAGATGGCCTAGCGCCGCTTTTTGTGCAACTTCAAAGTTCGGGATTTTTTGCGTGGTTAGCCTTGGGGGCTAGCCTTGCGGTGATATTCTCGTTTTTGGGACATTATTTGATTGTGGGGGCGAAACACTTCGACCACCACGCTGGCAAGCCAGTGCTTGCATTTACCCTTTTTGAGCGATGTTTTCATTTCGTCGCGGCTAGCTCGTGGGCGATTTTGGTGCCAACTGGTCTAATAATGATGTTTGGCGAGAGTTTTGGCGGGGGAAGCTTCGTGAGGTTTTGTAAAAACGCTCATGGAATCGCCACTATCGCATTTGCAATCGCTGTGATTCCGATGTTTGTTTTGTGGTTTTGGCGTATGCTGCCGCGCTTTTATGATATTAAATGGATGATTATCATGGGCGGATACCTTAGCAAAACCAAGCGCGCAATCCCTGCTGGTAAATTTAACGCTGGCCAAAAGGCGTGGTTTTGGATAGCGACTGTGGGCGGTATGGTGATGATAGCCACTGGTGCGTCAATGTATTTTTTGGATTACAGCGCGCCTGCGGTAAATAGCGCATTTGGTGGCGTGAGCCAAATCGAGGTTTTGCGCGCTAGCGCAATCGTGCATAACCTGCTTGGCGCAGTTTGCGCTGTGTTTTTGTGCGTGCATATCTATATGACCGTGTTTGCGATCAGCGGAGCGATCCACTCTATGATAGATGGACACAAACCAGAAGAGGAAGTTTATGTGCTCCACCACTACTGGTATCGCGAGCTTTTGGATAAAGGAAGCGTGGCGAAATCGCAGTTTGAGGAAAAATATCCTCGTTTATAAAATTTGAGCGAGGATATTTCCTCGCTAGCTTTGCGTGTCAAAGATATTTTTTTAAGGATTTAATTTGCAACTAGATTGTCGAAATTTATTGTGCCCTGAGCCACTTTTGCTTACCAAAAAAGCCCTAAATTCGCTAAAAATCGGCGAAAATTTGGAAATTTTGGTTAATGATATCGCACCCAAAGAAAACATAAAACGATTTTTGCAAAAAAACGGATTTGAGGCGCAAATCAGCGAAAATAGCGGTGAAGCCACGATTTCGCTTACCAAAACCGATGAGCTAAAAGATGAGAGTTTGGACGATATTTTTTGCGATATGCCAAATTTCGCTAAGCCAAAGGTAGTGTTTTTAAACGAAGAAAGTTGCGGTTCTGGCGCAGTCGGCAAGGCGCTTTTGGCTAAATTTTTGGGCGCGTTATTAAATTTAGAGCAAAAACCAGCCAAAATCATTTGCGTAAATAACGCCGTATTTATCACCACGAATCGCGCTCACCCAAGCTTTGAAGCGTTAAAAAATTTAAGCGAGGCGGGCGTGGAAATACTAAGCTGTGGAAGCTGTTTGGAAAGCTATAAATTAGTCGGCGACCTAGCTCTTGGCGAAATTTCAAACGCTTATGAGATTATGGAAATTTTATCAAAATACGAAGCTATAAAACTATGATTTATCGTGATTTTAACCTTACGAAATTTATCAGCGCAGCGGGTTGAGCAGCCAAGCTGGACCCGGCGGGTCTAACGAAAAATCTTGGAAGCTTAATCACGCCCGATGCAAATTTACTATCATCGATTGATAGCAACGAGGACGCAAGCGTCTTTCGCATAAGCGAGAGCTTGGCGCTCGTGCAGACGCTCGATTTTATCACGCCGATTGTCGATGATCCATACATTTTTGGCCAAATCGCCGCGGCAAATTCGCTCAGCGACATCTTCGCAATGGGCGCAAAAGTGATAAACGCTCTAAATATCGTTGGATTTGATGATTGCCATTTTGGTGATGAAATTTTGCAAGAAATTTTATCTGGCGGCAAGAGCAAAATCAGCGAGTGCGGTGGCGTGCTAGTGGGTGGGCACACGATAAAAACGAAAGAAATTTATTATGGATTAAGTGCTACTGGCGTGGTTGAGCCGGGGAAATTTTGGTCGAATAACACTGCGCGTGAAGGCGATTTGCTCGTGCTGACAAAGGCGATTGGCACTGGCGTAATCTCAACGGCGATAAAGGCGAAATTTTTAAAATTCGCTGAATTCCGCGACGCAATTGAGAGTATGATTAGGCTAAATTCATACGCTGTTGGTGCGCTTAGTGGGTTAGAAATACACGCTGCGACCGATATCACGGGCTTTGGGCTTTTGGGACACGCGCTAGAAATGATAAATGAAAATATCAGTTTTGAAATTTTTGTGCGTGAAATTCCGCTTTTTGCAAGCGTGCAAAAGTGCCTAGATGAGGGGCTGATCCCTGGCGGAAGTTATAGAAATTTGAAATTTATCGCTCCGTTTTGCGATAAAGAAGCGCAAGTGATTTTAGCCGATGCGCAAACTAGTGGCGGGCTTTTGCTCGCTATAAGTGAAAAAGATGTCGCCGTGGCGGTGCGAAATTTAAAAAATGCAGGATATGAAAGTGCCACTATCGTGGGTCGCATCGTAAAACGGGCAGAAAATAAAATTTTGCTTAAAGATTAAATTTTAAAATTTCAAAAATTTTTTCTAGTTTTAATCTATTTTTAAGCAACCCTTGAATATAATCCACTTTCCGTTTTTGAAATCTAACTTCTGTTATTTTCCAATGCGTGTTATTTTATTTATTATTGTCAAAAACT
>NZ_JAOVTR010000019.1:0-1313 GCF_027737365.1 Campylobacter sp. JMF_01 NE2 | reverse complement strand
GTTTTCTATGCCGACTAATGCGTCTTTAACCTCGCCAAAAGCCGTTTTTAAGGTCTTATCATAGGCGATAAAACTTGCGTTTTGATCCAGATTTGCCAAATCCACTCGCTTTTTGGTGCGACCAAAGTCGATAAGAGGCCCCACTAGCGAACCGGCTATGCTCCAAGCAGGGTTATTTAAAAGCGTGTCAAACTCGCCGCTAGCATAACCTAGACTTCCTGTTAGCGAGATAGACGGAAAATACTGCGCCTTTGCCACGCCGACAAGGAAATTTGTAGCTTTTAGGCGTTCAAGCGCACTTGCGACATCGGGTCTGTGAAGTAAGATGTCCGATGAAATCCCGCTTGGAATCGCAGGTGCATTTGGCAATGAATTTGCCGAATTTACCACGCCGTGTAGAATTTCGTTGTAGCTTTTACCTGTAAGTATGTTTAGCGAAGTCGAAATTTGCGAAAGGTTGTTTTGAACGCCGATTAAATTTGCTCTTGCGTTTTCTTGTGTCGCTAATGCTTGATAATAAACAATATCGCTAATAGCTCCTGCATTTAGCTGTTTTTTACGAAAATTTGCCGTGCTAGTGTAGCTATCTAGGCTGGATTTTAAAATTTGCTCTTGTTCTTTTAGCGAAATCAGCGTGAAATAAAGGTTTGCAACGGTGCTAACGATTGTGTTTTTTGCTGTTTCGTAATCATATTTTGTGGCGTTAAATTTAGCATTTGCAGCTCTGACTGAGTTGCGAATTTTGCCCCAAAAATCGATTTCATAGCTCATAGAAGCCCCAAGCGAATAGGCTTCGTGCGAGTTTCTATCAGGCAGATTTCCAAAGTTATTTTGGCGACCTGCGCCGCCTTGAATTTGCGAATTTGGTAAAAACTCCAAGCGTGAAAGTCCAAGCGAAGTTCTCGCTATTTCGATATTATTTAGAGCTAAATTCAAATCAGAATTGTTTTGTAGCGCACTTTCAACTAGCTCATTTAGATAGCTATCGCCAAATTCAGCCCACCAAGCTTTATCTATACGAATTTCGCCGTAGTCTGCGATAAATTCGGTATTTTTTTGCGGAAGCGTCGGCTTAAACGAACAACCACTAAACAAAACGGCACTTGCAATCACGCTATATAAAAATTTATTCATCACTCGTCCTCCGCACTTTTGTTTTCTGCTCGTTTTTTGTCTATCCACTCATTAAGGCTTTCTAAAAGGTAGAAAAACAGCGGAACAAAGAAAATCGCAATCGTAGAAGCTGCTATCATACCGCCCATAACACCCGTTCCTATGGCATGGCGGCTTGCGGCACCTGCTCCTGTGGCGAT
>NZ_JAOVTR010000018.1:0-1366 GCF_027737365.1 Campylobacter sp. JMF_01 NE2 | reverse complement strand
TTTTATTTTAAGGCAAAAAATGAATACAAAAGCATATTTTGGCAAATTTGGCGGTCAGTTTGTCCCTGAAACTGCGATGTTTGCACTCGAAGAGCTTGAAGAAGCTTACAACACCATTGCGATGACAAAAGAATTTAGAGATGAGCTTGACTATCTTTTGCGTGAATACGCAGGTCGCCCGAGCCCACTTTACTACGCAAAACGCCTAAGCGAACACTACGGACACGACATTTACTTAAAACGCGAAGATTTAAATCACACCGGTGCACATAAAATCAACAATGCCCTAGCTCAGGCGCTACTAGCAAAAAAAATGGGTAAAAAGAAGGTCATTGCCGAAACGGGAGCAGGTCAGCACGGCGTAGCCACTGCCACAGCGGCGGCACTTTTGGGGTTAGAATGTAGCATTTATATGGGCGAATGCGACGCCGCTAGACAACAGCTAAATGCCTTTCGTATGCGACTTTTGGGTGCAAATTTAGTTACCATTAGTGACGGCTTAAAAACGCTAAAAGAAGCCACAACAGCGGCAATCCAAGCGTGGGTAAATGAGATTGAAGAGGTATTTTATGTCATCGGTTCTGCTGTCGGTCCGCACCCGTATCCAAAAATGGTAAAAGATTTCCAAAGCGTAATCGGCACAGAAGCCAAAGCACAACTCAAAGAAAAAGGCGTTAAGGCTGATTTCGTCATCGCCTGTGTGGGTGGCGGCAGTAACGCAATCGGCATTTTTAGCGGATTTTTAGACGATGAAAGCGTAAATTTGATAGGCGTTGAAGCAGCAGGACTTGGCATAGATACACCGTATCACGCTGCGACCATGACAAAAGGAAGCCCCGGCATAATTCACGGCATGAAAACTATCGTTTTGCAAGATATTTACGGACGGATAGATCCGGTTCATAGTATTTCAGCAGGGCTTGATTATCCGGGCGTTGGTCCGGAACACGCTCATTTGCTTGATATTAAAAGAGCGCAGTATGCTGCCGTAACGGACGATGAGTGCGTAAATGCGTTAAAACTTTTATCTCGCCTAGAAGGGATAATACCAGCAATTGAGAGCTCTCACGCTTTGGCGTATTTGGAAAAACTATGTCCTAGCCTAAATGAGCGAAAAACAATCGTAGTAAATGTAAGCGGTAGGGGCGATAAAGATATGAACACCGTTATGAACTACAAAAAAGGAACGATTTATGGATAAGATAAAAAAAGCATTTGATAATAAAAAGGCAAACATCGGCTACATAGTCGCAGGTTACCCAAGTGTAGAGCATACAAAAGAGCTGATTTCAAATTTAAATGATAGCAAACTTGATATTTTGGAAGTCGGAATTCCGTATTCTGACCCGATAGCTGATGGAAAAAC
>NZ_JAOVTR010000017.1:0-1391 GCF_027737365.1 Campylobacter sp. JMF_01 NE2 | reverse complement strand
AGCTCACACGCTTCGTTCATCGCGCCGCCGCCTTTGCCGCTAAAACCTATCGTTCGCATACCGATTTTTTTGGCGACTTCAAAGGCATTTAGCACATTTTTGCTATTTCCGCTGGTCGAAATCCCCACCAAAACATCGCCCGTTCGTCCGATTGCACCGCATTGTCTAGCAAAAACCGCATCATACCCATAGTCATTTCCGATGGCTGTTAATGCCGAAGTATCGGTGGTAAGGGCGATTCCTGCTAACGGAGTTCGCTCGGTTTTATACCTACCGCTTAGTTCTGCTGCGAAATGTTGGCTATCTGCGGCACTTCCGCCGTTGCCACATATCAAAACTCTCCCGCCGTTTTTAAGGCACTCTACTATAATATCAGTCGCTTTTTTGACTGCACCGCTTAAATTCGCCGTTTTTTGTGCGGCTTCTAAATGTGCTTTTAATTCATTTTCAAACATTTTTTAACCTTTAATTTTATTTATCAAATTTGTTGTGCTTTTACCTTCAACGAATTCTATCAGTTTTGTTTCCTTAGCAAATTCGCTGCCAACCACTTTTTTGCCTGTGTAATCCGCACCTTTTACCAAAATATCAGGTTTTAGGGCTTTGATTAAGTCGTGTGGCGTATCATCGTCAAAAATCACCACAAAATCCACGCACTCTAATGCCGCTAACATTTTAGCTCTATCATTTTGCTCATTTACTGGACGCGGATCGCCTTTTAGGGCTTTTACTGAGCGATCTGAGTTTAGCCCCACAATCAAAATATCGCCAAGCTCTTTTGCCTTTTGTAGATACGAAATATGCCCCACATGCAAAATATCAAAGCAACCGTTTGTGAAAACCACTTTTTTATCTTTTAGATAAAGCCCTAAAAGTGTCGGTAAATCGACAATCTTTCGCTCTAAGCCGATTTTCGTGCTTTTTAGGGCTTCGATTTCGCTCCAAGCAGCATCTGCCGAGCCTACTTTGCCGACCACGACCGCGGCTGCTAAATTTGCAGTTTCTATGGCTTCATCTATGTTTGCTCCACTTGCCAAGCAGTATCCCAAAGTCGCTAAAACGCTATCTCCGGCGCCCGTTACATCAAAAACCTCTTTGGCAAGTGCAGGAAAAGAGCGAATTTGCAAATTTTCATCGCATAAAATAATGCCTTCTTCGCTAAGCGTTATAAGACCATATTTTAGAGCGAATTTTTCTTTTAAATTTTGCACGGCTTGATTTATGCTTTGTGATGAATTTAGATCCGTATCTAGCGCGATTCCTGCTTCTTTTTTATTTGGCGTAAGAAGCGTAGCACCTTTGTATTTTGAGTAATCCTTGCCTTTTGGATCGACTAAGACCATTTTGTTTTTAGCCGTAGTTTTGGCAATGATTTCTTGGCATAAATTTTT
>NZ_JAOVTR010000016.1:0-1394 GCF_027737365.1 Campylobacter sp. JMF_01 NE2 | reverse complement strand
TTGTGGCAGTTTGGTTATATTCGTATCATATATAAGCAAGGTTTCTAAGCTTTCTAAATCGCCCAAATTTTCTGGCAACTGCGATAGTTTTTTGTTGCCGTCAATCCAAAGCTCTTTTAGATTTTTTAGATTTGCGATTTTTGGTGAGATTGTTTCCAAATCCCCGTTCGTGCAATAAAGCTCTTCTAAATCCATTAAATTTTCTATCTCATCGGGTAGGGCAGTAATGTTTCCGCTTCTAATCGCTAAGCGTTTTAAATTTTTTAGTTTCAAAATTTCGCTCAAATTTTCCATATTTATTTTTCCGATTTTTAATACTTCCAAACTTTGCAAATTTGCGAAATTTGACGGGAAATTTTCAAAGCTTAAATCGAGTAATTTTAGGCTTTTTGAATTTAGAAGTTCATCAGGGAATTCTTTTATAGTTAAATTCATCAAATCCAAAACTTCCAAATTTTGCAAATTTGCAAGCTCTTTTGGCAGTGAGTTTAGATTTCTACAATTGTAGCAATCAATTCCTTTTAGACTCACAAGATTTTCGATTTGCGGTGGTATCTCAGAAATCGCCGTTTTTGAAATGTCTAGATATTCTAAATTTTTTAAATTTGATATGTGATTTCCTAGTCTTTCTAGCTTAGAAGTTCGTAAATATAGGCGTTTTAGATTTGGAATTTTGCTTATGGTTTCGGGGATTTCTTTTATGTAAGTTTTACCGAAATTTAGCCTTTCAAGCTTGGTTAAATTTATCACGCAAGGTGGCAGGTCGGTGATACCTGTGCCTTCTACATCGATTTCTTCTAAATTTTCAAGCATGCAAATTTCGCTTGGAAGTTCTTTTATATCATCTTGTCTAACGGCAGAGCTAACCATAAAATTGGCGTGTTTTGATAGCTCGATTTTGCTAAAAATGCCAAGATTATCATAATAATCTTTTGTAGTTTTTATCTTTAAATCTTTTATAGCTTCTTCAAATTCGGCAACAGTTATTTCCTTATTGTCGAGTTTTTGTTTCAATTTATCGTGTTTGGCGTAATTCCAAGTTCGGCGATAATCTACGAATTTTGCTAGAATTTGCATTTTCTCGTTTGTTTTGCTATCAAGTTCCGGCGAATTTATCAACTCTTTATCGCCTTGGTTGGCATTTAGAAAAATTTGCCCTATTATAAGTAGTGCTAAAATTATCTTTTTCATAAAATCTCCAAATTTAAAAAATTTAATAGGATAGATTATAACAAAAAAGTGAATTTTTAGCTATTTTGGCGAGTTTTGCAAAATTTCTACAATTTCCCCTTTCCTTTAATCTCTTTTTAAGCAACCCTTGAATATAATCCACTTTCCGTTTTTGAAATCTAACTTCTGTTATTTTCCAATGCGTGTTATTTTATTTATTATTG
>NZ_JAOVTR010000015.1:0-1396 GCF_027737365.1 Campylobacter sp. JMF_01 NE2 | reverse complement strand
GTTTTAGCAAGAGCTGGTGCCGTTAGTTTTAGGGCACCTTTTAATACAGATAAAGATATGCGAATATCAGTAAATTCAAATAAAACTAAATATATGGATATTCATCTTTCAAGTCTAGCTCAGTATGCCGAATCTGGATTTTTTGGAGAAATGGATTTTGCTATTGTTGAGATTTCAGGTATCACAGAAGATGGGAAATTGGTGCCATCGACTTCGGTGGGTAATGCGCAAAATTGGCTAAATATTGCCAAAAAAGTTATTTTAGAAGTAAATATTTCTCAGCCATTGGAATTAGAAAAACTGCATGATGTCGCTGTTTTGGCTCGTTCGCCGTATCAAAAAGAAATACCTATCAATGAAGTAGGAGATCGCATAGGAACACCATATTTAACAGTCGATCCAGATAAAGTCGTAGCCGTAGTAGTAGCAAACACACCAGATCGTGTTAATAAATTTACTCCACTTGATGAAATTTCAATCGCAATCGGAGATAATGTCGTTAAATTTTTTGAACAAGAAGTAAAAGCCGGAAGGTTGCCAAAAGATACGCTTTTGCCACTTCAATCTGGCATTGGCAATGTCGCAAATGCCGTTTTGGCTGGACTTAAACGAGCAGGATACAAAGGCCTTACATGCTACACAGAAGTTATCCAAGACGGACTTTTAGACTTAATCAAAGACGGCGTTGTCGAAATGGCAAGCTCTGCTTCGCTCTCTCTTAGCCCTGATGCAGTTGATGACTTCCGCGAAAACATCAACTTCTACTCCAAACACATAGTCCTTCGCCCACAAGAACTTTCAAACAACCCGGAAGTCATAAGAAGACTTGGCGTAATAGCAATGAACGGAATGCTAGAAGCCGACATTTACGGAAATGTAAATTCGACAAATGTTATGGGAACACAGATGATGAACGGCATAGGCGGAAGCGGTGATTTTGCAAGAAATGGTTATATTTCTATATTCCTTACGCCATCAACTGCAAAAGGTGGAGCAATAAGCTCAATCGTTCCTTTTGTAAGCCATGTCGATCACACAGAACACGATACAATGGTAATAGTTAGCGAATATGGTTATGCAGATTTGCGTGGTAAAAGCCCAAGAGAAAGAGCCGCTGAGATGATAAAAATCGCTCACCCTGATTACAGAGAAGCTTTGCAAGATTATTTTGATAGAGCTTGTGCTAATGAAAAAGCAGGTCATACGCCACATATTTTAGACGAAGCACTATCTTGGCATGATAGATTTAATAAAACAGGAACGATGAAAAAGGCGTAGGCTTTTTAAGTTGAAACTAGCCTAGCTCTTAATTCCCCAAGCCTGACGGATTTACGCACAAATTTAGGCAATTTCATCGCTCATTACCGCCACAGGTAACTTCGCTCGAAACTGCCTA
>NZ_JAOVTR010000014.1:0-1404 GCF_027737365.1 Campylobacter sp. JMF_01 NE2 | reverse complement strand
ATTATACACAAAAGCTATGATCGCCATTTTGCCAAGCCCAAATTTGCCGTAGCACAAACGCTTTCATTTTTAAAAGATAAATTTGCAAATTCGCAGTTTCGCGTGGCTATTACAGGCTCAGCTGGACTTGGCATTTCAAAAAGCTGTAATATCGACTTCGTTCAAGAGGTTTTTGCCACTTCGCTTGGCGTAAAAAAGGCATTTCCAAAAACCGATGTCGTTATCGAGCTTGGCGGAGAAGACGCTAAGATTTTATTTCTTACAGGCGGTGTAGAAGAGCGTATGAACGGCAGCTGCGCCGGCGGGACGGGTGCTTTTATCGACCAAATGGCAAATTTGCTAAATATTAGCCTTGCGATGCTCGATAAATTAAGCTTTGGTTATGAAAAAATTTATCCTATCGCTTCAAGGTGTGGTGTGTTTGCCAAAAGCGATATTCAGCCACTTCTCAATCAAGGCGCTAGAAAAGAAGATATAAGTGCGAGTATCTTTAATGCAGTCGTCGAGCAGACTATTTCAGGACTTGCGCAAGGCAGAGAAGTCAAAGGAAATGTCCTATTTTTGGGCGGTCCGTTATATTTTATGCAAGGGCTTAGAAATAGTTTTAAAAAAGCCCTAAATTTAGATGAATCAAATTCTGTTTTTCCTGAGTTAGCTCCTTATTTTGTGGCTTACGGAAGTGCGCTTTATGCCAAAGATAGTGCAAAAGTGCAAAATTTAGAAGATATTTTAAATTTACTCGAACACGAACCGCACAAAGAAGTGATAAACGCAGAACCACCACTTTTTAAAGACGAGAGCGAATACAGCGAGTTTTTAAATCGCCACGCAATGGCAAGTGCGCCTAAAATGGACATTTTATCATATAGCGGAAAAGCGTATTTGGGCGTGGATTGTGGCTCAACCACAATCAAAATCGCTCTAATCGGCGAAAATAACGAACTTTTGTATAAATTTTATTCATCAAACAAAGGCGATCCGATTGCGATTTTGCTCCCTGAGCTTAAAAAAATTTACTCTATGTGCGAAAACCGCATTAAAATCGCAGGTAGCGGCGTAACTGGATATGGCGAAGAGCTAATAAAGGCTGCGTTTAAATTTGATTATGGCATTGTTGAGACGATCGCACATTATAGCGCGGCAAAGCATTTTAACAGGGATGTTGATTTTATCATCGACATCGGCGGACAAGATATAAAATGTTTTTCTATTAAAAACGGAAGTATCGATTCTATCGTGCTAAATGAAGCGTGTAGTTCTGGCTGTGGCTCGTTTTTGCAATCATTTGCAAATTCACTCGGATATGAGATTGGCGAATTTGCCAAAATGGCGTTGTTTGCGAAAAATCCGTCTAAATTAGGCAGTCGTTGCACCGTATTTATGAACTCATCAGTCAAACAAGCC
>NZ_JAOVTR010000013.1:0-1555 GCF_027737365.1 Campylobacter sp. JMF_01 NE2 | reverse complement strand
CTTCAAAGAAAAGAAAGCGACATTAATGAGCTTTCTTTTGGAGAATCAACATTAATATCTATAAGAAAAATACAACATTATACGAAAATCATATCATAATTACAAAGCATAGATATAACATTATTTCAACAGTACTTGAACAAAGTAGGAACAATATCATAATATACACATATTCTGTTAATAGTCATTCCAAAGTAACTGGCTAATTTCATGATCACACACTTCATAACTATTATTATTACACAAGTCTGTTCAATGTCATAATAACAGTCTCTTAACAAATCGTACACTAGCTTTCATGTTTAAAGTCATTTACACACGAGATAATGCATCAGGTATAATATTGTCACGACCTTTGATATGCCTAATTTCAAGGTTGTATTCTTGTAACATCAAACTCCACCTTAACAATCTCTGGTTTTTGTTCTTAAGTTTATGAAGAAAACTGAGAGGATTATGATCACTGAAGACAACAATTGGCATAGGACTAGAGGTCAAGTATACCTCAAAATGCTGAATAGCCAAAATAAGAGCCAAACACTCTTTCTCAATAGTAGAGTAATTTCTTTGTTGTGTATTAAATTTCTTAGAGAAATAGCAAACTGGATGGTCAATGCCATTGTCGTCCTCCTGAATCAATACAGCACCAGCACCAACATCACTAGCATCTACAGCTAACTTAAAACACTTGTTAAAATCTGGAGCTAAGAGAACTGGTGTGCTCTTAAGTATGGCTTTGAGCAATCTGACACCTGTCATTCCATACAAACTTTGTACCTTTTCTTAATAGATTGGTCAAAGGTTCAGCAATAACTGAAAAATTACTACAGAATTTACGGTAGTAACCAGCCATACCAAGAAATCGCATCAGTTGTCTTTTACAATTAGGTTCAGGAAATTCAGAGATAGCTTGGACCTTAGAATCTACTGGCTTAACTTGACCCTGTCCCACAACATGTCCTAAGAATGTTAATGTAGCATGACAGAATTCACTTTTCTCAAGGTTGATAGTTAACATAGCTTCGGTGAGTCGATCGAAGAATGCTCTGATGGTCCGTAGATGGTCGTCGAACGTCTCCGTGTAGATGATAACGTCGTCAATATACGCCTTGCAGTTATCTAGACCAGCCAGGATAGAATTTATTAATCGTTGGAACGTGGCAGGAGAATTTTTCATCCCAAACGGCATAACTTTATACTGGAACAGTCCGTCTGGTGTTACAAATGCCGATATCTCTTTAGCACGATCAGTAAGAGGTACTTGCCAGAAGCCTTTCAACAGATCAAACTTTGTCACATATTTGGCTTTCCCAACATTGTCTATACAATCGTCAATTCTTGGTATTGGGAACGAATCTGTCTTTGTCACAGCATTGATTTTTTCTATAGTCAGTGCACATTCTATATGTTCCATTTGACTTGGGAACTAGAATACAAGGAGAGCTATAGTTACTTTGACTAGGTTCAATAAAGTCATTCTCCAACAAATATTTCACTTCATCTTTAAGGCACTGTTGTTTTACAGGATTCATTCTATATGGATGTTGTTTTATCG
>NZ_JAOVTR010000012.1:0-1719 GCF_027737365.1 Campylobacter sp. JMF_01 NE2 | reverse complement strand
ATTTCATGCATTTTGAAAAAGTTGCTGAAAATCTTAAATGGCCTAAGGAACACTGGACTCTTTTGCTGCAAAGCTCTTTGATAGGTAAAGCTCGGGAAATATATACTCAGTTAAGCCCAGCTCAGAGTACAGATTATGAGAAAGTAAAAGAGATCATATTGAAAGGGTACGAGTTGGTTCCGGAAGCTTATAGGCAAAAATTCAGAAATTGTAAAAAAGAAGAGAACCAGACTCATGTAGAATTTGCTAGAAGTAAAGAACAATTATTTGATAGATGGTGCATGTCAAAAAAGATTGAACAGAGTCATGACAAACTTAGACAGTTAATGTTAGTAGAAGAATTTAAACGTTGTTTAAGGCCTGATATTAAGTCGTTTTTGGATGAGAAACAAGTTGAAACTTTGGATGAAGCCGCTCGTCTAGCTGACGATTACTCCCTTACTCATAAGACCAGTTTTGTAAATAAGACCACTTCTTTTAGACAATGTAAGACCAGTTTTACAAATAAGACCACTTATTTTAGACCACATTCTCATAATAGACCTAGTCCTGTTGCCACTCCTAGTCCCGTTAAGTCCTCTAGTGAACCTAATAACAGGTCACGTGTTGATTACAAAGACCATAATCCCACATCCAAACTTATGTGTTCTTATTGTAGAAAGCCCGGACACCTTGTCTCCAATTGTTATAAGTTGAAAAATAGAAATCATAATGTTGGTGATATGAAACCCACAGGGTTCACCACATTAAGTGTTAAGCCACAGTCTTATGTAGAACAAAATAAAGTTCATGATGTTGTTAAGCCCAAGTCTGATTCTGTTATGGAGGTTTATGAACCATTCCTGTCGGAAGGTTTTGTGTCACTACAATGTGATTTATTATGCCCACCTACTCCTGTCACTATTTTGAGGGATACTGGTGCTTCTCAGTCCCTAATTTTGGCTGAAATATTGCCGTTTTGTGATAAATCCTATTCTGGATCTAGTGTTCTTATACAGGGTGTAGAGTGTGGATCTTTGAATGTCCCCCTCCATAACATTAAGTTAAAATCAGATTTAGTGACTGGGCCTGTGACTGTAGGCGTTAGACCTTCGTTGCCCTTTCCGGGTGTTCATTTGTTGCTAGGTAATGACTTAGCTGGAGACAAGGTTGTTGTTAATCCTGTTGTAACTGACACTCCTGTGCTTGATTATGTTCCTGATTCTAATGAACAGGAAATTCCAGAACTTTATCCTTCTTGTGCAGTTACTAGGGCTATGGCAAAGAAAGCCACCCTTGATTCCTCTAAAAATGAGGTTGAGTTGTCTGATACTTTTATAGGTCAGATTTTTGGTAATGAGGTTAGTAGTACCTTATGTGACAGTCTGTCTCAAAAGCAGTCTGTTTGTGAGTCTGTTTGTGAAAGTGATTTGTCTCGGTCAAGTTCAAGCCAAGGTCATGATACAAGGTCAAGGTCACAACTTATTAGTGAACAACAGAATGACCCTGAGCTTAAGGACTTGTACCATAAGGCTTTAGATGAGAATGAAGTCTCAGAGGTCCCAGTTTGTTATTATTTGAAGAATGGGGTCCTTCTTAGAAAATGGCGTCCTTTAGATGTACCTGCTGATGAAGAGTGGAGTGTTAAACATCAGATAGTAGTTCCTAAATCATATAGGTCTGAAATCCTTAGTATTGCCCATGAAACTCCCTTAGCTGGTCATCTTGGTGTCAACAAGA
>NZ_JAOVTR010000011.1:0-1850 GCF_027737365.1 Campylobacter sp. JMF_01 NE2 | reverse complement strand
TTTTTAAGCAACCCTTGAATATAATCCACTTTCCGTTTTTGAAATCTAACTTCTGTTATTTTCCAATGCGTGTTATTTTATTTATTATTGTCAAAAACTATCTTTTAGTCAATCTTTGAAATCTAAACAAGTGATCGATTGAGCCAAAGACAATTTTTATAATTGTCAAATTTAAAAGTTACAAACAATTAAGTTTTTAGATTAAAAACTTCATAAATTGAATTTAAAAGATAAAAAGTTTCTTTTTATCTTTGATACATTTTTTATGGAGAGTTTGATCCTGGCTCAGAGTGAACGCTGGCGGCGTGCCTAATACATGCAAGTCGAACGGACAAGTAAGAGCTTGCTCTTATGAGTTAGTGGCGCACGGGTGAGTAATGTATAGTTAATCTGCCCTACACTGGAGGACAACAGTTAGAAATGACTGCTAATACTCCATACTCCTTCTTAACACAAGTTAAGTCGGGAAAGTTTTTCGGTGTAGGATGAGACTATATTGTATCAGCTAGTTGGTAAGGTAATGGCTTACCAAGGCTATGACGCATAACTGGTCTGAGAGGATGATCAGTCACACTGGAACTGAGACACGGTCCAGACTCCTACGGGAGGCAGCAGTAGGGAATATTGCTCAATGGGGGAAACCCTGAAGCAGCAACGCCGCGTGGAGGATGACACTTTTCGGAGCGTAAACTCCTTTTGTTAGGGAAGAACACTGACGGTACCTAACGAATAAGCACCGGCTAACTCCGTGCCAGCAGCCGCGGTAATACGGAGGGTGCAAGCGTTACTCGGAATCACTGGGCGTAAAGGACGCGTAGGCGGATTATCAAGTCTCTTGTGAAATCTAACGGCTTAACCGTTAAACTGCTTGGGAAACTGGTAATCTAGAGTAAGGGAGAGGTAGATGGAATTCTTGGTGTAGGGGTAAAATCCGTAGAGATCAAGAAGAATACCCATTGCGAAGGCGATCTACTGGAACTTAACTGACGCTAATGCGTGAAAGCGTGGGGAGCAAACAGGATTAGATACCCTGGTAGTCCACGCCCTAAACGATGTATACTGGTTGTTGCTATGCTAGTCATGGCAGTAATCCACCTAACGGATTAAGTATACCGCCTGGGGAGTACGGTCGCAAGATTAAAACTCAAAGGAATAGACGGGGACCCGCACAAGCGGTGGAGCATGTGGTTTAATTCGAAGATACGCGAAGAACCTTACCTAGGCTTGATATCCAACAAATCTCTTAGAGATAAGAGAGTGCTAGCTTGCTAGAATGTTGAGACAGGTGCTGCACGGCTGTCGTCAGCTCGTGTCGTGAGATGTTGGGTTAAGTCCCGCAACGAGCGCAACCCACGTATTTAGTTGCTAACGGTTCGGCCGAGCACTCTAAATAGACTGCCTTCGTAAGGAGGAGGAAGGTGTGGACGACGTCAAGTCATCATGGCCCTTATGCCTAGGGCGACACACGTGCTACAATGGCATATACAATGAGACGCAATATCGCGAGATGGAGCAAATCTATAAAATATGTCCCAGTTCGGATTGTTCTCTGCAACTCGAGAGCATGAAGCCGGAATCGCTAGTAATCGTAGATCAGCCATGCTACGGTGAATACGTTCCCGGGTCTTGTACTCACCGCCCGTCACACCATGGGAGTTGATTTCACTCGAAGCCGGAATGCTAAACTAGCTACCGTCCACAGTGGAATCAGCGACTGGGGTGAAGTCGTAACAAGGTAACCGTAGGAGAACCTGCGGTTGGATCACCTCCTTTCTAGAGTACAAATGAATATTCTCTCACAAGATATTCATCATAAACTCAATCGTCCTTGTTTAGGTTTGAGGGATTGA
>NZ_JAOVTR010000010.1:0-3008 GCF_027737365.1 Campylobacter sp. JMF_01 NE2 | reverse complement strand
TTAACACTGCAAAAGTCATCAAGCTTAATAAAATCTTTTACCATTACTGTTAAAGGATTTCTAATACCTTTAACAAGGAAGTAATGCTTAAAAAGATAAGCAAACGAGCTATTAGTACCGGTCAGCTAAATGACTTTCATCACTTACACATCCGGCCTATCAAACAGATAGTCTTTCTGAGCTCTTAAAAGAAGATTCATCTTGGAGTTGGCTTCGAGCTTAGATGCTTTCAGCTCTTATCACATCCCGGCTTAGCTACTGGGCGATGCTCTTGGCAGAACAACCCATACACCAGTGGCCAGTTCGACTCGGTCCTCTCGTACTAGAGTCAACTCTCCTCAATCTTCTTACGCCCACGGCAGATAGGGACCGAACTGTCTCACGACGTTCTGAACCCAGCTCGCGTACCGCTTTAAATGGCGAACAGCCATACCCTTGGGACCTGCTCCAGCCCCAGGATGCGATGAGCCGACATCGAGGTGCCAAACCTCCCCGTCGATGTGAGCTCTTGGGGGAGATCAGCCTGTTATCCCCGGGGTACCTTTTATCCTTTGAGCGATGGCCCTTCCACACAGAACCACCGGATCACTAAGACCGACTTTCGTCTCTGCTTGACTTGTGTGTCTCGCAGTTAAGCTGGCTTATGCCTTTATACTCTACAAGCGATTTCCAACCGCTTTGAGCCAACCTTTGTAAGCCTCCGTTACATTTTGGGAGGCGACCGCCCCAGTCAAACTACCCACCAGACATTGTCCTACCTAAGGATAACTTAGGCTAGTTAGCTACCCAAATAAAGAAGAGTGGTATCTCAACAATGGCTCACCATACACCGGAGTATATGGATCAAAGCCTCCCACCTATCCTGCGCATCTTTATCCAAGCAGCAGTGTCAAGCTATAGTAAAGGTCCACGGGGTCTTTCCGTCTTGCCGCGGGTAGGAGGAATTTTCACCTCCACTACAATTTCACTGGATCCCTCTTTGAGACAGCTCCCATCTCGTTACGCCATTCATGCAGGTCGGTATTTAACCGACAAGGAATTTCGCTACCTTAGGACCGTTATAGTTACGGCCGCCGTTTACTCGGGCTTCGATCAGATGCTTCGCAAAAGCTGACATCATCAATTAACCTTCGAGCACCGGGCAGGCGTCACACCCTATACATCCTCTTACGAGTTAGCAGAGTGCTGTGTTTATGGTAAACAGTCGGGAGGGACTCTTTGTTGTAACCTTCTTTGCTTACGGAGTAAATCCTTAACAAAGTTAGGCACACCTTATACCGAAGATACGGTGCTATTTTGCAGAGTTCCTTAAAGAGAGTTCTTCCACGCGCCTTAGAATACTCATCCCACCCACCTGTGTCGGTTTACGGTACGGGCAATATTAGCTAAACTTAGAAACTTTTCTTGGCTCGATAGTATCAAGGATTCTCAATCTACTCCGAAGAGCGTCAAGAGCCTTTAATGTCTCGGATAAAGAGTTACGGATTTGCCTATAACTCAACCTACACACTTAGACCAGCACTTCCATCAGCTGGCTCCCCTAACTTTAAGCGTCCTTCCATCGCACACTAATATTGGTATCGGAATATTAACCGATTTTCCATCGCATACCCCTTTCGGACTTTGCTTAGGACCCGACTAACCCTACGATGACGAGCATCGCGTAGGAAACCTTGGGTTTACGGCGAATATGATTCTCACATATTTTATCGCTACTCATGCCTGCATGCTCACTTCTATCCGCTCCACCACTCCTTGCCGGTATGGCTTCGACGCTGAATAGAACGCTCTCCTACCACTTACACAAAAGTGTAAATTTAAAGCTTCGGTACTTATTTTAGCCCCGTTATATTTTCCGCGCAGAATCACTAGACCAGTGAGCTATTACGCTATCTTTAAAGGATGGCTGCTTCTAAGCCAACCTCCTGGTTGTTTCAGTAACTCCACATCGTTTTCCACTTAAATAAGATTTAGGGACCTTAGCTGTTAATCTGGGTTGTTCCCCTCTCGACGACGGATTTTATCACTCGCCGCCTGACTGCTGTGATTACATTATAAGTATTCGGAGTTTGATAGGGTTTGGTACATTGGTGTATGCCCTAGCCCATTCAGTGCTCTACCCCTTATAATTACGACACAACGCTATACCTCAATATATTTCGGAGAGAACCAGCTATCACGATGTTTGATTGGCCTTTCACCCCTATCCACAGGTCATCCGGAGCTTTTTCAACAGCCGTCGGTTGGGTCCTCCACCGGTTCTTACACCGGCTTCAACCTGCCCATGGATAGATCACATCGTTTCGGGTCTGCAGCATCTGACTAATCGCCCTATTAAGACTCGCTTTCGCTACGGCTCCGGGTTTCCTTAACCTCGCCAGATACCACAACTCGCAGGCTCATTATGCAAAAGGCAGTCCATCACCCTGATAAATCATAGGGCTCTGAATGATTGTAAGCAAACGGTTTCAGGTTCTATTTCACTCTGATCACCTCAGTTCTTTTCACCTTTCCCTCACGGTACTTGTGCACTATCGGTCTAGTAGTAGTATTTAGGGTTGGATAGTGGTCTACCCAGCTTCAGACAGGATTTCACGTGTCCCGCCCTACTCAGGATACTGCTAAGTAAAAAGGAGATTTCGCATACGGGATTATCACCCTCTATGATTAAACTTTCCAGTTTATTCTGCTATCTGCTTTTAGTCTTTATTGCAGTCCTACAACCCCACTAGCAAGCTAGTGGTTTGCCCTCTTACGCGTTCGCTCGCCGCTACTAGCGTAATCTCTTTTGATTTCTTTTCCTGAAGGTACTTAGATGTTTCAGTTCCCTTCGTTCGCCCCCGTAGGTAGTTAATATTACTATTAACTGGGTTGCCCCATTCGGAAATTCCCGGATCAAAGCCCCTTGACGGCTCCCCGAGACTTATCGCAGCCTGGCACGTCCTTCATCGCCTCTACTAGCCAAGGCATCCACCGTTTGCTCTTAGTAGCTTACCTTTTTTTACTTC